>NZ_QRKI01000001.1:0-619699 GCF_003471885.1 Bacteroides sp. AM16-24
GCGTCAAGTGGGAGAGTAGGTAGTTGCCGTTTTTTAGAGGAAAGCCTCCATATTGAGTGATATGGGGGCTTTTTGTATTTGTATAATTCTAATTTTTTGCTTATATTTGCGCCGCACTATTTATTATTAATGTTTAAAGCAAAATTAGAGATGAAGACAAAGTTATTTTTGGCAGCTGTTGCAGTTGCATTTTCTTTCGCCGTGACTTCTTGTGGTAACAAAAAGGCAGCTAATACTGAAGTAGAAGCTACTGAAGTTGAAGTTGTAGAAGAAGTACAGGCATGTGATTCAACAAAAGCTTGTTGCAAGGCAGATTCTGCTGCTTGCGATAGCACAAAAGCTTGCTGCAAAGAGAAAAAAGAATGTGATAAAGCTTGCGACAAGAAGTAATTCTTATCACATAGGATTATATAAAAAAGGGGCATACGTTTCAGTATGTCCCTTTTTTTGTTATACTTTATAGAGTTATTTGGTAGCAAACTTATAAAATGATGTTTTTTTAGAGAAAAAAGTAACGAATTTATTTGTGTGCTACGAAATTATCTATACCTTTGCACCGTCATAATAAAAATAAAAAGATAAAAATGATACAGAACTTTACATATATTCTACTGTGTGGTATTATTATTCTACTGGCAAGGTTTAGTGGAAGTGAGTGCTGTGCGTGAATATATGTAACGATTAGGATATTCGAAAGCCTTTCTCACTTCCAAGTGCGAAAGGCTTTTTTTTAATGGCAATAAATTATAAAAACTATAAGAAATGAGTGATAAGTTATTTATTTTCGACACAACGCTCCGCGATGGCGAGCAAGTCCCAGGATGCCAATTGAACACAGTGGAAAAGATTCAGGTAGCAAAGGCACTGGAACTGCTAGGCGTGGATGTAATTGAAGCCGGATTCCCGATTTCCAGTCCGGGAGATTTCAACTCTGTTATTGAAATATCCAAAGCGGTGACATGGCCTACTATTTGCGCATTGACCCGTGCAGTACAAAAAGATATAGATGTAGCTGCAGATGCTCTGAAGTTTGCTAAGCATAAACGTATTCATACCGGTATCGGCACATCGGATTCGCATATCAAGTATAAATTCAATTCCAATCGTGAGGAAATCATCGAGCGTGCAGTAGCTGCCGTGAAGTATGCTCGTCGTTACGTGGATGATGTGGAGTTCTATGCAGAAGATGCAGGTCGTACGGACAATGAATATTTGGCTCGTGTGGTGGAAGCTGTAATTAAGGCAGGTGCTACAGTAGTGAACATTCCGGATACGACCGGCTATTGTTTGCCGGACGAATATGGAGCGAAGATCAAATATTTGATGGAGCATGTGAGTGGTATTGAAAAAGCGATCCTTTCTACGCATTGTCATAATGACTTGGGAATGGCTACTGCAAATACGATGGCAGGCGTGCTGAATGGTGCGCGCCAGGTAGAGGTTACTATCAATGGTATCGGTGAACGCGCCGGTAATACTTCGCTTGAGGAAGTGGCTATGATCATCAAATGCCATAAGGATATCGATATTGAAACAAATATCAATACACAGAAGATTTATCCTACAAGCCGCATGGTTTCAAGCTTGATGAACATGCCAGTACAGCCTAACAAGGCTATCGTTGGTCGCAATGCCTTTGCACACTCATCGGGTATCCATCAGGATGGTGTGTTGAAGAATGTGCAGACTTACGAAATTATTGACCCGCACGACGTGGGTATCGACGATAATTCTATCGTATTGACTGCCCGTAGCGGACGTGCTGCTTTGAAGAATCGTTTGCAGGTATTAGGCGTGGATCTTGAACAGGAACAACTGGATAAGGTATATGAGGCTTTCCTGAAATTGGCGGATAAGAAGAAAGATATTAATGATGATGATATCTTGGTGCTTGCCGGTGCAGACCGTACTCAGAATCACCGCGTGAAATTGGAATATCTGCAAGTGACCAGTGGAGTAGGTGTGCGTTCGGTTGCCAGTCTGGGACTGAATATCTCCGGTGAGAAGTTTGAAGCCGCTGCCAGTGGAAACGGTCCGGTAGATGCAGCGATAAAGGCTTTGAAGAAGATTATCGACCGTCATATGACCCTGAAGGAATTTACGATCCAGGCTATCAGTAAAGGTAGTGACGATATGGGTAAGGTACACATGCAGGTGGAATATGACAATCATATCTATTATGGTTTCGGTGCGAATACGGATATTATTGCCGCATCGGTAGAAGCTTATATCGATTGTATCAATAAGTTCAAGTAGTTACGGGCTATAGGCTACGAGCTACGAGTAGGGATTATGTGTTTTAATAATTAATATTAGGAATAAAAGAACAGTTTACAAGTTATACCGGAGGGCTCTTGTAGCTCGTAGCTTGTAGCTAACAACTAAAAGATATGAATACATTATTTGATAAAATCTGGGATGCCCACGTGGTTCAGCAAGTGGAAGATGGTCCCACACAGTTATATATAGATCGCCTTTATTGCCATGAAGTAACCAGTCCGCAGGCCTTTGCGGGAATGCGCGCACGCGGTATCCAATGTTTCCGTCCGGAAAAGATTGTTTGTATGCCCGATCATAATACGCCGACCCACGATCAAGACAAGCCGATTGAAGATCCGATTTCTAAAACACAGGTGGATACACTGGCCAAGAATGCGGAAGATTTTGGATTGACACATTTCGGCATGTTGCATAAGAAAAATGGTATCATCCATGTGGTAGGTCCGGAAAGAGGTTTGACATTGCCGGGAATGACGATTGTATGTGGTGACTCGCATACTTCAACGCACGGTGCGATGGGAGCAGTAGCTTTTGGTATCGGTACAAGTGAGGTCGAAATGGTAATGGCTTCACAATGTATCTTGCAGACACGCCCCAAGACAATGCGTATCACAGTGGACGGAAAACTGGGTAAAGGTGTGACGGCAAAAGATATTGCTCTCTATATGATGTCCGAAATGACAACGAGCGGTGCAACTGGTTATTTTGTGGAATATGCCGGAGAAGCAGTTCGGAGTCTGACCATGGAAGGACGCTTGACGCTATGCAACCTGAGTATAGAAATGGGTGCACGTGGTGGTATGGTGGCACCGGATGAAGTGACATTCGAATATATCAAAGGCCGTGAATATGCTCCGGCAGGTGAGGAATGGGAGAAGGCATTGGCATACTGGAAGACGCTGAAGAGCGATGAGAATGCTACGTTTGATAAAGAGGTGCATTTTGATGCGGTAGATATCGAACCGATGATTACATACGGAACGAACCCGGGTATGGGTATGGGTATCACGCAGCACATTCCTACGATTGATGGAATGGGAGAGGCAGCAAAAACTTCATTCCTGAAATCAATGAATTATATGGGCTTCCAACCCGGTGAGGGAGTATTGGGCAAAAAAATAGATTATGTGTTTTTGGGTGCTTGTACGAATGGACGTATTGAAGATTTCCGTGCTTTCGCCTCGTTAGTGAAAGGCCGTAAGAAGGCGGAACATGTGGTTGCCTGGTTGGTGCCCGGTTCGTGGATGGTAGATGCACAGATTCGTGAAGAAGGTCTGGATAAGGTATTAGAGGAAGCAGGTTTTGCTATCCGCCAGCCGGGATGTTCGGCTTGTCTGGCAATGAATGATGATAAGGTGCCTGCCGGAATGTATGCGGTTTCTACAAGTAACCGTAACTTTGAAGGTCGGCAGGGACCGGGGTCACGCACATTGCTTGCCAGTCCGCTGGTGGCAGCTGCGGCAGCAGTGACAGGAGTGATTACGGACCCGAGAGAACTGATGTAATATCAGTTCTCCTGGCAGAAGTCATTAATAATAAGTATTTCAAAATCAAAGATAAGAAACAATGAAACAGAAATTCAATATCATCACCAGTACTTGTGTGCCTCTCCCGTTGGAGAATGTAGATACAGACCAGATCATTCCTGCACGTTTTCTGAAAGCTACGACTAAAGAAGGCTTCGGCGAGAATCTGTTCCGCGACTGGCGGTATGACAAGCAAGGAAACAAAATCGACTCTTTCGTTCTGAACGATCCGACCTATAGCGGACAGGTGCTTGTAGCCGGAAAGAACTTCGGCTCGGGCAGTAGCCGCGAGCATGCAGCATGGGCCATTGCAGATTATGGTTTCCGCGTGGTAGTCAGCAGTTTCTTTGCAGATATTCACAAGAATAATGAACTGAATAATTTCGTATTGCCTGTAGTGGTGAGCGAACCGTTCCTGAAAGAATTGTTTGATTCCATTGCCGCCGATCCGAAAACGGAGGTGGTGGTGAACTTGCCGGAACAGACAATCACCAACAAGGCAACAGGCAAAAGTGAGACTTTCGAAATCAATGCTTACAAGAAACATTGCCTGATGAATGGTCTGGATGACATCGATTTCCTGGTAGAGAATAAAGATAAAATAGAAGCTTGGGAAAATAAAAAATGAAGTATAAACAGCCCCAAATAGAAATCATGGACACCACGCTCCGCGACGGTGAGCAAACCAGCGGTGTGTCGTTCGTCCCCCATGAAAAGCTGATGATAGCCCGTCTGCTACTGGAAGAACTGAAGGTAGACAGGGTGGAAGTAGCTTCGGCACGGGTTTCGGACGGTGAGTTCGACGCAGTCAAGATGATATGTGACTGGGCGGCACGGCGTAATTTATTGCCCCGGGTGGAGGTGCTGGGTTTCGTAGATGGGCACACGTCGGTAGACTGGATACATGCTACCGGCTGCCGCGTCATTAATCTTCTGTGCAAAGGTTCGCTGAAGCATTGCACATGTCAGTTGAGAAAGACCCCTGAAGAACATATCGAGGATATTATTGGCGTAGTGAATTATGCCAATGAGCAGGATATGGAGGTGAACATCTATCTGGAAGACTGGAGCAACGGGATGAAAGAATCTCCGGAGTATGTCTTCCAGATGGTAGATGCGCTGATGCATACGAATATCAAACGGTATATGTTGCCTGATACACTGGGTGTGCTGAATCCGTTGCAGGTCATCGAGTATATGCGGAAGATGGTGAAGCGTTATCCGCATGCTCACTTCGATTTCCATCCGCATAATGACTACGACTTGGCAGTGAGCAATGTGCTGGCTGCCGTGCTGAGTGGTGCGAAGGGACTTCATACCACGATCAATGGTCTGGGCGAACGTGCCGGTAATGCACCGTTGTCCAGTGTGCAGGCTATTCTGAAAGATCATTTCAATGCTATCACTAACATTGATGAAGGTCGTCTGAATGAAGTCAGCCGGGTGGTTGAATCTTATTCCGGTATTGCCATACCCGCCAATAAACCGATTGTGGGTGAAAATGTGTTCACGCAGGTAGCGGGAGTACATGCAGATGGAGACAATAAGAGTAACCTTTATTGCAACGACCTGTTGCCCGAGCGTTTCGGGCGCAAGCGTGAATATGCACTGGGCAAGAACAGTGGTAAGGCGAACATCCGTAAGAATCTGGAAGACCTGGGACTGACGCTGGATGAGGATTCCATGCGTAAGGTGACGGAACGGATTATCGAGTTGGGTGACAAGAAAGAACTGGTTACCCAGGAAGATTTGCCTTATATCGTTTCGGATGTACTGAAGCACGGAGTAATGAATGAGAAAGTAAAATTGAAGACATACATCGTGAACCTTGCTTACGGTCTGAAGCCGATGGCTACGCTGAAGATTGAAATCAACGGGCAGGAATTTGAAGAAAGTTCCAGCGGTGACGGTCAGTATGATGCTTTTGTACGTGCTCTGCGTAAGATTTATAAGGTGACGTTGGGACGCAAATTCCCCATGCTGACGAACTATGCCGTAACCATCCCTCCCGGTGGGCGTACCGATGCTTTTGTGCAGACCGTGATTACCTGGAGCTATGACGGCACAGTGTTCCGTACACGCGGATTGGATGCTGACCAGACGGAGGCAGCGATTAAGGCGACGATGAAGATGCTGAATATCATTGAGGATGATTATGAACTTAAAAAATCAGAATGATGAGTTCTATTGAGGAAAAGAAAATAGAAGAATACCTAAAAAATAAAGAAAACAATGGATTTTAAAATTGCAGTATTAGCCGGTGACGGCATTGGCCCGGAGATTTCCACCGTAGGTGTGGACGTAATGACCGCCGTATGTGAGAAGTTCGGACATAAAGTAAACTACGAATATGCCATCTGCGGTGCAGATGCTATCGACAAAGTGGGCGATCCGTTCCCTGAAGCTACTTATGAAGTTTGTAAAAACGCAGATGCTGTTTTGTTTTCGGCTGTAGGTGACCCAAAATTCGACAATGATCCTACTGCCAAAGTACGCCCCGAACAGGGCCTGCTGGCTATGCGTAAGAAACTGGGATTGTTTGCCAATATCCGTCCGGTACAAACTTTCAAATGTCTGCTCCATAAATCACCGCTTCGTGCAGAACTGGTGGATGGCGCAGATTTTCTTTGTATCCGCGAACTGACCGGCGGGATGTATTTCGGTGAGAAGTATCAGGACAACGATAAAGCGTATGATACCAATATGTACACTCGTCCGGAGATTGAACGTATTCTGAAAGTTGGTTTTGAATATGCCATGAAACGCAATAAGCACCTCACAGTGGTAGATAAAGCCAATGTGCTCGCATCTTCACGCCTTTGGAGACAGATTGCCCAGGAGATGGCTCCGCAATATCCCGAAGTGACTACGGACTATATGTTTGTGGACAACGCTGCCATGAAGATGATTCAAGAACCTAAGTTTTTCGATGTGATGGTTACGGAAAATACATTCGGTGATATCCTTACGGATGAAGGTTCTGTGATTAGCGGCTCTATGGGATTGCTTCCTTCGGCTTCTACAGGCGAAAGCACTCCTGTATTCGAACCAATCCACGGTTCATGGCCACAGGCTAAAGGTTTGAACATCGCTAATCCGTTGGCGCAAATCCTTTCGGCTGCCATGTTATTCGAATATTTCAATTTGCTGGAAGAAGGCGCATTGATTCGCAAAGCCGTAGATGCTTCTTTGGATGCTAACGTCCGTACACCGGAAATTCAGGTAGAAGGTGGTGCGAAGTATGGTACCAAAGAAGTAGGAGCATGGGTGGTAGATTATATCAAACGTAGCTAATCTTTATTAAGGAAATAAAGGAACAACAAGATTTTTTCTACCTTTGTGAGGCTGTATCAGAGATTTTGATACAGCCTCTTAATTTTTATGATTATGGCAAAAATAGCAAAGAACCTGACGGAATTAATAGGGCATACGCCTTTAATGGAATTAGCGGAATACAGTCGTAAATATGGACTGAAACAGAATATTATCGCAAAGTTGGAAGCGTTCAATCCGGCTGGTAGTGTGAAGGATCGTGTGGCGCTTGCCATGATTGAAGATGCAGAAGCGAGCGGAGCACTGAAGCCCGGTGCGACGATTATAGAGCCTACCAGTGGAAATACCGGTGTGGGACTGGCGATGGTTGCTACAATCAAAGGGTATCACCTGATGCTCACAATGCCCGAAACCATGAGTATAGAGCGCCGTAATCTGCTGAAAGCACTGGGTGCTGAAATTGTGCTGACAGATGGATTGGCCGGTATGGCAGGATCCATTGCGAAAGCGCAGGAGTTAAGGGCATCTATTCCCGGTTCGGTCATTCTTCAACAATTTGAAAATCCTTCTAACGCACAGATTCATACGCTTACTACAGCTGAAGAAATCTGGACGGATACAGACGGAAAAGTGGATGTCTTTGTTGCCGGAGTGGGAACAGGCGGAACCATCTGCGGAGTGGCACGTGCCTTGAAAAAACATAATCCGGATGTGTATATTGTTGCTGTAGAACCGGAATCGTCTCCTGTTTTGGAAGGTGGAGTGGCAGGACCGCATCGTATTCAGGGAATCGGAGCCAATTTTGTTCCTGCTATTTATGATGCCTCTGTTGTAGATGAAGTGCTTCCTGTGCCCGATGATGAAGCAATTCGTGGCGGACGTGAGTTGGCGTCTACCGAAGGATTACTGGCGGGCATATCTTCAGGTGCGGCTGTATATGCAGCGCGTTTGCTGGTACAACGTCCGGAGTTTGCGGATAAGAAGATTGTAGTTCTTTTGCCTGATACGGGAGAGCGTTATCTGTCGACGGAACTGTTTGCATTCGATACTTATCCGCTGGATTAAGTACCAACTGTTTTTAGTATAAGTCACATCATTACAGTTCCCATTAAAGGAAACGGGCGTTCCCATGAGGGGAAACTGTAGTTCCCATTAGAGGAAACGAGCGTTCCCATGAGGAGAAACAACAGTTCCCATTAAGAGAAACGGCCGTTTATCTGTAAGTAACAAAATCTTTAATAGCATTATGAAAAAGTTTATTCTTTCTTTCCTTATATATATAATAGGTGTAACCTCTGTGTTTTCCCAAACTTATCAGGAACTGAGCGACCGTGCCATCGTCTGTACCGAACAAGACAGTCTGGCACAAGCGGAAAATTATATCCGTCAAGCCTTGAAACTGGAACCTGCTAATCCGCATAATGCTTTGTTGTTTTCTAATCTCGGTACTATCCAGCGGCGGCAACGGGATTATGATCAGGCTTTGGAATCATACACGTATGCTTTGAACATTGCTCCACGGGCTGTTCCCATTCTCTTGAATCGTGCAGCGCTGAATCTTGAAATGGGGCGGAATGAGCAGGCACGTGTGGATTATTCTTTAGTGCTGGATTTGGAAAAGGATAATCGGGAAGCACTTCTGATGCGTGCTTATATTTATGTGACCCAGCGTGATCTCAAGTTTGCCCGGGCGGATTATGAAAGATTACTGAAGCTCGATCCTCAGAATTATAACGCCCGTTTAGGACTCGCTACCTTGGAGCAAAAAGATGGAAACTTACAAAAAGCTCTGGAGATATTGAATAAGATGCTGGTAGAAGATCCGCAAGATGCAGCCTTATACGTAGCACGTGCGGGAATAGAACAGGATATGCAGCATGTAGATCTGGCAATGATTGATCTGGAAGAAGCTCTGAAACTGAATCCTTCGCAGACGGAAGCCTACCTGATGCGCGGACAAATCTATCTGTCCCAGAAGAAGAAAAAACTGGCAAAGCAGGATTTTGAGAAAGCAATGTCTCTTGGAGTGCCGCAGGCGGATCTTAGGGGATTGTTACAGCAATGCAAGTAAAAGTGTGCCAAAACAGAATAAAAGAATACAAATTGCACAAATAATAAATCAGATAAACTCTGATTATCAGAAGTATAAAGAAACATTATTTGCGTAATTTGTGTTCTAATCTTTATTTTGACCCATCTTCATTAAACGTATTTCCTGATTAATTCGACGAAATCCTTTCCGTATTTCTTTTTTTTATATTCGCCGATGCCGCTGATATTACCGAATGCTTCCATTGTAGTAGGGCGGGCTGTACTGAGTAAATGCAATACCTTATCGGACAGTACAATATAAGCCGGTAGTGCTTCTTGGTCTGCGAGCCGTTTCCGCAACGCGCGTAAGGCTTCGAAAAGTTCTTCACTTTCTGTGTTCGGTAACCCCAATGGCAATTCTCTGACTGGAATAGTCGGTTTCTTCTTTCGTCCTTTGGCGGGTGCGGACTCTTCACGCCGGATTACTGCCAATCGTGCTTGTGACCGTCCAAAGAGAACGTCGCTACCACTGTTCGTTATTTTCAGATGATTGTTCTCATTGTACGCTATTTCAAAATACCCCAGTTGTAGCATTTGCAACAAATAGTCTTGCCAATCACGGGCAGGAACTTCACGTCCGGCACCGAAAGTTTTCAGTTGCTGATATCCTTTCTCCGATACATCCGGTGTGTTATTTCCGCGCAAGATATCTACAAGAATACTCGTGCCGATCTGCTGTTCCGTACGGACGATAGCGCTTAAAGCTTTTTGTACAATAACAGTTCCGTCGAAACGCTGGGGAGGATTTTTGCAGACATCGCAGTTTCCGCAATCCTCTGTTGTAGCTTCTCCGAAATAACTCAACAGGATGCGACGCCGGCAAACATCAGCTTCAGCATACTGTTGCATACGTTGTAGCTTCTCCAGATTGATGCCTTGCTGACCGCTTTCCGTCGCAAACTTGGTTAATAGAATAAGGTCGGCCAGAGAATAAAACAAGAGGGTGTCGCTTGGTAGTCCATCCCGTCCTGCACGCCCAATCTCCTGGTAAAAACTTTCTATACTTTTAGGAAGATTGTAATGGATAACCCAGCGCACGTTACTTTTGTCGATTCCCATACCGAAAGCAATCGTGGCACAAACTATTTGTACACGGTCGTTGATGAAATCGTCCTGTGCTTCATCTCTCCGTACGGAGGATAATCCGGCATGATAGACTGCCACACGTAACCCTTGCTTTTGCAGCATCTGTGCCACTGTCTCCGTTTTACTGCGACTCATACAATAGATGATACCGCTTTCACCACGATGGCGACCTATGAAATCCAGGATAGCTTTGCTTTTTTCTTTTTGTTGGTATCCCCGTTTTACGGTAAGGCTCAGGTTGGGACGGTCGAAAGAAGAGATAAAAACCTTCGGCTGGTTGAGGTGTAACTGCCGTACAATATCCTCACGTGTAATTTTATCTGCTGTAGCTGTAAGAGCTATGACCGGAATATTGGGAAACATCTCGCGTATGAATCCCATTTGTGCATATTCCGGACGAAAATCATGTCCCCATTGTGAAATGCAATGTGCTTCATCGATGGCAAATAATGAGATATGCATATCTCTTAAAAGATAGTTGGCTTCGGCTATTAATTTCTCAGGCGAAATGTAGAGTAATTTCAGGCTCCCTTCCATACAGGCACGACGTAGAACGGCATTTTCAGTCTCGTCATTACTGCTGTTCAGAGCACCCGCGGCGACACCGTTGGCACAAAGTGATTCCACCTGATCTTTCATCAGGGAAATCAAAGGGGAAACTACTACGGCAGTTCCTTCGCATAACAGGGCCGGAAGCTGGTAACAAATGGACTTTCCACCTCCAGTAGGCATCAATACCAGTGAATCTCTTCCATCCAGTACTGTGCGGATAATCTCTTCCTGTAAAGGTCGGAAACTATCGTAACCAAAATATCGTTTAAGCGTTTGTATCATTTTAGCTGATAAAGTTTTATCCTGCAAAGGTACATTAATTATTGTATATAAAACAAGCTGATAAACGTATTCATTTTATATCATAAGTCCTTTTGTAAAGGTTAAAGTTTCTTATTAAATCGGCTCAAATACTACTTTTCAACCTTTTTCGTTGTTTATAGGTCAAAAATATGTACGATAAAAGTTGCGTATTAGAAAAAAATGTCAGACTTTTGTAAAGTCTAAAGGAAAATCCTTCGGGCTTTCATGTTTTAACAAACCCTAACCAGTTAATTCAAATGAGTGATTTAGAAAACAAGAATCAGGAAGCGGCTACTAAGAAGCGCCCTTATAACCTGAGAGAGAAAAAAGAGAAGAATGCTGCTTACCGCTCGTTGATTCGTCCGGAATTGGCAGATGAGTTGTATGACAAGATATTGAATATCGTAGTTGTGCAGAAGAAGTACAAAGATCCCGATTACTCGGCTAAAGATTTGGCGAAAGAGTTGAAAACCAACACTCGCTATTTGTCCGCTGTAGTAAATTCTCGTTTTGGTATGAACTATTCATGCCTGTTGAATGAGTACAGAGTAAAAGATGCAAAACATTTATTGACGGATAAGAGATATGCCGACAAGAATGTAGAAGAAATCAGCACGATGGTAGGTTTTGCCAACCGTCAGTCTTTTTACGCTGCATTTTATAAAAATGTAGGTGAAACTCCTAATGGATATCGTAAAAAACACGCAGATAAAAAACAGTAATTCTGCGTAGAACAATGTATAAAAAGGAAATATTCCGGAGCAACTGTTTCGGAATACTTCCTTTTCGTCTTTTCTAAATACCAACTCACATATCTCCCGACACATGAAGAAACAACTAATAGCATGTGCCGCTTTTGCATTGCTGACAGCTTGTAGCGGCTCAAAAACAACAACTGCCGAGGCAGATAAATTTGATTATACAGTGGAACAATTTGCAGACTTACAAATATTACGTTACCGGGTTCCCGGTTTCGAGAACTTGTCGCTCCAACAGAAAGAGCTGGTGTATTACCTTACGGAAGCTGCTTTGCAGGGCCGTGATATTCTCTTCGATCAGAATGGAAAATATAACTTGCGCATTCGTAGGACGTTAGAAGCAGTTTATACAGGATATAAAGGAGACAAAAATACGCCTGATTTTAAGGCGATGGAAGTGTACCTTAAACGTGTGTGGTTCTCTAATGGCATTCACCACCATTATGGCTCTGAGAAGTTCGTGCCTGGTTTTGCACCCGAATTTTTCAAAGAGGCTGTGCTGAGTGTAGATGCCTCTACATTGCCGCTGGCTGAAGGACAAACCGCAGAACAATTATGCGATGAGCTGTCTCCGGTTATTTTCGATCCGACTGTAATGCCGAAGCGCGTGAACCAGGCGGCAGGAGAGGACTTAGTGTTGACTTCTGCTTGCAATTATTATGACGGTGTGACGCAGAAAGAAGCTGAAGACTTCTATAATGCAATGAAAGACCCGAAAGATGAAACGCCTGTTTCTTACGGTTTGAATAGTCGTTTGGTGAAGGAAAACGGCAAGATTCAGGAAAAGGTCTGGAAAGTGGGTGGTCTGTACGGACAGGCTATCGATAAGATCGTATACTGGCTGAAGAAAGCAGAAGGCGTAGCTGAAAACCCAGAACAGAAGGCTGTGATTGCCGAACTGATAAAGTTTTATGAGACCGGTGATCTGAAGACTTTTGATGAATATGCTATCCTTTGGGTGAAAGATTTGAATTCCCTTGTGGACTTTGTAAATGGATTTACTGAAAGCTATGGTGATCCGTTGGGTATGAAGGCAAGCTGGGAATCATTGGTGAACTTTAAGGATATGGAAGCTACGCATCGTACTGAGATTATCAGTGGCAATGCGCAATGGTTTGAAGATCACTCTCCGGTAGATAAACTATTCAAGAAAGATGAAGTGAAAGGTGTTTCCGCCAAGGTGATTACTGCTGCGATTTTGGCCGGTGACCTTTATCCTGCAACGGCTATCGGTATCAATCTGCCTAACTCCAACTGGATACGTAGCCATCATGGTTCTAAATCCGTGACTATCGGTAATATTACGGATGCATATAATAAGGCGGCTCATGGCAACGGATTCAATGAAGAGTTTGTATATAGTGATGCCGAATTGCAGTTGATAGATAAATATGCCGATCTGACCGGTGAACTTCATACGGACTTGCATGAATGTCTGGGACATGGTTCCGGAAAGTTGCTTCCGGGAGTTGATCCGGATGCTTTGAAAGCCTATGGCTCTACGATCGAGGAAGCGCGTGCGGACTTATTCGGTTTGTATTATGTAGCTGATCCTAAGTTGGTAGAATTGGGACTGACACCCAATGAAGATGCTTACAAAGCAGAATATTATACTTATCTGATGAACGGCCTGATGACACAGCTGGTTCGCATTGAACCGGGTAATAATGTGGAAGAAGCCCACATGCGTAATCGTCAGCTCATTGCCCGCTGGGTATTTGAGAAAGGTGCGGCGGATAAAGTAGTAGAACTGGTGAAGAAAGATGGTAAGACTTATGTGGTGGTGAACGATTACGAAAAACTGCGTGAACTCTTCGGTGAATTACTGTCCGAGATCCAACGTATCAAATCAACAGGCGACTATCAAGGTGCGCATGATTTGGTAGAAAACTATGCAGTGAAGGTAGATCCGGCTTTGCATGCCGAAGTTCTGGAACGTTATAAGAAACTGAATCTGGCTCCGTACAAGGGATTTGTAAATCCGAAATATGAAGCAGTGGTAGATGCAGCCGGTAAGATAACCGACGTAAAGGTGACTTATGACGAAGGTTATGCGGAACAAATGTTGCGTTACAGTAAGGATTATTCTAATCTGCCTTCTATTAATAATTAACTATAAATCATTGTTTTGTGGATCTACATGAACAACTGAAAGAAATAAAGACACAGCTCCGCCTCTCTATGAACGGGGCTGTGTCTCAAAGTATGCGTGAAAAGGGGCTGGTCTATAAATTGAATTTCGGTGTAGAACTTCCCCGTATCAAGGCAATTGCCGAAGGGTATGAAAAAGATCACTCATTGGCGCAAGCTTTGTGGAAAGAGGATATCCGTGAATGTAAGATTCTGGCAGGGTTATTGCAGCCGGTAGACAGCTTCTTTCCGGAGATTGCTGATATCTGGGTGGAAAGCATTCAGAATATTGAAATAGCGGAACTTACTTCCATGAATCTGTTCCAGCATCTTCCTTATGCTCCTGCGAAGTCTTTCCAATGGATTGCCGATGAGCGGGAGTATATACAGACATGCGGTTTCCTCACCATTGCCCGCCTGCTGATGAAGAAAGGTGATATGAATGAACGCACTGCGAACGAATTTCTCGACCAGGCAGTTTGTGCTTTCATTTCCGGTTCCTACCACGTGCGCAATGCAGCTATGGCGGCCATTCGCCGTTTCATGCAGCATAGTGAAGAACATGCTTTCCAAGTATGTCGCCGGGTGGAAGAGATGGAACATTCCGAATCGGAAGCCGAACAGTTGCTATATAATCTTGTAAAAGAAGAAGTAGAATAAAGTGATAGGGTGATTACTCTATCACTCTTTTTTTGTTTTTTTTCCTCTTTCTCATTTGCTTTCCGCAAAAAAGGCTTAACTTTGTTGGCTGTAAAAAACTGTGCCGCCAAAATGGAAAGTCAGAATGTGAAAGATACGGTAAAGCAGATATTCACTGAATATCTCAACGCGAACGGGCATCGCAAGACTCCCGAGCGCTATGCCATACTCGATACTATCTATTCCATTGATGGTCATTTTGACATCGATACACTTTATTCGCTGATGGCTGACCAGGAAAATTTCCGTGTAAGCCGCGCGACTCTTTACAATACTATTATCCTTCTCATCAATGCACGACTGGTAATCAAACATCAGTTCGGAAACTCCTCCCAATACGAAAAGAGCTATAACCGTGATACGCATCACCATCAGATCTGCACGCAGTGTGGTAAAGTAACTGAGTTTCAGAACGAAGAATTACAGCAGGCGATTGGGAATACTAAATTGAGTCGGTTCAGTCTGTCGCATTATTCGCTTTATCTGTATGGATTGTGCAGTAAGTGCGACCGAGCTAACAAACGTAAGAAGAAAAGTAATAACCATAAGAAAGAAAAATGAAAGTAGATGTTCTATTAGGATTACAATGGGGCGACGAAGGCAAAGGCAAAGTCGTTGACGTATTAACTCCGAGATACGATGTCGTGGCTCGCTTCCAAGGCGGACCGAATGCCGGACATACACTCGAATTCGAAGGGCAGAAGTATGTGCTCCGTTCTATTCCCTCGGGAATTTTCCAAGGTGACAAGGTGAATATCATTGGTAATGGCGTAGTGCTTGATCCGGCTCTCTTTAAGGCAGAGGCTGAAGCATTGGAAGCATCCGGTCATAACCTGAAAGCGCGCTTGCATATCTCTAAGAAAGCGCATCTCATCTTGCCGACCCACCGGATATTGGACGCCGCTTACGAAGCTGCGAAAGGTGATGCTAAAGTAGGCACGACGGGTAAAGGTATCGGTCCGACTTATACCGATAAGATTAGCCGTAACGGTCTGCGTGTAGGTGATATCCTGCATAACTTCGAACAGAAATATGCTGAAGCCAAAGCTCGTCATGAGCAAATTCTGAAAGGTTTGAATTATGAGTATGACCTGACAGAGATTGAAAAGGCCTGGATGGAAGGTATTGAGTTCCTGAAGCAATTCCCGTTGGTAGACAGCGAGCATGAGATCAATAACCTGCTGAACGATAATAAGTCAGTACTTTGTGAAGGTGCTCAAGGTACGATGTTGGATATCGACTTTGGTTCTTATCCGTTCGTTACTTCTTCCAATACTATTTGTGCAGGTGCATGTACCGGTTTGGGTGTGGCTCCAAATAAGATTGGTGAAGTTTATGGTATCTTCAAAGCATATTGTACACGTGTAGGTGCAGGTCCGTTCCCGACGGAACTGTTTGATAAGACAGGTGACCAGATTTGTACACTGGGACATGAGTTCGGTTCGGTAACAGGTCGTAAACGTCGTTGCGGTTGGATTGACTTGGTGGCGTTAAAGTATGCCATTATGGTAGACGGTGTTACCAAATTGATCATGATGAAGAGCGATGTACTCGATTCATTCGAAACAATCAAAGCCTGTGTAGCTTATAAAGTAAACGGTGAAGAAATCGATTATTTCCCGTATGACATCAGCGAAGGTCTGGAGCCGGTTTATGTTGAGTTACCCGGTTGGGAGACTGATATGACGAGAATGCAGAGCGAAGACGAATTCCCTGAAGAATTTAATGCTTACCTGACATTCCTGGAAGAACAGCTTGGTGTGCCCATTAAGATCGTTTCCGTAGGTCCTGACCGTGGACAGACGATTGAACGTTATACAGAAGAGTAAGTCTAATTATATTATAATGAGATTACATCAGTATATGTGCTGATGTAATCTCATTTTTTTATTAACCCATCCGCATACTTATGATGAAAACACAACTTCTTTTATTCCTTTTGTTTGCAGCATCCTTTTTACCTGCAAAGGCGCAGACTTATCAACCGTCTGCCGAGAACCTGAAAGCCCGTCAGGAGTTTCAAGACAATAAGTTTGGAATATTTCTACACTGGGGGCTATACTGTATGTTGGCTACCGGTGAATGGACAATGACCAATAAAGATTTGAATTATAAAGAATATGCCAAACTAGCCGGAGGTTTCTATCCCTCCAAGTTTAGTGCGGCTGAATGGGTAAGTGCTATTAAGGCATCCGGAGCCAAGTATATCTGCTTTACAAGTCGTCATCATGAGGGCTTTTCTATGTTCCATACTAAATATTCTGATTATAATATTGTGGATGCCACTCCTTTCAAACGGGATATTGTGAAAGAACTGGCAGATGAATGTCATAAGCAGGGGGTTCGGTTACATTTTTATTATTCCCATATCGACTGGTATCGTGAAGATGCACCGTGGGGACGCACAGGGCGTGGAACCGGACGCCCTAATCCGAAGGGAGACTGGAAAAGCTATTATACTTTTATGAACAACCAGTTGACGGAGTTGCTGACGAACTATGGTCCGATAGGTGCTATCTGGTTCGATGGCTGGTGGGATCAGGATGCTAATCCTGATTTCGACTGGCAGTTACCGGAACAGTATGCGTTGATACATGGCCTGCAACCTGCTTGCTTGGTGGGTAACAATCATCACCAGATGCCTTTCCCTGGAGAGGATATACAGATTTTCGAGCGTGATCTGCCGGGCGAGAACAGTGCAGGGCTTTCCGGACAAGATGTCAGTCGACTGCCTTTGGAAACTTGTGAAACCATGAATGGAATGTGGGGATATAAAATAACCGACCAAGAGTATAAGTCAACGAAAACTTTGATCCATTATCTGGTGAAGGCTGCCGGAAAGAATGCGAACTTGTTGATGAATATAGGCCCTCAGCCCGACGGATGTCTACCGGAAGTGGCAGTTCAGCGGTTGAAAGAAGTAGGAGAGTGGATGAAAGTTTACGGTGAAACGATTTACGGCACGCGTGGTGGTATGGTTGCTCCGCATGACTGGGGTGTGACAACGCAAAAGGGAAACCGGCTCTTTGTTCATATTCTGAACTTGACGGATAATGCACTGTATCTTCCATTGGATGGAAAAATGGTGAAGAAAGGCTTTCTGTTTAAAGATCAATCTCCGGTACGGATCACTCGTGCCGGACAGGGAGTGGTGTTGCAGTTACCGGAAGTTCCTTCAGATACGGATTACGTGATAGAGTTACAACTTGTTGGGCAGTAGTGGGTTTTCGCTAATTCTTCCTAAAAGATAAGGGAAACTGTAGTAAAGCTCACGGTTTCCCTTTATTTTTGGCAAACAATTTGTATTATATATAACAAACGACACATTTTTAATTACTAAAAACAGAAAAAAATTATGGAAGGAATGATAGGAATACAATGGATTATCTTTATTGGTATAGCTGTAGTCAGCTGGCTGGTGCAAATGAACTTGCAGAACAAGTTCAAGAAGTACTCCAAAATCCCTACCGGTAATGGAATGACGGGCCGTGATGTTGCCCTTCAGATGCTACATGACAATGGAATTTATGATGTTCAGGTGACACATACGCCGGGACAACTGACAGACCACTATAATCCTGCCAATAAGACAGTAAACCTGAGTGAAGGTGTATATGAAAGTAATAGTATCATGGCTGCTGCCGTTGCTGCTCACGAGTGCGGTCACGCAGTACAGCACGCACGGGCTTATGCTCCGCTGACTATGCGTAGCAAGCTTGTACCGGTGGTATCGTTTGCTTCACAGTGGATGACCTGGTTGCTGCTGGGTGGTATCTTGCTGCTGAATACATTCCCGCAATTGTTGCTGGCAGGTATTATTTTGTTTGCTATGACAACGCTGTTCAGTTTCATCACTTTGCCGGTGGAAATAGATGCAAGTAAGCGTGCATTGGTATGGTTGAGTCGTTCGGGCATTACGAACTCTTACAATCATAAACAGGCTGAAGATGCACTTCGTTCTGCTGCTTATACCTATGTAGTGGCTGCATTGGGCTCATTGGCAACGCTGATTTATTATATTATGATATTTATGGGTCGCAGAGACTAATCTTGTCCAATATATAAAACGATAAAAACAGACCATCTATTCACTGCGAATAGGTGGTCTGTTTGCTTAAGATAGATGGTCTGTTTTTATTTCTGATATGGTGATTGCCAGAACCAGTCGGCATCATAAGTGATGTAGGAACCTTTTTCCATGTCATTATAATAACCAGTCGGCATAAGGGCAACATAGTCTGCAGGGTTATACTTTTTGTCTTCTGTACCGAATTCGCTACGGAATGTACAGTTAATATAATACAAATTCTTAGCCATGTAGGAGTCCAGATACTCTTCTTTAGTGGTTTTTTGTTTATTATTCCAGTTGGCTTCTTTATTCAATACCAGTGGCAGACCTGTACGCATTCGTTCGCGTACTTCCGGTATGCTGAGCATGGTACCATTTTCGTCCATGACCCAAGCATTTTGTGTAGGGTCTACCCATACCCATTTATCCAGAGTTTTAGAATAAACAGCATTAATAACGTGACAATCACTGATGTATTTTTTAGGCATACAGGTTATAAAACGTGATTTGAAACCCATTGCGAGGTAACATTCATTCAATACAGTGGTCAGTCCACGGCAGTTCAAACCACGGGAACCGTCTTTACAGGCTTCCGCCAAGGCAATGGAATTTAGATGCTCAGGATTGTTATGTTGTCCGTCATGTTTGATTTTATTGTGTATAAAGGTCAGTATGTTCTTTATCTTCGAGAACTCATCCCCTGTGCCAGCTACGCTATCTAATTTAAAATATTCCTTCACACCTATCAGATTACTATCGCTCGGCTCCATATATGTGAAATGGGGAGGAGTACTGGTATACTCGGCTGCTTTTTGCAGAATATAAAGATAATCTCCTTCTTCTCTGATTTTAGCCAGTGTCTCCTGGAATTTCTTTTCGTTGCGTATGTTATCCAAATCTGTATCTTTCTGTATATGAGTGTAATTGATATATCCATTCTGAAAAGCCAGATCAAAATGTTTCAAAGCATCTTCTGTCTTTTTTTGTAGAGATTGGTAACAGGCAATATCATAATAATAGTATCCATAGTTTAATTCTATACCTTTTTGTACTGCTTCCGGAAGTTTCTTGTAATTGTCGATGATATCCCAGTTGCACTGTTCTACTTTTGCATAATCTTTCTTATCTAAAGCTTGTTTTTTCTCTTGCCTCAATGAGTTGAGTGTCTTGTAAAACTCGTCTTTCATTTTAGACTCTTCCGGGTTTTGTGCCCAGCTGATAGTAGAACAACATAGGAACACTGCGAATAATAAACTGATTTGTTTTTTCATAATATTCTTCTTTTAATGTTTTTGGTAACACAATAGCAAATGATATGCCGAAAGGATAAGGTGTTGATATCTAATTGAATGTATGTATTGGGCATTGTTCGAAAGCGGACATGTTCTCCATATACGAACACATGGCTATGTACATATTCATTCAAAATCTCCTGTCTTTCTTTCAGCTAATTCAATAATTTGCCGTAAATTTGCATTCCAAACTAAATAATATAGAATAATTATGGCAGCAAAACCAGGTATTCCCAAAGGAACCCGTGACTTTTCGCCAGTAGAGATGGCGAAGCGTAACTATATATTCAATACCATTCGCGATGTATACCACCTCTATGGTTTTCAGCAGATTGAAACACCTGCAATGGAAATGCTTTCTACACTGATGGGGAAGTATGGCGAAGAAGGTGATAAACTCTTGTTCAAGATACAGAACTCAGGTGACTACTTTTCCGGGCTGACTGATGAGGAACTACTGAGTCGTAATGCTGCTAAACTTGCCAGTAAATTCTGTGAGAAAGGTTTGCGTTATGATCTCACTGTGCCGTTTGCCCGCTATGTGGTAATGCATCGTGATGAAATAACTTTCCCTTTCAAACGTTATCAGATACAACCCGTTTGGCGCGCAGATCGTCCACAGAAGGGACGTTATCGTGAATTTTATCAATGTGACGCTGATGTAGTGGGTAGTGACTCTTTACTGAATGAAGTAGAGTTGATGCAGATTGTTGATACGGTCTTTACCCGTTTGGGTATCCGGGTTTGTATTAAGATTAATAACCGTAAGATTCTGACTGGTATCGCTGAGATTATTGGTGAGGCTGATAAAATAGTGGATATCACAGTAGCCATTGATAAACTGGATAAAATAGGTTTGGACAATGTGAATGCAGAACTGAAGGAAAAAGGTATCAGTGATGAAGCTATTGCCAAATTGCAACCTATTATTCTGCTGAATGGTACGAATGAAGAAAAACTGGCTACTTTGAAAGAAGTGCTTGCGGGTAGTGAGATCGGTCAAAAGGGTGTGGAAGAAAGCGAGTTTATCTTGAAAACTCTGTCTGTTTTCGGTTTGAAAAATGAACTGGAACTGGATCTGACGCTTGCCCGCGGATTGAACTACTATACTGGCGCTATCTTTGAAGTGAAAGCTTTGGATGTG
This sequence comes from Bacteroides sp. AM16-24, assembly GCF_003471885.1. NCBI lineage: Bacteria > Pseudomonadati > Bacteroidota > Bacteroidia > Bacteroidales > Bacteroidaceae > Bacteroides > Bacteroides sp. AM16-24. The sequence continues at coordinate 21,204 of NZ_QRKI01000001.1, forward strand.
CAGATCGGAAGTATCACAGGTGGCGGTCGCTATGACAATCTGACCGGTGTATTCGGTATGGCTGGTGTTTCCGGTGTAGGTATCTCTTTTGGAGCCGATCGTATCTTCGATGTATTGAATCAGCTTGACCTTTATCCGAAGGAAGCTGTGAACAGTACACAACTTCTCTTTATTAACTTTGGTGAGAAAGAAGCTGCTTACTCTCTGAATGTACTTGCTAAGGTACGGACTGAAGGTATTCGTGCAGAAATTTTTCCGGATTCTTCAAAGATGAAAAAACAGATGAGCTATGCTAATGCCAAGAACATTCCATTTGTAGCCCTTGTGGGAGAGAATGAAATGAATGAGAATAAGGTGACGCTGAAGAATATGGAGACTGGTGAACAGAACTTGGTTTCGGCCGAAGAATTGATACAAACTTTAAAGAAATAAAAACTTCATAAAAGAGTAAACTCTTTGTAGTCCATCTTGGTTATCTTTGTAGTACTAACCTAACAAAGATAACTATTATGGATGTTTTAGAACCGAAGTATTACGCAGCCATCGGTATGGTGATGACGTTAATAGCCGTAATATTCCTTTTCTTGATGGGGAGTGCTTTAGTACATTCTACCAAGAGTTTCTGGCAGGGATATTCGACAGAATTGAGTTGTGATACGGATCTGGATATTGACTAAACTGGCTTAGTTTATCATTTTTTCAGTCGCCAATTTCTTGTTGACAAGAACCTAACTCCCTGTTGACAAGAAGTTAACTTCTTGCATGCAAGGTCTTAGCTTCTTGTAAGAGGGAATTTTAGTGTAATTTTCACTGTTGATTATCTTCTCTTTACTATTCCCACATATACTAATAAGATAATATTCATCATCAGCGCATAAATAATGGCTGGTATAGCAATTACATCATTATTGAATATAAACGGGCTGCTTGCAATGGCAATACTTTGAGCTGCATTCTGCATTCCTATTTCAATGATAAGTGTGCGTTGCTCTTTTCTGTTCAATTTCATTAGCCAAGAGATTATATATCCTCCACCCATAGCCAGCAAAATCATCATTGTGATGCACAATCCTAATCGTCCGATCTGTGCAGTTATCGTTTCGTGATGTTGTATGAAGAAGACAGAGGCCAATAATATCAAGGCGGGAAAAGCTACTTTAGATAATATTTTGTGTATCCGTTCGGCCGCTTCAGGGCAGAAACGTTTTGTTAAAATGCCTGTTGCAATGGGGAGCAACATAAGTAGTAAATTCTGGATGATGAGGCTACCGACAGGTAAATGTATGATTATTCCACTATTGTCTCCTGCAACTTGTGTGGCAAACTCCATAATGACAGGAATAGTGAATAGGGTGATAATGCTGCTGAGGGCAGTTAACGAAACGGAAAGTGCCACATCGCCTTTGGCAATCATCGAGAATATATTGGAAGAACTTCCTCCCGGAGAACAGGCTATGAGTACCAATCCAATAAAAAATAGAGGTTCCAGATGAAACAGACACCCCAGTGCAAAGGCTAATACAGGTAAAAGAATTATCTGTCCTATCAATCCCGCAATTACAGGATAGGGGCGTTGACGAAATAATTTAAAATCTTTAATTTCAAGTGTCAATCCCAGCTCAAACATTAATAATGTGAGAATGGGCAAAACAATCCAGACTGCATTCATGTTCTAAAAACGTTTTTTGAGGGGGCAAAGATAATGCAAATCATGAAAAAGTTATGCTGAGATGCCGCTTATCTTCTCTAAAGATAGTGGAATATTGTCTTATTCTTTGCCAATTTGGCAGTTCTATACTGACAGAAATTTAGCTTTGCTGTTTGGCACGCTTTTCGTAATTTATTTTGTGTCTCACCAATAACGAGGCAAGACATTACTATAATAAATGTATAACATATAAAAAACAAAAGAACTATGAACATTAAACCATTGGCAGACAGAGTGCTGATACTCCCTGCACCTGCAGAAGAGAAAACAATTGGCGGTATCATTATTCCGGATACTGCAAAAGAAAAACCTTTGAAAGGTGAAGTTGTGGCAGTTGGTCACGGTACGAAAGATGAAGAGATGGTATTGAAGGTGGGCGACACCGTTTTGTATGGCAAGTATGCCGGTACTGAACTGGAAGTTGAAGGCACTAAATATCTGATTATGCGTCAAAGTGACGTACTCGCTGTGTTAGGTTAATATAGTAATTATAAAATATTTAAATTGTAAATATCATTATGGCAAAAGAAATATTATTCAATATCGATGCCCGCGATCAATTGAAAAAAGGTATCGATACACTGGCAAATGCTGTGAAAGTAACTCTCGGCCCTAAAGGCCGTAATGTGATTATCGAAAAGAAATTCGGCGCTCCTCACATCACGAAAGACGGCGTAACTGTAGCTAAGGAAGTGGAACTGTCTGATGCATACCAGAATACGGGTGCACAGTTGGTGAAAGAAGTAGCTTCCAAGACTGGTGACGATGCCGGTGACGGTACTACTACTGCTACTGTATTGGCACAGGCTATTGTTGCTGAAGGCTTGAAGAACGTAACTGCCGGTGCAAGTCCTATGGATATCAAACGTGGTATTGACAAGGCTGTTGCCAAAGTGGTTGACTCAATTAAGTCACAGGCTGAAAAAGTAGGTGACAACTACGATAAGATCGAACAGGTTGCTTCTGTATCTGCAAACAATGATCCGGTTATCGGTAAGTTGATCGCTGATGCTATGCGTAAGGTTTCTAAAGACGGTGTAATTACTATCGAAGAAGCTAAGGGAACTGATACTACTATTGGTGTGGTAGAAGGTATGCAGTTTGATCGTGGTTACCTTTCCGCTTACTTCGTTACTAATACGGAGAAGATGGAGTGTGAAATGGAAAAACCATACATCCTGATCTACGACAAGAAGATTTCTAACCTGAAAGATTTCTTGCCTATCCTGGAACCTGCTGTACAAACTGGACGTCCTCTGTTGGTAATCGCAGAAGATGTGGATAGTGAAGCTTTGACTACGTTGGTTGTAAACCGTCTGCGTTCTCAATTGAAGATTTGTGCTGTGAAAGCTCCGGGCTTCGGTGACCGTCGTAAAGAAATGCTGGAAGATATCGCCGTATTGACTGGTGGTGTAGTGATCAGTGAGGAAAAGGGTCTGAAACTGGAACAAGCTACCATCGAAATGTTAGGTACTGCTGATAAGATCACAGTTTCTAAAGATAACACTACCATCGTAAACGGTGCCGGTGACAAACAAAATATCAAGGAACGTTGCGAACAGATTAAAGCTCAGATTGCTGCTACTAAATCTGATTATGACAAAGAAAAATTGCAGGAACGTCTGGCTAAATTGTCTGGTGGTGTTGCAGTTCTTTACGTGGGTGCTGCTTCTGAAGTTGAAATGAAGGAGAAGAAAGACCGTGTAGACGATGCTTTGCGTGCAACACGTGCTGCTATAGAAGAAGGTATCGTACCGGGTGGTGGCGTAGCTTACATCCGTGCACTTGATGCATTGGAAGGCTTCAAAGGTGATAACATCGATGAAACTACCGGTGTTGACATTATCAAGCGTGCTATTGAAGAACCGTTGCGTCAGATCGTTGCCAATGCTGGTAAAGAAGGTGCTGTAGTTGTACAGAAAGTACGTGAAGGTAAAGGTGACTTCGGTTACAATGCTCGTACTGATGTATATGAAAATCTGCATGCTGCCGGTGTAGTTGATCCTGCAAAGGTTGCTCGTGTAGCTTTGGAAAATGCTGCTTCTATTGCAGGTATGTTCTTGACTACTGAATGTGTAATCGTTGAAAAAAAGGAAGACAAACCTGAAATGCCAATGGGTGCTCCCGGTATGGGCGGCATGGGTGGCATGATGTAATACCCATTTTTCCCTGAACTCATAATTATAATAAATGACCACAGTATCTCTATGAAGGTACTGTGGTCTTTTTTTCTCTTTTCTAGTCTTTTTCTACTCATATTACCTGTATATTATTACGAAACTGTTACAATTTTGATTAAAAAAGATATCTTTTGTTCGTTTTTTATGTTTTATAAATAAAAAGTGATACCTTTAGGGTGATAAATTAGGATAACCTAAACAAAAACCAATCAATTATTTAACCTTTTTAATGACGAGAAGAGATGAACAAAAGCGACATCGGCCTGAACGCAGGCAAGATTTGGAGGTTGCTTAGCAATTACGCCAAATGGGACTATGGGACTTTGAAGAGAAAGTCCGGGCTGAAGGACAAAGAACTGGGAGCCGCCTTGGGATGGTTAGCTTGTGAAGACAAGATTGTATTGCACCAAGAGAACGAAGAGCTCTACATTTTTTTGGGCGTGAATGTTTATATCGGCTAAAGAATGAAAAAACCGATTGAAAACCTAAACGAAAGCGTGGATTTTTAAAATCCACGCTTCTTTTTTTCTGCTAACGAATATATTTCGTTCCTTTGCATGTTCTTAGTAGTGAATGATAATTCGGGTGCTAAGATAATTTATCGATAAAATGAATATAACTATGAGAAGTTTTGCTTCAGACAACAATTCCGGTGTACATCCATTGGTGATGGAAGCACTAAACCGGGCAAACCAAAATCATGCAGTAGGCTACGGTGACGATCCTTGGACGGAGGAAGCCGTCCGTAAAATCAAGGAGACATTTACAGCTGATTGTGAACCGCTTTTTGTTTTTAATGGAACAGGTAGTAATGCAATCGCTTTACAGTTGGCTACGCGTCCTTATAATTTGATTCTTTGTGCGGAGACAGCGCATATTTATGTGGATGAATGTGGTGCTCCTGCACGTATGACAGGTTGCCAGATCCGTCCGATTGTAACACCGGATGGTAAACTCACCCCAGAGTTGGTACAGCCTTATCTAAAGAATTTTGGCGAACAACATCATTCCCAGCCGGGTGCTATTTATATTTCCCAATGTTCGGAATTGGGTACTGTTTATACTCCGGAGGAATTGAAGGCATTAACAGCTTTAGCGCATAAACATGGTATGTATGTACACATGGATGGTGCACGCCTGGCGAATGCTTGTGTAGCTTTGAATCTTAGTTTCAAGGAACTTACGGTTGATTGTGGTATTGATATACTTAGTTTTGGTGGAACAAAGAATGGTTTGATGCTTGGGGAAAGCGTAGTCATTTTTAATCCAGAGCTCAAAAAAGAGGCACTTTATGTGCGGAAGCAATCGGCCCAGTTAGCTTCTAAATTACGTTATCTTTCTTGTCAGTTCACAGCTTACCTTACAGATGATTTGTGGAAAAAGAATGCTATGCATGCCAATGCAATGGCACAAAAACTGTATGATGGTTTGAAGGTATTCCCGGGTGTACATTTTACACAGAAGATGGAGAGTAACCAGTTATTCCTGACTATGCCTCGTTCGGTTATTGATAAGCTGATGAAGTCTTACTTCTTCTATTTCTGGAACGAAGCTGAAAATGAAATTCGTTTTGTGACTTCTTTTGATACAACAGAGGAAGATATACAGACCTTGTTACAGGCTGTAAAAGACAGTTTTTAGTTTTCCTTATTGTGCACTTATCTGCATCACCCCACACACTTATTTGCATCAGGTTGAAGACTTATCTGTGTAGGGCGATGCACTTATCTGCGTAGGCTGATGCACTTATCTGCATCAAAATCTTCTTCATTATATTATAAAAATGGCAGAAAAAAGCTCCGGACCTTCTCAGGCATGGAGCTTTGGTTTGAAACTTTTTCCCTTGGGGGTGGGAAAAAGCCTACTGAAAACAAACCGATTGAATATTACCTTAAATTCCTTTGCATGATAACCTTTAACTAACCTTTTTATGATAATCGTATGGACTACATTCCTATTGCTTCAAGTACGGGTACAAAAGTATAGCCTTTCCGTTTCAATGTTTTAATCATTTTATCCAGATAACCATTATAGAATTTATCCGTACGGCGGTCGTCCGTACCGAAGTGTATCAACATCAAATGTCCGTTTAAACCTTCTTTTTTCTCTACTTCCATGATTTTATCATAGATGAACTTACTGCTGCGATATTTCTGTCCCATATCCGGGGTAGTGTAATCTGCATTACTCATTGTACCGGGCGTATAGTTAATAAGTTGGATACCCATATTTTTTGCCCATGCAGCTATTTCTTTATTATAATATTCATAAGGCGGGATATATACCGGAGCATCTTTGTATTCGATACCTGCCTCGCGCATACCTGCGTAGCTTTTTAGCATATCCTGTTCAAACTGCTCACGGGTTACTAATAGTGAATCGCGATTTTCCCACGGCATATACAGTAAGTGTCCATAACTGTGGCTACCTACCAGATGTCCTTCGGTACGCAGACGTTTGACTACTTCAGGGTAGAGTTCGTAGAATTCACCGGTGAAGAAAAATCCACCTTTGATGCCATACTTTTTCAGCGTGCTGATGATAGCATCGGCACCGTCTGCCTTATCAGCTGCAGTAAAGACAAGTGTAATTTGTTTTTTTGATGGATCAGTGCGAATGATGCCACCATTTACATATACATTCTTATCGCTTTGAATGTTAGCTTGTTTCATGCCCTCTTTTTGCATGGCAGAGAGGTAATAAGTGAGACATGCAGTTCCATCCATAGTCGGTTCATTGGTCGAATAGTCATGAATGGCATCGTGATATACCATCAGGTCCGGTTGAAAGCGTTCATAATCTTGTCCGGGAGTGCCGGGAATACCAGTCATATTTACTCCACGCAGACTTTCAAAAATAGTGCGGTAAACTGGTCCGTCTACCAATCCGCCTGTAGTGTTGCCTACTCCTGCATTTAGTAATGAAGAGTGGGGTTGTGAAGGATAATCTCCATATAGGGGAAGTTCTACGATCATGCTGGTTCCCCATGGGTTACAACCGAACAACCAATCGAGCATGGCGGCTTCCATTTCTTTGTATGTTTCATCACCTGTTGCTTCACGATACAGGCGGCACTGTGTCAACATGGCAGTTGTTAAGTTGTTAGAACACCAAGTGTAGGGAATGCCATGCATGAATGGGCTTTCGACTGCTTTTTCGTAGGTACGTACAATACCGCTATGCATGTTTCGGATGAATTCTTTGCTGAGGCGGTCATTGTTTACTTTTGCTAAGTGGTAATGTCCCATATTCATGAACGGATACCATTGGTAGTGGCGTGCACTGTCAGCACCCATCCATGGGGTAACAGGTTCACGTCGTCCATACTCAACGGCTTGCTGCAGATATGTCAGATCTCCGGTACTCTTAAACAGTTCCATGGCTCCCAATTCCATATCGTCTACCCAGTTGTCTTCTTCATAGATATACGGAGACAAGACAGATGCCGTTTGGCAAGCCCCTGGCTTCTTTACTCCTTCCTGATAGGCTGCATCAGCCTTAGCCTCTATTTCGGCTGCAAATTCCGGGTAGAAATTCTTCAGGAGGCGTGCACCGAGAGCGAAGCAGGAAGCATATTTGCCTGCCGTGCTGGCTACACCTGTAGTTGCATTCATAAACTGGCCGCGTACCTGAGGTTCGCCGCTACAGAAATAAACAGGGCGTCCGTTGCCTGGACCATAACCATAATCTACTTTATCTTCGTTGGGCAGACGCATACCAGCATGGTCACGGTCGTCAGCAATCTGGTTGTATAGTTCACCGGGAGCGGGATTCATGCGATTTAACCAGTCCAGTCCCCATTTTATTTCGTCTACAATGTCAGGGATACCGTTAGCACCGGGAAGTCCGGCAGCATCATAGAAATCACCGAAAGATTCCGGGTTTTCCTGATAGGCGAACATCATCTGATAAATAGCATTGGCGGAAGTTGTGGTATATTGCAGATAATCCGTTGCATCGTGCCAGCCACCACGGACATCAATGTGTTGTCCCGTCTTAGTGGGATGATACAAGATGTAGCCATCGTGCACATGACAGCTGTCTTTCAGGAAAGGATTATAACCGCAGCGCTGCTGACGCATATAGTTCAACAAGAAATCTGCAGTTCCATTATATACATGGTTATTGATGGGAAAATGGGGAGATATAGCTTTACCTGCTTTCAGGTAATAAGTTCCTGGTTGATTAAAATCGCTAAAATTCAAACGATAGGTACTCTTCATTAGGCCCATCTTTCCGGTTGATTTGATAGAATTGAAAGTTCTAACTGTTTGTCCGGTGAAGGCATCTACAAGTGCATACTCTTGTATGTCAGTGGGTTCTTCACTCATGAATACTGCTACTTTTACAGACTGCGGCAAGTAGCCAAGTTGGTTTATGCGTATCCATGCATCTGCTTTGGTTTGCAGGACGATGAAAGTGAGTGCTACCGTAAGTAGCCAATGGTTACTTTTCATAATAAGTCAATATATTAAGGTTGGGGGAATTATGCTTTCTGTAAATACATTATTTTATATACAAATAAAGTGTTTTCCGTTTATTTTAGGAAGTTTTAGCATGAATAATTAATTGACGTTACGAGTCGTTTACATTGTTTTAGAATTAAAAAGACGTTAATGAATCTTTCTGTAAATGGATATTTTGTTGATTATCTATGGTTTATGCTTTTTAATACTCCTTTTTAGTTTTCGTTTATGTATTTTAATATTCAAAACACCCACTTGGTGCGTTATTTGTAATAGGGTATATAAGAATAACAAAATTTATAGACTATGGCTTATATAGATTATTACCAAGTCCTTGGGGTAGATAAGACGGCAAGCCAGGATGATATAAAGAAAGCGTTCCGTAAATTGGCACGTAAATATCATCCTGATCTGAATCCGAACGATTCTTCTGCCAAGGATAAATTTCAGGCAATTAATGAAGCAAATGAAGTGCTGAGTGATCCTGAAAAGCGTAAAAAATACGATGAGTATGGTGAGCACTGGAAGCATGCCGATGAATTTGAGGCACAAAAGCGTGCCCGTCAGGAGGCGGGTGCCGGTGGATTTGGAGGCTTTGGTGGCGGCTCGGGTGCAGGATATGGTACGGATGGTGGCTCTTACTGGTATTCATCCGATGGACAGGAATTTTCCGGTCATGGTGGCGGCTTCTCCGATTTCTTTGAATCTATGTTCGGAAACCGGGGGCGTGGAGGTGCTAATGCAGGCTTCCGCGGACAGGATTACCATGCAGATTTAAACCTCTCGCTTCGTGATGCAGCCCAGACTCATAAACAAGTGCTGACTGTAAACGGTAAGAATGTGCGCATTACTATTCCTGCGGGAGTAGCAAACGGGCAAGTAATTAAATTGAAAGGTTATGGTGGCGAAGGTGTTAACGGTGGACCTGCCGGAGACTTGTACATAACATTTGTGATTGCGGATGATCCGGTATTCAAGCGTTTAGGGGATGACTTGTATGTGGATGTGCCTATTGATCTTTATACCGCTATCCTGGGTGGTGACCAATTGGTGGACACTTTGGATGGAAAGGTGAAACTGAAAGTGAAACCCGAAACACAGAACGGTACGAAGGCTCGTTTGAAAGGTAAGGGATTCCCTGTATATAAGAAAGAAGGACAGTTCGGTGACCTCATTGTGACTTATTCCGTGAAACTGCCGACGAACTTGACGGAAGAGCAGAAAGAGTTGTTCCGTAAACTTCAAAGTATGAACTAAAAGGAGGTAGCACTATGCAGAATGAATTAATCATAGTCAGCGAGTATTGTCGCAAATGCCACATTGAACCGTCGTTTATCGATTTGTTACAGGAAGGTGGCCTGATAGAAGTAATGACCGAAGGTGGGGAACGCTATCTGACGTTTACTCAATTACCGGACATAGAACGTTACAGCCGTATGTATTATGACTTATCCATCAACATTGAAGGAATTGATGCCATCCATCACCTGTTGCAGCGTATGGAAGAGATGCAGAATGAACTTCATGAGTTACGCAGTCAGTTGAGACTGTTCCGGTAAGGAGCTTTATTCCTAAAAAAGAAGGCTGTCTCATTGATTTGAGGCAGCCTTCTTTAAATATAGTAATCGGTTAATTACTTGCGATAGCTTTCCAATTCTTCAGCCTTGAACTTACGGATGAAATTGAAGTGCTTTTCTACTTCAGCTTCAGCATAGTTCAGATAAACAACAGCTGATTTCGCGAACAACTCAGGAGCTTTGGTAGCATCCTGGATGAGAAGATGAGACATCACGCATACAGCCGCCATTTCGTAAAGGCGACGGGCTACGAAATCCAACAGTTCTTGGTTGGCAGCTTCTTTCGTTGCATTGGTGACAGCCTCAAACTTATTTGTCATTTCTTTCAGGCGATCCATCAGAGGTTGCATTTCTTCATTGCAAGGAATTGTTTCATAATCACGGAGTGTAGCAGCATACGAACCATTTGTTACGTAACGGATAGCGGCTACGGTCTGTAATTGAGTAGTACCTTCATAGATGCTAGTGATACGTGCATCACGATAAATGCGTTGGCAAGCATACTCCAACATGAAACCGGAACCGCCGTGAATCTGGATACAATCATAAGCATTCTGGTTTGCATATTCTGAGTTCATACCTTTAGCCAGCGGAGTGAAAGCATCAGCAAGCTTAGAATATTTCTTCTGTTCCTGGCGTTCTTCCGGAGTCAGCTTACGTTCGCGGGAAATATCATCCAAAGCTTTATAAACATCTACGTAACGAGACGTTTGGTATAACAATGCACGTCCGGCATCCAGTTTTGCTTTCATGATAGCCAGCATGTCATATACAGCCGGGAATTCAATAATAGCTTTATTGAACTGTTTACGATCTTTCGCATAAGCTAAGCCTTCATTATAGGCAGCTTGCGACAGACCTACAGACTGTGCGGCAATACCCAAACGTGCACCGTTCATCAATGCCATTACATACTTGATCAAACCGAGTTTACGATCACCGCAAAGTTCAGCCTTTGCATTCTTATAAACAAGTTCACAAGTTGGAGAACCGTGAATACCTAATTTGTTTTCGATACGGCGTACATCTACGCCACCTTCGCGCTTATCATAGATAAACATGGACAATCCACGACCATCTCTGGTTCCTTCTTCCGAACGGGCCAGTACGAGGTGTAAGTCTGCATCACCATTCGTGATGAAACGCTTCACACCATTCAGACGCCAGCAATTTTCTTTTTCGTCGAAAGTAGCTTTCAACATTACACTCTGCAAATCGGAACCGGCATCGGGTTCTGTCAAGTCCATAGACATAGTTTCACCGGCACAGATACGTGGAATGAAACGGCTGTGCTGATCTTCGTTACCGAATTCATACAGTGTTTCGATACAGTCTTGCAGAGACCAGATATTACCGAAACCGGCATCGGCTGCTGCTACGATCTCGGCACACATGGTGTACGGAGTGATGGGGAAGTTCAAACCACCGAAACGGCGTGGCATAGTCATACCATTCAGTCCGGCTTTCACCATTGCATCCAGGTTCTGTCTTGTACCGCTGGCATATTCCACACGACCGTTAGCACAGTGAGGACCTTCTTCATCTACACCTTCGGCGTTCGGGTTGATAATCTCTCCGGTGATTTCTCCGGTGATTTCAAGAACCTTATCATAAGAGTCCATTGCGTCCGCATAATCTTGCGGGGCATAGTCAAATTTGTCTTTATCTTGGTATCCGCGCTCTTTCAGTTCGCAGATACGTTCCATCATCGGGTTGTTCAGCTGGAACTTCAATTCAGGAACTTCGGTATAAAAATTTGCCATAATCTTTTTATTGTTTTTAGTTATAAACGAAAATTGACGGGGATGGTGAAGTGCATGTTAGCCGGTTGTCCTTCTATCTTCCCAGGAGTGAATTTGTAAGTCATCGTCAGGAAACCTACTACTCTCATCGCTTCCTTGTCCAGTTCGGGGCAAACGCTCTTCACAACTTCTGCCATCTTAGGATTGCCTTCCTTGTCTATCGAGCATTTTATGAGGACCAATCCTTGCTTTTTGTCTTTTATGGCCTGCCGAGGATACTTGGTATATTGGGCTATCAGCTTTGATAGCTCGGCATTACCTCCTGGAAACTGAGGCAGCTCTATATAAGGAATGAAGTCCAGTTCTTTACCGTCAATATCATACAGATGCCCTTCGGAAGAATCGCCGTTCATGACTTCTTCACGCTTCAAGGCTCCATTTTCATAATACTGCTTCAAGTTCAGCTTGCGCCCATTCTTGTAGGTTGATATTAACCGTATTTGCCCATTGGGATAATATTCTGTCCGTTGTCCTACCAATCTTCCGTTTTTATAGAAGCATACTATGCTGTCATTTCCGTTGGCATATGAATAGACATGCTTGCCGTTTTTCGGAAGTTTGTTCTGGGCATTCAGCATTCCGCACGTACAGAATAGACATAGAGCAATGATGACTCCCTTCATTTCGTTTATAAATTTATTTACTGTTTTCTTTATAGTATTTAATCATCTTCGGAATGACTTCTTCTACCGTACCGTTAATTACATAATCGGCAATGGTGTTAATAGGAGCATTCTCATCATTATTGATAGAGATGATGATACCACTTTCTTGCATACCGGCAATGTGCTGGATTTGTCCCGAGATACCGCAAGCGATATACAGTTTGGGGCGAACTGTTACACCTGTCTGTCCAATTTGGCGGTCGTGATCGCAGAAACCTGCATCAACGGCTGCGCGGCTGCCGCCTACTTCGGCATGCAGTTCCTTGGCCAGTTCAAACAGCATATTGAAACCTTCGCGGCTCCCCATACCGTAACCACCGGCTACGACAATCGGAGCGCCTTTCAGGTTGTGCTTTGCTTTCTCTACATGGCGGTCGATAACCTTCACTATATAGTCCGTAGTAGGCACATATTTGGCAACGTCGTGGTTGATTACTTCGCCCTGATAGTTGGTGTCGAGAATTTCCTTCTTCATCACGCCTTCGCGAACAGTAGCCATCTGCGGGCGGTGTTCGGGGTTGACGATGGTTGCCACGATGTTACCGCCGAATGCGGGACGAATCTGGTACAGCAAGTTTTCGTATACTTTGCCTTCTTTCTTATCTTCATGCTCGCCGATTTCCAGTGAAGTACAGTCGGCGGTCAGTCCGCTGGTTAGCGCAGAAGAAACACGTGGCCCAAGGTCACGACCGATAACGGTGGCGCCCATCAGGCAGATTTGCGGCTTTTCTTCTTTAAACAGATTGATGAGTACGGAAGAGTGGGGCAGTGAAGTATAAGGGAACAAGCCCGGAGCATCGAAGATGTGCAGACGGTCGACACCGAAGGGCAATACTTGTTTTTCGATTCCTGCAAGGTTGGTACCGGCAACAATGGCTTCCAGTTGGCAGTCCAGTTGGTTAGCTAACTTGCGTCCTTTGGTAAGGAGTTCGAGACTTACTTCGGCAACTACAGTGCCTTCAAGCTCACAATATACAAATACGTTATTCATATTTTTTAGTTTTTAGCTACTAGCTACAGGTTACAAGTGTTGTTCAGGATAATGGTGCAGCAACTTGTAGCTTGTCGCTTGTTGCTCGTAGCTTAGCCAATCGTATGATTGGCGAGTAGTTCAACAATAAGATCTTCTACATCCTGGTCGCTTCCGGTCAGCGTACGGCTTTCCTTGGCTTGGAAGGAGATGTTCTGAATGGCTTTCACTTTGGTAGGTGAGCCACTGAGGCCGCATTGTTTCAAATCGCCGTTGACATCGGCCACACTCCATTCGGTGATGTTCAGATAAGGGTACTTCTCGTAGAGGTCAGCATAAGGCAGAATAGCACCTTCCTTGGTGATAGCAGCTTTTTCCTGTGCACCGAGAGCACGTTTGTATTTCTGTACCAACTTAGCGTTGCGTGGGCGGCAGGGAGCTGCACTTCCATTCACAGTGATTACGATAGGTAGAGGACCTTCTACTGTTTCCACACCACCGTCGATATGACGTTTCACTACAACACGTCCGGTCGTTTTCTCCACGTTCAGAATTTCTTCGGCATAAGTAATTTGTGTCAGACCGAGTTTTTCAGCAACTTGCGGGCCCACTTGAGCTGTGTCACCGTCAATAGCCTGGCGTCCGCCGATGATGATGTCATACTCGCCTATCTTCTTGATGGCAGTGGCAAGGGCGTACGAAGTGGCAAGGGTATCTGCACCAGCAAAAGCACGGTCGGTCAACAGATAACCATTGTCGGCACCGCGGAACAATCCTTCACGAATAACTTCGGCTGCGCGTCCCGGTCCCATTGTCAGGATGGTTACGGTAGAGCCCGGGTGTGCATCTTTCAGTCTGAGGGCTTGCTCAAGAGCGTTCAAGTCTTCGGGGTTGAAGATGGCGGGGAGTGCCGCACGGTTAATGGTTCCGTCGGCTTTCATGGCATCTTTCCCAACATTACGTGTGTCGGGAACTTGTTTAGCCAATACTACGATTTTCAAACTCATGTTATTAATTATTAGTATTAGTATTTCTCAAAGTGTCAGTGCCGGGAATAGGAGTAGGAGGTACATAGTGTGTCCAGCTACTGAAATTGTCCGGTTAACTAATTATCAGCGTGCAAAATTAGTCAAACTGTTCGTTCTGACAAGAAATGCGGGCAAAAAATGCACATTGAAAAGGTTTTTGAGCAATATAGGGGCTTTAGAAAGGGAATTAGTTATGAGTTACAGGCTGCAAGCTACAAGTGCCTTTTCAGAATATAGCGCAGCAACTTGTAGCCTGTAGTTCGTAACTGATTCATAATCGTACAGGAGAGAATTATAAAGATCTGTTTACGGAATATATAAATAGTAGGATGATGAAATAGTGGTGAGTGATAAATGATCACTCACCACTAATAACTTTATTTAATCCCCAGCTTCTTCAACAGCGCCTTAGGCACTGCATCTTTGTGTACCAGGATGTTGATAGTCTTGTAAGCTACGAAAGGTTTGGAAGCATACCAGGTACCTTTGTATTTGTTGTTTGTACCCCATGAATTCTTCACCATATAGTATTCCTTGCCATTTTGATCTTTAGCGATACCATAGATAAGCATGCCATGGTCGTCGGTTGTTTCCCAATTGTCGAATGCTGTTTGACGCATTTCCTGAGTTACAGTGATTTCCGGCAATGGACGTGAAGTCAGTTCTTTACGTTTGTCGGCAGCAGTAAGACCTGTCCAGCGTGCCATATCCGAACCGGTGAGTTCAGCACCACGATCTGCGTCGGGCATCACTGCAATACCGTCACGAGTAAAACCTGTTTCGCTTACGTCGCTACCCCAGGCTACAGTATAACCGTTATTAACAGCATTGTCAATAACAGACATGAATTCCATCAAAGGCAAGTTGTAAGAAAGTCCATTACGCCAGTTATCCTGGATTTCAATGTTCATCTGAGTATAGAACGGATGGTGAGTGAATGAAGTCAGTGATACATAATCATCTGGATTGATGCCGAGAGATTCTGCAAATGTCTTCGGAGTATATTCTTTTCCTTGATAAGTGAACGTTTCGGGACATTTACCCAGGTAAGTATCGTAAATAGCAGATAATCCCTGTTTCCAAACCGGAGTCAGTTTCGTCAGTTTGCCTTTAGCTATTGCATTCATGTAAGCACCGGCTACGGCATCCAATTCATTGTGTACAGGCAGTGTATCGCCATACATAATTCCCGGCATAGCTTCTTGCGGAACGAGACCGTAGTTTTTCAGGCAATACATAATGTCATAAAAGCTTCCGCCCGGTGAGAAAGAACTGTCGCCGTGGTAACGCGCATAATTCACGCCACGGTCTACCATTGTGTGGTGTACTACAAACATTTCGGATAAATCATACTCTCCCTTGCCCATACGCAGTAGTTCGCTTTCAAGGAAACCAAGTGCTGAGAAGCTCCAGCAAGTGCTCGAACGGTTTTGGTTTTTAACAGAAGTGATCGGGTTTTCTTTGACGGTGGTGAAGATAAAGCCTTCTTCCGCCTTCGGAGTGTCTTGTGCTGACACATTGAAACTTAATAGGCCTAAAGTGGCAATAAGTATTGACTTTTTCATCATGATTAAATTGGTTTTAATGGATTGTTACTGGCACAAAGATAGGGAGATTTCGGAAACAAAAGCTATCTTTGAAGCGTTTTATCAGATAATTATGGAGAAAAAGATACATATCAACCCCAAAACAGGATTGGTTCTTGAAGGTGGCGGCATGCGCGGAGTGTTCACTTGCGGTGTGCTGGACAGCTTTATGGACCGTGGCATCCGCTTCCCCTATACTATCGGAGTAAGCGCCGGAGCCTGTAACGGACTTTCTTACATGTCCGGTCAGCGCGGCCGCGCCAAGTACAGTAATATTGATTTGCTGGAGAAGTACCAGTATATCGGTCTGAAATATTTGTTGAAGAAACGTAATATCATGGACTTCGACCTGCTGTTTCAGGAGTTTCCCGAGCATATTCTGCCTTATGACTACGAGTCCTATTTCAGTTCTCCGGAACGTTATGAAATGGTCACTACGAACTGTGTGACGGGCGAGGCGAACTATTTTGAGGAAAAGCAGGATAAAGGCCGGGTGATTGACATTGTGCGTGCTTCAAGCAGCCTTCCGTTTGTATGCCCCATTGCTTATGTGGACGATGTGCCGATGCTCGACGGGGGCATTGTGGACAGCATCCCCTTGATGCGTGCCCGGAATGAGGGTTTCACGCATAATGTAGTGGTGCTTACCCGCAATCATGGGTATCGCAAGGAAGCAAAGGATATACACATCCCGTCTTTTCTCTACCGGAAATATCCGAAGATGCGTGAGGCATTGAGCCGCCGTTGTCGTGTGTACAACGAGCAGTTGGAGATGGTAGAACGCATGGAAGAAGCGGGAGAAATTACTGTAATCCGTCCGCAGAAACCTGTGATGGTAGACCGCATCGAACGGGATATACGGAAGCTGACTGATTTGTATGAGGAAGGCTATGCGTGTGCGGCGAAGTATGATTTTCAGTGATTAATCAAGATATTGTAAACGCATTGCCAAATAATGATTGCCACTTTATGGCAATCATTATTTGGCAATGCGTTTCTTTATTCTTCTCTTTGTCGGACTACAAACTTTAGGAGGTCTGATATCATTTGTAGAAAATAATGAATATCCTTTTTCTGAAAACTCTTGGAGCTACATGTGGTATGGAAATGATAGAAGATGCCATCAACTACATTGTTAACTTCACGGCAGAAACTTATGCCAAATTACTATATCAACTGCCCGAAAAACAGAAACAGGTGCTGATTGCCATCAATCGGGAAGGACAGGTGCGCAATGTAGTTTCCGGTGCCATTAATTGATAAGCGTACGAAAATTACACAAAATATAAAACTTCTCCGGCATTCGTTAGTTCAGTGCCGGATTGAATGGGATTCAGTATACGACTGAATAGGGTTCAGTCGTATACTCATCCCTATTCAGTCGTATACTGATTATACCCCCTCTCAGAATATATTCCAGACGGTCTTCGGGGAAATATATAATGAAGGTAAAAATTGGCTACGTTTCTCCGTTTAGTAATAGCTGACCTTCACGTTGCTGACTTCCACACTTCCCGAGTAGCTGTTAACAGACCACGGATTCTTCTGTATCCCGTAAATGCGGTTCGTATAAGCCACATTGTCATTGATATAAACCACGCAGACAGAGTTGTCCGTACAGATAGTTACATTATAAGTATTATCAGCAGGTCTGTCGAACAGATAACCGTCTATTCCGTCGATGAATCCTTTACCATCTTCACCTTCTTCTTCGAAGTTTATCTTCCGTTTATTGTTGTTGTCTTCCGGGTTTACGACGATGGTATAGTACTTCTTGGAGTCCGTGCCGCGTACCAGAGAGATACCGAATCTATCTGCATTACCTGCCGTCTTTACGGTGAATGAAATCTTGTTGTTTACATTTAAGCGATTGAATAGGATATAAGCATTATCCGTCAGAGTATAGTTACCGTTGCTTTCTGATACTCCGTTACTTTTTTCCATCACTTTTACGGCAGAGGCAGTGGTATATTTCTGGCTGATACCTTCTACTAAGCCTAAAGTCAAAGTACCATCCGCATGCTGGATGACTTTGTGAGCAACCAGGCTTCCTGCCCATTCCGGTTCGTTCGGAGAGGCTCCTACGGCAGTATTGTCATTGCCCGAGCGAGTAGGGCACCATCCCCAAATGTAGCGGTTGGTTCCGTCCGAAGACGTCTTGCCTGCATAGAAACCGCGGGAGTCAAGGAAACCTTCGTGGCTGTCGGGCCAGATGCCGGCATCATTGGCGGTAGTTGCTTTCAGCTCTTCCAATGTACGCCCCTTGAAATATTGAACTTTGCGTATGGCTGCATGCATCTCCGAGTATACCAGATACCACCAGTTTCCCATCTTGAAGACATCGGGACATTCGTAAAAGCGATCCCACATCATGGTCATGAATACACCTGCATGTTCCCAGCTTTTCATATCCGTAGAAGTATATTCGGCCAGCACACCTTTACCGCTTTTGGTAGTGGAAACAAGCATGTGGTATTTTCCATCTTCACCTTCAAAAACGAAGGGATCGCGGAAATCATTCTTGCTATATCCGTCAGTGTCACCTTTCAGATAGAAAGTGCGATTCTTGGTCCAGGTCTTGAAGTCGGGTGAAGTAGCATACATCACTACCTGACCGTTCTCGGAAGAAGTAGGCTGATATTTGTTACCTGTGTAGAAGGTATAGTACAATTTATCCGAAGGATTATAAATAGTACTACCCGTTCCGATAGCAGCATCCTGCTCCGACAATCCTCCGCAAGAGATCAGTTCACCCATAGATCTGTATGAAGCAGCGTCCTGAGTACTTACCGCCCATATCGGGTGGTAAGTGCCTGCCTGGTTCGGACGGTACTCCTGTAGATACATAATCTTGAAATCTTTTGCCTGCGGATCATAGAAAGGCATCGGATCGCCTACATAACCAACAGATGGCTTATAGTAAGTATCAAACTTCATGGCATCTGCCGAAGCAAAATAAGTGGTGGTTCCGTCCCAGTCCTTCTGAGTTAAAACCGGATCATTGTCATCGCTACAGCTGCTGAAAGAAGTAATCATCAGAGCAGCCAGTGTGAGTGAATATATCATTGTTTTCATATATTAGTTTTATTTACCCGTTAAATAGTCAATTGCATTCTTTGTCAGTTTAGCCACATTGCCGTGGTATTTGTCCGCCGAAGCATCTATGCCGTAGGCATACCAGTCGTAGCATCCTGAGCCGATACATACGATGCTTCCGCGAAAACCTTCGGACAGATATTCCCATGCCACGATAGCACCATCGCCACCATAACCCAGATCAACGCCACCATGATTGGTACGCCATACTTCATTTGTGGCATAGCCACCCCAGTCGGAACCGATGTGCCATTGTGCCGTACTGTTGGTGGTCCGGTAGCCGGTATCGAAGGTATAGACCTTGTTCGTTTCACCGTTGTTCATCGCCAAATTCTGGTAGAGAGCGTGCGACTCGTGTCCTTGGATAAAGAAGTTCCATGCACCGCCTACTATTTCACCGGATTCTTCTGATTGTCCCCAACAGTTGTTTGGGTTGTTGCCGTCCAAGGTAGCCCCCAACTTGGCAGCATAGTAAGTGGCATAGCGGGTAAGCAACAGGTTCATGCCATTGTTATAAAGGTCTTTCATCTTCACCAATGCACTGATTGCTGCAGGCGCTGCCTTTTCGAACTTATCCATGTTGTCGATGCCGCCGTCTATATGCAGATGCCACCACATGATTTCGCACTCGCTCAGGTCTACTCTTCCTGCCTGCACATCTTCGAATGAGATATACTGAGAATTGGCAACATTGTTCAGCATCCAGGTTGCCGCTTCTTTTTCTTCCGGATTTAGTTCATTTAATGTAGCTGCCAGACCTACATATACGGCGCTCGGTGCATCGGTCGGGATAACCGTTACCGTATAAACGGCGGATGCGGTGTTGTATGAAACAGTGAATTCTACAGGATTACTGAAGTCAATAGCCTGGCCGGATGCCGGCATTACGATGGCTCCTGCCGAAGTTGTAATGACCGGAACCATATTTTTGATATTGACTGAGCTTGGCACACGTACGGTGATGGTACGTTTAGACTGGTCGATAACTCCGGCATAAGCGTCATTCAGTTTGAAGGAGAGTATCCGCGCTTCATCATGCTTGATATTGACTGTATAATCCAGGAATACGTTTCCATTAGTCACTTTTATCACTTGGGGGAATGAGAAGTTCAGCACATCGCCTGCTTTAACAGAAGCCTCGGCACCTTCGGATACTTCGATACCGGTGACTTTCATTGCATCAGTATCGTATATTTCGGGCACTGCAACGGTCACGGTCTTATTGGTCCGGTCTATCACTCCCATATAGGCGTTATTCAGTTCAAAGGCGGTAAGCCATGTGTCTCCGTCCAGTTTCAGTTCGGATGTATTATCATCGCTGCATCCCGGGAATGCTAACAGCAGGACGATTCCCAGTACAAGCAGATTTAGTTTATTCAGTATTGATTTCATAATGCTCTTTTTTTTATAAGGTTACCAGTTACCACAATTCTGCGTATAATTCCCGTTGCTGGCACTCATCTGTGCAAACGGAATAGGAAGATATTCGTTTTTATTTTTAGTGAACGAGGCATTCGTGTAGATGGTGCAGTCGGCAGCTTCCTCGGCATAAAACTTATTCAGTACCTCGGCGGCTTCACCCCATCTTACCAGGTCAAAGAAGCGTTCTGATTCCAGAGCCAGTTCTACACGGCGTTCAAACTTCAGCAATTTCAAGGCATCTGCTTGTGAGTAGCTCCCCGTATAGGGCTGAACGTTGAAACGTACGCCATATTCCATTTCGTAGTCGGCAATCATGGCTGTACTTTGTTTGGCACGGTTGCGTACTTCGTTAATCAGGCTGATAGCTTCGGCGATACGTCCATCGTTCAGTTGGATCAGTGCTTCGGCACGCATCAACAATACATCCGAGTAGCGCAGTACGATACGGTTCATTGGAGAACCCCACCAGGCACCCTTTATCAGGTAATCGCCATCCGGGTCTACATTGTGTTTCAGGGTTATGTAGTATCCGTAAAGTCCGTTGCTACGACTCCAGGTAGTCGACTGATCCATCATATAGTTCTTATTGAATTCATAAGGGAATCCCGGCATACCTACTGTCAGGAAGAGGCGTGGGTCAGCATAATCGGATTGTGAATTGTAATCAGTATTGTTAAAGGAATCCAGCAGGGGGTGTCCGTTGGCATCTGTCCTGAATGCGTTCACCAGATTCTGGCTCGGTTTGTAGAAGTCGCAACCACCATCGGTAACTCCCGGAATGTTGGGAACAATCAGACCGTAAGACCAGTTACAATTACCGTTATTAGTACCGTCGTTCATGGAGTATTGCATGGCCCACAGGGATTCTATACCATTTTCATATTGAGGTTCCGGGCGGAAGTTGTTGTGGAAATCCGATTCCAGCCCGTAGCCGCCTGCCGACATGATGGCATTGTCCGTGTATTGCACTACTTTCACCAAGTCTTCTGTGCTGAGGCTTGTCACTTCGTGGCTGTCTGCATTATCCTGATGATAAGCTTTGTACAGATAAGTCTTTGCCAGATAGGCAGCTGCTGCGGCTTTGGCGGGACGACCTTTGTCTGCCTGCTTCACGGGAAGGTTATCATAAGCAAACAGGAAATCGTCTGCAATTTGTTGCCAGCCTTCGTCATTGTTGTAAGTAGTGTTGGAGAGATAGTTGTATTCTTCCGGTGACAAGTTGGCATCGTTGGCAAACGGGATCTTCTTGTACAGGCGTTTCAGCAAGAAATGACCATGTGCACGGAGGAATCTCATTTCGGCAATGCGTTGCTGCTTCAGTGAATAGGTGTGTTCATCCACTTGTTCCAACAGTTGCAAAGCTGTATTGACACGTGAGATACAGTTGTAGAGACGCTGCCACATATCGCTGATGTTCCATGCCGTAGTCATAATACCTTGCGAGATATCCAGTGAGTGGAATACATCACCGTCTTCCGTACCGTTTCCGCCTTTATAAGCGTCATCCGAACGTACGTCATAATTCCACATGGAGAAGGAAGAGTTGATATCTTCGGCGGTAATCCATACTGCATAAGCAGAGATCACCAGATTGTCGATGTATGCCGGGTTCTTCAGCTGTTCGTCGCTGATGGTTCCCTGGGGGAGCTGATCTTCCAGAAAGTCGGTACAACTGCCGCACATCAGTGAAAGACCTAAGATTGCTGTATATATTAACTTTTTCATAAGTAACTGATTTTATTGTTAAAAGCCTACATTAATACCGAAAGTTATATTTATCGGGATGGGGTAGCCATAGTTGGCATTTTCAGGATCTACTCCGGTGAATTCCTTACTCTTGATGGTGAATACGTTCTGTGCACTCAGGTAGAAGCGCAGGCGCTCCATCTTCATCTTCTGGGCAAAGGTTTTCGGAACGTTGTAGCCCAACTGTATATTGCGTAACTTCAAGAATGAACCATTCTCAACGAAATAAGTGGAAACACGCTTCTCATTGTTTGTATCGCTGCGCGACAATGCAGGAATGGTAGAGTTCGGGTTGGTGGGCGACCATGCATTGAGTACTCGCTTACCTTTGTTCAGGAAACCAATGTTGAGTCCACTCCAAAGGTCTGTCTCTTTCTTCAGGTCGCTGATAACGTCTACTCCCTGAACACCTTGCCAGAACATGGTGAGGTCGAAATTCTTGTATTCAAGGTAGATGTTCAGACCATAGCTGAAGTCTGGTGTCGGATCATAAATCCATTGTTGGTCTTTCTCGTTGATGATGCCGTTGTGATCCAGGTCGCGCCAGCGGATACGGCCTATTCCGGCACCTTCCTGAGTGGCGTGGTTATCAATCTCTTCCTGTGATTTGAAGATGCCGTCGGCTACATAACCAACTTGTGAACCATTGCCATGTCCGATTACGCTTTGTACACCGTTACCTCCGAAAGTACCATTGGCTGCTACTGTAGTAGGCAGTTTTGTAATTTCATTCCGGTAAGTGGCTATGTTGGCATTCAGGTCATACTTCAATCCGAATGCAGTTTGATTACGATAACCGAGATTCAGTTCAACGCCCACGTTCTTCATTTCTCCAGCATTGATCCATTGGCTGCTTCCTTCGCCCATAGCGGCGATACCAGCCATCTGTACTAGGATATCCGTTGTCTTTTTGTAGAACCAGTCGAATGAGCCGTAAAGAGATTGTTTGAGAATTGAGAAATCAAGGCCCAGGTTGATCTGTGTGGTTGTTTCCCATTTGATGTTATCGTTACCAATTTGGTTACGTTTGAATCCGGACTGAAGGATACTGCCGCCATTGGTTCCGGCAATGTCATAGGAAGTACCGTAGCTTTGACCGCCTGATTCTGTCACACCGTAGTTGGGAACGTAAATAGTATAGCGGGCAATGTTCGAGATTTCCTGGTTACCGGTCTGGCCCCATGAGCCGCGGACTTTCAGGTCGTCAATCCAACTGAGGCTCTGCATGAACTTTTCACGGTTCAGGCGCCATCCCAGTGAGAAGGAAGGGAATGTGGCATAGCGGTTATTCTTACCGAAACGTGAAGAACCGTCACGGCGTACTGTCATAGAGAGCAGATATTTATCATTATACGTATAATTCAGTTTTCCGAAGAAAGAAACCAGTGAATAACCTTCACCCGAGCCATAAGCTTGAGCCGTACCGGAACCGGCATTCGGCCACATATAGTCAGGCGTCAGGATGGAATAGTCTTCTTTATAACCCGAAAAATTGATATCGTCTTCGCGGTTCAACTCCATACCGACCATGGCGTCACCACGGTGTTTGCCAATTTCCAGATTGTAGGTAGCGATGGCATTCCACATCCATTTCGTCCAGTGTTCTTGCTTGGCTTCTACGGCATTCTTATCATTTGTCACATTACCTTCGGTGATGGGATAGGTGAAGATGCGTTGTGATTTTTGTGCATAATCCAATCCGAAGGTGGAGCGTACATTGAATCCTTTGAAGGGATTGAGATTAATGTAGGCATCACCAAACATACGCCAGTAAGTATAGCGATTATCGGAGTTACGATCCAGTCTTGCCACGGGGTTTTCGCGGTCAGGGTATCCACCTACCGGACCGGCATATTCTCCATTGATATCATAAACCGGCAGTGAAGGATTGAATTGCAATACATTCTGCAGGAATCCGCCCGGTGCCTGTACTTCCGAAGTACGGTTCAGGGTGAAATGTTCTCCTATGGTCAGGAATTTACCAATCAGGTTGTAATCAGAGTTCATACGGGCAGAGAAACGTTCAAAGTCGCTGTCTTTAATGATACCTATATTCTTATAATAACCCAGTGAGAAGAAAGAAGATCCCTTTTCCGAACCGTTGCTTACTGATACATTGTACTGCTGGATAATACCTGTACGGGTGGTTTCGTCAAACCAGTCAGTATCGGCAGCCGGCACAGTGTTGGCGGAATCCAAATATTTGGACATGCTGATGTTGTTCAGTTGAGGATAACCGTTTGCATCGTAACCCCAACTATACTTATAACCCAGTGCATTGGTATTGGGGTCCTGCCCTTCGTTTACGTAAGCCTGCCACATGGCACGACCATATTCTTCTGCATTTAGTACTTCCATCTTATTGGTATACATGGAAGCGGCGATAGAAGCATCGAAGTTAATCTTTATCTGCCCTTCTTTACCTTTCTTCGTAGTGATGATGATAACACCGTTTGCAGCACGCGAACCATAGATAGAAGCAGAAGCTGCGTCCTTCAATACCTGAATGGATTCAATGTCATTACCGTTCAGTTCGTGCATACCCGATTTGGTAGGGACACCATCAATAATATAAAGAGGGTCATTGTTGTTCAGAGTTCCAATACCGCGGATACGTACTGTGGCATTTCCACTGGGATTACCGTCGGCTGTGATGTTCATACCCGGTACACGTCCTTGCAATGCTTTAATTGGATTATTTTCATTTTGCTTGGCAATTTCATCCATGCTAACTACGGATATCGCTCCGGTCAGGTCAGCTTTGCGTTGAGTGGTATAGCCTGTGACTACAATTTCCTGTAGTAATTCGGATTCTTCTTCCAGGGTAATGTTTAGTGTAGCTTGTGCTTCCACATTCACTGTTTTGAAGCCGATATACGAAATAGTCAGTTCTGCACCTTGTGGTACAGATAGTGTAAAGTCACCGTCAATATTAGTTATGGTACCGTTGCCTGTCTGGTTAGTCTCTATGACGGTTGCGCCAATAATAGGCTCTCCGTCAGTCTTGGAAACCACTTTTCCTTGTACAGTCAGGCGTTGGGCCTGAACCATTGTACATATAATAAGAAAGAGTGCAAATAGAAGCGATCTTTTTATGCCTTCCATGTTTTTAGATTTTAATTAATATGCTTTTCATTTTGTAATCGCTGTGGATTACCTCTCAAAACATGCTTTCCCGAGTGATGTTTTGATGTTGCAAATAAAAGGAATTCTATGATAAGAGGCTGTAATTTATGTTTCATATGCTGACATATTTGTAACAAAATAAAAGGTAGGTATCAAAATTACCAGCTTATGAAACATAAATAGCAGGCTGTTTCTTTTTTATTGGCTTCCTTTGCAAAGTGCTTTCCCGAGCAACCCATTATTAATTAAATGTAATACCCAAAAACATCATGAATTTAAAAAACAATTTGTTGACCGTGCGATGGACCCTTACCTTTATAATAGGTACAATTTGGTCGGTCTTTTCGTGCCAAGCTATTAACCCTCCTTTCGTGATTAAACATTTAGGTGACGGACAGAGCATTGTCCAGATTGAAAATCAAAAGAAATTCCTGTTGCTTCCCGTAGAGGAGGCTTCTCCGGAAGCAAAACTGTATATGATAGCAGACAATGATGTAGTACGCAACATGAATGTTCGTCTGGCTATAAATAAGGTAGACTACTTTGTTCCAGTAGATCTCTCCGGATTTGATAATAAATCACTTTCCTTTAACTTCCAGTTGATTCCTGATACGGCTATTTGCTGGGATGAAATGAAGCTTTCTGATGAGTTTGATACGACAAACCGTGAGAACTTCCGTCCGCTTTATCACTTTACTCCCCAATATGGCTGGATGAATGATCCGAATGGCATGGTGTATAAAGATGGTGTTTACCATCTGTTCTATCAATACAATCCTTATGGTTCAATGTGGGGAAATATGCATTGGGGACATGCCACTAGTACAGACCTTGTAAGTTGGGAACATCAGCCGGTAGCCATTGCACCTGATGCATTGGGAACCATATTCAGTGGTTCATGTGTGGTTGATAAAGATAATACGGCAGGCTTTGGTGCCGGTGCAATCGTAGCTTTCTATACTTCGGCCAGCGATCGTCAGGTGCAGAGCATGGCTTATAGTCTGGATAATGGTAGGACATTCAATAAGTATGCACGTAATCCTATCTTGACCTCCACCCAGCGTGACTTCCGCGATCCGAAAGTATTCTGGCACAATGCTACCGATAAATGGATTATGATTCTTGCTGTGGGACAGGAAATGCAAATCTATTCTTCTGCTAATCTGAAAGACTGGTCTTATGAAAGTAGTTTTGGTGAAGGCCAGGGTGCTCATGGCGGCGTATGGGAATGTCCTGATCTGATTGAATTGCCCATCGAGGGTACTGAACTGAAGAAGTGGGTATTGATTTGTAACATTAACCCCGGAGGGCCTTTCGGCGGTAGCGCTACCCAATATTTTGTAGGTACTTTTGATGGAAAGAGGTTTGTAAATGAATCATCCAAAGCTACTAAATGGATGGACTGGGGAAAGGATCATTATGCTACCGTGACCTGGAGCAATGTACCCGAAGGGCGTCATATTGCATTGGCGTGGATGAGCAACTGGCAATATGCCAACAATGTACCTACTACTCAATATCGCAGTGGTAACTCTATTCCTCGTGACTTGAGCCTCTATACTTCGGCCGGTGAAACATATCTGAAATCTTCTCCTGCTAAAGAATTGCTGAAACTGCGTGGAAAAGAAGAAAAGAAACGTTCCTTCAAAGTGGACCGTACCTATAACCTGGATAAGCTGCTTTCCGATAATACGGGTACATATGAAATTGAAATGACAATTAAGAACCGGAATGCTGAGATTGTAGGTTTCCAACTATTCAATTCAAAAGGAGAAGAAGTGGATATCTATTATAATCTGGTTGAGAAGAAATTTGCGATGGACCGTAGTAAAAGTGGAATCGTATCATTCAGTCAGGATTTTCCGATAGTGACTTTTGCCTCAATAGAGGATAATTCGGAAATGACATTACGTCTTTTTATTGATAAATCGAGTATTGAAGCATTTGGAGATGACGGACGTTTTGCAATGACAAACCTTGTATTTCCATCGGAACCTTATAACCGCATCAGTTTCTATGCTAAAGGTGGAAGCTATACGGTAAGTTCGTTCAAGGTTTATAAATTGAAGTAAAATTAGTCTGTTTTACCTCTTTTACCATCCCTAATCTACACCAAAGCCGTACCAACTCCGTATTTGCTCCGTACCTAAGCGTTTGGACCAGACACGGAGTTGGTACGGCTTTGATACGGAGTTGGTATGGATATGATAGGCCGATTGGTCTATTTCTCTTTTATTCCTCTATTTCAATAGTGTATTTTCCTCTGAATATTTCTTCGGGTTGCAGATGCTGCATCCAATCCTTTTCTTTATATTCTCCTGTATAGTGTGCTCTGTCACAACGACCATACCACGGTTCTATACAGACAAATGGAGCATTCTTGGAAGGGGGTGACCACAAACCGACTACAGGTGCATTGAAATGCAGGCTGAGGTAGGGTTGTTTATCCTTATTATATAAAGTAACCTGCCGTACCTGACTGTTTTCTAATATCAGTGCATCTTTATCAAAAGTATGTATATCTAAAGGTAACAGTCCATCAGTTAAATTCAACGAATATTTGGTATCCGGATCAGCGCAGCCCTTTTCGGAAATGAGGATATATTTCAGGCTGTTCTTTTTTCCAAAGCCAAAGAACCCCCGTTCTTCTGTAGCTGCATCGAAATCCGGATAACAGAATGCCGGGTGTGCTCCAATCTGGAAATGCATTTCTTTTTCTCCGGTATTCTTCACTTCCCATGTTACATCGATTTTCTTGCCATGGATGCGATAACCAATTTCAAGACAAAATGGAAAGGGGTATTTCTTGAGTGTTTCTTCGTTGCTGACAAGTTGGTAACGCACTTCATCGTCATGCTCTAATATGAGCGTAAATTCCATGTCGCGGGCAAATCCATGCTGTGTAAGGGCATAGGTTGTACCTTCATTGCGATATTCATTTTCCCACACACTTCCTACGATAGGAAAGAGCACCGGTGAATGACGTTTCCAAAATGCGGGGTCTGCTTGCCACAGATATTCTTTTCCATTAGAGAAAATACTGCACAATTCGGCTCCATGTGCAGAGACCTCGATACTAAGTTTTCCGTTAAAGAGTATTTCCATAATGATTTATTTATGAGTTTGCTGTATATACTCGTACAAAAGTAGCTAAAAAGGACGATAATAGGGTTTAAATACGGCTAAAAAACAGTCTTGTATCATAATTGATATTCTTTGTAACAAAATTGTTATCCCGTTGTCGTGGTATTCGCTTCCTTTGCAACGTGCTTTCCCGAGCAAGAAATACTTAAATTAATACCATACAACCATGAAATCAAATTCTTCGTTATCCAAGCTCTTCCCGGTGATGCTTTGTTTCTTCGCCATGGGATTTGTTGATCTGGTAGGCATTGCCTCCAACTATGTAAAAGCTGATTTAGGCCTGACGGATTCTCAGGCTAACATCTTTCCCTCGCTGGTTTTCTTCTGGTTTTTGATCTTTTCCGTACCGACAGGTATGCTGATGAGTCGTATCGGACAGAAAAAGACGGTACTTCTTAGTTTGCTGGTGACCTTTGCTTCTTTATTATTACCGGTTTTCGGCGATAGTTATACGCTTATGCTGATTTCTTTCTCTTTATTAGGTATCGGCAACGCGCTTATGCAGACTTCACTGAATCCGTTACTTTCCAATATTGTCAGAGGTGACCGACTGGCAAGTAGTCTAACCTTTGGACAGTTTGTGAAAGCGATAGCCTCGTTTCTTGCACCTTACATTGCTATGTGGGGAGCTACGCAGGCTATTCCATCCTTTGGTCTGGGTTGGCGGGTACTATTCCCTATTTATATGGTTATTGCTGTAATCGCTGTTTTACTGTTAGGGCAGACACAGATCGCTGAAGAAAAAGAAGAAGGCAAACCTTCTACATTTAGTCAGTGTTTAGCTCTATTGGGCAAACCGTTTATTCTGCTTTCTTTCATCGGCATTATGTGTCATGTAGGAATTGATGTGGGTACGAATACTACTGCACCTAAGATTTTAATGGAACGCTTGGGCATGGGATTGGATGATGCTGCGTTTGCTATCAGCCTTTATTTTATATTCCGTACGGCAGGTTGCTTTACAGGTTCTTTCATTTTGAGAAAGATGAATGCCAAATCGTTCTTTGCTATCAGTAGTTTTATGATGTTATTGGCAATGATAGGGCTTTTTGTTTTTCATTCAAAAACATCTATTTATATTTGTATTGCATTGATAGGTTATGGTAACTCAAATATATTCTCGATTGTCTTTTCGCAGGCATTGCTGTATATGCCCGGCAAGAAGAATGAAGTTTCCGGTCTGATGATTATGGGCCTTTTTGGTGGAACTGTGTTTCCATTGGCAATGGGACTGGCAAGTGATGCAGTAGGACAAAGCGGTGCAGTAGTGGTAATGACAGTCGGTGTACTTTATCTGCTGTATTACACATTGAAAATCAATAAGACAATTACTCATGCGTCATAAATCATAAATAGTAAATCATAAATCTAACAAGTATCATGAATAAAATTATCGTAGGAATGGGTGAAGCACTTTGGGATGTGCTGCCCGAAGGAAAGAAAATAGGTGGTGCACCTGCCAATTTTGCTTATCATGTGTCACAGTTTGGTTTTGACAGTCGTGTAGTAAGTGCTGTAGGGCGTGATGCTGACGGACGGGAAATATTGGATGTTTTTGCTCAAAAGAAACTGACTTGCCAGATAGAGCAGGTGGATTATCCTACGGGTACGGTACAGGTTACTCTTGATTCTGTCGGTGTACCTTGTTATGAAATTAAAGAGGGGGTAGCTTGGGACAATATACCTTTTACGGACGATTTGAAACGGCTGGCTCTTTCTACTCGTGCCGTTTGTTTCGGTTCTCTGGCTCAACGCAGTCCTGTGAGTAGGGCTACTATCCAGTGCTTTTTGGATACGATGCCTGACGGAGAAGATCAGATTAAGATTTTCGATATTAATCTTCGCCAGGGATTTTATACGAAGGAGATTCTTTGCGAATCTATGCGTCGTTGCAATATCCTTAAAATCAATGATGAGGAATTGGTAACAATCAGCCGCATCTTTGGTTATCCGGGTATCGATTTACAGGATAAATGCTGGATACTTTTGGCTAAATACAATCTGAAGATGCTGATTCTGACTTGTGGAACCAATGGCAGCTATGTATTTACCCCGGGCGTAGTATCTTATCAGGACACACCGAAAGTTCCTGTTGCCGATACTGTGGGAGCGGGTGATTCATTTACTGCTGCTTTCACATCTGCCATACTTAGTGGAAAATCCGTTCCTGAAGCACATAAACTGGCCGTAGAAGTTTCTGCTTATGTTTGTACACAGAGTGGGGCTATGCCGGAATTACCCTATGCTTTTAAGAGCCGGTTAGAGTAAGTACCTGAAAGGTTGCAATTAGATTGTTTTCTCCTTTGCCATTACTATTCTGATATAGTAATGGCAAAGGAGATTCATTTGTATGGCAAGTAATTTGATGTTATAAGGGCATTGTGTAGCATACAATACCTGTTTTCTTCCAACTTCCTTCTATTCCATATTCCTGTTTGTCTTCTGTAGTGTAACAATAATCATTTTCGTTTGCTGCTTCGTATAGAGGAATGGCTCCGTCTACGGGTAAAGTATATACATATCCCAATTCTTTTTCCAGTTGCCATCCGGTATCGGCTCGTAATGACTCTACGGATAAACGTTGTTTTTGTCCGTTGCTATATAAATACAGAGGTACAGTATTTGTTCTTTGCTGTTTGTAGATGGAACAAACGGCTCCTTCATATTTTTTGTTGGAGTGCGTTACAATATCTAAATAAGACGTATCGTATGTGTGATTTTTGCCATTCCAAGCCTGAAGTAACGGAGTTGTAGAGACCGATGATAACTTTTGGTTGGAAATATATTTTTCTATGGCATCTTTCACTTGTTTTCTTTTGGTGGCATCTTTTATCATATCATAAATAGGAAGGACTTTGTTTTGAGTGATTTTCGTTAAAGTGTAATTTTCTTCATTGAAGGACTTCAACCAGGTGTTAAGGTCGGCGGTTGTCGGCAGTGAAGGCAATAAGGTGGTATTTCCTCCGTAGAATTCGAAGATAAGTTGTCCTCCTATGCTTTGTGCCACTTCCTCTTCCCATCCGCCGACACTGCTTCCGGTAGAAAAGCCTTGCTGGGCCATTTTTGTCAAAGCACTGACTAAGGTGATTTTTACAATATCGGTTGCCGATGTCGCTGTAGGTACTGTTGTCCGGTAAAGTCCTCTGAATCGTGCTCCTATGCAAACATCTATTAAAAAGTGTGTGCCATATTTGTTTATGATATTTTCTGCTGTCAGACTGGTCACATCATTTTCAAATTCCTGAGTGAGGTATCTGTATTTATATTTTTCTGAGATATAAAACGGTGAGAAGTACCAGCGCTCCGCTGTAAAAAGCTGTTCGCAGGAGGCAAAAGAATATTGTGAAGAATGGTTGTAGTCAGACTGGAATTCTTTATGCTTGAGAATGGTACCTATGGAGAGAACGTTCTTGGAGTTTACGTCTTCCAGTATCAGGCTATTGCTAATGTTGGTAAGGAACGCTGTTGCATTTTCTCCGGCGTAGTCTTTGGATTCAGTAGAGGTTGCCTTCATACGGGTGAAGTCATATATATCGCTGTTTGCTAACTTATCCAGATCTATAATAGGTGCTTTTATGGCCTCGGGGCTTAAGTTATCAGCGGTAACATCATAGCCAGCACCAAGAATTTGTTTCATATTGGTCGGATAGGTTTTAAAAACGACTTCCTTGTCAGGAATAGTTTTGAATTCATAGACATCAGAAGTAGTTTCATCTTCTGGGCTGAAATCTGAATCTGAGGAACATGCATATAACATGCATATCGAAATGGCAAAATAGAATAGTTTTTTCATAAAACAATAGTTTTCCAGTTGTTATCTTGTATATGTTGACAAAAGTAGCAGAAGTATTTGAAAAGGCAATGGGTACACGCCTTTTCTTTAAGAAAAAGTGTCTTGTCTTATATTATAAACGAATTTACATCGCTGACAAAGTTCCTATACCTACTTTTCAAAACAATCTCTTATCTTAACCTTATTCTTTACTACGCTCCAATGATTATAAATAGTTTGTGGTGAATAGAATAGGAGGGCGACTTTAGATATGAGTGACAACTATTTGCATCTGTTTACGCTGGAATTCAGTGCAAATCTTTCATTCTAATTTTAATTAATATATTTTTGTAACTAAATTGATTGTATACCATGAAAAAATTACTTGTAACCCTTTTTGCATGCGCTACTTTATTGTATACTCATGCAGCGGAAAACAAAGCGATCCGCATTTCTACGGACAATACTGATCTGGTGCTTCAAGTAGGCGATAATGGTCGTCTATATCAAACTTATTTAGGTGAAAAGCTACTGCATGAACAGGATTTGAATAATTTTAGCTGGAGTATCCATGCAGGTGCCGATGGTAGTGTAAGTCGGCGTGGTTGGGAAGTATATAGTGGTTCAGGTAATGAAGATTATTTTGAACCGGCCATTGCTATTACTCATAACGATGGTAATCCGTCCACTATTCTGTATTATGTTTCTTCTTCCTCTAAGGCGGTTGACGGCGGTACGGAGACTGTGATCAATCTGCGTGACGACAAGTATCCGGTAGACGTCACTCTGCATTATGTGGCTTATCCGAAGGAAAACGTTATCAAGACCTGGAGCGAAATCATACATCAGGAGAAGAAACCTGTAATGCTTTCGACCTATGCCTCTACCATGCTTTATTTCAATAATTCAGCTTATTACCTGACTGAGTTTAGTAGTGACTGGGCGAAGGAAGCACAAATGAGCAGCCAACAGTTACAGTTCGGTAAGAAAGTGATCGATACGAAGTTGGGGAGTCGTGCCGCTATGCATACGCATCCTTTCTTTGAAGTAGGACTGGATCAACCGGTCAGAGAAGATCAGGGAAGCGTATTGATGGGTACATTGGGCTGGACCGGTAATTTCCGTTTCACTTTTGAGGTAGACAATGTAGGAAACCTTCGCGTAATCCCTGGCATCAATCCTTATGCTTCGAACTATAAGTTGAAACCGAATGAAGTGTTTACTACCCCTGAATTTATCTTCACTTTAAGCTATGACGGTGCAGGGAAAGGTAGCCGGAATCTCCATGAGTGGGCACGTAACTATAGTTTGAAAGATGGCAAAGGTAGTCGTCTGACTCTTCTGAATAACTGGGAAAATACAGGCTTTAACTTTAATCAGGAGATACTGGCTGAATTAATGAAGGAAGCCAAATATCTGGGTGTAGATATGTTCTTATTGGACGACGGGTGGTTTGCGAACAAATATCCCCGTAAAAATGATCATGCAGGTTTGGGAGACTGGGATGTGAATCATAATAAATTGCCCGGCGGTATTCCGGCTCTGGTGAAAGCTGCTAAAGATGCAGATGTGAAGTTTGGTATCTGGATTGAGCCTGAAATGGTGAATCCAAAGAGTGAACTCTTCGAGAAACATCCGGATTGGGCGATCATGCTGCCTAATCGTGCTACGTATTATTATCGTAACCAGCTGGTACTGGATCTCAGCAACCCCAAAGTGCAGGACCATGTATATGGTGTTGTAGAGAATATTATGAAAGAAAACCCCGATGTTGCTTTCTTCAAGTGGGATTGCAACAGTCCCATTACCAATATTTATTCCCCATATTTGAAGAATAAGCAGGGACAGTTGTATATTGATCATGTCCGCGGTATCTATAATGTTCTGAAACGTGTGAAAGCTACCTATCCTGATGTCCCGATGATGCTTTGCTCCGGTGGCGGTGCGCGTTGCGATTACGAAGCATTGAAGTACTTCACGGAATTCTGGTGCAGTGACAATACCGATCCGGTGGAACGTGCCTATATTCAATGGGGCTTCTCCCAGTTCTTTCCAGTAAAGGCTATGGATGCTCATGTGACGAGTTGGAACAAGGCGACTTCCATAAAGTTCCGTACCGACGTGGCCTCCATGTGCAAACTTGGTTTCGATATTGGTCTGAAAGAACTTACTGCCGATGAACTGACTTATTGCCAGACAGCGGTAGCCAACTGGAAACGTCTCCAAAACGCTATAATGGACGGTGACCAGTATCGTTTGGTTTCTCCGTACGAAGGGAATCATATGGCGCTGAACTATGTAAGCAAAGATACAAACAAGGCGGTTCTGTTTGCTTATGACATTCATCCGCGCTTTCAGGAAAAACTGTTGGCGGTGAAATTGCAAGGTTTGGACCCGAATAAACAGTATAAAGTGGAAGAAATCAACCTGATGCCTGCTGCAAGTTCCGGATTGGCAGCTAATGGAAAAGTATATTCCGGTGATTATCTGATGAAAGTCGGTCTGGATGTATTTGGTTTAGGACAAACTCAAAGCCGTGTTATTGAACTGACTGCTCAATAACAGGCGGCTGACGGCGTTTTTCTTTCATTATCTTGATTTGCACTGTCATAGTGCAGAATATTCAATAAATTGCACTGTTATAGTGCAATTTATTTATAT
This sequence comes from Bacteroides sp. AM16-24, assembly GCF_003471885.1. NCBI lineage: Bacteria > Pseudomonadati > Bacteroidota > Bacteroidia > Bacteroidales > Bacteroidaceae > Bacteroides > Bacteroides sp. AM16-24. The sequence goes on from NZ_QRKI01000001.1 coordinate 56,153, forward strand.
ATTTGCGATACTAATACCCTAAAAAATATGGATGATATCGCTATATGTTGTATGTCCGGTGGATATAAGAATGTGTTTACGCATGGTGTTCTGAGAGCTTTTGAGGAGAAAGGAATAAGGGCGAAAGCGTATGCATCCTGTTCCTCTTCCGTCTTGATAGCAGCCTTTGCGGCATTTAATAAAGTGAGTGCATTAGACCTTTCCTTGTGGAGTGATGGGTATACAACGAGTCAGGCCGAAGGCAACCAAAGCGGTGCTATGCTGCAATCCATTCAACGGCTATCGGCAGAGATTAAGAACAATCTGTGGAACCCGCAAGCCGCCCGCCTGTTGGTGGCAACCAGTTTTGTGAAAAACGAAGAAGCCGCCCAAGTCACTCAATCGGACGGAGCCAGACGTCTGGGACAAATGTTGCTGATAAATGCCCTGCGTCATAAACCGGAATGGAAAAACCGGAATCTCGAATTGCAGATGTTTGATACCCATTCTGATGAGCGGACTGCGCTACTGACCAAAGAAAACCTAAATGAAGTGGCCTATGCCACCACCCGCATGCTTCACGCCTGGAACATTCCCGCATTTATCAACAATAAACCGTACGTAGACGGTAGTTATACTTCCATTTGTCCCGTTGTTCCCCTTGCCGAATTGGGATACAAAGAGATCATCTGCATCTGCACTGAAAAAGAAAAAGTGACTTTTGATCTCTTCTCAGACGAAGAAATTCCTGCCCGGATTAATGACTCCACCATCCGTTTTATAAAGCCTGACCATGACTTGAAAGAGGTGGGAGTCGATTTCTATACCATTGCAGGCAACGGACTGGAAGACGTCTATAATCACGGTCGTGAAAAAGGACTGAGTTTCTGATTTCTCTATGATACTTAAAACAACCGAAAAGACAATGAGAAGATACAATGTTTACTTGTTGCTAACTTTACTTTCCCTCTTCGGGCTGGCAGCTTCGTGCGCCCGGCATGAACCCCGTTTCCGTATCGGGGTATCCCAGTGCAGCGACGATGAGTGGCGCCACCAGATGAATAACGAGATGCTGCGCGAAGCACTCTTCTATGATGAAGTGGAAATCGACATCCGCACCGTGAAGGATGATAATGCCCGTCAGATAGAGGACATTCGCAATTTCATTGAGGAAGGGGTGGACTTATTAGTCATTGCTCCCAACGAAGCCGCCCCCATCACCCCGGTGGTGGAAGAAGCATACGACCGTGGCATTCCCGTTATTGTATTCGACCGCAAGATACTTTCCGATAAATATACCGCTTATATCGGTGCGGACAATTATGAGATAGGAAAAGCGATAGGCCGCTACGTGGTTAATATGCTCCAGGGAAAAGGAAATGTAGTGGAAATATCAGGCTTGACCGGTTCCACATCGGCGATAGACCGACATCAGGGCTTTGTCTCTGCCATTTCCCCTTACCCCGGCATCAAGCTCCTGGGGCGTGAAGATGCCGGATGGTTACGCTCCGAAGCAGGGCAGAAAATGGATACCTTGCTGGCACACTTCCCTCAGATAGATGTGGTGTATGCCCAGAACGACCGGATGGCGGCAGGTGCCTACGCTGTTGCCCGGCAGAAAGGCAGGGCGGGGGAGATGCGTTTCATTGGTACGGATGCCCTGTCCGGCGAAGGATATGGTGTGGAACAGGTGTTGAAGGGCGAACTGGATGCCACATTTATTTATCCCACCGGTGGCGACCGGGTGATACAGATAGCAATGGACATTCTGAATAAACGTGACTTCCCGCGCGAAACGATATTAAATACCTCTGCTGTGGACAGTACCAATGCCCAGATTATGCAGATGCAGACCACACATATCGCCACCCTTGACGGAAAAATAGAGACGCTGAACGGAAAGATGAATCATTATCTTGACCGCTATGCTACGCAGCAGGTGGTGCTGTTCGGTAGTCTGTTAGTGCTCCTGTTGGTTGTCGGTCTGTTGGTTGCCGTTTACCTTTCGCTGCGCACCAAGAACCGCCTGAATCGGGAACTCTCCCGGCAGAAGGAGAAACTCGAAGAACAGAAGCAACAGTTGACGCAACAGAAGGAGCAACTTATCCAGCAAAAGGAGCAGTTGGAACAACTTTCCCATGAATTGGAAGCGGCCACTCACGCCAAGCTGGTGTTCTTTACCAATGTTTCTCATGATTTCCGTACTCCGCTGACGCTGATTGCCGACCCCATTAACCAGCTTCTTGCTGATAAATCCCTCGGGGAACATTCCCGTCAGTTATTGGAACTGATGAAGAAGAACGTTAATATCCTTCTTCGTCTCGTCAATCAAATCCTCGATTTCCGTAAAGTAGAGAACGGGCGTATGGAACTCCATCTGGAGCCTTTCGACCTGTTGAGCAATTTTCGTAGCTGGAACGATTCCTTCCGCATGGCCCTGCTGAAAAAACATATCTCTTTCTCCTTCGAAGCCATGCCCGATGCGGATTTCCGCATCATGGCGGACTGCGAGAAGATAGAGCGCATCTACTTCAACCTGTTGTCCAATGCCGTGAAGTATACCCCTGAGAATGGAAAGATAGTCGTGAGCCTGCAAGCCGATGTCGCGAGTCTTCGCTTCTCCGTCTTCAACTCCGGCAGCTACGTTTCTTCCCAGGAAGTGGATGCCATCTTTGAGCGTTTCTATCAGATAGATGGTCATCAGGCGGGTACAGGCATCGGACTGGCTCTTGTACGCGCCTTTGTGGAGATGCATGGCGGGCAAATCACAGCTCAGAGTGATGAAAAGGGAACGACATTTACCGTCCTTCTTCCGGCTCAGAGCATTTCCCAATATCATCCTACCGTGGTGACGCTGCCTGCCGGAGAGACGGAAGTTTCTGCTACGTTAGTGGAAAGCGAGTTATCGGCTGATGAAGAGGAGGCAGGAGCAACGGGACGTCCCACAGTATTGGTTATTGATGATAATGCCGATATCCGTCATTATGTAAAGACGCTGCTTGCCGAAGAATATCAGGTACTGGACGCACCGGAAGCAGCTACAGGCATACGCCTTGCCATGAAGTACGTCCCCGATGTGATTGTTTCCGATGTAATGATGCCCGGTATGGATGGCGTGGAGTGTTGCCGCCGCCTGAAAACGGAATTGCAGACTTGCCATATCCCTGTCATTCTTCTCACTGCCTGTTCGCTCGACGAGCAACGCATCCAGGGATACAATGGAGGTGCAGACTCTTATATCTCCAAGCCTTTCAATTCGCAGTTGCTCTTGTCCCGCATCCGTAATCTGATAGATTCCCGTCGTCAGCTTCGACAGTTTTTTGGTGATAACCAGACGTTGGCGAAAGAGAATATCAGCGATATGGATAAGGATTTCGTTTCCCGTTTCAAGGCTCTTGTGGAAGAGAAGATGGGAGACGCGGAACTGAATGTGGAAGACTTAGGCAAAGATATGGGGCTGAGCCGCGTGCAACTTTACCGTAAGTTGAAGTCACTCACCAACTATGCGCCCAATGAACTGCTGCGTCAGGCACGCCTCAAAAAGGCGGCTTCTCTGCTTGCTTCTTCGGAGATGACGATTGCGGAGATTGCATACGAGGTTGGTTTCTCTTCTCCCTCTTATTTCACGAAGTGTTACAAGGAGCAATTCGGTGAAAGTCCTACGGATTTCTTAAAGAGAAAGAAATTATAGCTTTACAAGGGTAGGAAATAATAATAATTACCTACTTTTGTAGTCTGAAACAGGAATAGACGTTTTATGAAATACAATCTTTGTTGCATTGGATATATTACTTTGGATAAAGTAGTTACTCCGAAAAAGACAGTGCACATGCCAGGGGGAACATCTTTCTATTTTGCACATGCCATCAAACATCTGAGTACGGAAGGATTCCAACTTGTCACTGCCCTGGCGGATAGTGAGATGTCGGTGGTGGATGATTTGAGGAAGCAAAACATCGAAGTGAAAGTGCTTTCCAGTGCCCGTTCTATCTGCTTTGAGAATATCTATGGTGAGGATACCAACGAACGGAAACAACGGGTGACAGCAAAAGCAGATCCTTTTACAGTTGAAAGTTTGCAGGATGTGAATGCCCGCATTTACCACTTGGGTAGTCTGTTGGCGGATGATTTCTCGTTGGAGGTCATTAAATCTCTTGCGGGCAAAGGTTTGCTCTCTCTTGATGTGCAAGGCTATTTACGTGAAGTGCAGGGGGAAGAAGTGCTGGCGGTGGATTGGACTGAAAAGGAGGAAGCTTTGAAGTATATTCATATCCTGAAGGCCAATGAACATGAGATGGAAATGCTTACGCAGTGCGCAGACCCTTATGATGCCGCACTCAAACTGGCTGCTTGGGGTGTGAAGGAAGTTTTATTGACTTTAGGAGATAAAGGCTCGCTTATTTACGTGGACAATCGTTTTTATGAAATACCTGCCTATCCGGTAGAGAACGTGGCGGATGCCACCGGTTGTGGGGATACGTATATGGCTGGTTATTTGTATATGCGTAATAAAGGCGCTTCTTATCAGGAGGCCGGTTGCTTTGCTGCCGCTATGTGTTCGGTAAAGTTGCAAAGCTATGGTCCGTTCAGTGGAACGGAAGAGGAAGTTCTGGAACTGATAGGAACAGTTATCAGTCAATAATATCAATCAAATAGTATCTCAAATTCTTCTCCCGGGGAGGAGAGAAATTTGAGATACTACAGTTTACAACAATATTTGCTTATTTCAACATCTGTGGTAGATTGTCTCTTCCCCAGAAGTAATAGACAGCCAGACCTATCCAGCTAGTCAGTAATACAAGGATGGCAACTAATAGTTTTTTCACTCCATCCACGTTCCATTTCATAATTTCCAATACGGCTTTGATTGCAAGTATCAAGCCAATAATCCAAATAATAAATCCGATCATAATGTTTGTTGTTTATTGATTTTAAAACAAATAAAGGCTACATCCAGTTCATGGTGCAGCCTTCATTTTTCAGAGTCAATTATTTCTATTTCAATAATTATCGAAATTATTCGGCGTCAGCACCCCAATTTCCCTTAGACAAACGCTTGTAGCTGTTGTAACGCCATTTAGCATTGTCTTCGGCAGCTTGGAACAGTTCGGCTGCTTCTGCAGGATATTGTTTCATTACAGAAGCGTAACGAACCTCACCCTTCAGGAAGTCTTGGAATCCGCTCCAATCCGGTTCTTTGCTATCCAGCGTGAAAGGATTCTTGCCTTCAGCTTCCAAAGCCGGGTTGTAACGCCACAAGTGCCAGTAACCGCACTTAACAGCTTTTTCTTCTTCTGCCTGGCTCTTACCCATACCTGCTTTCAGGCCGTGGTTGATACACGGAGCGTAGGCAATGATAAGTGACGGACCGGGATATGCTTCAGCTTCGCGGAGAGCTTTCAGAGTTTGAGCCTGATCAGCACCCATGGAAATCTGAGCAACATATACATAACCGTAAGTAGTAGCCATCAGACCCAGGTCTTTCTTGCGTACACGCTTACCGGAAGCAGCAAACTTAGCGATAGCGCCTACCGGAGTAGCCTTAGAAGACTGACCACCTGTGTTAGAGTAAACCTCAGTATCCAATACCAAGATGTTAACGTCCTTGCCGCTTGCGATTACATGGTCGAGACCGCCGTAACCTATGTCATAAGAAGCACCGTCACCACCGATGATCCACTGGCTGCGTTTTACCAGATATTGTGACAATTCTGCGATTTGTTTGCAGTGGTTACACTTGTCTTTACCGGCTTCAACGATAGGAATGATCTTTTCAGCCAGTTCCTTCGTCTTGTCTGCATCGTACATGTTTTCAATCCATTCGCCGAACAGGGCTTTGGCATCTGTCGGAGTGCAGTCGGCTGCAATGGCTTCCTGCATTACTTTCACGATGCGGGCACGCATCTTCTCGTTAGCGAGTTCCATACCCAGACCGAATTCGCAGAAGTCCTCGAACAGTGAGTTAGCCCATGCAGGACCGTGACCCTTTTCGTTCTTGGTATAAGGAGTAGAAGGAACAGAACCTGAGTAGATAGAAGAACATCCTGTAGCGTTAGCCACCATTTCGCGGTCGCCGAACAATTGGGAAATCAGTTTTACGTACGGAGTTTCACCACAACCTGAGCAAGCGCCTGAGAACTCGAACAGCGGAGTTGCGAACTGGGAATTCTTCACGTTGGCCTTGATGTCAACCAGATGTTGTTTGCTCTTCACGTTTTCGGTGCAGTAAGTCCAGTTGGCAGCTTCCGGCAATTGGCCTTCCAGATGCTTCATGGTCAGAGCCTTGCCACCCTTCTTCGGGTTGCCCGGACAGATGTCGGCACAGTTACCGCAACCCAGACAGTCGAGAACGTCGACCTGCATACGGAATGTCATGCCTTCGAATGCTTTACCTACTGCTTTCAGTTGAGTGAAGTTCGCACCTTTCTGCTCTTCGGCATCGAGTACGAACGGACGGATGGCAGCGTGAGGACAAACATAAGCACACTTGTTACACTGGATACAGTTTTCAGCATTCCATTCAGGTACGAAAGCAGCTACACCACGTTTTTCGTATTTAGCTGTACCTTGATACCAAGTACCGTCTTCGATACCTTTGAATGCAGATACTGGCAGCAAGTCACCGTCCTGTGCATTGATCGGACGAACTACTTCGTTGATGAATGCGGGATCGTTGTTTTCAGCCTTAGCGTCGTCACCAAGGTTAGCCCAAGCCGGATCAACAGCCAGTTGCTTGTATTCACCGCCACGGTCAACGGCAGCATAGTTCTTGTTTACGATGTCTTCACCCTTCTTGCCGTAAGACTTAACGATGAACTTCTTCATCTGCTCTACAGCTAGGTCGACAGGAATTACGCCTGTGATGCGGAAGAATGCTGATTGCAGGATAGTGTTGGTGCGGTTGCCCAGACCGATTTCCTGTGCAATCTGAGTAGCGTTGATATAGTAAACAGTGATATTGTTTTGTGCAAAATACTTCTTCACCTTGTTCGGCAGGTTCTTAGCCAGTTCTTCGCCTTCCCAGATTGTGTTCAGCAAGAAAGAACCGTTCTTACGCAAACCGCGGGTTACATCATACATGTGCAGGTAAGCCTGAACGTGGCAAGCCACAAAGTTCGGAGTATTTACCAAGTATGTAGAACGGATCGGGGTATCACCGAAACGCAAGTGAGAACAAGTGAAACCACCTGACTTCTTAGAGTCGTATGAGAAGTAAGCCTGGCAGTGTTTGTCGGTGTTGTCACCGATGATTTTTACAGAGTTCTTGTTAGCACCTACTGTACCGTCAGCGCCCAGTCCGTAGAATTTAGCTTCGAACATGCCTTCGCCGCCCAATGCGATTTCTTCTTCCTGAGGAAGTGAAGTGAAGGTTACGTCGTCCACGATACCGATAGTGAAGTGGTTCTTCGGCATCGGCATAGCCAGATTCTTGAATACGGCAATGATTTGAGCAGGAGTAGTGTCCTTAGAACCCAAACCGTAACGGCCGCCTACGATTACCGGAGCATCAGCTGCACCATAATAGCAGTCTTTTACATCGAGGTACAACGGTTCGCCGTTAGCACCCGGTTCCTTCGTACGGTCAAGAACTGCAATAGTCTTAGCAGTCTTAGGCACAGCAGCCAGGAAGTGCTTAGCAGAGAACGGACGATACAAGTGTACGGCAACCATACCTACCTTTTCGCCATTAGCCATCAAGTGGTCGATAGCTTCACGGGCAGCCTCGGTTACAGAACCCATAGCGATGATGACGCGTTCTGCGTCTTCAGCACCGTAGTAATCGAACAAGCCGTATTTACGTCCTGTGATTTTAGACAGTTCGTTCATGTATTCTTCTACAATAGCAGGAACTGTTTCATAGTAGTTGTTGCATGATTCACGGTGTTGGAAGAAGTGGTCGGGGTTTTCAGCCATACCACGTGCAACCGGATTCATCGGATTCAGTGCGCGGGCACGGAACTCAGCCAAAGCTTCCTGATCGATAAGCGGAGCAAGGTCTTCGTTTTCCAGCATTTCGATCTTCTGGATTTCGTGAGAAGTGCGGAAACCGTCGAAGAAGTTTACGAACGGTACGCGGCTCTTGATGGTAGCCAGATGAGCAACACCGGCCAGGTCCATAACTTCCTGTACAGAACCTTCTGCCAACATAGCAAAACCAGTCATACGGGTGGACATAACGTCTTGGTGGTCACCAAAGATACACAGAGCATGAGAAGCCAGTGTACGAGCTGATACGTGGAATACGCAAGGCAGGAATTCACCGGCAATCTTGTACATATTCGGGATCATCAACAACAGACCTTGAGATGCAGTGTAAGTAGTTGTCAGTGCACCAGCTTGCAATGAACCGTGAACGGCTCCGGCAGCACCGGCTTCTGATTGCATTTCCTGTACCAATACTGTTTCGCCGAAGATGTTTTTGCGTCCTGCGGCAGCCCATTCGTCTACGTACTCAGCCATCGTAGAAGAGGGAGTGATGGGATAGATAGCAGCTACTTCTGAGAACATATACGAGATATGCGCAGCAGCCTGGTTACCATCACAAGTAATGAATTTCTTCTGTTTAGTCATAACTAAATTGAATTATTATTAAGTGAATAAATCTCAATATAAAAAGCCGAACATCCAGAGTGGAATCTGATTTCCTCTTCCTATTTCCGCTTTGTGCAGGGCGTAGGTGACGCCGGGATTGTTCTTAATCTTCATTCCTTCCGGACAAATCTTGAAAGGCATCACATCGTCCACCAGGAACGACATATTCTTGTCACCTTTGTTCACTTTGTGATCCTTCCACAAGGTGTTTGCGAGGAAAGTGTCCAGTACATCCAGTTCTTCCACTTTCACGGGGTAGATGGAGTACATCAGGTTGGAGTTATGCATCATAATCTTCGATGGCTTCTTAGGGAATTCTTCTCCCTTCGGATATACCATATTGATGAGGCGTGCATCTGCCAGATATTTAATGTAGTTCATCACCGTGGCACGGGATGTCTGTATATCGTTTGCCAACTGGCTTACATTCGGTGCTTTCGGACCGTCTACTGCCAGCATATAAAGCAGTTTCTTTATTTTCGGAAGATATTTCAGTTCGATTTGCTTGACAAGCAGTATGTCTACTTCTACCATCATATTCATGGTCTTCAGCAGATTCTCCGAAAAATTGCGTTTTTCCAGAAAGAAAGGATAGAAACCGTGGTGCAGGTAATCCTGCAAGTAGTCTAACGGGCGCACTTTAGAAAGGATACCTTTGGCAATCTGTTCGTGGTTGCTCAGAATCTCTTCCAGGGTATAAGCACGAAACTTCATACCTGTTTGCAGGTTCAGATATTCACGAAAAGAGAAACCACGCAGGTTATAACTCTTCACTATATCACGTAGTTCCAGGTTTTCCTCTTTCAGTCGCATCACGGACGAACCGGTGAATACGATTTTGAGATTTGGGAAACGGTCGTAGCACATACGCAACTCCCGACTCCAGTCAGGGTGTTTAAACACTTGATCTATCAATAATACTTTTCCACCACGGCGTTGAAATTCGTAAGCGAAATCAACGATACTGAAGTTGGAAAAGTAGAAATTGTTCATATTGATAAAGAGGCAGGAACGGTCAGTGCCGAATTTCTCTTTAGCGTATTGCAACAGAAACGTGGTTTTTCCTACACCACGCGTTCCTTTAATACCGATGAGGCGGTCGTTCCAGTTGATCTCATCCATGAGGTCACGACGAACAGGGGCATTGGTATGCTCAACAAGATAGGCGTGTGTGCGGTAGAATGCTTCCATGCTGTTAAATTCGGTTTATCGGGCGACAAATATACGTCTTTTTTATAGAATTGCAAAGTAGAGATGGCAAAATATCTTTTTTGTTAGTGAAGTTTATAAATTTGTTTTGCCTTGTTTTTCTCTGTAATTTTGTGACCTTAAATAATAAAGAAACCCGTTGGCGGAATTAATGGCTTCTTCCCCGTGCCTGAATAGAGACCAGGACCGGGGTTGGGTAGCATCTGGTCCGTACCAACTCCGTAGCAAATTCGGTTAGAGGTACCTTTATCCGGGGATGGTATGGAGCAAATAGGGGGTTGAACCCTCTTTGATACGGCTCTGACAGGATGCTGACAGCCTCTAATTCCGTCTGGGTAAAAAACAGTAATTGTATGAAAATCTACGTATTTAACCCGGACACAGACATGGCGCTTGCTAATAATGAGGAAAATTATATAGCTCCCGCTTCTGTTCGCCGGATGGCTCAGGATCTTGCTTTATTACCTATATGGTATGCTCAACCTGGCAGTGCAGTACTTGCTCCATCGGCTTATAATGCAGATTATCTGCAAATGATGAAGCGTATGTTTACCCTTCCCGTGCAGTTGGTAACCGAACCTGAACTTCCTGATTATGCGGAATCTCAGATTATGCCATGGGGCTGGAATCTTGCTTTTCGCAGACGCATGTTAAAAGGGGGGATTGCAGAACATAAACTTTTTACGACCGAAGAACTGGGGATACTTCGTGTGTTTTCCTCTCGCGCGTGGGCTATGACGATGCTCGACTTCTTCTATGGCATTGAGGATTGTTGTGGTTCTGCCCGCTATCTGAACGATCTCTCTGCTTGCCGGGAATTTGTAGAGGAGTATAAACGTACAGTCTTGAAAGCACCCTGGTCAAGTAGCGGTAAAGGGTTGAACTGGTGTAGAGGTACATTTACCGACTCTATTGCAGGTTGGTGCCAGCATGTTTTGGATGAACAGGGGGGCGTTATCGGGCAGCCGGAATATAATAAGGTGGAAGATTTTGCTCTTGAATTCTATTCTGATGGATGCGGTAAAGTGCTCTTTACCGGCTATTCGCTTTTCCGGACTAATGAAAAAGGAGCCTATCTTGGCAATCGGCTGGTAACTGCTGAGTGGGTAGAAAAGTGGATAACTGATTATCTGCCTTTGGTTACTCTGATACAGGTGCGCGAAAGATTGCAGGAAGTATTAACCGTTATATTCGGAGAAGTTTATACGGGTTATTTGGGGGTAGACATGATGATTTGTCGTGATGAGGAAACACAAAGTTTCCGTATTCATCCTTGTGTGGAGATTAATATGCGTATGAATATGGGAGTGGTGGCACATCTGTTTCGCGAGAATTTTGTAGCTCCGGGTACAGACGGTAATTTTAATATTGATTACTATCCGACGAATGATGCCCTGCAGGAAGAGCATAAGCTGGCTATGGAACGATATCCTGCTGTTATAGAGAACGGACGCTTGGTTTCCGGCTACCTTCCATTAGTTCCGGTTACACCGAAGAGCCAGTATCGTGCCTATGTTCTATGTTATAAAAGTGGGGTGGACGATACAAATGATTAGTGTAAGGCTTGTTTGCATGCTTCACTCTCATTTCCACAACGATCCACAGCTGTGACGGCAAAGTATTTCTTTGCCGTCCACAGACGGATGGGGGCATATGTATATTCAGTTCCCTGTACACGCTGGGCTATGATATTTTCCGGGTTAGAGGTATCTACGGGATAAGTATCCGAACCATAGATGACATAAGTCGGCACATTGTGTTTATCATTGTCCGTGGCGGGAAGCCAGCTCAAATGTATGTAGCCATCGGCCTGCCGGGTAACGGTTAAATTGCCGGGAGTTGTAGGTGGCACGTTGTCTATCCATGGCATGGCAGGCTGCAAGGCTGGAGCGGTATAGAAATCTTCTTCCAATGCATCATACAATCCCTGAGTGTTATCCATCAGATATTTTACACGATAATGAGCCTGGCCTGCCAGTTTATGTTTGCGGATAAAGTACATTTGGCGTTCCACTGCGTCCAAGGTCCAGTTGCCTTCGCTGGGGTCAAGGAAATAAATGCCCAGTCCTGGAATAATCTGTCGTCCGTTACTTTGTTCCTGCCAGTCGAGGGCAAAAGGGTAGAAGTGATTACCACGGAAATAAATCATGGGATATATCTGATCTTGTATCCCTTCGCCCAGCCAACCTTGTGCATCCTGATAGACGGTATGGAAAGCATTCCAGCCGCGAGAAGGATAGCGGGAAGTGTCACGGTATTTACCTACGGGGCAGGTACTGACCTTTACCCAGGGTTTCAGGGCTTTTACACCTTTATAGAGATGACGGACGATTTCTGTGATATTATCCCTGCGCCATTGGGAAAGGTCGCGTCCTTTACCGTACTTCCGGAAATCGTAGGTGTCGGGAAAACGGGGAGCATTCTCCGGATAACGCAGATAATCGAAATGGACACCATCTACGTCATATTTTCCCACAACCTCACGTACAAGACTCATCAGGTATTCTTTGGTTTGCGGGTTTCCGGGATTGAGGAAATATTCCCGCTTATAAGGTACACAAATGGCGGATTTTTGTTTGGTGACAGAGGTCTTACCCAGATTGGCAACATGTTTGCGGTTGCCCAATGGAATGGCTACCATCCAGGCATGGCATTCCATACCGCGTTTATGACATTCCTCTACGGCAAAAGCCAGCGGGTCATATCCCGGGTCGCCACCTGTCTTCCCGGTTAGTATAGAATTGAAAGGCTCTATTTTTGAGCGATAGAGTACATCACCGCGTGTCCGTGTCTGGAAGAGTACGGTGTTGAAGTTGGCATCTTTCAGTCGGTCCAGTATTTCGACGAGTTCTGCTTTTTGTTTCCGGATACCTTCGGGCGTGGTGGCACGGGTACGCGGCCAGTCCAGACCATAGACAGCGGTAACCCAGGCGGCACGCACTTCGTATTTGGGAGGACGATTTGTCGTCTCACCGATGGATTGCGCAGCGAGGGGCAAAATCAATATGCTAAATAGTATGGTAAGCAGTAACTGTTTCATGATAGGGCTGGATTCTCTTTTACTTCTTTATTTCTGTCATTTTTCGCGGCGAAGATAAGTAAAACACTCGAGAAAGTTGTGCAGTTTCCAAAGAAACTGTTACATTTGCGTGCATTAAAAGTAATGAATAACAACGCACCATGATTACATTTACACTTTGCTTACTGGCATTGATAGCGGGCTATTTTCTTTACGGGCGTTTCATTGAACGCATTTTTGGCCCTGACGATCGTAAAACACCTGCCCTGACCAAGACCGACGGGGTGGACTATATTCCTTTGCCCACCTGGAAAATATTCATGATACAGTTTCTTAATATTGCCGGTTTAGGACCCATCTTCGGCGCTATTATGGGGGCTAAATTCGGGGTGTCATCTTATTTGTGGATTGTGTTTGGCAGTATCTTTGCCGGTGCTGTACACGATTATTTGGCGGGTATGCTTTCTTTGCGTAATGGCGGTGAAAGTTTGCCGGAAATCATCGGTCGATATCTGGGTACGACTACCAAGCAAGTGATGCGTGGTTTTACCGTACTTCTGATGATATTGGTGGGGGCTGTGTTTGTAGCCGGTCCTGCCGGACTGTTGGCAAAGCTTACGCCGGAGTCGCTGGATGTAACGTTCTGGATAGTGGTTGTATTTATCTATTATATTTTTGCGACTCTGTTGCCGGTCGATAAGATAATCGGTAAGATTTATCCACTGTTTGCTGTTGCACTGCTCTTTATGGCTGTGGGTATATTGGTGATGCTCTACGTGAAACACCCTGTTTTGCCGGAGTTCTGGGACGGATTGCAAAATACGAATCCGAATGCTACCGAATTACCTATTTTCCCAATTATGTTTGTAAGTATAGCCTGTGGCGCTATCAGTGGTTTCCATGCAACACAAAGCCCGTTGATGGCACGTTGTATGACGAGTGAACGTCATGGCCGGCCTGTGTTCTATGGTGCTATGATTACCGAAGGCATCGTTGCTTTGATATGGGCTGCTGCTGCCACTTACTTCTTCCATGAAAATGGAATGGGAGAAAATAATGCGGCTGTAGTAGTGGATGCCATTACTAAAGACTGGCTTGGCGTGGTGGGAGGTTTCCTTGCCATATTGGGGGTGATTGCTGCACCTATCACCAGTGGTGACACTGCTTTCCGTTCTGCCCGTCTCATTGTGGCTGACTTTCTTGGAATGGAACAAAAGACCATGCGACGCCGTTTATATATATGCATTCCGATGTTCCTCGTTGCTATTGGTTTGTTGCTTTACAGTCTGCGTGACAAAGAAGGTTTTGATATGATTTGGCGTTACTTCGCATGGACCAACCAGACGCTTTCTGTTTTCACTCTTTGGGCGATTACCGTTTATTTGGTGCGTGAGAAGAAGGGGCATTACTTTTATGTAACTTATTTCCCGGCTATATTCATGACGGCTGTTTGCACGACCTATATCTGCATAGCCCCCGAAGGTTTTGGATTAGGACCTCAGATGGCGCTTACTATTGCTATTCTTTCTGTTGTGGTAGCCGCATTCTGGTTCAATATCTGGTATTTCAAAACGACTAAAAAACTTTGGTAATGAAGAAATTCAAAAAATCTACAAGTATTACAATTGCCCTGCTTATTTATGTGAGTGCTACGGCAGCCTATTTCCTGCCACGTAACACTGTCATCAGTGATACGGAGAAATACGTCACGGTTGCAGCGTCCTATGTCATTGTGTTTATCCTTTGGCTGGTTCTGCGCAAAAAGGAAGAATTGCAGCGGAAACGTAAAGAAGAAGATGAAAAGTATAATAACACCAAAAACTATAAGTAACAATGAAAAAATTAGTATTATTCGTTTGTCTGCTTGTGGCCACAGTGGCTGCCCAGGCACAGTTTGAAAAAGGAAAGTGGATTGTAAATCCGTCAATTTCCGGGTTAGGTTTGTCGCATAATACGGATACGGATAAGACCTCTTTTGCTATTGAAGCCAAGGGTGGTGCATTCTTGCTGGATAATGTGGCGTTGCTGGTGCATGCAGGGGCTGCTTGGAACAATGGTGGTTCGGATACAGATGTCTATACCCTTGGTGTAGGTGGCCGTTATTATTTCAGTAATATTGGTATATATCTGGGCGCTGATGTCAATGTGGATCGTTGGGATTGGGGTACAAGCGATGATACTAAGTTTTCTTTTGGAGCGGAGGCTGGTTATGCTTTCTTTTTGACAAGGACGGTGACACTTGAGCCGGCTGTGTATTGGAATGTAAATAGTGACCGTTCGGTATTTGGCCTGAAAGTAGGTTTCGGTTTCTATTTCTAAGAGTTTTCTTCCGCTTTGCGGATTTTATAAATCGTCCCATGAGATAATGTTAATAATCTTACGGGACGATTTCTTTTATCTCATGGGACGAATATTTTCATCTTACGAGACAAAACAAATCGTCTCATGAGATAAATTCATTTCAATTATTTCATGTGTAATTTCTCTTGCAGGAATTGTCCTGTATAGCTTGTTGCACATTTTGCCACTTCCTCCGGTGTACCTGCAGCTACCAGATTTCCACCTTTATCACCGCCTTCCGGTCCAAGGTCTATTACGTAGTCGGCACATTTTATAACATCCATGTTGTGCTCAATGATTACAATGGAGTGTCCACGTAATATTAAAGCATCGAATGCTTCCAGCAATTTACGGATGTCATGGAAGTGCAATCCTGTGGTCGGTTCATCAAAGATAAACAGGGTGGGATCTGCTTTCTCCTGACTGAGGTAGTAAGCCAGTTTCACACGTTGATTTTCACCACCTGAAAGGGTGGAGGAAGATTGTCCCAGTTTGATGTATCCCAATCCCACATCTTGCAGTGGAGCAAGTTTCTTCACAATCTTCTTTTGTCCGTGTTTGTTGAAAAACTCCACGGCCTGGTTTACGGTCATTTCCAGTACATCATATATATTGGCATCATGGAACTTTACTTCCAATGTATCTGCTTTGAAGCGTTTGCCGTGGCAGGTTTCACATTCCAGAACCAAGTCGGCCATGAATTGCATTTCTACTGTGATGGTTCCGTCACCTTTACACTCTTCGCAACGTCCGCCTTCACTGTTGAATGAGAAGTAACCAGCGGTGTATCCCATTTGCTTGGCAAGCGGTTGTTCTGCCCATAATTTACGAATTTCATCGTAAGCTTTGATATATGTCACGGGATTCGAACGACTGGATTTACCAATGGGGTTCTGGTCTACAAATTCTACGTTCCGTAGATTTTGCAGGTCACCACCGATAGAAGCGAATTCACCCGGACGTTCACTGCATTCATCCAGTTCGCGCTTCAGAGCACGGAAGAAAATATCACGTACCAGAGTACTCTTACCGGAACCACTGACTCCAGTTACTACGGTCATCACGTTTAGCGGAAAACGTACATCTACTCCTTTCAGGTTATTCTCGCGGGCTCCGGTCAGTTCTATGTAATTATTCCATGGACGACGGTGTTCCGGAACAGGAATTTCTTCTTCTCCCAGCAGATAACGTACTGTGTAACTATCACTATTCGGTTGTAAATCTTTCATATCTCCCTGGTAGACAATTTGCCCGCCCAGACGTCCGGCTTTCGGTCCGATATCTATAATGTAATCTGCTGCACGGATGATTTCCTCGTCATGCTCCACGATGACAACCGTATTACCCAATTGTTGTAATTGACGTAATACATGGATCAGCTTATCTGTGTCGCGGCTATGTAATCCGATACTTGGTTCATCAAGAATGTAGAGTGAGCCAACCAGGCTACTGCCTAATGAAGTGGCGAGGTTGATACGCTGACTCTCACCACCGGAAAGCGAATTGCTGAGACGGTTTAGTGTCAGATATCCCAATCCTACATCGAGAAGGAAACGAATGCGATTGTTGATTTCTGTTAGGATACGGGTGGCAACATCTGTATCATGCTTATCCAGTTGAAGATTATCGAAGAAAGTTTTCAGTTCCGTAATCGGCAAGTCCACAAGTTCGGAGATATTTCGGCCGCCTACCCGTACATAGCTGGCTTCGGGCTTCAGACGGGTACCGTGGCACTTTGGACAAAGCGTTTTTCCACGATAGCGTGCCAACATCACACGGTATTGTATTTTGTACTGATTTTCCTGTACCATCTTGAAGAAAGCATTGATTCCTTGGAAGTAAGGGGTGCCTTCCCATAACATGCGGCGTTGTTCGTTTGTAAGTTCAAAGTAGGGGGTGAAGATCGGGAAACCGGCTTTTTCAGCACCGCGTATTACCATGTCTTTCCATTCGCCCATCACTTCGCCGCGCCAACATACCACGGCACCGTCGTATACGGATAATGAGCGGTTGGGTATTACCAAGTGTTCATCAATGCCGATTACTTTGCCGAAGCCCTCACACTCAGGACATGCACCAATAGGGGAATTGAAAGAAAACATCTGGTCGCTGGGCTCCTCAAAAGTAATGCCGTCTGCCTCGAATTTAGTGCTGAAGCGGTATAGGCTGGTTGTTCCGTCAGGTTGATAGAATCGCAGCAGGCAAGCACCGTCACCTTCGTACATGGCTGTCTCGGCAGAATCTGTTAATCGGCTGATTGCATCTTTCTCTTTAGATGCTACCATACGGTCTATCAATAAGAAAACAGTATCTTCTTTTTTAGGTTCGTATTCGTCGATACGAACCATTTCTCCGTTTACTTCCAGACGGTTGAAACCTTGTTTCATATCGATATCTAATTGTTGCTTCATCGTTCGGTCTTCGCGGAGTAATATCGGAGCCAGTACGGTGTATCTTGTTCCTTCCGGATATCCTAACATACAGTTTACGATATCTTCTGTGGAATGTTTTTTTACTTCCTCTCCGCTGATGGGACTGAATGTTCGTCCGATGCGTGCATACAGTAAACGTAGGTATTCGTAAATTTCGGTAGAGGTACCGACGGTAGAACGTGGGTTGCGACTACTCACCTTCTGTTCTATGGCAATAGCTGGCGGAATTCCCTTAATAAAGTCACATTCCGGCTTGCTCATACGTCCCAGGAACTGGCGGGCATAGCTGCTCAGACTTTCTACATAACGACGTTGTCCTTCTGCATATAGCGTGTCGAATGCCAGGGATGATTTACCGGAACCGGATAGCCCGGTGATGACGACAAGTTTGTTTCTGGGTATTTCTACGTCTATATTTTTCAGGTTGTTGACGCGTGCGCCTTTGATAAGTATGGAGTTGTTTTTTATCATAATCAGAGTCACTATAGTGAATATCAGTTTGCAAAGATAATCACTGCGGTTCAAATATGTATAATGATTGGCAGGTTAAGATTTGTTATACTTTTAAATAGTTGCTGATATACCAGGAGGAAAAGAGCTATTTTTATGCGCATTTTTAAACGAATCATCCCTATGCGATACCCTCGGATATGCTTGTGTGCCATTTTTGTATGCTTGTTGTCTTGTGTCGAGACAATTACAGGACAAGAGACTGTTGATCTGAAATCACTTGCCGATAGTGTGCGGAAAGCTAATGGCAAGCCGAATTTTCTACCTTTGGGCATGCACTTTCTGGAGCTGGCAAAAGAACGGAAAGATACGGCAAATATCAGTGATGCTTATGCCATCATTACAAATCATTATTATGAGTTGGGTGATACGGATAGCCTGCGTCTGATGACTTATGAATATATGGATTGGGCGGACCGTTGTCATCGCAATACGGATCGCTACCAGGCATGGAGGCAATATATTCAGCGGATGACTGAAAAGGGTATGCAGGAAGAGGCGATGAAAGAGACAGAATTGCTATGTAAAGATGCCGAACAGAGGAAAGATAAATATGGCATGGCATCCGGGGAGATGTGTATAGGCTATAACCACCGTGTGTTCGGGCAGAATATAAAGCTCTGTATTGAATATTATGATAATGCCTTAAAACATTTTGAGGAAGGAAAATACTACCGTGACGCCTACGTCGTTTCTCTTAATATCATTCAAACTTATTTGGCACGTCAGTCGTATAATGAGGCTTTGCCCTATTTGGATCGTTTGGAACAGTTTGGGAAAACAATAGAAGAGAAAAAAATATCTATAGGAGAAGCGCTATATATGCGTTTTTATCAGTTTCGTGTCATTGCTGTCTTAGGGGTGAAAGGAGCGAAGGCGGCGGAACCTTACGTTCGTGAGACGAATGCTTATTATGTCAAACATAAAGGAGACATTTCACAAGAAGGATGGTTCGGTTACAAAATAATGTGCAACCAGATCCTAGGAGATATAAGTAATGCTGTGGTTTATATGGATTCTTTAATTGATTACCAACGTTCGATCGGTAATTATTACCCTGGAAATTATAGGCAGAAAGCCATTATGCTGGAACAAGTAGGTCACTATAAGGAGGCATGCTGTGCTTTTGCAGAATACTCTCAATTGAATGATTCTGTACGTACGGCAGAAATGGATGAACAACTGAACAAATACACTGCCCAGTTTGAAGTTGACCGCCTGAAGATGGAAAAATTGGAATTGAGTGAAAGAATGAGTCGTGAACGGCTTATTACGGTATCTATTGCCGGTTGCCTGATATTTATATTACTTCTGCTGGTTACTTACCTCTACGTTCGCACTTTATCTATGAACCGGAAATTGGATGTTGCCCGCAAGGAATTGCAGAAGATGAGCCGCATCAAGAGTTCATTCATCCAACATGTTACGCATGAGTTGCGTACACCGCTTAATTCTGTAGTGGGCTTTTCTGCTTTGCTTGCCGAGGAAGGGCTGGATGTGGAAGATGCTCGTGAGTACTCCGGTCAGGTAGAGAAGAACAGTACTTATTTGCTGGGATTGATTGATAATATTATTGATATAGCTGACATGGACTCTCAGACGGCAGATATGCCTAAAGAAGTTGTAGATGTCAACGCTTGCTGTCTTGAATGTATAGATGAATTTGGAGGCAAACAAAATGACGGTGTGGAATTGCAGTGGATTCCATCTCCTGATGATCCTGTAATCCTGACTGTGCGTGCCTGGATGAAGCGTGTCCTGTCTTTGTTGCTGGACAATGCTGAGAAGTTTACCGAACAAGGAGTCATTCGTTTACTGTGTGAGGAAGATAAAGCGAATAGTATCATTCGTTTTATTATAGAGGATACAGGTATAGGTATCGATCCGCAATATCAGGATACTATTTTCGAGCGTTTTTTTAAAATAGATAGCTTTAGGCCTGGTACGGGATTGGGACTTTCCATAGCCCGCCAGGTAATGGACATTGTTGATGGCAAAATTTATCTGGATACATCTTACACAGGCGGTACCCGTATGGTGGTAGAATGGCCTGCATAATTAATAAACAACCCTTAATCAGATTTATAAAGAATGAAAGTAAAAACTCTTTTGTGCGTATGCGCTCTGCTCTTTTCTTTAGCTGCGGTGGCACAATCTCCGCAACCCGAAAGATATCCTAAACGTGAATTTCGCGCAGCTTGGATCCAGGCTGTTAACGGACAGTTTCGTGGAATTCCTACCGAGAAGTTAAAACAAACCTTGATTGACCAGTTGAATTCTTTACAAGAGGCAGGTATCAATGCAATCATTTTCCAAGTACGTCCTGAGGCTGATGCTCTTTATGCCTCCAAACTGGAACCGTGGAGCCGTTTTCTGACAGGTGTACAGGGAAAAGCTCCCAATCCTTACTGGGATCCTATGGAGTTTATGATTGAAGAATGCCATAAGCGAGGCATGGAATTTCATGCGTGGATCAATCCCTATCGCGTGAAGACCTCGCTAAAGAATGAATTGGCCCCGAATCATGTTTATAATATCCATCCCGAGTGGTTTGTGACCTATGGTGACCAATTGTATTTTGATCCGGCATTACCGGAAAGCCGTCGTCATATCTGTATGGTGGTAATGGATATTGTTTCCCGCTATGATGTGGATGCCATTCATATGGATGATTATTTCTATCCTTATCCTAAACCAGGAGTGGAATTTCCGGATGATGCTAACTTTGCCCGTTACGGTGGTGGTTTTTCTAATAAAGCAGACTGGCGGCGCAGCAATGTCAATGTGTTGATAAAGAAAATACATGAGACGGTACGCGAGGTGAAACCCTGGGTTAAATTTGGTGTATCTCCTTTCGGTATCTATCGTAATGAGAAGAGTGATCCGCTGGGTAGCAAGACCAATGGATTACAGAACTATGATGACCTTTATGCCGATGTGCTTCTTTGGGCTCGTGAAGGCTGGGTGGACTATAACATTCCGCAAATATATTGGCATATTGGCCATCCGGCAGCTGATTATGAAACATTGGTGAAATGGTGGGCAAAGCATACGGAGAACCGTCCTTTGTTTATCGGGCAGTCAGTGATGAATACAGTACAGAATGCTGATCCGCAAAATCCCTCTATGAACCAACTTCCCCGCAAGATGGCATTGCAGCGTGCTTATCAGACAATTGGCGGAAGCTGTCAGTGGCCTGCCAGCGCAGTGGTGGAAAATGCCGGGAAATATCGCGATGCTTTGATTGCTGAATATCATAAATATCCTGCTTTACCGCCGGTATTCGATTTCATGGATAATGAAGCACCTGATAAGGTGCGTAAGGTAAAACCTGTGTGGACAGCAGATGGGTATCTTTTGTTCTGGACAGCCCCGAAGTACAAAGATGAAATGAATCGTGCTGTTCAATATGTAATTTACCGCTTCGGTGCAAAAGAGAAAGTGGATATCAGTGATCCTTCCCATATCGTAGCTATTACGCGCGATAATTTTTATAAATTGCCGTATGAGAATGGGAAAACAAAATATCGTTATGTGGTGACGGCACTCGACCGACTGCATAATGAATCGAAAACAGTTGCAAAAAAGGTGAAGCTATAAGCTTCATCTTTTTTATTGATATAATATAAGCCCTGCTATTCCGCAAACTACAATCATTAGTATCGGATTGATTTTATATTTCCTGGTTCCTATAAAAGCTATCAGGAAAATGAGGCAGCTAATAATAAATGAGTACATATCTTCTTTGGGTGAACTGAAGTTTTCTGCGTTCATCAATACCAATGCTGCTGATGCCAGCAATCCGACCACTGCCGGACGCAATCCACTGAATACGGCTTCTACAACCGGATGCTTCTGATATTTCAGGAAGAATTTGCTGATGGCTAACATCAATATGAATGAGGGAAACACCACTGCAAGAGTAGCGATGATAGAGCCCCATACACTTCCAGTAGCAGTGAAACCTACATATGTTGCCGAATTGATTCCGATAGGTCCGGGTGTCATTTGACTGATAGCCACAATATCCGTAAATTCTTGTGATGTCAACCAGCCATAGCGGGTGACCACTTCACCCTGTATCATAGAAAGCATGGCATATCCGCCACCAAAGCCAAACAAACCGATCTTGAAGAATGTATAGAATAACTGTAAATAAAGCATGGAAGAATTATGATTTATAATTTATGATTTATGATGCGCAGCCAACTTTCAACTCTTAACTTTCGGACGGTGCAATCGTCCGTACAAGTATCCTCCCACACCGGCAATGATAATTACCCAAATAGGGGAGAAGTCCAGTAACCAGATGACCAATGCTGATACGACGGGTATCCAGATATTGTATCGGTTTACCTTGGCTGATTTTGCCATACTGAATGTAGGAGCGGCGATCAATGCAACCACTGCCGGACGAATACCTTTAAAGATACGTTCAACAATGACATTGTCTTTGAAGTTATGGAAGAATAACGCAATGGCAAGAATTATGAAGAATGACGGTAATATAGTACCTAAAGTGGTAACTATACTTCCGCGAATTCCCCTTAACTTATATCCGATGAAAATAGAAATGTTGACTGCAAGAATGCCGGGGGTTGATTGGGAAATAGCAAGTAAGTCAATGAAATCGTCTTTGGCAATCCATTTCCGTTTATCTACAATCTCTTCTTCTATCAATGGCACCATAGCATAGCCGCCTCCTATAGTAAAGAGTCCTATCTTAGAAAAGAGGCCGAATGCCTCGAAGTAAATATTCATGTTATTATATCATCTTACCATTATTATCTTCTTCTTTCTGTTTCGCATATTGGCTTGGGCTGACGTTGAAATGCTTTTTAAATACTTCACGGAAGTACTTCGCATCACTAAATCCCGTCATTTCGGCAACCTCAGTTATACTGTGCTGTTGCTCTTTCAGTAGCTGGGCGGCACGTTTCAGGCGTATCAGTCGGATATAATCTGCCGGGGCTTGGTCAGTCAGAGCCTTTATTTTATTATAAAAACTGGTGCGACTCATATTCAGTAAGTTACATAGCACATCAACTGTAAAGGAACTATTATCCATATTGTCTTCCACACTCTTCTTGACAGTAGAAATGAATTTCCAGTCAATGTCGGTGGAACAGTTGATGCAAGCTGTATCACTCTCTTCATCGTTCAGTTCCAGATTGGCATATTTATGGCGCAATAAAGAACGGTTAGTAAGGATATTAGCTATCGTAGCACGAAGAATACCAATATTAAATGGTTTCACAATGTATTCGTCTGCTCCTGTTTTCAATCCTTCAATGATATTTCTATCATTATTCAGTGCAGTTAGTAATATGATGGGAATATGTGATGTTTCAATATCATTCTTTAATTTGTGACACAATTCATCCCCACGCATTTCGGGCATCATGATATCCGAAATGATCATGTTAGGCATGTATTCTTTAACGATGTCGAGTGCCTGCTTACCATCGCTGCATACTTGTATGGTATAATCATCCGACAGTGTATTGCGCAGATACTCTCTCAGTTCGTCATTATCCTCTACAATTAAGATTTTCGGAAGATCGCCATTCTGCTGTTGTTTCTGTCTGGCTGTATCATAAACAGTACTTAAAGAAATATTCTTAGGCACCCCCGATTCTGTATAGACTACTTTTTCACTTCCCGGTTTCGGACTATGAACGGCTTTACGATAATATTTTTCTTTTTTCGGGAATATAACCTTAATGCAGGAACCTTTACCTTCCGTGCTGTTGAAGTTAATTTTACCTTTATGCAAACGGACGAGTTTCCATACCAGTAGCAGACCAATGCCACTACCTGTAACCTTTGAGTTTATAGCATTACTACCCCGGAAATGCATTCTGAAAAGTTTTTTTTGTTCGGAAGCCGGAATACCGATACCCGTATCCTTTACTTCAACGCTCCAGTTATCTTCAGTTTCAGCAGCAAAGATATGTACGCTACCACCTTCCGGTGTATATTTCAAAGCATTGGAAATCAAATTCTTCAGAATAGAGTCCATTTTATCTTTGTCGAGCCAGACATTCATATAACGGAAGTTGCTTTCGTATGTCAGGCTGACACGTTTGACATCTGCATAAGCTCGGAAAGCATTGATCATTTCTTCCATGTATGTACTCAATTCGTATTCTGATACATACAAAGCACTGGAATAAGTATCTGCGCGTTCAAAGTTGATTAGGTTAGTAGTAAGACGCAGCAGGGCATTCACATTTCGTATGGCAGTATTCATATTGCTACGCCCGCCTGGTGTCAGGTCTTCTTTTTCACTGAGTTCTTCCAAAGGAGCTTTGATCAATGTCAACGGAGTACGGATATCGTGCGCTGTATTGATAAAGAAGCGTATCTTTTCATCCGAAGTTTTTCGTTGTTTTCGTAAGATAATGACACGTAAGGTTATAGTAATAATTGCTGCAATAACAAGAGCATAAAGTAATAAAGCCCAGATGCTGAGCCATATTGGTTGTTCTATCATAATATCCATGTCACGTTCTTCAAGAACGATTCGCCTGTCTTCACTGGAAATGGCACGTACCCGTAGTGTGTACTTTCCGGGACTTAGGTTAGTGAATCGGATCAAACAGTCTTTTTCAGGACGGCTCCATCCGTCATAAAAGCCTTCCAATTTCCAGGAATACAAAATCAGAGACGGGTAATCATAGTTAATGGAAGATATTCGCAAAGAGAATATATTCTGATTATATTTTAGTTTCAATACTTTGGTTTCATCTATGTCAACCTCTAGCGGTGAGCCTTCGTCACCAGGGTAAACGGTCTGATAGAATACACGTAAATCGCTGAATATCATTTGAAATTTGTAATTTCGTGGAATCATCATGTCTTTATGAAATTCTATAGCTCCGTCCGTACTTCCGAGAATGAAGTTTCCATTCTTCCGCAATACACCTGATGCAGAATTGAAATGGTCACTTTTCAATCCTTGCTCCTTAGTCCAGTTATGGAATACTTTTTCACTTGGATAGTAACTTGTCAGACTGTTTTCAGTACTCAACAGAATACTTTGGTCTTCATCTGAAAGAATCGTATATATATTGTTGGAAATCAAAGGGCAATTATCTTTATGAAAGTGCTCGAACGATTTGTTCTCATAATCATAAATGAGTAGTCCGGAATTACTGGTTCCTATATATAGCAAACCGTTGTCCGATTGGTAAAGTGCATTGATATAAAAAGATTCTATCGGCATTGATATATATTGAAATTCACCGCTCTCTTTATCTAATAAATACAGACCTGTGGCAGTACCTATCCACATATGTTTCTCGTCCTTTTCTATAATGTCCGTAATGCCGTTCAGTCCCGGATATGTACGTATGTTTTTACGTGAAAAATCAATTTGTTTTAGATTGTAATAGCCGCCGGACCAGATGTTGCCGGCAGAATCTTTCATAATAGAACGTATATATTTGTCTGGGCGGATATCACTGTCACTAAATGTAGAGGGAGTGAAGAATTCCGCTTTCATTTGTTTTTTGTTGATTTGATAAATGCCTGAACTGTACCCGCCCGCCCAAATGATACCCGGTGATACCTCACATAAAGAAATGAAAACATGATTCTTTGTAACATTTCCGCTGTCGAATACACTGAGGAATGAGTGCCATTGCTTAGTTTGAGTGGAGTACAGGCTGATACCGTTGTTGGTGGCGAACCATAAGTCACCCTCGTGATCTTCGATGATCGCATTTACCTGGTCATTAACAAGTGATTGCTTGTTGCCAATGGAATGTTTAATCCATTGATAACTGGCGTATTGATTATTGCGTACCGTGATGCCGATAGGGTAATTGGCCATCCAGATACGGTCACCATCAACGTAGAAGTCGTAGATACTATTGCCGTTCATGGCATTATAGCTGTTATAATCTGCTACGATGTAAGGATCGCACTTGTAGGTATCCACATTCATTTTATATACGCCTGCACCATCAGTGGCTATTAAGATTTCCTTATCGTTGAAAGCTTTTATACGGGTAATACTGACATCTTCCAAACCAGCATTGAGCTTGATAGTTTGATGGATATTCATGTCGTACAAATAAAGACCTTTTTGGAAGGTACCGATAAATAGTTTACGACTTTCTTTATGAAAATATAGTTCGTTAACTTGCATTTTCAGGTTATCCAGCCAGTGACAAGGCGAAAGATTGAGGACGTTGTCTTTTAACTCGGCGTGATGTACACCAACATCTGTACCGATAAAATAATGTTCTGGATCGATTTGCTCAATATCTGTAATGCTTTCTCCTATATGGTTTTCAATGACAGTGTTTTTTTCACTGTTGGTATCATAGAGGTATAGCGCTTCTTCATTGCAGAGCCATACAATGTTATTACTGTCAATAAAACCATAGCTTACAGGAGTCGGATTTCCTTTTACCACTTCATCCGGTAGTTTGTATACTAACTGGAAGCGGTCATGTTTGGCGTCATAGCGGAATACTCTTCCTTTTTTGCCTATTTCCCAAAGTGTTCCATCCGTGCCGACATAGAGCCAACTCAGATTTAACATAGAATTGACCTCTATCTCGCTGTCTATAAGCCGATATTGCTTGAAGTTTTTTCCGTCATAACGGTCGATGCCATTATGCGTAAGAAACCACATATAACCTTTCGGCCCTTTCTGAATGGCATATACCCTACGGTTACTTAAGCCATCTTCTACGCCGAGATATTTATATGTTTGGGCGATGCATAGGGCAGAAAAATATGTGAATATAAAGAAAAGGACGAGTTTTCTCATAATAGTTACAGGCGTTTGTTGTTGGGGCCTTTTGTGAAATTAACGCAAAAATATGCATTTTGTTTGATAAAAGCAAAACGAATGTAGAAGAATAGTGTTCGATACCTCGTATTGTTTAGACGAAACAGGCGCAAGTTGTATATTATAACCTGCGCCTGTACATCACTTCTAAATTGTAGTCAGAACTACTTTGTCTTTTCTTCTACCCATTTACGTGCATTGACGAAGGCTTCCATCCATGGAGTAATCTGGTCACTGTGCAGACGATCAGCAGGATAACAACCGTTCTGCCATGGGAAGATGGAACGCTCCAAGTGAGGCATGATAGCGAGATGACGTCCGTCGGAACTTGCTATTGCGGCAACTGAGTAGTCCGAATTGTTCGGATTGGCAGGATATTCATCATAACTGTACTTAGCCACCACATTGTATTTATCTTCATCGTAAGGCAAAGAGAATTTTCCTTCTCCATGAGCTACCCAGATGCCGAGTTTGCTTCCGCTTAACGAACCGAACATTACACTACGGTTTGTAGGAATGGTAAGTCCCAGGAATCTGGATTCGAATTTATGCGATTCATTGTGAAGCATCTTGCCATTCTTCTTGTGTTCCGGGTTAATGAGGTTCAGTTCCATCATCAACTGGCAGCCATTACAAACACCCAGTGAAAGTGTATCTTCACGAGCGTAATATTTGTCGAGAGCTTCTTTGGCTTTCGGGTTGAAGAGGAAAGCACCTGCCCAACCTTTGGCAGAACCCAGTACGTCGGAATTAGAGAAACCACCGCAGTAAACAATCATGTTCACATCTTCCAATGTCTCGCGTCCGCTGATAAGGTCGGTCATTGTAACGTCTTTCACATCGAATCCTGCCAAGTACAGTGAGTAGGCCATTTCGCGTTCACCATTCGTACCTTTCTCGCGGATAATTGCTGCACGGATACCTGTCGGGGTACGACGATCCGGATCAATGCCGTATTGAGAGAATTTACCTTTGAAACCTGGCATGAAAGCGAATTCCAAGGGCTGCATCTTATAGTTTTCGAAGCGCTTTTTAGCACAGCCGTTCATAGATTGTTTGCGGTCGAGCAGGTAAGAGGTAGAATACCATACATCACGCATGTAATCGATACCGAATTGGTAAGTAGCATCGTCTTTGGATACGAGGATGTGACGTTCATCAGTCGGCTTACCGATTTTCACATAACCCACACCGGCATCTTCCAATATTTGTTTAACCTCTTCTTTGTGCTTGTCGCTTACCTGGATCACGATACCCGGGTTCTCGGCAAACAAAATTTTCACAAGGTCGTGTTCCTTCATTTTGTCGAGGTTGATCTCCATACCACCTTCTACATTAGCGAAACACATTTCAAGCAGAGTTGTAATCAAACCACCGGCAGAAATATCATGTCCGGCAAGAATCAATCCTTTGTTTACCAACTCCTGAACAGCAAGGAAAGCATCGCGGAAATATTCGGCATCTTGTACGGTAGGTACTTCGTCACCTACTTTGCCCAATGACTGTGCAAAAGCCGAACCGCCCAGCTTTAATGTATCAAAGCTGAAATCAATATGATAAATGGTTGTCTTTTCGTTGTTTACTAGTACGGGAGAAACTACTTTCTTCACGTCGGATACTTCACCGCCTGCCGACACAATAACGGTTCCCGGAGCAATCACCTTGCTACCGTCGGGATATTTCTGAGTCATGGAGAGAGAGTCTTTTCCGGTAGGCACGTTGATTTGCAGTGCACAGCAGAAATCACTTAATGCCTTTACGGCGGTGTAGAGGCGTGCATCTTCACCCTCTTGTGAGCGGCAAGGCCACATCCAGTTGGCAGAGAGGGAAATGCTGTCCATTCCTTCAGCCATAGGAGCCCATACAAGGTTGGTCAACGCTTCGCTTACAGAAAGTACCGAACCGGCTGCCGGATCTGCCAATGCAGCTTGTGGCGCATGTCCTAATGAGGTAGCGATACCTTTTTCGCCACGATAGTCGAGGGCTACCACACCGCAGTCACTCAGCGGTAACTGCAATTCGCCCTGGCATTGCTGGCGGGCGATCTTACCTGTTACGGAACGGTCTACTTTGTTAGTCAACCAGTCTTTGCAGGCAACAGCTTCCAATTGCAATACATTCGTCAGGTATTCGTGCAACTTGGATTGTTCGTATTTCGGCATTTCGTAGTGACGCTCTACGGTTTTGTCTATCATGTAAGTCTTGGGAGACGAACCGAACATCTGTTCCACGGCAAGGTCGAACGGACGTACACCGTCAGCTTGTTGGAAGGCAAAACGATGGTCGCCGGTAGTTTCACCTACCACATACATCGGAGCACGTTCGCGTTCAGCTACTTTACGTACATGCTCGATGGCTTCTTCTTCAATCAGCAATCCCATGCGCTCCTGGCTTTCGTTGGCGATGATTTCTTTAGCTGACAAAGTTTGGTCACCTACGGGTAACTTGCTCATATCGATCAAACCACCGCATTCTTCCACCAATTCGGAGAGACAGTTCACGTGTCCTGCTGAACCGTGGTCGTGGATGGACACCACTGGGTTAGTCTCTTCTTCGCAGAGGGCACGTACTACGTTGTAGGCACGTTTCTGCATTTCGGCATTGGCACGCTGTACAGCATTCAACTCAATACCGCTGCTGTAACGTCCGGTGTCTACTGAAGATACGGAGCCGCCACCTAAACCGATACGATAATTGTCACCACCGATCACAACGACTTTGTTTCCGGCTTCGGGAGCACCCTTCAAGCAGTCACGCTTTGTACCGTAACCTACACCACCGGCAAGCATGATTACTTTATCGTAACCATAAACTTCGTCGTTCTCTTTATGTTCAAAAGTAAGTACCGAACCGCAAATCAGTGGTTGGCCAAACTTATTACCGAAGTCGCTGGCACCATTGGATGCCTTGATCAGAATCTGTTCCGGAGTCTGGTACAGCCATTGGCGTACCGGCAATATTTCTTCCCAAGGACGTCCTTCGTCCGTGCGTGGATAAGAAGTCATATAGACAGCAGTTCCGGCAATCGGCCAGGAACCTTTACCACCGCCCATACGGTCACGGATTTCACCACCTGTACCGGTAGAAGCACCGTTGAACGGTTCCACTGTGGTAGGGAAGTTATGTGTTTCAGCTTTCAGTGAGATAACACTCTGTATATCTTTCACCTGGAAGAAATCAGGCTTGGAATGATCTGCCGGAGCAAACTGCTCAACTACAGGACCTTCTGCAAAAGCTACGTTGTCTTTATAGGCTGAAATAATCTTATTCGGATTTTCCTGAGTGGTCTTTTTAATCATCTGGAAGAGGGAAGACTCTTGTTCCACACCATCGATGATGAACGTTCCACCGAAGATTTTATGGCGGCAGTGCTCAGAATTGATTTGAGCGAAGCCAAACACTTCGGAGTCTGTCAACTTTCGTCCGAGGTCCTGTTCTACTTTTTTGAGATAGTCCATCTCTTCTTTTGAGAGTGCCAGACCTTCTTTCTCATTGTAAGCTTCCAGGTCTTCAATATGGACGATCGGTTCCGGCTTACGGTTAGTGGTGAATACATCCTGGTCCAAACCTTTGTACATGCGTTGCAGCATTGGGTCATGGTCAGCGTTTTCGTCTTTTACAGGGAAATACTCTTCAATACGGGTAATGCCATTCAGTCCCATGTTTTGGGTGATTTCTACGGCATTCGTACTCCAAGGAGTAATCATTTCGCGGCGTGGACCAACGAAATGTCCTTTCAGGTTGTCTTCACTTTCGGGGGTGGCTTCTCCAAAAAGCCAGCAGAGTTTGTCGATGTCTGCTTGGGAAAGTACGTGGTCGCATTCTACGGCTATCACGCTCTTGGATGGGGTCTTGAAAAAAAGAATCATACTGAATATTTATGATTTATGATTTATGATTTATGCTTGGGATACTCCGGGAAAGGCTGGGAAGCGCTTACGGAAGTACCGGCTTTTTTCCTTTGGCGCAAAGATACATAAAATCGTTGGGGGAGAGAAAGAAATGGAAATAAAAAACGCATGCAGATTTGCTTGCATGCGTTTTTATCGGGAATCCTTATTGTTTTACTTTGTCAGGGAAAGGGTGGTTGTACCAATCGTAATCCGGATTGGTAATCCATAGCTCGAAATTCTCAAAAGATTGGCGGAGATTGTTGCCCTCTAGTGGGAAGCTGAATTCACCGGGGATTATCATGACCCAGCAGAAATTGCCCTTTGCCCTGAATGGGGTATTGGGGGATGCAACCACTCCGCCAATGGCGGATGTGTCGAACAAGTCGGTTGCTTTTCCATTGATCTGGTGGATTTCCATACGTTTGCCTTGTGCTGCATTGCAAGTGATGAAGAAGTTCAATTTGTTTAAAGCCAATTTGGATTCTTCCACACTGTTCTCTTTGAAATGAATGGTTACGGTGAATTCTTTAGGATTAAATTCAGCGTCCTTATAGGTACCTACGATGGGAGTGCCGTTATAACCTGCAAAAGCATGCGCATGGTCGAACAGGGGTACAACTGCTAAAGTTTGTCCTTGTTCAGTGCCGTTGGCATTGGTTTTGAACATATTTTCTGTGAAGTTATTACTTGTATCATATTGAATACTGCTAATATCGCCGGCAGTGAGTTCGTCCAACTGTACTCCTGCGGAAATGCGTTTACTTGCTCCGATGGCGGCAAGTTTACACTTCAGTGTGGCTTGGGTTACGTAGTTACCTGTAACTTTTAGTGTAACTTTGGTAACCAGTACAATATCATTCATATCGTAATCGCCAAAGTTGGGCCACAGA
The DNA here is from genome assembly GCF_003471885.1 of Bacteroides sp. AM16-24. Lineage (NCBI taxonomy): Bacteria > Pseudomonadati > Bacteroidota > Bacteroidia > Bacteroidales > Bacteroidaceae > Bacteroides > Bacteroides sp. AM16-24. Next base: position 87,823 of record NZ_QRKI01000001.1, read on the forward strand.
TCTTCAAAGGCGTAGGTATACTGCCCTAAAGTATATTCTTTATCATTACCGGGTTCTTCCGGGGTACCCCCTTCCTCCGGTTTGTAGGCGGGAGCACAATCGGAGCCTGTTGTTTTCACCCCTGCGTTGGCGGCAGCTTTCGTATTCCCCCATTGGGCACCGTCTTCCAAATAAATGTTTTTTGGCTTTTCCCCATTGTTATGGTCGCATACAACGAATACTTTATTTTTAATTTGTGTGGTTTTATCGTTGTATTCGTTTATTACTGTTGCATTCGTTAGTTTGACTACGGCCCATTTGCCATCATCATCTCCCTCTATTTCACTGTCATTTTTTAACTCTAAAGTTTCCTCAATTTCTAAAAGAGAGTTCTTTTCCATTTCTAAAGTGGCTTTTTGCATCCACATTGTTTTGGAGAAAACGTATCCTCTTTCTTTTATTTCAAGTAGTGAGTCATCCTTTCCGTTACCATCCAATTCTATTTTTTCGGCGTGAAGGCATCCATAGTTATCTATTTCACCGCCATTTTCAATGGCGAGTGTTCCGTTTACTGTCATTGTGCCGTAATTCTCTATTTCAAATTCATTTTTAACAGTGAAGTCGCCAAAGCATTGAAGAATCCCCGCTGCTTCTCCTTTGGACTGTTCCTTGCTTAAGATGATAAATTTGGCATCTTTATGGTTCTGAAATGCGTTCTTTGCTGAAATGTTCAATGTTCCTGCAATATAAATTTTACCGCCTTCCATAATGTTGATGTTATCATTCAAGTTAACCATGTTTCCGGTAGAAACTTTGTATTCTTCATTCTTATTTATCTTTGTGATGTCAGTTGTTAACTCTTTTGCTTCGTTCCAATCTTCCAGGTCATCATCACTACGTGTAGTTATGTTGGGAGAACGGGTAGACGAGACTGTGTTGCCGGACTCTCCCAGATGTAATGTTGCTTTCTTGTTGACTATAGGGACATTACATTCCAATGTCATTTGGCTACCATCTGTATAGTGTAATGTTTGGGTTACGGTCACTATCGTATCGCTGGCAGGTAGTGTGATTTCTTTGTTATATGGGTAGTTGAAACTGGCTGTGCCAATGGCTACAGGCAAACTCTCCTCGTCTGCTCCTTGTGAGTAGATGGAGATAGTATAAGTGTGGGGCGTATTATTGCCGATAGTTACGTGAACGGCAACTTGGGCAGTGGTAGACCATAGAAAATCTGAGGGAATAGTAAGATCGGTGACATTCCCATTGTCAGGTTCATTGTCTGGTTTGCTGTCAGGATTGTATACATCATTGTTCATACAACCGGCAAGTGCAAGTAGTGTAATGAATAAGAGATTCCTTAATTGATGAGCTGTTTTCATAAGCATGTCTTTTCTGTTTGTATTAATTAACAGTACAAAGATAATGTAAATCTTGATATAAAGCTATTAAAAGTTGTCTTTTTATTCTTTTAAGTTGGTTATTTAATAATATCTGTACTGAATTATCCTTTTGTTTGACTTCTAAAATAAAATTTATCTGAACTTTCCATATTGCTTTTATGTAAAATAATAGGATGCTAAGAGTTGCTTGTTTTCTACTTTATGTACGCTCTTTTAACCGGTGCTCAAGTAACTATTCTATAATCAGCTTTTATGTTTAAATAAATCTCCGTAATAAATGCATGTTTTTTACAATGTCAAACTAAAATGTCTCTATTTTCATTCTCTGTAAAACGACTTGCAAATTCATTTTCTTATGAAAGACTTTTCACCTCTAAACATGCACAACGTTTCTGTCTAAGAATAGCCTGTTATTTGTCACTTTTTCGCTTTAGTAGTGTAAAGTATTAGGTGTTTTATGCTAATCAGTCGAAAAAACGTTAACACAATTGGTTCGTCTCACAAAAAAGTACGATATTTGCAGCCATGATTGAAATAAGGACCATATTCGATATATTATGGAAGGGCTTTATTATCGGGGTAGTTGTGTCTGCACCGCTGGGGCCTGTTGGCGTACTGTGCATTCAGCGTACGCTGAACAAGGGGCGTTGGTATGGTTTTATAACGGGACTGGGAGCCTCGCTGAGTGACATTGCCTACGCCTTACTGACAGGATACGGAATGAGTTTCGTATTCGATTACGTCAATAAAAATATTTTTTATTTGCAGTTGTTCGGAAGCATCATGCTGTTGGCATTTGGCATTTATACGTTCCGCAGTAATCCCGTTTCGTCCATTCGCCCTGTTTCTACTAATAAAGGTTCTTATTTTCATAACTTCATAACGGCATTCGCCGTCACACTATCCAATCCACTTATTATTTTCCTGTTTATCGGACTCTTTGCACGCTTTGCCTTTGTCAGCGAAGGGGTGCTGGTGTTTGAGGCAGTCACCGGATACCTGGCTATTGCATTGGGAGCATTGGCGTGGTGGTTCGGTATTACTTTCTTTGTGAATAAAGTCCGTACACAGTTCAACCTGCGCGGCATCTGGATATTGAACCGTATCATCGGAGGCATTGTCATTGTTGTATCTGTGTTTGGATTGGTGTTTACGCTGATGGGCGAATCACTTTACTGACAAGAAACATAAAATCATGAAGATAGCACAACAACTGAAAGCGAAGAATATCGCAGAATACCTTATATATATGTGGCAGGTGGAAGATTTGATACGTGCCAACGGTTGCGATATAGATAAAATCCGCGAAAATATTATTTCCCGTTATCCCGAAGAAGAGCGCCCTGCATTGGAGGAATGGTATGGAAATCTGATTGATATGATGCGTATCGAAGGTGTGAAGGAGAAAGGGCATCTGCAAATCAACCGTAATGTAGTGATAAACCTGACGGAGTTGCATGGCGAATTGTTATCATCACCCAAGTACCCTTATTATAGTGCGGCTTATTTCAAAGCATTGCCTTTTATTGTAGAGTTGCGTCAAAAGAGCGGGAAGAAGGATGAACCGGAATTGGAAACATGTTTCGAAGCTTTGTATGGTGTTCTGCTGTTGCGTTTGCAGAAGAAGGAAATAACACCGGGAACGGCGAAGGCAATAGAGGTTATCAGCAGTTTCATATCTTTGCTTGCCAACTATAATGAGAAGGACAAGAAGGGGGAGTTAAAGCTGGAAGAGTGATAAAGTGACAGGGTGATGAGGGATCGTAGTTTTAATCGTGAATTGTAATTAATAGAATCTAAATATAGAGATGAGAATATTAGTAACCGGAGCCAACGGACAACTTGGCAACGAGATGCAAGTTCTTGCAAAAGAGAATCCGCAACACACCTATTTTTTTACTGACGTACAGGAATTGGATATCTGTGACGAACACGCTGTACGGGCATGCATTGCCGACAATCAGATTGATGTCGTAGTAAATTGTGCCGCTTTTACGGCGGTTGACAAGGCAGAGGATAACGAAGAACTATGCCGCAAACTGAATGAGGAGGCTCCGGGAATACTGGCACGTGCTGCACAAGCTTATGGTGCTGCAATGATACAAGTTTCTACGGACTATGTATTCGACGGTACGGCGCATATACCTTATAAAGAAGATTGCATGCCGTGTCCTAATTCAGTTTATGGCTTCACTAAACTGGGCGGAGAGAAGGAAGTCATGCAGAACTGCGAGAAGGCGATGGTGATTCGCACTGCCTGGTTATACTCTATTTATGGAAGCAATTTTGTGAAAACGATGATTCGTCTGGGACGTGAACGTGAATCTTTGGGAGTTGTTTTCGACCAGATCGGTACACCGACGTATGCAAAAGACCTGGCTGTTGCCATCTATGCAGCCATCAATCAGGGAATTGTACCGGGGATTTATCATTTCAGCGATGAGGGTGTATGTTCTTGGTATGACTTTACAGTTGCCATTCACCGCATTGCAGGCATTACGACTTGTAAGGTTAGTCCGTTGCATACGGATGAATATCCGGCAAAGGCTCCACGTCCGCATTATTCCGTATTGGATAAGACAAAGATAAAAAATACTTTCGGGATGCATATTCCACATTGGGAAGAAAGCCTGAAAGTATGTATTGATAAACTGAATGCCCAATAATAATATTATACCTATTTATATATGGCAAATAATAACGAAATAGAAAGAAGACGGACCTTTGCGATTATCGCGCATCCGGATGCCGGTAAGACGTCATTAACTGAAAAACTGTTGCTTTTCGGTGGACAGATTCAGGTAGCGGGTGCTGTAAAGAGCAATAAGATAAAGAAAACGGCTACATCCGACTGGATGGATATAGAGAAACAGCGTGGTATTTCTGTAACTACCTCTGTGATGGAGTTCGATTACAAAGATTATAAGATTAATATCCTCGACACTCCCGGTCACCAGGACTTTGCCGAAGATACTTACCGTACGCTGACTGCTGTAGATAGCGTTATCATCGTTGTGGATGGTGCCAAAGGTGTGGAAACGCAGACTCGTAAATTGATGGAGGTGTGCCGTATGCGTAACACACCGGTTATTATATTCATCAATAAGATGGACCGTGAGGCTAAAGATCCTTTCGATTTGCTGGATGAGCTGGAGGAAGAACTTGCCATTCATGTGCGTCCGTTGACGTGGCCTATCGAAAGTGGTGTGCGCTTTAAGGGAGTTTATAACATCTATGAGCAGAATCTGAACCTTTTTCAGCCTTCCAAGCAGGTAGTGACGGAAAAGGTGGAGGTAGATATCAATACCGAAGAACTGGATAAGCAAATCGGTGCGCAACTGGCTGATAAATTACGTGGTGAGTTGGAGTTGATAGATGGAGTATATTCTGAATTTGATAAGGAAGAATACCTGAAAGGGGAAGTGGCGCCTGTATTCTTTGGTTCGGCTCTGAATAATTTCGGTGTACAGGAGCTGCTGGATTGCTTTGTGGAAATAGCCCCAAGCCCTCGTCCGGTGCAGGCGGAAGAACGTGAAGTGGAACCGGAAGAACCGAAATTTACCGGTTTTGTGTTTAAGATTACGGCAAATATTGACCCGAATCACCGTTCTTGCATTGCATTCTGCAAGATATGTTCCGGTAAATTCACACGTAATACTCCTTATCTGCATGTACGTCATGGGAAGACGATGCGTTTTTCTTCGCCCACGCAGTTCATGGCACAGCGCAAGACAACCGTTGACGAGGCTTGGGCAGGCGATATTATCGGTTTGCCGGATAACGGTACTTTTAAGATTGGTGATACGCTGACGGAAGGGGAGATGCTTCATTTCCGTGGTTTACCGAGTTTCTCACCGGAGATGTTCAAGTATATCGAGAATGCTGACCCAATGAAGCAGAAACAGCTTGCCAAGGGTATCGACCAGTTGATGGACGAGGGTGTGGCGCAGTTGTTTGTCAATCAGTTTAATGGGCGTAAGATTATCGGTACGGTAGGACAGTTGCAGTTTGAGGTTATCCAGTATCGCTTGGAGAATGAATACAGTGCGAAGTGTCGTTGGGAACCGTTGAGCTTGTATAAGGCTTGCTGGATAGAGAGTGATAATCAGGAAGAGCTGGAAGCCTTTAAAAAGCGCAAGTATCAGTATATGGCAAAGGATCGTGAGGGTAGGGATGTATTCTTGGCTGATAGCGGTTATGTGTTGCAGATGGCGCAGATGGACTTTAAGAATATTAAGTTTCACTTTACAAGTGAGTTCTGATTTTTCTTGTTTTAAGATAGATAGAGGGCATAAAGTAACGAAAAACTTTGTGCCTTTTTTGTTTATTATGTAGAGAAAGCATTACCTTTGTGACGCTAAGATTGATATGTGTTGATTCTAAAAACAACGACAAAACATTGATTATGAAAAGCGGATATATGCTATTCTTTTTGTCCTTTCTTTTTCTTCTGGGGCTGACAGCTTGCACTGCCCCTGTCAGTAAAACCATGCTCGATTATGAACAATCCCTTGTCCGTGCCGACTCTTTAGTACAAGCCGGTGTCGCCGATAGTGCCCAAACCTCCCGTCTGCTTTCCGAATTGCATCGTGAATATAACAGGGTGAAAGAACTCTCCGATGGGAAGCGTGTCCGCCTGATGCCTGCCAATAAGCGGAAGCAATTCTTCTGGGGAGCATTTACTGCTCTGATGATAGGTCTGAACGTATGGCTCTCCATAAGCAATATCAAGTTTTCGACCGACCGTAAGCATCGCCGTTACCTCATTGATTTGAGCGAGAATGAGCAACGTCTGCGCAACAATGAACTGGAAAAAAATGAATTGCAGGAGTGCCTGCAGGAGATGTCACTGACGGATGAGGAACGGGAAGAAGTACACCGGTCATTGATGAACCTTATGGAGCATGGCAGTCACTTGTGTGATGAGAACGCATCCCTTCGTGCCCGCCTTAAGGATTATGAAAAGCGTCCCTTCCCCCGCGAACTGGAATTGTTGCGGAAGGAGGGGGAGCGTGCGCACGTGTTGGATGGCCAGGTACAGGCACTCACTTCTGCCTTGATAGACCGCGATGAGGTAGTGGGGCAACTGCGCAGTCATCCCAAGTTCCTCACGGACGAACAGTGGAGATACTTGCAAACACTCACGGATCGTGTGTACGAAGGGTTTACCACCCGCCTTGCCGGACGTTTCCCGAAACTTACGCCTGCCGATCTTCAGCTTTGCCTGCTCATCCGGTTGCGCTTTACCAACGCGCAGGTTGCTACGTTGACGGCCGTGTCGCCCGCTTCGGTATCTCAGCAAAAGTTCCGGTTGAAGAAGAGACTGTTGCAGATGGACGAGGCGTTGTTTGCCAACGGTGAAACGGTGGATGCGGTGGTGGAAGGGTGCTGAACTCCTTGTATGAGTCTGGTTTTGATATAGCCTCATTGGAAAAGATTCGCGGAGTATCTTTTTCGGTGCATTCACAAATGACTGTACTTACCGGACGGAGGCGCATTGGTAAAACCAGTCTTATTTTCAAAAGTTGTGAAGGTACGCCTACGGTGTATCTGTTTGTCAGTCGAAGTAATGAAACAGATATTTGTTTGCGGTTTACTTCTGAAATTCGGCAGTCACTCAATATTTACGTGCCGGAACTTACTAATTTTGCAGAGATGTTCCGCTTCTTGATGGATTTGGGTACACGGATGGAATACAATCTGATTATAGATGAGTTTCTTCAGGGACTCCAAGGAACCGTTGTACGGTCGTGCCGATAGTATAATGAAATTGGCTCCTTTTACTACTTCGGTGTTGAAAGAAATTATGTCGGATCATAAACCGGACTATACTAAAGATGATTTATTGGGACTTTATACTTTTACCGGTGGTGTCCCGAAGTATATCGAGCAGTTTATGGATAATGGATGTACGGATGTGGAAAGTATGGTGGACTTTATGCTACAACCTGATTCATCCTTTCTGACAGAAGGGCAAGCTTTGCTGGTGCAAGAATTCGGTAAAAAGTACGGCAATTACTTTTCTATTCTATCCGCAATTTCCAATGGCAGGAATACTTTGTCGGAGATGGATACGGTTATGGGAGGGATCAGTCTGGGCGGACAACTGAAAAGATTGGAAGAAGACTATGGGCTGGTAAAGAAGAAACGGCCGATATTTTCAAAAGAGAGTTCTCAAACAGTCCGTTATGAGGTATCGGATCTGTTTTTGCGTTTCTGGTTCCGGTATTTTATCAAGTATCAAAATTATATAGAGATACAGAATTTTGAACGCTTGGCTGACATTATTAAAAAGGATTATCCCATTTTCTCCGGTTTGGCATTGGAAATGTACTTCCGCCAACAGATGATGGAGAGTAAGGAATTTGCAGACATAGGCTCATGGTGGCAGGGCAAAAACAATAAAGATCAGGATGAAATTGATATTGTAGGACTATATGCGGAGGAGAAGAAAGCTTTGGTGGCAGAGGTGAAAAAGCAATCCAAGAATTTCAAGCCGGATTTGTTTGCATTCAAAGTAGAGGAATTGAGGAAGAAAGCTTTGTTTAAGTATGAGATAGAGAGCAGATTGTTCTCAATGGAAGATATGTAGATATACTTTATCTTGAATGGAAATAAGATTAAACCTTTGTGTGATTGTACGGATAAAGAATTGAGATTTGGGCACAATATTGAAAAGCTTTTTCAGGGTAATACTTTTATGATACTATTCAGGGAACCTTAATTAAGACATTAGATATATGAATCTGCAACAGTCTGCAAATAAAATCTACCTGTTTGGGTAAAATGTTTGTATAACGAAACAAATCAATAAAATGGAAGAATTAGAGCAATATTATCATCTATCAGAGTGCGGATGGACGAAGACACTGTATGGCTCATACTACAGCAAATTTGCGAATTGTTTGATAAGTCAAAATCTACCATTAGCGAACATATTAAAAACGTATTTGAAGAAGGAGAGTTACGGCGTGATTCAGTTGTTCGGAAAATCCGAACAACTGCCGCAGATGGGAAGTCATACGAAACATTATATTACAATCTGGACGTAATCATATCTGTTGGATATAGAGTGAAATCCATACAAGGCACCCATTTTAGAATATGGGTGAACGGGCATATGCAAGCCAACACATGATGGGCTTAACCTCATTCAAGGGAAAGCATCCTACATTGCGCGATGCAAAAATAGCGAAGAATTACCTGAGCGAAGAAGAATTGAAAGTTCTGAATAATTTAGTTTCCGGATATTTTGATTTTGCTGAAGTGCAAGCCATGAAACGTCGGCCTATGTATATGAAAGACTATATTCAACATCTTGATGCAATTCTCTCTTCTACGGGAGAACAACTCTTGAATGGTAGTGGAACTGTCAGTCATGAGCAAGCTATGGAAAAAGCAGAAAGGGAATATAGACAGTTTGATGTCCGTACACTCTCTCCCGTAGAGCAAGCCTATTTGGATAATATAAAGATTTTGAACAAAAAGGTTAAAGGAAAGAAATGGCAATGGAGAATAGTAGCATAAACAAAGACTGGATGTCTGTTCACTTTGAGCAGATAATAACATTGATTCGTCGTACGCATCAAACCGTTTTTCGTGTAGCGAACAAAGCCCTCATTGATTTATATTGATTGGACTATTTTGGGAATGTGTAACATCTTATTGTTGTTTGTTTTGGAAATATTTCGACAAAAAATGAACGGTGGAACCTTGTGTTTGAACTTTTTCCGGAAGTGATGTTATCTTGATCTTGTATCGAGGGTATCTAAGTATCATACTTAGGTAGTTTCAGTATGATACTTAGGGTACCTCAGTATGATACTGAGATACCCTCACTGTAGAAAGTGTTCTGAGAGGGGGATGGATTGTGACGGATTGATGGCTTGGACTGAGGTGTTTTGGTTTTGAAATGTTGTTACAAAATAAGATTCGGGATCGATTTGTAACTTTAAAAACATTGCTATTCATAGTTCTCTTTCTCTTTTGTATTTACATTTAATAGGAGAATATCAGATGATGATTTTGCAAGCCTTGCAAAACTTGCTGTTATTTGTTATATTATAGTACCTTTGCTACATTAAAATAAGTAAAGGATATGATTCTGCTTCATTGTACGGCTTGTAAGGTAGTACAATGAAAATGTGTAGCAGCCTTTATTAATAGTATGTAGAAATGAGTATGATGTTACTGATAATAGGTGCATGGACACTTCTTATGATAATAGCTTTGTGTTTTGAAGATTGTCGAGCGTATTTGAAGGATATGAGAGAATCCTTGATATGCGACCGGCACTCGCTGTATAAAGAAACAAAAGATGAAAAAGGAGTCGGCTTGACGTGTTTATTGATATTGTTTATAAATCTGCTCCTTTCATTTTGTTATTTATTATTTATTCTGTTGTTCCCTCTCCTTTCTATATGTTTTGTTCTCAGGATTTTTAAAAATAATGATACGGATGATACATGGTTAAGAGAGCAACAAGAAAAGAAGGAAAATTATCAGCGAAAATTGAATAAGTTCAAGAAGTTTCATTATCCTGGGACAGTTTCTTTTGATTTTGATGCGGACACTTACATTTATGTAGAAAATCGTTATGACGAGGGTTTGAACAGGTGTATCCAGGAGAATTTAGATGAAATAAAAGCCATTTTTCATCAAAACGGTTTTCGTTTTATTTATTTGCCTCAATGGAAACCTGATGCTTCTTTGAATAGTTTGGCTAATTTGACAGAAGATAGAAATAGGAGTGTTGAAAATTTTTTGAGCTCGATGAGTACGATGGAGTATACAAAATTGCTTTGTAAGGTACTGCATTTTGATTGGGCAGAGATGGAAAGTGGTATCTTTCATTTTGCTTGCTTCATATATGACTCCACACCTGACATGCGTAACATAGTGCGAGAGAGCCGTTTCACGCTTTATCCAATGCAAGGAGTGATAGAGGACGGTTGGGAAACTTTCTTTTTGGACTATTGCGCTTTCATAAAAGAGGGTCGGCAAAGGCCTCATGGAGGTGTTTGCATGTCTGTTGTGTCGAACTTGCAGGGAGGAGAATTTTATGAGAGTGAGGGAGCACCACAACAAGAATTTGCAGACCATGAATTTCCCATTGTTATGAAAAATATTGCAGAAAACATTAAGAAGGAGATTGAAATACTGAAAGGTGTAGGATATTATGAGTTATTGTTGCACACATTAGGAACTGAGACTTTAGATGAGTTGAAGAATGTAAAGGTGATTCCGGAGTTGAGCAGGCTTCAGATTACGGATGAGTTCAAAATTCGTTTGCTTGATTATGATAAGGAGGTGCGGATGACTCCTTTGCAAAAGACGCTGTATATATTTTATCTGCGCCATCCGGAGGGAGTAGAATTTAAAATGCTGTCGGCCTACTATGATGAACTGTTGGCTATCTATAAAGTGCTCTCCAATAGAGAGGATGCTGAAAAACAGAAAGAGTCCATCCGTCGCTTGGTAGATGTAACGGATAATGCGATAAATGAGAAATGTTCACGGATTAAGGAAGCTTTCTTGAAAGTAGCGGATGATTTCATTGCCAGGAATTACTATATCGTATTGGATAGACATGAATATAGAGGAGAAGGGGATAAGAAGAGCTATATATATGTGGAACTTCTGAAGAAAATAATGCTTCCACGCGATTTGGTTATTTATCCGAAGGAAATTTCTGATATTGAAGTCTTGGTACCGGAAGAGAGAAAGAAAGTTCTAAAAGAGGAATTGGAAGAAATGCGGGAGCAGTATTGTGCATTAAATAGGCTGTTCTTCGATAAATCCTATCCTAAAGGTGCATTGATAGAAAAATATACAGCGTTTATCAATCTCAATCCAAAATATTATGCCGCTTATCGTGACCGTGCCATTCTTTATACACATATCGGTAAGTACCGTGAGGCGGTTGCTGATAATCAGTTGTTGATAACGCATAATGAAAGAGTATGGTCGGATGCTATTATCAATAAGGCGGAAGCACTGTTTTTCCTGAAAGATTATGATGAGGCTTTGAAAGTTGCCAACCATTATTTTGCAATATGTGAAAAGCCGACAGCAGAATGTTATCGTATCAGAGCGGAGATATTCAGAATGCTGAAAATGAGGGATGAATATAAAGCGGATATGAGGGAGTCTAAGCGTTTGCGAAAAGAAGAGAAAAATAGAATTTGGTAAGATTGAATGCTGTGTAAGAATGTTTGTATTGGACGTTGCTGTATAGGTGGTTAGATGTAGTATATAAATTGCTATCAACATATAGATTGGACAGTGGCTGTGATTGTTGTCTCAAGAAAATATTTGTAGGAGCTAAAAACTTTCTCTAATTTTCTTTTTTGTGAAAGAAAATGTTTAAGTTTGCGGATGAAGTACATGGTGATGTCCTTCAATGTTTTTTTAGAGATAAAATTGTAAAAAACGTTGTGCTTGTTCTTGTGACTGAAAACCTAGGAAACTTTCAAAACACACAGAATGGCATAGTTGTTTTCTACGCTGATTTCAGCGTGGGGCTGCTGTCCATCTATTCGTGTGTTTGGGTTTTCCTAGGACCTTCAGTTACAGATAGTGGGCACGTAGTTCCACGTTTTTGTTTGTATAAATGTCTTCTTTGGAGCTGGGAAGACAATAGAATATAATATAATAATGAATGATTTTATAAGTTTCTTATCAGATTACATCACATTGCCAATCTGTGTTGGAATAATCTTATTAGCTTTAATTGTCTGTGTCGCATTGATCCTATTTTGGAATAAAAGAAAGAAAATGCAGGAACGAAAGCGAACTATAGATTTGTTTCCTACCTTTTTGTCAACTTTAGGAGTATTAGGAACTTTTTGGGGAATTACAGTTGGACTATCTGAATTTAATACTTTGAATTTAGATAAAAGCATTCCCACGTTATTGGAGGGATTGAAAACAGCCTTTTATACTTCTCTACTGGGTATGATTTCATCTATGGTTACGAACTTTATTGCCAATAAACTTTATGATAATTATGAAGCGGGATTACCGAGTAATCAGGATGAAGCAACTGCTCGTATATGTAATGCGGTTGAGCAGATGAATCGGCAGAATGTTGGTGTGATGCAAATGTTGCTTGAATCCGTGAACCGACAATCACAGAATCAAACTGCTTTTTATAATACAGTGTTAAATAAAGTAGATGTATTCACTGCTGTCAATGCTAATTTATCCGAACTCTTGCTTAAGATAGATGCAGTAACACTTATTGTTCGTTCACAAGAAACCCATCTGTCAGTCATTGTAAGTAATGAACAACGAACTCTTGACAAATTAGATTCGCTCAATGCTAGTATAGAACATATTGACAATTGCATAGGTGAACAATTGGATATTTCATCAGCTTCTGCCTCCATTTTGCAGGAAACGCAAAATGAAACTAGGAAACTTAGTGAAGTACTTCGTGGGGAAGTTGATGAAATTGAAATGAAAATGGAAGAAACCAATCAGTTGTTGACACAAAAGTTTGATGAATTTGCCGAATTGTTAAAGAAGAGCAATACGGAAGCATTGGTTGAGGCAATGAAACAGGCGACTTCGGAATTTCAAAAACAAATGAATGAAATAGTTAGCAAGTTAGTTAAAAAGAATTTTGAGCAATTAAATCAAAGTGTTGAAAAGCTGAATACTTGGCAACAGGAAAATAAACAAATGATTTCCGACTTGACACATCAATATACAAAGATGACTACAGAATTTGAAAAAACATCTACTATTTTTATCAATGTTGCAGAATATGCAAACCAATTAAGTGGAGCAAATGGTATGCTGGCAAAGCTGGTTACTGAATTGCAGAAAGTAATGATAGAGGATACTAAATTCTCAACGATAACAACAAAACTTTCTGAAACAGTAGATTTAACTAAGGACACTATGATTAAGTTCGATGACTCTACATCAAAACTGAATGAATGGGTAAGGAAACAAAGAAATTTTGTAGATGGTGTGCAGATTTTAATTAAGAAATTGGAAGAACTGAGTTCTATACGTGATTACAATAAAGAGTTTTGGCAGGAAACTAAGAAACAGCTGGAGGAAGGTGTCGGATTTATTAAAAGGGGAAGCGATAGTTTGAATACCCAATTGACAGATTTAGATAGACAATTCTACAGCAGATTAAGCGCAACATTGGCTGAATTGGATTCTTGCATACAGGCAATGATTAATAGAAAGTAAAATATGGCAAAGCATAATGTTTGGATGTCCGTGTCCGACTTGATGACAGGGTTAATGGTTATATTCTTATTTGTTGCTATTGCATATATTAGCAGGGTAAATAGAAATGCAGATGTGTTGGCGCAATATATAGAGGCTCGCCAAAATCTGCATGATAAATTGGTGGATAAGTTTAAAACAGATACGGCAAGATGGGAAATGACGATAGGAAGGGATTTATCTTTGCGATTTACTAATCCTACCGTTCTCTTTCAAACGGGTTCGTGGAATTTAACTCCTGCGTTCTGCAATATATTAGAAGAATTTCTTCCCAAGTACTTTGATGTTTTGTTGACAGATTCATTAAAGAATAATATTAGCGAAATTAGGATAGAGGGACATACTGATCCAACACCATTTCCTACATTGGCATCTGACCCATATATTGCAAATGTGATTCTGTCACAACGTCGTTCATTGAGCGTATTACAGTATTTTCGTTCTATGTCTGCATTTCAGAAATATACACCAGAGCAAAGACGTATGCTTGAATATTGGTTTACAGCCAATGGATTGTCTTATGGTAGGACACTGGATGGCCAAAACCATTTGACGTATGATTCTGGTAATCCTATTGATTATGAAAAATCTCGGAGAGTTGAATTCCGGATTATTACAACAAGTGAGAAGATGATAGAAGAGTTTGTGAAGAAAATCACTGAATAAAATGGATAAAGATAAGCCTATTTATACATTCCAAAAGTTGAAGACTACTTTAAAAGAGTTAGGATATCAAATAGAGAAAGCTGAAGCTTATCGCCCTATTAAACCTGTTGATGTCTCTATAGAAGATATCAAAAATGGGACTATTGAAATTACAGATGAAGGTATTTTTTTTAAAACTTCTGACGGACGGAAACATAAGGGTTTTATGTATAAAAGGGAATACTTTTTAGCACGATATGGGAAACCACGTTTTCACATTCGTAATTGCAAAATTATTCAAGAGTTTAAGGCACGAGGTTTGTTTACTGATAAATACCGTTGGGCTAATGATTATGAAGTGCCGGTTTGTGATATGGATGACAACTTTATAGATAAGAATGTTAATATACTTCCGCTATGTAAATATTGTGCGGAAATTCAAAGAAGCGAACAAAATGATATCTATAGGAATAACGAAGATTTTGTAAATGAATTAAAGAAAGCCGCTCCACAAGAAATAATGACAGATGTTGATGTCTTAGGTTACACAAAAGAGTGGCAGGATATTAGTAGACGTTATAGAGAAAAACATAAATATACTTGTGAACGATGCGGCATCCATATAACAGATGATTTTGGTTATGGTTATATTCATTGTCACCACCGTAATAACAATAAAACAGATAATCGTGAAGAAAATTTGGAATGTTTATGTATAGAGTGTCACTCAAAAGTGGATAAAAACCATGAGACTCGTTTTTCTAAAGGGGCGAATTATGTTTGTTTACAGAACTTTGTGAAGAAATATAAACCTCGAAAAACTAAATAATCGCTGGAATCAGTAAGCTATTGATTCAACTTTCGAACTGTGCTATAATTTGGTGAAGAAAAATAAGTAAGTATGCGGCAAATGAAAATTTGATTCTCGAAAATTTAAGGGTATTAATGAGGATGTATCTTGTGATTAACCATATGACATCGTCTTTTAATACCAATTGTTTTACAGAAATAGACTATATAGTGCAAATATCAATATGGATAGAAGTCTTATTATTATGATTTTAGTATTTGTCATCTTGCATGACATTTCTTTATATTGGGCTGCAACCACAGGTGATTGGGGCGTATTTTTGGGGGTTAATGCAACAGCTCTAATACTTAGTAAAGCAATGTATGATATGAGGTAATTGTATTTTATATAAAGTTTCATTAGCGGACACTAATGAAATGGATACTAATTTTTTTAAATAGGAGATATAACAATGGAAAAAAAGAAGTTAATTATGGATGATGAAATAGCAATGCATGAAATTATTGCTAATCAAGTTTCTATTAGTGAACAAGAAGATGCATACGCAGCACTTGAAGCAAAGTATAATAATGTAGAAGAAGCAGTTGAACAGGATTTGCTAAGAGTGCAATTTGATAGGGTGGATGAAGATTCTGAAGAACAAAATATGCTTGCTGCTCAATTAGATGGGGTAGAAGATATGGTAGAAAGTGGCTCTGGGTTTGTAGAAGAATTTGAAGATAATGTAATAGAGGAGAATTATATTGAGGAGGAGGATCCTGATGGTTGGGGGAGTATAGATGATAATCCTTATTATAATGATAATTTGGATATGGATCAGCAATCTCCGGAGTTCTGGGATAATCTTTGATTATAAGTAAAGGGATTGATGTGGATTGCTTATTTGAACCCCAAGTACCATTATCGGGAGAGGAGCTGAATATAGAATTACTTATTTTTGTAGGAGTTGTCGTTATTGATATATTAATCGTAAAATGGCACTATGGAAAGAAGGAGGAGGCAGTGCTTTTGTTATGTTTTGCAATTCTTTTAAGTATTTATTTTTGAGAATTAATAATGTTATATAGTAAAAAGTATGGATGAAATTGTAGAATTTGATATACCGCACGACAAATCAGTCAATATCATCAAAGTGATTGGTGTGGGTGGCGGTGGTAGCAATGCTGTGAAGAATATGTACAGGCAAGGGGTATACAACGTATCTTTTGCTATTTGCAATACCGATAGTCAAGCACTTGCGAGGGCTGATATACCTGTGCGGATTCAACTTGGGAAGGTTGGGCTTGGAGTTGGTGGCAATCCGTTAAAAGGAAAGGAAGCAGCGGAAGAAAGTATAGAAGAGGTGAAACACTTATTTGACGGAGACACGAAGATGGTGTTTGTTACTGCCGGAATGGGTGGAGGAACAGGTACAGGTGCCGGACCGGTCATTGCCGGAGTAGCTAAGGAAATGGGGTTGCTGACGGTAGGCGTCGTAACAATACCTTTTGCTTTTGAGAAGAAGGTGCGTATTCAGAAGGCATTGCAAGGTGTGGAAGAGATGAGGAAGAATGTGGATGCTTTGCTTGTAATTAACAATGAACGTTTAATGGATATTTATGCGGATGGGACAACTACGGTGAAACAAGCATTCTCCAAAGCCGATGATATATTGACGGTAGCCACTAAGAGCATTGCTGAAATCATTACGATAGAGGGGGAAGTCAACCGGGACTTCTGCGATGTGCAAACAGTGATGAAAGATGGCGGAGGTGCAATCATGTCCATAGGGCGTGCTAACGGTGAACATCGTATAGAAAAGGCTATTTTGGATGCTTTGAATTCTCCTTTGCTGAATAACGTGGATATTGAAAAGGCACGTAAGTTGCTTTACATTATCTACTCTTGCGAGAAAAGTCCGGTAGTGATTTCTGAACTTTCTGAAGTGGATGACTTCATGGATGGTCTGTCTCCGGATATAGAGGTTTTGTGGGGATTGTATCCGGACAATACTTTGGAAGATGATGTAAAGGTGGCTATTATTGCTACGGGCTTTGATGATGAATGCCTTGGTCAAGTTTCCTCCGAGGATAGGATAGATGTTGCAAAACAGGAGCGACTGGATGTATTGATGAAACAGTATTATGGCGAAAGAAAGACGAGGAAAAAGAATCTTGTGAAAGAACATGGAAATGATTCTTGTGGAGACATTGCGAATGTCGCGACTGAGAAAATGGCAAATATCAAGTCGGTAGATACTGAATCGGTAGGAAATGATGCTCAAGCAACATTAGAAAATGATACTGAACGGACAGTTCCTTTATTGGAACGTTTAAAAAAGAAATTAGAGACTTTTATGGACGAAACGATGTAGAGGGAATATCGAAGACGGACCTCAACCTGCGCTCGGTTTAATCTTATTGATTTGAGCGAGAATGAACAACGTCTGCGCAACCTTATTGCGGTGTCGCCTGCTTCGGTTTCGCAACAGAAGTTCCTATCTTACTGATTGATTTTTTATTTACGAATATTCTCTAAAATCCTTCGCTTTGAGGAGAGCTTTGGCTTCACTCGCTCAATGAATGTGATTCAGTCAAGGACTGAAAGCCTTTCACTCAGGGACTGAATGCCTTTCTGTTCCTGACTCATTGTTCCCCCTCTCAGAAGGTGTTCTGAAGGGGGTATGGGAAGGAGGGTAGACATGAGGAGGAAGTGGTAAAAAATGCGGAGATAAATCTTACACTTGTCTCTAGTTGTTGCTTATACAAATATTTTTTCATCTATTTGGGAGTTATATTTTCTAAATCGGCAATAAATATGGGAATAAATTGTTAATAAATTGTTAATTTTGTACGTATATAATTGATGATGAATTGTAGGAAATAAAAGATATTTAAGACATTAAATATATGAATAAGCAACAGCTTGCAAATAAAATATGGGCCTCGGCCAATAAGATGCGTTCTAAAATAGATGCCAATGAATATAAGGATTACATTCTTGGACTTGTGTTCTATAAATTCCTGTCAGACAATGAAGTGAACTGTCTTCGTAGTATCGGATGGAATGATGATGACATGACGGCTCTTGTAGAGGATTATGACTTAGAGACTCAACGACTTGATAAACTTAAGCAAATAAAGTCAGCCTGCTTGGATAAAATGTTTGTATAACGAAACAATTCAATAAAATAAAATGGAAGAAAAGGATAAGAGCAATATCATCATCTATCAGAGTGAGGACGGACAGACACACATGGAGGTGCGGATGGACGAAGCTACTGTATGGCTCACACAACAGCAAATTTGTGAGTTGTTCGACAAGTCGAAATCAACCATTAGCGAACATATTAAAAACGTATTTGAAGAAGGAGAACTACAGCGTGATTCAGTTGTTCGGAAGATCCGAACAACTGCCGCAGATGGGAAATCATACGAAACCTTGTATTACAATCTGGACGTAATCATATCTGTTGGATATAGAGTGAAATCAATACAAGGCACCCGTTTTAGAATTTGGGCGACGGCACGTCTTAAAGAATATATCATCAAGGGTTTCACTATGGATGATGAACGATTGAAGCAGACGGGAGGAGGAGGTTATTGGAAAGAGCTGCTCGACCGCATACGCGACATTCGTTCGTCGGAAAAAGTGATGTATCGACAGGTGCTCGATATTTATGCTACGGCGATTGACTATGACCCACGTTCTGATGTATCCATCGAATTCTTCAAAATAGTGCAAAATAAACTGCATTTTGCTGCTCATGGGCATACTGCCGCCGAAGTGATTTATGAACGGGCGGATGCAGACCAACACATGATGGGACTGACCTCTTTCAAGGGAGACCATCCTACATTGCGCGATGCCAAAATAGCGAAGAATTACTTGAGCGAAGAAGAATTGAAAGTTCTGAATAATTTAGTTTCCGGATATTTCGATTTTGCCGAAGTGCAAGCTATGAAGCATCGGACTATGTATATGAAAGACTATATTCAGCATCTCGTATGCCATGAACAGACTTATTAATGGCGGGAAGGTATGTATCAAACGTGATAATCCTGCGGACACGAATACTTGTGGTAAAGAGGTTATCTCAAAATATTCGATGCTCGTGAAATCAGTGCCGGACAAAGCCGTTATCAGATAGTACGCCAGCCTCGTTTCAGAGCTTCACACCCTTTAGGTGGAGATCGGCGAGGCGATGTGATGCTATTGATCAATGGTATGCCTGTTATCCACATTGAACTGAAACGTTCAAAAGTAGATGTGAGCCAGGCTACTTTCCAGATCAAACGCTACACCCACGAGGGGGTATTTGGCAGTGGCATTTTTAAGATGGTACAGATATTTGTTGCAATGGCTCCTGAAGAGACGCTTTACTTTTCCAGAATACAAAGACATCAAAAGCTGTGCCGATGCGTTCAGTAAAATAGTAGATGAAAATACTCAGCAAAAAGATAATCTTTAAAAATGTATGGCAGCGGTTGAAGTATATGATAAAGATTTGAAATACTCATTGACTGTATTGGTTATGCAATTATGAATGGCTATTTCCTTATTGTAGAGACTGCTTTGAATGCCACCATTCATTATCAGTGCTTTACACCTCTTGCTTGTAGAGATTGCCAGAATATTTTTGTTTCCCCTGTTTCTTTGTTCTTTCTCCCTTGTAGAGATATGCGTTCTGTAATGTGTTGTTTATTAATGTTTTGTGTAAAATGGTTGTAGATGCCATTTTCTTGTTTTCTCTTGCTATCCACCCTAACTTTGCAACATCGAATTTGAGAAAAGCAGATGGTTGAATCGTTGAGGCCTCACGGTGAAAACTTCTGCTTCTCGGGTGAGACAAGAGAAATCATATATACATTATTAATCATTTAAAACATTATTATTATTATGGCATTTTACAAGAAATTTCAATCGAAACTGAATGATTTGTGGTATCCGAAAGCAATTACTACCGGTACACCTATTACTACTGACAAGGTAGCGGATAAACTGTCTTTGCTTTCTACTGTCACCCGTGGTGACACATTTGCCGTGCTGAAAAACCTGGGAGGCGTAATGGCTGACTATATGGCTATGGGACGTACGGTGAAGATTGAGGGTGTAGGTACTTTCTACTATACAGCTGCTACGAACAAGAGGGGAGTTGCCACGTCTGATGGGGTGAACTCCGGACAGATTAATGGCATACGTGTACGTTTCATTCCCGAGGTGAAACGTAGCAGCGGCAAGCAGATTACCACCCGCTCTATGGTGGATATTGATGTTGACTGGACGGACATAGAGAAACTTGCCAACGGTGGTAGTGCCGATGGAGGCAATGGCGGTAACCAGGGCGGTTCCACCGGCGGTGACGGTGGTATCGAGGGTGATCCATTAGGTTAATCCTCCCGGCTCTGTTAGTTGGTATCTTTTGATATTCAGTGACTTGTGACAGGTGGTTCCCGTGCAATCTTTTTAACAGAAGAGAGCACGGGAACTTTCGTTTTAGCATATTTTATCGTTCTTTTTCTATTTTAATTCATCAAAAATCCGTAATTTCGGACGATTTTTTGCAAAACAGACCGAATAACTAATAATTTATAATATGGAAAATCTCAACACAGCGCTTCTGCTGATGGTGGTAGGTATGACGACAGTGTTCGCTATCCTGCTGATTGTAATCTACTTAGGTAAAGGACTTATTCTTCTGGTAAACAAGTATGCCCCCGAAGAGGTGGTGCCGGATAAGAAAGGTGCGCAAGGTCCCGCAGCGATTCCCGGAAATATTTTGGCTGCTATCAGTGCTGCTGTAACGGTGGTGACACAAGGCAAGGGTAAAGTAGCCAAGGTCGAGAAAGTAAAATGATAATCTTTAATAAAAAACACACATCTATTTATTTAGTATGAAAAAAGAAATTAAGTTCAGCTTGGTGTTCAGGGACATGTGGCAGAGTGCCGGAAAATATGTGCCCCGCGTAGACCAGTTGGTAAAGGTTGCTCCAGCTATTGTTGAAATGGGCTGTTTTGCCCGCGTAGAAACCAATGGCGGAGGTTTTGAACAGGTAAATTTATTGTTTGGTGAAAATCCTAATAAAGCTGTACGTGCATGGACGAAACCGTTCCACGAAGCCGGTATACAAACTCACATGTTGGACCGCGCATTGAATGGTCTGCGCATGAGCCCCGTGCCTGCGGATGTACGTAGGCTGTTTTACAAAGTGAAGAAAGTACAGGGGACAGACATCACACGTACGTTCTGTGGACTGAATGATACCCGTAACATTATTCCTTCCATCACTTACGCTAAGGAAGCCGGAATGATTTCACAGTGTTCGCTCTGTATCACCCATTCGCCCATCCATACAGTAGAATACTATACGGATATGGCGTTAACGCTCATCAAGGCAGGTGCCGATGAAATCTGTATCAAGGATATGGCAGGTATCGGACGCCCGGTATCATTGGGTAAGATCGTAGCAAATATCAAGGCTGCACACCCTGAAATCCCTATTCAGTATCATAGTCATGCAGGTCCCGGTTTTAATATGGCAAGCATCCTCGAAGTTTGTGAGGCTGGTTGCGATTATATCGACGTGGGCATGGAACCGTTGTCATGGGGTACGGGACATGCTGACTTGCTGAGCGTGCAGGCAATGCTGAAAGATGCAGGTTTCCAGGTTCCTGAGGTGAATATGGAAGCATACATGAAGGTACGTGCATTGATTCAGGAATTTATGGACGATTTTCTTGGTCTGTACATCAGT
Organism: Bacteroides sp. AM16-24; assembly: GCF_003471885.1. NCBI lineage: Bacteria > Pseudomonadati > Bacteroidota > Bacteroidia > Bacteroidales > Bacteroidaceae > Bacteroides > Bacteroides sp. AM16-24. The sequence goes on from NZ_QRKI01000001.1 coordinate 109,644, forward strand.
CCGAAGAACCGCTTGATGAACTCCCTGCTGATCGGTCCGGGACTTCCGGGTGGTATGATGGGTAGCCTTATGGCCGACCTGGAGTCCAATCTGGAATCCATCAATAAATATAAGGCAAAACGTAACTTGCCGTTTATGACGCAGGATCAGTTGCTTATCAAGCTGTTTAACGAAGTAGCTTATGTATGGCCGCGTGTAGGTTATCCTCCGTTGGTAACTCCGTTCAGCCAGTACGTTAAGAATCTGGCGATGATGAACGTGATTGCCATGGAAAAAGGCAAGGAACGTTGGGGTATGATTGCTGATGATATCTGGGATATGTTGTTGGGCAAGGCAGGTAAACTGCCGGGTACGCTGGCTCCTGAACTCGTGGAGAAAGCGGAACGTGAAGGCCGTAAGTTCTTCACCGGAAATCCACAGGATAATTATCCGGATGCGCTCGACAAGTATCGCAAGATGATGAAAGAAAATAAATGGGATCTGGGAGAAGATGATGAAGAACTCTTCGAATATGCCATGCATCCGGCACAATACGAAGCATACAAGAGTGGCAAGGCGAAAGAAGACTTCCTGGCAGACGTGGAAAAACGGAAGGCGGAACTTAATAAGTCCCCGTTGGATGACGCTAAACCGAAGACGCTAACCGTACAGGTGGATGGACAGGCTTATCGCGTAACGGTGGCTTATGGTGATATTGACCTACCGGCAAATGCTACTGCGAAAGTGGAAGCCCCCGTAGGCGAAGGTCAGGATGTGATCGCTCCGTTGGAAGGTAAGTTCTTCCTGACGAAGAATGCACAGGAAACTCCGGTGAAAGTGGGCGACAAGGTGAAGAAAGGTGACTTGCTTTGCTACATTGAAGCCATGAAGACATACAATGCCATCCGTGCCGACTTTGACGGAACAATTACGGCTATTTGTGCCACTCCGGGGGACACTGTTTCAGAAGATGATGTATTAATGAAGATAGGATAAACAGCGATGGAAGAAATATTTGCAAAACTCTATGATATGACGGCGTTCAGCAATATCATTGCCGACCCGTCGTTTCTGGTGATGTATGCCATTGCTTTCATTCTGCTGTACTTGGGTATCAAGAAGCACTACGAACCGTTGTTGCTGGTGCCCATCGCTTTTGGTGTACTTATCGCCAACTTTCCCGGTGGTGATATGGGGGTCATTCAGGCAGATGAAAACGGAATGGTAATGGTAAATGGGGTATTGAAGAACATCTGGGAAATGCCGCTCCATGAAATAGCGCACGACCTGGGATTGATGAACTTCATCTACTATATGTTGATTAAGACGGGCTTCTTGCCGCCTATCATTTTTATGGGTGTGGGTGCTTTGACGGACTTCGGACCGATGCTTCGCAACCTGCGTCTCTCTATCTTTGGTGCTGCTGCACAGTTGGGTATCTTCACTGTGCTGCTATGTGCTGTTATGATAGGTTTCACTCCACAGGAGGCAGGTGCACTGGGCATTATCGGTGGTGCTGATGGTCCGACGGCTATCTTCACGACTATTAAGCTGGCTCCGCATCTGTTGGGTCCGATTGCTATTGCAGCCTATTCTTACATGGCGTTGGTGCCGGTGATTATTCCGTTGGTAGTGAAGCTGTTCTGCTCTAAGAAGGAACTGATGATCAATATGAAGGAACAGGAAAAGCTCTATCCTTCGAAGACGGAAATCAAGAATCTGCGTGTACTGAAAATCATTTTCCCGATAGCAGTAACTACAATTGTCGCTCTCTTTGTACCGACGGCAGTGCCTTTGATCGGTATGTTGATGTTCGGTAACCTGATTAAGGAAATCGGTGCGGACACCAGCCGTTTGTTTGATGCGGCTGCCAACAGCATTATGAATGCGGCAACTATTTTCTTAGGACTGAGTGTAGGCGCAACTATGACAAGCGAAGCATTTCTGAACTGGACAACCATTGGTATTGTTATTGGTGGTTTCCTTGCATTTGCGCTTTCTATTACGGGTGGTATCTTCTTTGTGAAGCTGTTCAACCTGTTCAGCAAGAAGAAGATAAATCCGTTGATCGGTGCAACGGGATTGAGTGCTGTGCCTATGGCAAGCCGTGTGTGCAATGAGATTGCTACGAAGTATGACCCGAAGAACCATGTGCTGAATTACTGTATGTCCAGTAATATCTCCGGTGTAATCGGTTCGGCTGTAGCGGCGGGTGTGCTGATTTCGTTCCTGGGATAAGGGGAATAGATACGAAGACGGCGCGGATTACGCGAATTACACGGATTCTTTTGTTGCAATTTGTTGCAATAAAGCTGATCTGCGTAATCCGTGTAATCCGCGCCTGATTTTTTATTCACTAATCACTTTTCTGTATTCTGCCACTGCCATTTTTTCTGCCAGATATGCATTAATCAGGTTCGTATGCGCCTGTGTCCACGACAATTGTGCGGACAAGACATCTGCCATACTGGATTTTCCTTCATTATAAGAGAAAGTCACAAGGTCCAGATTCTCTTCGGCAAGAGCCATATTTTCCTTTGCAGTCTTTACTTGCTGCTCCGTTTCCGTCAGTTTCGTAGTGGCGGCGGAGAGCTCTTCAAGAATAGTATCAGTAATATAACTTTGTTGTAGCTTCTGGATGCCAATGAATGCTTTCTGTTGTCGGTTTGTCTTGAAACGGGCTCCCCAACGGAAGATGGGGATACTGACGTTTACTCCGGCTACAGGAGTATGGGGGATTTCCTGTCCCATATATGTGATACCGGTATCCCAACCTGTAGCAAGGAACATGCTTACCTGAGGATTGTACTTGCTGAGGGCGGCATGGCGTTGTGCTTCACTTCGGGCTATGTTTACCATTGTGCTGGCATAATCAGCACGGCGTGGAAGTACATCGTCAAGTCCGAGAATGTCGACGGGCTCACTGGCTATACTGATTTCACTTAGGCTATCTACAGGGGTATTGGGTGCTACTCCCATCAGAATGTTCAGTTGTTGCAGAGCAAGGGTATAGTTTTGGCGGGCCTTGATATACTGCAATTCAGCTTCTTTCTGGCGGGTGGAAATCATCAGCAGGTCTGTACGACTGATAGCGCCATCGTTGAAACGATCCTGAATAATATCGTGCTGCTTCTTTATGATATCCTGAAATGTAGCGGCAGCCTCAAGACTGGCATAAGCGGCTGAAGCATTCCAGTAAACGGCATCACTTTGATAATGAATTTGGTCGAGAGTAAGTTCGGTGGTGAGTTGGCTTAATTCTTCGTCAGCCTGAGCCATACGTTTCTGGGCTATCAGAGAACCACCGGTATAGAGGGGTTGTGCCAAAGTTGCGAGTGCCTGATAGGTGTAGGGGCGATACTCACCCTTCGGACTGTTCCACTTATCCAGGTGGTTGAGGTTGGCGGTACCTTCGGCAGTGATGTCTATTTGTGGTAGGAAGCCGGTATTTGCTATTTTTCGCGCTTCGGTGCTTGCCATGGTTTTCAGGCGCTGCTGTTTCAACACCTGGCTGTAGGCTTCTACTTTGTCACGATATGCTTCACGGCTGAGATACTGTTGGGCTCCGGCTTTCAGGCCGAAGCAACAGAGTAGTGTGACTATGATTATCTTCTTTTTCATGATTACTTGTATTTCTTCTTTTCACTTTTTAATCTTATGTATCGCACAATATGCTACGGGCAGCACGAACAGCGTTAATGCTGAAGCCACCAGCAAACCACCCATGATTGTTGCCGCCATACCACCGAACATAGCGTCGAATAGCAACGGTAACATACCCAGAATCGTGGTTCCGGATGCCATGGCTACAGGTATGATACGACTGGTTGTTGCACTGATTACCGCATTCAGTGGCGTTTTTCCGGAAGCAGTTTCTATATCGATCTGGTCTACCAATACAATTGCATTCTTGATATTCATACCAATCAATCCCAGTAGGCCAAGGACAGAGAAGAAGTCGAATGATTTACCAAGCAAGATTAATCCCAGTACGATGCCAATAAAGATAAGCGGCAACATCAATAGGATGACAATTGGCTTGCGGTAGGTTCTGAACAGGAATAACAGGGTAATGAACATCAGGAAAAAAGTTAATGGCATGTTAGCTGCCAATGCTGCATTACTTTCTGCCTGACTTTCCTGTTCACCAAAATACTTCATGGTGTATCCTTCCGGTACCTGAATTTCTTCTCGCACTTCTTTCCATATCTTATTGAATGCTGCTATGGCATTTACTCCCCGGCGTGGATCGGCTTGCGCCATCATTACCATCTGGCGGTTATAATCTTTCACATTCGAGAACTTATATTGGAAATCAAATTCACTGACTACTTGTTCCAGTGTAGTGGTCTCCTGTGTTGTACCGAATACGGGTAGCGTACGCAGATCGTTGATACGGAAAGAATCGACCGTGTTATCTTTTAGCAGGATAGGCAACACTTGGTCGCCTTCACGATATTCACCTAATGTCATACCGCTTGTGCCAATCTGAATACTCTGTGCCATGCTCTGTCGGGAGACACCTAACGGTTGGGCACGTTCCGGACTGTAAACGGGTTTCCATACAGGAATCTTATTCCCCCATGAATTTCGTACGTTAATGAGATCGTCATCCCGATGCATGATTTCCAGGACCTTATTGGTCAGCATCACCAGTGAATCGACATTATTACCGATGAAACCGATTTCAATGGCAGCATCTACCGCAGGTGATAGTTTAAACAAAGTGGTACGGGTAATGGCATTCGGATAGTTCGCCTTCATATACTGGTCGAAATTCTCTTCGTATTCCTTTGTATATTTACTGTCGGTTAGTTCAATGAGTATATTGGCAAAGTTGGGCTTGGGACCCACGGAAGTAGATGCTAGATAGTAACGTAATGGCGTACTGCCGAAAGTAGTGGATATCCGTTTCACTTCCGGTTGTTGCAGGAGGTGCGCTTCCACCTGTTTCATTTCCTTTTCCACGTCACGGATGCTGTAACCGTCCGGATAGAATATATCGGCACGGAAATAGGGCTTATCCAATGAGGGGAAGAAGTTTTGCGGCATCATTCCCATGATGATCAGTGAGATGATAAACAGGACTACCATACTACCTAGTGTGAGCGTTTTCTTTTTGATAAGTACTCCGAGGATAGATGCGAACTTGTGATAGAAAGGTTTATCATACGGATCTTTATTAGTATCGCCGGATTTGGTTTTCAAGATAAAATTGCCGAAAGTGGTGGTTTGCGTGAGTGCCAGTACCCAGCTTAATCCCAAAGAAATGGCAAGTACGACAAACAGAGGTTTTACGATTTCCGCTACGGCAGAAGGGGCGAGGTACAGCGGGAGGAATGAACAAATGGCGATGAACGTGGCGCCAAGTAAGCCCCATTGTGGTCCGGTAGCTCCATCTATCAGTGCTTTTCTACGGTCTATTCCTCGGGCAATGGCTATTTGTGCATTGTCCGTCACTACAATGGCATTATCCACCAGCATACCCATGGCAATGATGAAACCTGCCAGGGAAGTACGGTTCAGTCCTACCCCCATGAAGGACATGATGAGCAACGTGCCGCCAATGGTAAATAGCAGTGAACTTCCTATAAGTATACCAGCACGTAGCCCCATCACCAGCATGATGATAACGATTACAATGAGGAGGGATTCTATCAGGTTAATGATGAAACCATTATTTGCTTCCTGAGCTATGACATTTTCCGGATACAGACTTTCCAGCTCCAACCCTACCGGAATAAGGGGAAGAAGTTCAGCCAGTTTCTGATCTACCAGTTCTCCGGTCTTTACTACATCCTTTGTCGGGTCGGTGGAAACGCCGATACCTATGGCACGCTTCCCATTGACATGCATGATGTTGCCGGGTGGGTCCATATATCCTTTTTCGATAATGGCTATATCACCCAATTTTACTTGCCCTCCCGAAGTTGTAATCACTTGGTTCCGGATGTCATTGACGGTGGTGTAAGTTCCGTTGGCTACAATACGCAATTGTTGTTCACCGGCGTTGATTTCACCCGTGTTGATAATCTGGTTTTGCGATTGCAACAGGCTTGCCACTTGCTTCGGGTCTATCCCCATACCGGCCAGTTTATTGACGGATATAAAGATATTCACCACTTCGGTTTGCGTGCCGAACAGGGCTACTTTCATTACCCCGTCAGCAGTGATAACCTGAGTTTTGATACGCTCTGCCCAGTTGCGCATTTCTTCGTAAGAGAAACCGTCATCGCCTACCAGACCGTAATAGATGCCGAATACATCACCGAAATCGTCCGATACCGTGGGAACGGAAGCACCGGCGGGTAGTTGCGGTTGTATGTTGAGCACCTTGCGGCGAAGTTCATCCCATTTCTGCGGAATAGACTCTGCGGAAAGGGAAGGTTGAAGCTCGAATGTTATCTTGGATAGTCCGTACATGGACTCCGATTTAATTTTATATGCACCACTCATCGACTGTATCTCGCGGGAGATCGGTTCGGTGATCAGTCGTTCTACTTCTGCCGGTTCTGCCCCCGGATAGCGAGTCATAATGACCGCTGACTTGATGACGAAGGGTGCATCCTCTTTCTTTCCCAACCGGCCGAATGATAGTATACCGCCGATTAGCAACACAGCCAGGAAGAAATAAACAATCTTGGTGTTGTCTAATGCATATTTAGCTAAATTCATATGATTTATATTTGGGCGACCTCAAGGTCGCAGTAGTTGGTAGTCTAATTGATAACTTTCACCGTTTGTCCGTCCACCAGTTGGTGCACTCCGGCAATTACAATAGTTTCTCCCGGTTGTATACCAGCAGAGATAAGAGCATTGGCTTCTCCAGTGGGAGAGTATACGGTTACTTCCCGCTTGCTTACCTTATTATCTTTTACTACCCACACATAAGTTTTCTGGTTTTCGCTTTCACCGAATATGGCACTGAGCGGAATATTCACAAGCTTTTCTTCCAGGAAGGGAGCTACGTCCGATGCCAGCTTGATTTTACACGTAAATCCCGGTTTCACATCGTATAAGGAACGATTAAAAGCAGGATCTTCAATCGTAATAGTTACCGGGATACCTGTTCCGGCTGTAGAAATGTCCAGATATTCTTCCAATTGTGCGTTGAACACCATGTCCGGATAGGTGTCGAAAACCACTTTGAATGTTACATCTTTTGCACGAAGCAGATACAGATAATCATCCGGCACGGTGAATTTGATGCGGAGCTTTTGTGTATTCACCAATTGTACAATGCCTTCTCCGGAATTCACGCGCTGATAGTTTTCCACCAGACGCTTTTCGATGGAACCGTCGAAGGGAGCAGTCAGTTTGGTATCCCGCATATTATTGCTGGACAATTCATAAGCGGACTTTGCCTTTTGGTAATTGGCAACGCTGATTTCATATTCCTGCACGGAGATAGCCTGGCGTCCCAACAGGCGCTTGTTACGTTCCACCTGTGCTGCGGCAGTCTCATAAGCGGCTTTGTCGGCGGCGTATTGCAGGGAAATGTCGCGTGGATCAATGGCGGCGATCAATTGTCCTTTCTTTACCCGCTGACCTTCTACCACAGGCAGATTTATAACCTGTCCGCTGACACGGAAGGCTAGTTTCACGTATTCTACGGCTTCTACAATACCGGAGAAGTCTTTCCGGATGACCGATTGGGAGCTGGCACTAGCTGTCTTAACAGGTCGAATCAGGGTGGCATCGCCCTCTTTCTTGTGTCCGCATGATGTGACAAGCAGCATCACGCCGATGGTGAACAAATAGATTCTTTTCATACTAATATATAGTTGTTCGTTTAGATATAGAAACATAAAACCGGAAAAACAGATAATTGTTCTCCCGGTTTATTTTGTTACGCGTTGTTAATGATAAAGGCTTCTACTCCTCTATTCTGAGCAACAAATCGGTGCCCAGTTTGAGCTTATAAACGTTTTTATATACTTGTATGTTCAGTTCTTCTCCGGTAATAAGTGAAATATTTATTTCTTTGCCTACGCGCATCTGAAGTGTACGTCCCTGATAATTTATCTGGAAGGAATAACTGCTCCATTTTTCGGGAATGACTGGGAAGAAAGAGAGTATGCCCTCCAGGATCTGCATTCCGGCGAAGCCTCGTACAATGGCAAGCCAGCTGCCCGGCATACTGGTGATATGCAGTCCTTGGTGAGTTTCGTTGTTGTAGTCATCCAGGTCAAGACGGGTGGCATGCAGAAAGAGTTGGTAAGCCTTTTCCACTTCGCCAATGCGGGCGGCAAGAATGGAGTGGATGTGCGGGGAAAGTGAAGATTCATGTACCGTCATTGTTTCATAGAAATCAAAGTTACGGCGGACAGTTTCCTTGTCGAAATTGAAGTAATACAGATATAATCCCAGTAACACATCACTTTGTTTGATGTAGCACGAACGAAGAATACGATCCCAGGACCAATGCTGATTGATGGGGCGTTCTTCGGGTGGAATGGCATCGGTACTGTTCAGTTCCTTATCCAGGAAACCGTCATTTTGTACAAAGATCCCCAGTTCTTTGTCTTCCGGTAGATACATACGGTTGATGATGTCGCGCCAGCGTTCAGCCTCTTCTTGTTGGCGGAGGTTGGTGACACGGCGTACACGCGCATATTCGTCGGGGTATTCTCCGGCAATGATTTCAAGATAGTTAAGTGTCATCTGCAGGCACTGCACACACGAGTAATTGGTGTACCAGTTATTATCCACATTGTTTTCGTACTCATCCGGTCCGGTTACCCCCAGTATGACATATTTCTGTTTTGGTTTTGAGAAAGATACACGTTGGCTCCAGAAGCGGGAGACGGCAATCATTACTTCCAGTCCGTATTTGGCTATATAATCTTTGCTGCCTGTGATTGCGGCATGTTGTGCAATGGCATAGACGATGATATTGTTGCGGTGTATTTCTTCAAAAGTAATTTCCCATTCGCTGTGGCATTCCTCACCACTGTAAGTGACTTGCGGAAAGAGAGCAGCCCCCTCTTTGAATCCCAGTTTACGGGCATTCTCTATAGCTTTCGGTAGTTGGTTATAACGGTATATCAACAGATTTTTTACAATCTCCCTCGGAGTAGAAAGCAGGAAGAACGGTACACAACAAAGTTCCGTGTTCCAGTATGTGTTTCCACCGTATTTTTCACCAGTGAATCCTTTCGGGCCGATATTCAGACGCGGATCATCACCGCGGTACGTCTGGCATAGTTGGAAGATGTTGTACCGGATACCCTGTTGTGCTTCCGGGTCCCCTTCGATAACCACATCCATTTCCTTCCATATATTAGCCCAGGCTTGTTGATGATTGTTTTCCAACTTATCCCAGCCGTCTATTTTAGTCTGACGGGCTTTGGTGATGGAATGTTCTATCAATTCCTGGCGTTCATCATAGAGCGACGAACTTATAACGGTATATTTGATGAGCATTACATTGTCTCCCGGTTTCACATCTGCCCCGATGCTGAATCCGGTTTGTTTCTCTTTTTCAATGCGTATCGGGTTCGAGGAGGCTTCTTTGCCGTTCTTGAAGAACTGATAGGTCATGGCGTAGCACACTTGCGCATCTTCCCGCCGGGTTTGCGTCCATAGATAAGCACAATCCTTTGTGACGCCGGAACGGAGGATATTCCATATCTTCTCGTTCGGATCATCATCCTTATTGACTATGATTGCATCCAGAGAGGGAATCAGTGATATTCTTCCTGTATAATTGATGGAGGTGACGCTGTATTTTATTAGGCATAAATCGGGGTGGGCCATATTGTTGATATGCTCCACATGTACCCGTATTTGATGTCCTCTGGGAGATGTGATTTCGAAATCCCGGTAGGAGATACCTGCTTTCATATCAAGTCTGCGGCTGAAGCTGTTTACGTCCCATTGTGCCAGGTCCAGTTCTTCATCGATGAGACGCAGGCTGACACGACTCCAGTCCGCTGCATTGGGAATACGCGTGTAAAAAGCAGGAAAGCCGTTCTTCCACCAACCTACACGCGTTTTATCCAGAAAAGTGATACCGGCTACAAATGAACCGCGATAGGAATCGCTTGAATAAGGCTCTTCAAAATTTCCCCGTTGTCCAAAGCGTCCGTTCCCCAAGCTGAATATACTTTCGGACATTCTCAGGTTGTCGGCGTGAAAGTTATCTTCAATAATATTCCATTCATCGGTTCTAAGGTATCTTTTCATGGCGTGTATCTCAATGGTGATTATGGCGGTAAAGATAAACAAATAAACGGATAAACGGCAAGAAAGTATGACAAAAGTAGATGAAAGAGGAGTGATAAGGTGATAAAGTGGTAAGGTGATAGAGTGATAAAGTAGCTGCGTTATATATCACAGAGTGTTGTTCCACTATCACTTTGCCACTTCATCACTTTATCACTTTATCACTCTTTTTATAAGGATTATGCTTTTGTTTGTTCTCCTTTGGTCTCTTTGATTAAATATACACAAACTGCGCCGATAATCAGCATGACACCTGCCATGACCAGCATATTGATTTCGGGAGGCAACATACCTTTGGGAGTGAACAGGGCAAGAATGCTCCCGCCGAGTGAAGCCGCCACAATCTGCGGAATACAGATTGTTCCGTTGAACAAGCCCAGATAAGTTCCCATGTGTCCGCCGCTCAGTGCGTTGGTCAGGATGGTGAAAGGCAACGCCAGCATAGCAGCCCATGCGCAACCTATCAGTAGGAAGGAGATGAACAATACATATTGATTATGAACAAAATAAGTAGAGATGAAACCCAATCCACCCAGCACCAGACTGAGAGAATAGATCAGTTTGCGATCCTTGAACAACGGGATGCAGACAGCCCATAGTACAGAACCGATAGCCTGTACGGCAAACAACACGCCTACCCAGTCGGCAGCATCCTGATATTGAATACTCTTGGTGTCCAGCATAACTTTGCTGACTCCGTTCACTGCGGTTTCCACTGTAGGAGCATCGAATACATTGGCGGCTACACTACCATTGGTATACGTCCACATAAACATGAAAGCAAACCAGCAGAAGAACTGAACCAAACCTACCGTCCAGAAAGCTTTCGGCGCTTTTATCAGCAGTTTCACCATATTGATTTTTTCTTTTTCTTCCTCTTCGGTGATGCCGTGGTATTCAGCGTATTCGGCGGGTGGCATCTCCTTTACTTTCACTGTGGTATAGATTACACAAAGTATCAGGATGGCGGCTCCGATATAGAAAGAATAAATCACCGAGTCGGGTACTACGCCTTGCGGGGCTATGTTGCTGATACCGATCCATGTAAAGATGAACGGGAACAGGAAACCTACGAGGCTGCCCGCATTACACAGGAAACTCTGGATGGAGTAGGCGAGGCCTTTTTGCTTTTCGTTCACCATGTCGCCTACCATCATCTTGAATGGCTGCATCGCCATATTGATGGAGGTATCCAGGAACATCAATGATACTAATCCGAATATCATTGCCGTGCTGACTGCCATACCGAAACTACCGGCATTCGGCAGCAGGCACATTACCAATACGGCTACCAGTGAACCGACAAACAGATAAGGAATACGGCGTCCGAAGCGCGTCCACGTCTTGTCGCTTGCAGCGCCCACGATGGGTTGCACGATGATGCCTGCCAATGGTGGTAATATCCAGAAATAACTTAAACTATGCGGGTCTGCACCCAGTGTTGCAAAAATACGACTGATGTTTGCACTCTGCAAGGCGTAGGCAATCTGTACGCCAAAAAATCCGAAGCTGATGTTCCACAACTTCCAAAAGCTCAAATCGGGTTTTACTTTCATTCTTAATAAATTATTAGTTACGAGCTACGAGCTACAAGCTACGAGTTCCTTTCGGCATACTGGCAATTCCGCGTAGCCTACTCGTCACTCGTAGCTCGTAGCTTGTCACTCATTTATTTCGTTGTTCCCCTCACTACAAGATTCGTTCTCACAATCTTGTTACTACTCTTGTCATCGCCCCCTTCCAGCTTGCCTATCAGAATGCTGAAAGCACTTCTTCCGACTTCTTCTCCATGTTGTTCCACGGTGGTCAGTTTGGGATCTGTGCTTTGGGCAATGGCTCCGTCGGTAAATCCACAGATCGATACTTCATCGGGCACTTTCTTTCCAACCAGTTTACAGGCATACAGAATGCCCGAAGCTGTTTCGTCATTGATGGCGAAGAAACCATCGGGATGACCGGGACCTTCCAGTATGTCAGGGGTGATGGATATGGCGCGTTCCCTTGTATCACACAGCATAATCATGCTGTCGTCCACGGGAATTTTGTATTTCTTCATGGCATCCAGATAGCCATTCCGACGATTCTTGGTGATTTCCAGATGCGGGGCTGCTCCATAAAACAGGATACGCTTGCAACCTGTCTGTATCATATACTCCACGGCGGCAAAAGAACCGGCATAGTCGTCCACTACCACCCGTTCTGTTTTCAATCCGGTGCAGATGCGATCGTAGAACACAATGGGGATATTATTATTCAGCAGGTCCTGATAATGATCGTATTGAGAGGTATCCTTTGCCAGAGAGGCAATCACACCACAGACGCGGGCGGCAAGGAATGAGTGTACGATTTTCACTTCCTGTTCATAAGATTCATTGCTCTGGGCTACCAAAATATTGTATCCTGCTTCGGCAGCAGCCTTTTCAATGCCACTCAGCACGCACGAGAAAAAATGATGTACCAGTTGCGGGACAATTACACCGATTGTATTCGAACGGCTGGCACGAAGGTTCACTGCAAGTACGTTAGGCTTGTAATTATGCTCCCGGGCATACGCATGTATAAGGTCACGGGTCTCCTGGCTGATATCCGGATTGTCTTTCAGCGCCCTCGACACAGTGGATGGTGAGACGTTCAACGCCCGGGCAATATCCTTGATGGTTATCTGCGGTTTATTCATGGTATTTTCTAAATATTCCCAAAGATAATGCAAACCGAAAGCAGTACAAAATAAGCTTGCTTATTTTTATTGCTGAGGTGCAGCTTATCTTAATCAAAGGTTATTCAAATGAGGATAGCTGCCAAACTAAAAAAATGTAAGCCAACTATTCCGATTGCAAAAATAGCGGAATAGATGAGAATAAGCTTCTTCGTTGAGAATTATCGGATTATAGAATAGCGCAAACGTTTGCAGACATCCATTGACTTTGCATCTGAATGGGCGTTGCACGTTGCTTTCTTGCGAGACGCTTTGTTTCCAGATGAAACTGTCGGGACTGCATGGATTCTCGGAAGTAAATATAAAACGGTTGACTAAGCTTTCAGTCATTATAAATAATAACTGCGATATACCCCTTCTATAAGAACTTTTGTTGTCTTTAGATAAGATAAGCTGCATTTCGGCATAACTTTTTCATGCAAGCATGAAAGTTCTGCACTCAATTTGCATTATCTTTGTGTCGTTATCCCGTCATAAAGCGACGGATTAAATATCCCAAAAACAGCAGGAGGACATTATATGGACCCATTAGAATACTTAGTACCCGGCAGAAAGAGACTTCCCTACGGCATGATGAACTTCGCGGTCATCCGCCGTGAAGACTATTATTACGTGGACAAAACCCGCTTCATCCCCATGATAGAGCAGGCGGACCGCTTTTTCTTCTTCATCCGTCCGCGCCGTTTCGGGAAGAGCCTGACGCTGAACGTGCTGCAACATTACTACGATGTGCGTACCCGCGACAAGTTCGACGACCTCTTTGGCGACCTCTACATCGGGCAGCATCCCACACCGAGTCGTAACACTTATCTTGTGCTCTATCTCAATTTCTCCGGCATCACCGGTGCACTGAACGACTATCGCAAAGGGCTGGATGAGCACTGCCAAATCCGCTTCGACTTTTTCTGCGAAGTCTATGCCGACCTTCTGCCGGAAGGCATCAGGGATCGGCTGGACGAGAAGGACGGAGCCGTCAACCAATTAGACTATCTGATTTCGGAATGCGAACGTGCCGGACAGAAGGTGTACCTCTTTATCGACGAGTACGACCACTTCACCAACGCCATTCTCTCCGACCCCGAAAGCCTGCACCGCTATACCAACGAAACGCATGGCGAAGGTTATCTGCGCGCCTTCTTCAACAAAGTGAAAGCAGGAACCTATTCCAGCATCGAGCGCTGTTTCATTACCGGTGTAAGCCCCGTGACGATGGATGACCTCACCAGCGGCTTCAACATCGGAACCAACTATTCCCTCTCACCGGACTTCAACCAAATGATGGGTTTCACAGAAGAAGAAGTGCGCGAAATGCTGACCTACTATTCTACCACCAGCCCCTTCAATCATACCATTGACGAACTGATAGAGATAATGAAGCCGTGGTATGATAACTATTGCTTCGCGCAGGAATGTTACGGCGAAACCACGATGTATAACTCCAACATGGTGCTTTATTTCGTCAAGAACTACATCTCGCGTGGCAAAGCACCGCTAAGCATGGTGGAAGAGAACATCCGCATCGACTACGAGAAACTACGCATGCTCATCCGTAAGGACAAGGAGTTTGCCCACGACGCCTCAGTCATTCAAACCCTCGTGAGCCAGGGCTTCATCACCGGCGAACTGAAGAGTGGCTTCCCTGCCTCCGGTATCACTAATCCCGATAATTTCGTGAGCTTGCTCTACTATTTCGGCATGCTCACCATCAACGGCATGCACGAAGGAAAAACTAAACTGACCATCCCTAACCTGGTGGTTCAGGAACAACTTTATACCTATCTGCTGAGTACGTACAACGATGCAGACCTCAGTTTCAGTAGTTACGAAAAGAGCGAACTCTCCAGTCGCCTTGCTTACCGAGGCGATTGGAAAGCCTACTTCGACTACATTGCCGACTGCCTGAAGACCTACGCCTCGCAGCGCGACAAGCAGAAGGGCGAGTTCTTCGTGCATGGCTTCACCCTTGCCATGACCGCACAGAACCGTTTCTACCGCCCCATCTCCGAACAGGACACGCAGGCGGGCTATGTCGATATTTTCCTATGTCCGATGCTGGACATCTACTCCGACATGACGCACAGCTACATTGTAGAGTTGAAGTATGCCAAGTACAAAGACCCCGAAACCCGTGTGGAGGAACTGCGTCAGGAGGCTATCGCACAAGCCAACCGCTACGCTGATACCGATACGGTGAAGCGTGCCATCGGCAGCACCCAGCTACATAAGATTGTGGTGGTGTATAAAGGCATGGAAATGCGGGTGTGCGAAGAAATACAGTAGTCCGGACCTTTAACGTAACCCGGCGTATGCACAGACCAGTTCTTTTTCTTTTCATTCTGTTACAGATATGGCTTCCTTGCACTCTGGTGGGGCAGAAGTCCGATTACAGGCTGTTTGATAATATCAGTCTGGGGACGGAAGCATCCGTCATCAGTTGCTTCCTGCAAGACACGCAAGGACTGATATGGATAGGTTCCAACAAAGGACTGTTCAGTTACGACGGCTATTCCTCACAACCGCATTTCACTTTCGGCGAGCGCAGCAATACGCGCATTTATTGCGGTACGGTGGTGGACAGCACCTATCTTTATATAGGTGCGGACAATGGCTTACTGATTTATAACTACCGAACAGACACTTACCAAGAACCGGAAGCGGACTTCCCGACCGACATCCGCACACTGGCATTGCGTGACGGCGTGCTGTGGCTGGGGACACTAAACGGCCTCTATACCTACTCACCGGAAACCCGGCAACTCTCCGCCATCACCGAAGGACTTCCGCACCAGACCATTTATTCCATTATCCGCGCCTCGGACGATAACCTCTACATTGGTACGTACAACGGCTGTTGCCGCTACATCCCCGCCACCGGACGCTTTGAAACCATAGACCTGCCCGTCACCCGTGGCCGAAGCAATCAGTTTGTCAATTCACTCCTGGAAGATACCGCGCGTGGTTGCATCTGGATAGGCACAGAAGGATGTCTTTTCAAATACACCCCTGCCGACGGGCATACGCAGCGGATAGATGCTTTCCATGATAACTCCGTCAAGTCTCTGGCACTGGACGGGAACGGTCAATTGCTGGTAGGCACCGATAATGGTCTGTACGTCTATCAGGAGGACGAGCCCCTGTTGCACGTTGTTCATGACTCCCGAAACCTCCAGTCCCTTTCTAACAATATCATCTGGACCATCTTTGCCGACCGCGAGCATAACGTCTGGCTGGGTACGGATTACGGTATCTCCATGTTCCGCCATAACAGTGTGTTGCGTCATATCCCTATCTCGCAGATTACCGGAACAGGGGAGGGCAACCAGTTCTATTCCATGCTGCGCGATACGCACGGAACTTATTGGTTTGGCGGCACCAACGGCCTCATTCGCTTCACCGCTCTTATGGATGGGGAACAGGACGTTGCCTGGTACAAGATGGGAGACCGGAAATATCCTTTGTCCCACAACCGGGTACGCCATCTTTACGAAGACCGTGAACAACAACTTTGGGTGGCTACGGATGGCAGCATCAGTCGTTACGACCCGGCGAAACGCCAGTTTATACATTATAACATAGTGGACAGCACCCGCCGCTACAACGCCAATTGGACGTATAGCCTTTTTGAAGACCGTGACGGACAACTTTGGATAGCCACCTGTCTCGGCGGTATTTTCGTTGTAGATAAGGAAAACCTCATACGTTCTTCCGGCGGACTCTACATGGCGGAGAAGACTTATTCCATCCACAACGGCCTGTCCGGCATGTTCATCAATCAGATGATTCCCGACCGGGAAGGGAATGTATGGGCATTGCTCTATAACAGTCACAACAGCATCGAAAAGATAAATCCCCGTACCGGCGAAGTCACCCATATTGCCGCCGATGAACTGAAAGGCGAGCGTACTCCCAACTTTATCCTTTGTGCCGAAGACGGCTACATCTGGATAGGTTTCCCCGGCGGAGTGATGCGCGTGACTCCCGAAAACGACAGTATCCGCATGTTGCCCTTTGATGCCTATAATCATTACGAAGTGCTTTCCATGGCCGAAGCCGACGGCCGCATCTGGATCTCTACCACAGATGGTTTCTGGGTAGCCGACCAACAGACTCTGGAAGTCCGCCGACTGAATATCACCGACAAGCGTTTCACCAGCATGTTCTTTGATAAGACAAGCGGAGAACTCTATCTGGGCACCGCAGACGGTTTTGCCATCTCCTCACCCGAGGCCTTGCTGGCGGAACACCTTGAACAGCCTTTGATATTGACCGCCCTTTATGTCAACAACCAACTTTACCAGTCTGGGGCGGGGCAGGCGCTTGATGCAGTGCAATCCGCACAAAGCATCCGTTACTCACAGCGTATAAATCTGGACTACGACCAGAACAATCTTGCTTTTGAACTTTCCGACCTGCCTTATTCCCTTGAAGAGAAAAGCAAACTGTTGTATCGCCTGGAAGGTGTGGACCGTGAATGGAACTTGTTGAAACCGAATACGAACCGGATTACTTACAACAATCTGAACTACGGTGACTACCGCCTGATAGTGAGTAAGCTGGATGCGCATGGCAAGCCGTCCGAAAAGACGTATGCATTGGACATCCACATCATTCCGCCCTGGTACTACACCCCGTGGGCAAAGGTCGTTTATGTCTTGCTGTGCCTTGTCCTGATACTCTGGACTATCAACTTCTTCCGCGTGAAGAACCGTCTGAAACTGGAGCGTCTGGAGAAAGAGAAAATCCTGGAGCAGTCTCAGGCTAAGATGGAGTTCTTTACGAATCTCTCCCACGACTTGAAAACTCCGTTGAGCATGATTATCGCGCCTATCAGCAAGTTGCTGCCCGGCATCAAGGATCAGCAGGAGAAGAAACAACTGGAACAGGTGCATCGCAATGCCATGAAGTTGAATTCGCTTATCCATCAGGGGCTGGACTTCAACCGGGTGGATAGTGGAAACAATACATTACTGATACTTTCTCAAATCGAACTGGTGTCTTTTGCGCGTGGCTTATTCACCTTGTATGCAGAGGAGAAGGCGAAAGAGAAGAAGCTGACTTTCCATTTCCATGCCGACCGTGAAAAGATATACATACAGATGGATGCCATAAAACTGGAATCTATCTTGGATAACCTTTTATCCAATGCCGTGAAGTATACTCCGGAAGAGGGTGAGATAACGCTTTGTTTGCAGGCTTCTGATAAAGAAGTGCATATCTCTGTATCCGATACTGGTATCGGTGTTCCCCGTCAGGATCAACCGTATGTTTTTCAGCGCTTCTTCCAGTCTCCCAAGACGGCAGGCACGAAGGAGGGAACGGGTATCGGCCTGTATTTGGTAAAGACTTATACGGAACTGCATGGTGGTAAAGTTCAGCTTTCTTCAGAAGAGAATAAAGGTACTGCCATTACGCTGACCCTTCCGGTGATTGCTATGGAACAGCCTGTCGTAGAGGTTTCTCCGGAAATTGTATCTTCTGATATCGAACCTGTCGCTGCCGGAGTTACAGTTGTGGTTCCAGATACAGATACGCCCGCTCCGGATGCTCCATTGCTTCTGATTGTGGATGATACTCCGGAGGTTTCAGAGTTTATTTATCAGATACTGCATACTAAATATCGTTGCTGTTTGGCGGAAAATGGTAAGATAGGTATGGAACTTACCCTGGAATTAATGCCCGATCTGATTATTGCTGATGTCATGATGCCCGTGATGGATGGTCTTGAAATGGTGCGTCATATCAAGAAGCATACTCCCACATCCACTATTCCCATTATCTTGCTGACGGCGAAAAGTGATAAGGAAACGGAGCTTGAAAGTATTCAGCTGCATATAGATGCTTTCATTCCAAAACCCTTTGAACCGGATATTTTGCTTTCGCGTGTGGAGCAATTATTACATAGCCGGGAGACGCATGAGGCGAAAGCCCGTATGGAAGTTCTTTCCACCCCGAAAGAGATAGAGGCGGTTTCTTATGATGAGAAGTTCCTGGCAAATGTAATTCATCTGATTGAAGAACACATCTCAGACTCCGAACTGAATGTGAATGCCCTTTGCGAATGGACCGATATCAATAACAAGCAGATGTATCGCAAGATAAAGCAACTGACGGGCATGACACCTGTGGAATACATTAAGTCTATCCGCATGAAAAAGGCGGCTATGCTGCTGAAACAGCAGAAGTTTACTGTGGCCGAAGTGATGTATATGGTTGGTTTCTCCAATCATTCCTATTTTTCTAAATGCTTTCAGGCTGAGTTTGGGATGACGCCGAAGCAATACGTTTAGTTCAGCCTTATAATTCTTTGCCACCTTATTGGCAAAACCTTGCCAATAAGATGACAACAGTTTGCCAGTAAGGTGGCAAGGAATTGGCACAATTAAGTGTTCAGGAATACTTCTGCTCCTAATAGATTATTAAAGTAAGTGGCATTCCGTTCATCCTCAAGTCCTCCGTCGAGGGTGAACAGTAGTTGGTATCTGGTTTGTGTATTCGCCATTCCCACAACTACGGAAATTACTGATTGTTTTTCGGGAAATTGAACCAATGTGACTCCCTGCACCATTCCATCGGAATATTCGCTTGCTGCAAAAGCATTGTACACGGCATTGGGCACTTCGTCCATTGTTCCCCAATCAATCTGTCTCATTTCCCATTGTGCTTCAGAGTTGAACCAGACTTTTGTGTCGAACCCATTCTGTATAAAGTCCGCTACATAGTAAGTCTCATCCCGTGACCAGGCAACATCCTTGGCGGCGGGATACATTTTTTTTAGTGCTGTCTGTACATTGACAGGCGCATAATCGGCCAGAGCCGGAACTGATGTCAGGAGCATCAGAAGCAGGAAAGAATACGTCAACTTTTTCATTGTTCCTTCATTAGATTGTTATCGTTCCGAAGAGAACAACGGGTAGGGAGTTTTGTTTAGTTATCAGGGACACTATCCAGTGGAAGTATAAACAGGAAACGTGCTCCTTTGGTGTAACTCTTATCCAGTTTCACTTCACCTTTCAGGCGCGCGGCAATGATGGAACAGATATTCAGTCCGAGTCCTGTGCCCTGTTTAAATTCATCCAGTTTGCTGAACCGGTCGAAAACATAATCTGCCTGGTCTGCCGGAACTCCCGGACCGGTATCTGTAACGGAGAAGGTTATCTTTCCCGGATTCTCTGTGAGAGAGCAGTGGAGGTGAATTTCCCCCCGTACCGTGTGTTTCTCCGCATTGGTCAGGAAATTGATAAGTACCTGTTGCAGCCGTTCTTTATCCGTCACAAACAAGAAGTCATTCGGTGCATCGGAAGTGAAATAGGACTTCACTTCTTTCGGATTACGATGCACAACAGAAGCCATTGCTATCTGGCATAACTCATTACAACGATGAGGCGCCAGATGCATGGTGTATTTACCACTTTCCAAACTGGCAAGGTCGAGGACATCATTAATTAGCGTAGTCAGTAACTCGGAATTCTGCTGGATAAGCATGCTGAACTCTGCTTTCTCTTCCTCGTCCACCTCCATATCCGGAGTGGATAAAACTTGTGAGAATCCGACTATGGCATTGAGCGGTGTACGTATCTCGTGGCTCATATTCTGTATAAAGAAGCTTTTCATCCGGTCCGATTCCTCAGCATGGTCGCGTGCAACGGTGAGCTCTTCATTTTTCTCCTGTAGGATAGCCATTGTTCTACGGCGTCTATACAGGTAGAATATCAAGAAGCAGGTGAAAAGAAACAAGAACGAGAGTACGAGACTGAGAGTTACGATGTAATGTTGAGAAGCACTTTGCTGCTCTTTTAAGATGGCTTTCTGTTTTTCCGCTTCTACATTGAGACGTGCCAGTTCCAGGTTCCGGTTCTTCAATACCAATTTGCTGTTCTCAGCATTTATCTTTTCCAGTTCAGATTGTGACTTAGTCCGCTCCAGTTCCAATTGGGTATTCCTTAAGTTGAGTGCTGCATTCTTATATTCCAAGGCCTTGGCATCCAATTTTATGCGTTCGTTGCCTATCTGTGCATTCAGTTCAGCGATGTCTGTAGATTGTACCAGACGGTTGATTGAATCTTGGTGCTTGTGAATCAACTTATTATATGTATAAGCCTTTTCATAGTCTCCTGATTTCAGATATAATACATGGAGTATCTGGTAAACCTGCAACGGGCTTCCTATCGAATCAGCTGCTATATACGCCTGATCATATTTTTTATCCAGAATAAGCTTACAGATACGTAAACGCAACAAAGCTGATTTGCGGATAACACCATATTGTTCGACTAGTTGCAGGCATTCTTCATAGCAAGTGTTAAAGTCATCGATCAGGTCCATGCTATACAGAGTCTGGCATTTATCCATTAGGGAAGCTACACGACTCTCATTGGTTTTAGCTGTTTTCACGGCTTTCTCATTGTATTCCAATGCAATTTCACCTTCGTCTTTCTTTCGGTAATA
Source organism: Bacteroides sp. AM16-24 (assembly GCF_003471885.1). Taxonomy (NCBI): domain Bacteria; kingdom Pseudomonadati; phylum Bacteroidota; class Bacteroidia; order Bacteroidales; family Bacteroidaceae; genus Bacteroides; species Bacteroides sp. AM16-24. The sequence continues at coordinate 131,011 of NZ_QRKI01000001.1, forward strand.
CTCAGCAAGGTTCATATAAAGGTATGACGGATCTTGTTCGGGCAAATGCTTCAGCATGTATTCCAAAGCATTTTTGTAGTACTCGACTGCTACCTCACTATTCTGACGCATATAGTAGATGTGTCCCAAGGTACGAATACACGAAAAGATTCCGTAGTTGTGCTGGTCTTTGAAAGCCTGTTCTTTCATTTCTTCTGCTTTGTGCAGGGCACGCAGTGAATGTCCGTTGTTAAGGAGCCAATTTATTTCGCTCGTGCATGCGGAATAATAATATTGCAAATAATTGTTTTTGCGTGCTTCTTCTTTTAATCTGCTTGCTGACTGTTCCAGTTTCTCATAATTACCGGAACTATAGTAGAAACTTACCGGAATGGTAAGTGCTAAACATTGTGCTTTTTTGTCTTTCTTTTTGGTTGCTTCTGCGTAAAGAGTGTCAGCGATAAGCAATCCTTGGGGAGAAGTACGCAATTTGGTGGCACGTTGAAAAAAAGGGTATAATGAGTCGTCTATCTTATAGGGGTTGTTTTGTGCTCCGGCAGGAATAAAAAGTCCTGTGAGAAGTAGTAAAACTAGTATGTTAGTGTATCTTTTCATCTTATCTTTTACAAGGGAATGTGACAAAGATACTTTTTATGCTTAATAATTACAAGAAAATGGAGAAAAAGTAGTAGTCTTTTGATTGAGAATTCCTAATTATTATTTATAACTACTATACATATATTGCTGATAATCAGTTAATGTCCTTTTTGTTTCCTTTTATGTCCGATATCTGCTTTGATGAATAACTCCACTCCGTTACTTTTGTCAACAGAAAAACAACTTGAATTTGATGACATGCAGAGACACATTTTTATCTTGATTACTTGTTTGCTGGCAGTAGTTGCTCCGGCACAGAACAAAGTACCCAAAAGCGTTCCTACTATTTATGTAGATGCCGGCGGCGTCATGCGTTGGTCGGATACGAAGAAAGAAGCTTCTTTCTTTGGTGTGAACTATACCTTACCCTTTGCACATGCTTACCGGGCGATGGGTTATCTGGGAGTGGATCGTAAAGCTGCCATCGACCGTGATGTCTATCACATGGCACGCTTGGGATTGAATGCTTACCGTATTCACATCTGGGACGTAGAGATTTCTGATGCAGAAGGTAACTTGCTGGAAAATGAACACCTGGAATTATTGGACTACCTTATCCATAAATTACAGGAACGCGGTATCCGTACCATTATCACGGCACAGACAAATTTTGGTAACGGTTATCCGGAACGTAATCAGCCTACCAGTGGTTTCTCTTTAAATTATGATAAATGTGCCGTTCATAGTGATGCAGATGCTATTGTTGCACAGGAAAAGTATATTGCTGCTCTTGTACGCCACGTGAATCCTTATACAGGTTATGCTTACAAAGACGATCCTTATATCGTAGGCTTTGAAATAAACAACGAGCCTTGCCATCCCGGCACTGTTGCTGAGACGCGTAATTATATAAATAAGATGCTGTCCGCCCTGAAGCGTGCAGGCAACCGCAAACCGGTGTTTTACAATGTCAGTCATAACCAGCATGTGGTAGAGGCTTACTATTCTACAGCCATACAAGGTACTACCTATCAATGGTATCCTATTGGTCTTGTATCCGGACATACCCGCAAGGGAAACTTCCTGCCTTCCGTAGACCGCTACGATATTCCTTTCTCCAATCTGAAAGGTTTCAATAAGAAGGCTCGTATGGTTTATGAATTTGATCCCGCTGATATTCTTTATTCCTATATGTATCCGGCAACTGTACGCACTTTCCGCACAGCCGGTTTCCAGTGGATTACTCAGTTTGCCTATGATCCTATCGACATGGCGGCTTACAATACCGAGTACCAGACTCATTACCTGAATGTAGCATACACTCCGAATAAAGCTATCGGATTGATGATTGCCGCAGAAGTGGCACAGAAAGTGGGCAGGGGAGAGAGCTTTGGCAGTTATCCGGCAGATACATTATTCAATGATTTCCGTGTCAGCTACGTGCAGGATTTAAGCGAACTGAATGACGGAGAGAAATTCTACTATTCCAATACGACCCAAACTCGTCCGAAAGATATTTCTCAGCTTCGCGCAATAGCCGGTTGTGGCAAATCTCCGGTGGTGAATTATGAAGGTACGGGAGTTTATTGGCTGGATCGTCTGGAAGAGGGTGTTTGGCGCTTGGAAGTAATGCCCGATGCCGTACAGGTTAGTGACCCGTTTACAAGGCCTTCTTTGGATAAAGAAGTAATGCGCATTGTTTCCGGTGCATGGGATATGACTCTGAATTTACCTGATTTAGGTAAGCAATTCCGGGTGAACGGTTTGAATAATGGAAATACGTTCAGTTCACAGGCTGCGAATGGCAAGATTTCTACCCTTCGTCCGGGTGTTTATCTGTTACAGCGTGAAGGTATATCGGCTTCCGGTAAATGGACTACTGATGCTCATTGGCAGAATATTACTCTTGGTGAATATGTATGTCCATCCATTTCTGATGATAAAGGTTTTACTGTTACTCATTCTCCTGCCAAGACAGTAGATGCCGGTAAAGATTTACAGATAGAGGCCATTGTAGCGGGTAATGAAATGCCCGATTCCGTTATTATCTACACAGATAAGATATCTTTCTGGAATGAAAAGAATCCTTATCTGAAAATGAATCATACAGGTGGTTACGTTTATCGTGCTACCGTACCTGCTACAGAAATAAAAGAGGGTTGTTTTAGGTATAACATCGTCGTTTGTCAAGGCGATAAGCGACAAACGTTTCCTTCGGGAGTAGCCAGGAGTCCGTTGGATTGGGACTATACTTCGGCTACCCTGTGGGAAACCAACGTAGTTGCTCCTGAAAAACCATTGTCTCTGCTGGAAATAGTGGATGCTGATAGTAAATTGGAAACATATACTATGCCCGGATGGAGCCGCACGAACCGCCAGTTGATGCAAAATGCACCGACAGAGAAGCCGACCTTGCGCATCACCTTTGAGTCTAAAGATAAGGCGCCTGTCTTCGTTCTTCGTCGTTACATTAAGGAGGATATCGATGGACGCCCTGAGCGACTCGCTTCCTGCCGCACTTTGTGTATCCATGCAAAGAAGATTCCCGAAGGACTAAAAGCCGGCTTCATTACTTCTGACGGATATACCTATCTTGCTTCGTGTGCCGCTGCAACTGATGGTATCATTCGTGTACCCTTGCAGGATTTGAAGCAAACAAATACAGCTTTACTTCCCCACGTCTATCCGGTCTTCCTTGATAATTATTTCCGTCCGCAGACTGAAATACCTTTCAAGGTAGAGGGGAGTGAAACTCTCGAACTCTCTTTTGATGGAGTTGCTGAAAAGGCTATGGAAATAGAGATAGGGAGTATCTGGCTTGAATGATTACGCTTTTATTACTTATATTTGTATCATTGATAACTATATTTGCCATGAAACACATGAAATTTTTGTCTTTCTTTTTGGGTATTGCTTTTGCTATAATAGCGTGTAGCAGTAATAACGAAACAATTCCTGCGCCGGAGGTCGATCCCGACGGTGACGATGGAACTACAGAGGTGGAATTTGCCAAAGGTGCTGACATAGGGTGGGTCACCGAATACGAATCCAAAGGCTACAACTTCTATAATGCCAAAGGTGAGCAGCGTGAGTGTACGGCTCTGATGAAGGAACTGGGGCTTGATGCCATTCGTATTCGCGTATGGGTAGATCCGAGTAAACATGGCAATTGGTGTAACACTGCCGATGTGGTGGAGAAGGCCAAAAGAGCCAAAGAGTTGGGGATGGATGTAATGATAGACTTTCATTACAGTGATTGGTGGGCCGATCCCGCCCAGCAAAACAAACCCGCGTCATGGGTAGGAAAGAATCTGGCAAACTTGAAAAGTGCCATTAAAGACCATACGGTGAGTGTGCTTCAGGCCTTGAAGGGGATAGGGGTCATTCCTAAATGGGTGCAAGTGGGGAATGAAATTCGTCCGGGCATGTTGTGGGATGAAGACGTGGCTTTGAGCGGCGCATCTTATAATGTGACGGAGAAGGATTTGAAAGATGCACCGGCAAGTGCTACCGACAAAGTGGTATATCCCATGAATTGGGCCAATCTTGGTGCTTTCGTCACTACCGGATACGATGCTGTGAAGTCGGTTTTTCCCGATGCTATTGTGATTGTTCACTTGGACAATGGATGGGACAGCGGTTTGTTCACTTGGTTCTTCGATGAATTGAAGAAGAACGGCGGCAAGTGGGATATGATAGGTATGTCGCTTTATCCTTATTGGTCGCGTGATGCCAAAGAAGGCTATTCATCTGCCGATGCTGTCATTACGGATTGCATCAGCAACATCAAAGCTTTGAGTACCAAGTACAATTGTGATGTAATGGTGGTAGAAACCGGTATGGAGTGCGCTGATGACAATGGTAAGTTGGCAAGTACCTCTGTTTTGAACGAGGGAAAGAGGCAACTTGCCCGTATCTTGAAAGAGTGCAAGGAAAATACCAACGGTCGTTGTAAAGGAGTGTTCTATTGGGAACCGGAGTGCAGGCCGAGTCAATATAGGTTGGGAGCATTTACAGAAGGCGGTTATCCTACTGTTATAATGGATGCTTTTAAATAACATTAATTAAATACTTTGATTGAAAATGAAGAAGATACTATTCATCTCTTTCTCCTGCTGTATTCTTTTCTCTTTGATAGCAAAAGCTCAGCGTATAGAAACACTGTTGGAGAAGAACTGGAAGTTTACGAAAGGTGAAGTAGCGGAAGCCATGAAGCCTGAATTTGATGATCGTAAATGGGAAACCGTAACCGTACCTCATGACTGGGCCATCTTCGGTCCTTTCGATCGCAGCAATGACTTGCAGGAAGTAGCAGTAACGCAGAACTTCGAAAAGAAGGCTTCTGTCAAGACCGGACGTACAGGTGGACTCCCTTACGTAGGAATAGGTTGGTATCGTACTACGTTCGATGCTCCTGCTAATCAGCAGACGACACTTGTCTTTGATGGTGCAATGAGTGAAGCCCGTGTATACGTCAATGGGCAAGAAGCATGTTTCTGGCCATTCGGATATAATTCTTTCCATTGCGATGTCACCGGATTTTTGAATAAAGACGGTAAGAACAATACCCTTGCCGTGCGTTTGGAGAATAAACCGCAATCTTCCCGTTGGTATCCCGGTGCAGGGCTTTATCGTAATGTGCGTGTAGTGAGCACTGATAAAGTGCATGTTCCAGTATGGGGTACTCAGCTGACTACTCCTCATGTTGCTGATGAGTATGCCTCAGTACGTCTGCTGACGACTATTGCTAATGATGAAGGAAAAGATATCCGTATCGTAACAGAGATTATCTCTCCCGATGGGAAAGTTGTTGCGACGAAGGATAATACCCGTAAGATTAATCATGGTCAACCTTTTGAACAAAACTTCCTGGTGAATGCTCCTTGCTTGTGGTCGCCGGAGACACCTTATCTATATAAGGCTGTTTCCAAAGTTTATGCCGATGGCAAGCAAACGGACGAATATACTACTCGTTTCGGTATCCGTAGTATAGAAATCATTGCTGACAAAGGATTCTTCCTGAATGGCAAGCACCGTAAGTTCCAGGGAGTATGTAATCATCACGATCTCGGTCCGTTGGGGGCTGCCATCAATGTTGCTGCACTACGTCGCCAACTCACACTGTTGAAAGATATGGGTTGCGATGCCATTCGTACCGCTCACAATATGCCTGCGCCGGAGTTAGTGCAACTCTGTGATGAAATGGGTTTCATGATGATGGTGGAACCTTTCGACGAATGGGACATTGCCAAATGTGAGAATGGCTATCACCGCTATTTCAACGAGTGGGCAGAACGTGATATGATAAATATGCTGCATCAGTTCCGCAACAATCCTTGTGTAGTGATGTGGAGCATCGGTAATGAAGTTCCTACCCAATGTAGTTCTGTAGGCTATAAAGTTGCTTCTTTCTTGCAGGATATCTGTCATCGTGAAGATCCGACACGTCCTGTTACTTGCGGGATGGATCAGGTTTCTTGTGTTTTGAAGAATGGTTTTGCAGCAATGATTGATGTACCCGGTTTTAATTATCGTGCACACCGTTATCTGGAAGCTTATGAACTGCTACCGCAGAATATAGTGCTTGGTTCCGAAACTTCTTCTACCGTTAGTTCCCGTGGCGTATATAAATTCCCTGTAGAGAAACGCGGGGATGCGAAATACGATGATCACCAGTCTTCCGGATATGACTTGGAGCATTGTGCCTGGTCTAATGTTCCCGATGAGGATTTTGCTTTAGCAGATGATTATGACTGGACTATCGGTCAATTTGTTTGGACAGGATTCGACTATCTGGGTGAGCCTTCTCCTTATGATACGGATGCATGGCCGAGTCATAGTTCGCTGTTTGGTATCATCGACCTTGCCAGTCTCCCTAAAGACCGTTACTATCTGTACCGTAGTCTTTGGAATAAGAATGTGAATACACTCCATGTACTTCCTCACTGGACATGGCCGGGTAGGGAAGGAGAGAATACTCCTGTTTTCGTTTACACAAACTATCCGACTGCCGAACTTTTCGTCAATGGGAAAAGTTACGGTAAACAGCATAAACTGACAGCCGAAGAAAGTAAAGCTATTCAAGACAAAGATGCGCTTGCTCTCCAACGTCGCTACCGCTTGATGTGGATGGATGTTCCTTATGAGCCGGGTGAAGTGAAAGTCGTAGCTTATGATGCTTCAGGTAAAATAGCAGAGGAGAAAGTGGTCCGTACTGCTGGTAAACCTCATCATCTGGAAGTGGTCGCTGATCGTTTGCAACTTACTGCCGATGGCAAAGACTTAGCCTATATCACAGTTCGCGTGGTTGATAAAGATGGAAACCTTTGTCCTTCGGACAGTCGTCTTGTTAACTTTACGGTGAAAGGTGCGGGTCATTATCGTGCTGCTGCTAATGGAGATGCTACTTCACTCGATTTGTTTCACTTGCCGAAGATGCCTGCTTTCAGCGGTCAGTTGACGGCAATTGTTCAGACTGTCGAGCAAGCCGGTGAGATAGTATTTGAAGCTAAAGCCAAAGGGGTAAAGTCCGGTAAACTTACACTCTATTCTTCAAAATAATAAGGTATTGATTTAAGAAGATTTTCCATTCCTGTCCTCCCGTTTGTAATTATAACAAATGTGTGACAGGGATGGGATATATACGACCCATAATGGCGCTTTATATAGAAGGCTGAATGAGTGAGGACAAGGATATAGCTAATTGTCATTGTGACAAATTGTATTTTAGGTTAGCTGAGAGTGCGTTATTTCTGGCCGTAGACCTATAGAGTTGGAAATATGACAATGAAAAGAAACAAATATCAGATTAATAGTTGAATAGCGAAATGTTTACATTTGTTTTAGAATGAAATATTCATGGAAAATAGTTCTTATAGGTGAGAGACGTGATGCAAATAAGTGCATTGCTTGTAAGTAGTAACCCTCTTGCTTGTAAGTAGTAACTCTTTTACCTGTAAGTAGTAACCTTATCACCTGTAAGTAGTAACCCTTTTCTGTATAAATAGCGATCAAAACTGGAATAATATGCATTTTAGTGCATTCTTATTCCTTATTTATTCGGAGAATGTGCTGGTTTGCGGATTTACAAAATGAGGTATGTTATGAGAATAGGGAATAGGCTAGCATTATGGATATAAAAGAAGTGTTTCTATTGTTGTTTTGACATTTTGTAATTCTTTGTTTCTTGAAAATGATTATGTATTTGTCCATCTCAAAGACTAATCCTTTTCTAATGTAATGGCGCAACTTCCTGCAATCGTTTGCACTGTTGCAATTGCATATTTCTCATATTTCTTATATTTTAATATTTTAAGAAAGCATATTTTTGTTGCGTCGTGTTATAGATACCTTATAAAAGAAAAAGCAGTCGAAAGATAATTTCGAATATATAATATAGGTAATTAATATTGTTAACTTTAATTTTTTAAATGCATGAAGCAAGTTAATCTTAGAATCTATCGAATGATTCTTCCCCTATTGATGGGGTTATTCTTGTCTGTTGGCGTTTATGCACAGAACATCACCGTGAAAGGGCATGTAAAGGATGCTATGGGTGAGGTGATTGGCGCTAATGTCGTGGAAAAAGGTAATACCTCAAATGGTACAATCACCGACCTTGACGGTAATTTTACGCTGAGTGTTCCCAAAGGGGCAACGCTGGTGGTTTCTTTCATTGGATATCAGACTCAGGAAGTAGCTGCGGCTCCTTCGGTAATTATTACCTTGAAGGATGATGCCGAGTTGTTGAGTGAAGTTGTCGTAATTGGTTATGGTCGCGCTAAGAAAAACGATTTGACCGGATCGGTGACAGCTATCAAACCTGATGAAATGAACAAAGGTTTGCAGGTTAGTGCGCAAGACATGATTACTGGTAAGATTGCTGGTGTTAATGTTCAGAACAGTGGTGGTGAACCAGGTGGCGGAGCTTCAATTCGTATTCGTGGTGGTTCATCATTGAATGCCAGCAATGATCCGTTGATTGTAATCGATGGTCTGGCTATGGATAATTACGGTATGCAGGGTATGTCCAACCCTTTAAACCTTGTAAATCCTAATGATATTGAAAGCTTTACGGTGTTGAAAGACGCATCTGCTACAGCAATCTATGGTAGCCGTGCTTCTAATGGTGTTATTATTATTACCACTAAGAAAGGACGCAAAAATATGAAGCCGACTATTTCTTATAATGGAAATGTATCGGTAAGTACTGTGACTAATAAGTTGGATGTGCTGAGCGCTAATGAATTCATGAATTTTATAAAGAACAAGAGTGGATTGGAAGGTGCTGATTGGGAAGCCAGTGACTATTATAAAAATATGGGTTACTGGAGTGCATATAATGCTGACGGAACACCAGCTGATGGAGCTCAACACCTTTTTGCTGACACAGATTGGCAAGATGAAATTTACCGCACAGCTATTGCTACCGACCATAACATCACGTTGACTGGTGCTTATAAGAATCTTCCTTATCGTGTTTCTTTGGGTTATACAAAACAGCAAGGTATTCTTAAAACCTCAGACTTTGAGCGTTATACAGCTAGTGTGAGTTTGAATCCTACTTTCTTGAACGATCATTTGACTGTGAATTTTAATGCCAAAGGAATGTATTCTAATACAACGTATGCTAACACCAGTGCTATTGGTGCGGCCAGTGAAATGGATCCAACAAAACCTGTTATGATTGACAGTGAATTCTACAACAAAAACTTTGGTGGCTATTTTCAATACAGTTCGCCTGTAGATCGTGGTGATGATGAATGGAAATATTCTATCAACTCTCTGTCTACGCGTAATCCTATGGCTTATTTGAATACAACTTCAGATAAGGGTAAAGGTAAGGAGCTGACTGGAAATATTGAGTTGGATTATAAAATTCATGGTCTTGAAGATCTCCATTTGCATGTGAATGCTGGTATGGACTTGAAGAGTGGTAAGAGTGACAAATATTATAGCCGTTATAATTATGACAATTATTATTATGGCAGTCAGGGTTGGAATACTCAGGATACTTATAATCTCTCACTGAATATGTATGCCCAATACACTAAGGATTTCGGTAAGAATCATCATTTAGATGTAATGGGTGGTTATGAATGGCAGCATTTCCATAAAGAAACCGATTATTACTATTACGGTACTTATCCTGATACCAACAAGGAGCATCCAGGTGAAATAAAAGATCCGTCAGAAAATACTCTCTACAAGACTGAGAATTATTTGGTATCTTTCTTTGGTCGTTTGAACTATTCGTTGCTGGATCGTTACTTGCTGACTGTTACGCTACGTAATGACGGTTCTTCACGTTTCCATAAAGACAATCGTTGGGGATTGTTCCCTTCTGTTGCAGCTGCATGGAAAATCAATGAAGAAGCTTTCCTCAAAGATTCTAAAGTCGTTTCTGATTTGAAACTTCGTTTAGGTTGGGGTAAAACTGGTCAGCAGGAAGGTATTGGCGATTACACTTATTTTGCTTCTTATACGACTAATGGTTTGGGTGCATATTATCCAATTGTAGGCAATGGTATGACTTACCGTCCTGATGCTTATAATGCCGCCTTGACTTGGGAAAAGACTACTACCTACAATGCTGGTATTGATTTGAGTCTTTTAAATGATCGTTTTACTGTAAATTTGGATTATTATTACAGAAAGACTACTGACCTTATCAATACAGTGGCTGTTGCTGCAGGTTCTAACTTTAAGAATAAGGTTACAAGTAATATTGGTGAGTTACATAATCAGGGTGTCGAACTGTCGTTCACTTATCGGCCTATCCAAACGAAAGATTGGCGTTGGGAATTGGGTTATAATATAACTTATAATGATAATAAAATTGATAAACTGTTAGCAAGCGATGATGCTGATTATAAAATCCTGCATGGAGGTCTTGCAGTAGGTGATTCTGGTTCAGATGGTATTAAAGCTTGGGCTGTGGGACATCCGGTATCAGCTTTCTATACTTATCAACAGGTTTATGACCAGAATGGCCAACCTATTGAGGGGCAGTTTGTAGATCGTAATGGAGATGGTACTATCAACTCGGCAGACCGTTATTTCTATAAAAAGGCTGATGCTGATGTGATAATGGGTATGACGTCTAAATTGATTTACAAGAATTGGGACTTCGGCTTTTCTCTTCGTGCAAGTCTTGGCAATTATGCTTATAACGCTGTAGAAGCCGGGCGCTCGAATATTTCTGTAGAACGTTTATTTAATGGCAATACATGGCACAATGTAACTAATATGACTATGGCCAAAGATTGGAGTTATATTTCTACTGAAGATGCTTTGTCTGACTACTTCATTCAGAACGCTTCATTCTTGAAGTGCGATAATATCACTTTGGGATATAGCTTCGAAAAGTTGTTCGGAATGAAAATTAGTGGTCGTGCTTATCTTACAGCTCAGAATGTCTTTACAATCTCTAAATACAAAGGTATTGATCCGGAAATCAATGGTGGCTATGATGGTAATATTTACCCCCGTCCATTCACTGGTGTATTTGGTGTAAGTCTTAATTTCTAAACCATATTATAGAAAAATAACATGAAAACAAAAATACTGAAATCAATAATACCTGCTGCGGCACTTGCGCTAACATTGAACTTAAGTTCTTGTATAGGCGACTTGGATGTCACTCCAATCAATCCGCAGCAAACGATGGAATTCGATAATGACGCCGTCTTCAACAAAATCTATGCTAGTTTTAGTCTGACAGGGCAATCAGGACCTAATGGCAATGGTGACATTGATGATGTTGATGAAGGACGTTCAGGTATGTTCCGTTCTCAGTGGTATCTCAACGAATTTACTGCTGATGAAGCACATTGGGTATGGGCAACAGATGCTGGTATACCGGAATTGCTTCACAACTCATGGGGGGAAAGTTGTGTATTTTCGGCAGCTCTTTATTATCGTCTATATTTTACAATTACACTTTGTAACTTTTATTTAAGTCAAGAGGGTAATGCGGCAGACCAAGAGATGCGTAATGCAGAAGTACGTTTTATACGTGCTTATAACTATGCACTTGTTATGGACTTGTATGGAAATGCGGCCTTTACTGAAGCTGTGTCTGCTGAAATGGCTGTAGGTTATACAAGAAGCCAGTTCTTTGAATATGTTGAGAAAGAATTAAAAGAATGTGCTGATTTGATGGCGGAACCTGGTAAAAATACTTACGGTCGCGCTGACCGTGTAGCTGCTTGGAACCTATTGGCACGTATTTATTTGAATGCAGAAGTCTATACAAGTACACCTCGCTGGGATGATGCCATGACTTATGCTGAAAAGGTTATTAATAATGGATATTATCATCTTAATACAACGGGAGCTACTAATCCGGTAACTGGTGAGAAATATACAGGTTATCAAATGTTGTTCTTGGCCGATAATAATCGTAATGGAGCACAATATGAGAACTTATTGGTAGGCCTTACTGATGGTGAAACTACCAAAAGTTATGAAGGAACCAATTTCCTTATTCAAGCTTCTTACTCTAATAAAGTGCCGACAGATAATTATGCTCCTTCAGGTGCTGATAACAATTGGGGTAAATGTATTCGTCTGCGTAAGCAACTTATTGATAAGTTTTTTGCTACTAAGCCTGCTGAAGCAGCAACATTGCAAGATATGATTACTGCTGCAAATGACGACCGTGCATTGTTTTTCAATAAAGGAATGGACATTTCTGTTTCAGATGAAGGCACTGATGAAAATTTGGGGTATAGCTGTGTGAAGTTCCGCAATGTTAATTCTGATGGAAGTAACAATGCTGTTATTGAGTTTGTCAATACGGACTTACCTGTTATGCGTATAGCTGAGGCATATTTGACTTATGCGGAAGCTTCAGTTCGTAAAAATGGCGCTACTGGTAATAGTAATGCTAAAGCAAAAATAGATGAACTGCGTACACGTGCACATGCTCCTGTAAAGAGTACTTATACATTGGATGATATCTGTGATGAATGGAGCCGTGAGTTTTGGCTTGAAGGACGTCGGCGTGTCGATCTTATTCGCTTTGGTAAATTTGCCGGACAATCTAGCTATAAGTGGGAATGGATGGGAGGTGTTTATGAGGGTAATCAATTCCCCTCTTATATGAGTATTTTCCCTTTACCGGTAAATGAGATCTCGAATAATAAAAATCTGAAACAGAATACTGGTTATTAATCTCTAAATGAAAATAAGGAATATGAAAAAATATATTATTGCATCTTTGTTGGTAGGTGTTGCTCTTATGGGCTTTACATCGTGTGAAGATGACAGAGACTCCAATCCTACCTTGACGGTACCTGATAGTTTTGTGCTGAATACACCTGCATTAGCTGGTAATGTGTATGATTTAGCTAATTGTGAGGGGATTGAACTGTCATGTAAACAACCGGATTTTGGTTATACAGCTGCTGTAAGCTATTATCCTCAACTTTCATTAACTGATGAATGGGAAAATGTGCTTGATGAGAACGGTGAAATAGTAGGCAATCCCAAATTTGTACAATTGGAAAGTTATAGTACGAAGGCTAAATTTGACGTTGTGGCTAAAGATTTCAATAGAGCCATTATGAAGATAGGTGGATATACGGCAGAAGAGCAAATACCGGATAATTTGGATGTATATGTACGTCTTAATGGTGTTCTGAATTCAGGCCAAAATACTTATTCAAATAGTATAACAATGAAAGTTAAACCTTTCTTCCAGGCATTGGTTGCTGCGGATACTGAATTGTGGTATCTTATCGGTGCTTGTGTAGGAGATGGTGCATGGGGATCGGAAATCGGTGTTTCTGTTTATCCGATGTCTCCAGTAGAAGGTGGTAAGTTTGATGAGGCAACGGGTAAAGGTCCTCTTACTTATACAGGTTATTTCACACCTGAGCTTGGCTTCAAGATTATTCGTGTTCCCGGTGAGTGGGCCGATCAATGGGGGGGTGTTGATGGAGATATTAACCAACCTCGTCTGAAAGATGATACTGGTGAAGGTGCGGATTTTAAAGTTCCTTCGGCAGGCTACTATCGAATAGATCTTGATTGTTATACAAACACTTTGACATTTACTGCTCTTGATAAGGACCCGGCAGAGTACCAGCAGATGATGATTGCAGGTGACTTTACGAATTGGGGGGATGGAGCTGTGCACATGTCTCCGGTAGATACTTATGCAGGCGCCCGTCCACATGTATGGATGTATGATATGAGTATAACTGAAAATACAGGAATGAAGTTCCTCGTTGATAGCAGCTGGAATCCTAATTGGGGCGGTGATAAGTTCCCGTTTGGTTGGGGTGTTGGCGGCGGTGCTAATATTCCTGTAGAGGCTGGCGATTATCGAGTCATCTTTAATGATATTACCGGTTACTATCATTTTTACAATAAATAATAATGAATAAATAAATAATTTGATTAGTATGAGAAAATCATTCATATATAGTATAGTTCTTACAACCGCGTTTTTTAGCGGTTGTAAGGGTGATTATGATGACTGGGCAGCTCCTCAAGGTTTTGATGCGGAGGAAGCTAAAAATATAAGCGTGAATATTACGCCTGCTGCGGCCATTGAAATGGAGAATGTTACCACTGAAACTATTCAGCTTTTTACAGCGTCGGTAGATGCTCCGGAAGGTATGGAAGTTACTGCTTATGAAGCTGTACTGAGCAAAATAGATGAGAATGGAGTCGCACAGGGAAAAACTATCTTGGCAGCTGATGCTTCAGGAAATGTATCTACTAAAGAAGTCGTGAGTGCAGTGGAAAGCTATTATGGCAAGAATCCGATTGCACGTAAATTGGCTGTAACTGTAATGGCATACATAAAACAAGCTGAACAAGCTTTTTGTGTAAGTTCCAATCAGGTAGAAGTGCAAGTAACACTTATTAAGCCTGATATCTCAGAATCGTATTATCTTGTTGGTGATATGGTTGGATGGGATGAGGCGAGTATGATAAAATTCGCCCATAGTGATGTGAATGTTTATGATGATCCAGTGTTTACCATCTCCATAACTACAACAGCTGATGATCAATATTGGAAAATTATTCCTCAAAAGAATATTGACGCAGGTGACTTCTGGGCAAATCCTGGAGTTGTAGGCCCTAAAGTTGATGGAGATGATGCTATGAGCGGTCAACTCGTGAATGAGGGTGCCGGTGCAGGTAAGATTGCGAAAGCCGGTAAGTATAATATGATCATTAATATGATGGATTATACTTATGAAATCACGGAAGCTCCTACGGAACTTTATATGACGGGTAGTGAGTACTCTTGGGGTGGTGTATGGAAACAACTTACTCCAGTAAATGGTACAGGCACTGATTATTGGACGATTGTATATTTGAGTGTTGGCGAAAAGATTAAGTTCGCTCCGCAGGCCGATTGGGGAAATGATTTCGGTGGTCAGGCAACGGTGAATGATGAAGCCGGTGCAGGTTTGGCCGCTGATACTGATAATAATTTGGAAACCAAGAATGCCGGTTGGTATCTGCTTCATGTTGTTAATGGTGCGGAACGCATTGTTAATGTGTTGGCTCCGAACGTTTATTTGATAGGGGATACGGCTCCTGCAGGATGGAATGTTGATGAAACGGGAAAATTTGTTATTCCGGAAACAAAAGATGGGGAATTTGTGTCTCCTGCATTCGTGGCAAGTAAAGAAGTGCGTATGTGCGTCAATTTTGGTGGCTACGATTGGTGGAAGGTGGAATTTATTGTTCTTGATGGAAAGATTGTTTATCGTGGCAATGGTGGCGATCAAGAACGGGTAAGTGTTTCAGAAGGCCAGAAAGCCTATTTGAATTTCACTGACGGTACAGGAGTTTTTAAGTGATCCAATTTTAGAATTTAAACCAAGCCCTCTTCCTCATTTTTCTAATATGGGGAAGAGGGCTTCGCTTATCTTCATACATTATAAAAAACAAATGTGTTTTTCTTGGCTCGTCTGCAGTTCTAATGGGATGCAGTGAGTTATTCCTATATATTTATAAAGCAATAGTTAGCTAAACATTCAATTATTATATGAATGAATAGAACTAAAAACAGAGAACTTTGGGAGCTGTTGCCGTAACAACTTGCAAATTTGCAAGTTTTGCAGAGCTCTGTTTTTTTCCCACTTGGGAAAAAATATTTCTCCAACTGGGAAAAAATATTTTTCCAATAAGTCCGGTGAAACACACCAAATCCCATAAGTTGATTTCCGGTCCGTTATATCTTTGCCGATAGAAACCAATTGATCGGGAATATATGCTTTGATTCATGCAACCGTTTGCACTACTTCTTTTCCTGCTTCTGTCTCAAGTGCTTGATAATCCGGGATAACTGGTGTACTTTTGAACCATTAACCAATAAATTGATACCGAATGAGAAGACTTTACTCCTTATTTATTTGTTTGCTGGCAGTGGTTGCCATGCAAGCGCAAATAGTAACCACTACTCCGGCTTTCCCGACGGAGAATGATGAAGTCACCATTATTTTTGATGCAACGAAAGGTACGGCTGGGCTGAAAGGTTTTACCGGTGATGTGTATGCACATACAGGAGTGATAACGGATAAAAGCAAAGATGGTGATGATTGGAAGCATGCCCCAACATGGGGAGATAACTCTGTGAAATATAAAATGACTTCTTTAGGAAATGATAAGTGGCAACTTAAAATAACTCCTAATATTCGTGAATATTATAGTGTTGAGCAGGGGGAAAATGTAAAACAATTAGCTTTCGTATTTCGTAGTGCAGATAAATCGAAAGAAGGAAAAGAAACGGGCGGAAAAAATATCTACGTTGATATACATGCCGCTGGCTTAACCGTTCGCTTCGACAAACCTGCTGAAAAAGAAAATATACTTATCGGTACGCCCTTTACAATTGAAGCTTCTGCCTCTGCGGCTTCCGATTTGAAACTTTATGTAAATGCGGACGAAATAGCTACTGCAACTAATACTACTACTATTTCCCAACCTTATACATTCTCAACAGCCGGAAGCTATACGTTGAAAGTAGAGGCTACTGCTAATGGTAAAACAGAATCCGCTACACAGGAAGTAACAGTACTGAATGGAACAAGTACTTCGGAAACGATGCCTAAGGGAGTACGTCCCGGTATTAACTATGTCAGTGATACGGAAGTAACTTTGGTGTTGCAGGCTCCGGGTAAAAAGTATGTGTATGTGGTAGGTGACTTTAATGATTGGACGCCTAAAGCAGACTATCAACTGAAACAAGACGGTGAATATTTCTGGGTAACTCTTTCAGGACTGACTAAAGGAGAAGAATATGCTTTCCAATATTTGGTAGATGGTTCTGTTTATGTGGCAGACCCATATACAGATAAGGTTTTGGATCCTTGGAATGATCAGTATATTGAAAGTACGACATATCCGAATCTGAAAGCCTATCCGACCGGAAAAGCGGAAGGTATTGTTTCCGTCCTGCAAACAGGACAGACTGCTTATAACTGGAAAGTGAAGAACTTTGAGCGCCCTGCTTCTGAAAAGTTGGTTATTTACGAAATGCTGATTCGTGATTTTACTGAGGAACATACTTTTAATGCTGCGAAAGAGAAACTGGAATACTTGAAGAATCTGGGAGTAAATGCAATCGAACTGATGCCTATTAATGAGTTCGAAGGAAACACGAGCTGGGGGTATAATCCTTCATTCTATTTTGCCGTAGATAAGTATTACGGTACAAAAAATGATTTAAGAGCTTTTGTAGATGAATGTCACAGTCAAGGGATGGCTGTTATTATTGACCTTGTGCTGAATCATAGCTTTGACCAGTCTCCTTTCTATCTTTTGTATAAGGATGCGGATGGAAGACCCTCTGCTGATAATCCGTGGTATAATCAAGATTCAAATATAAAGAACCCAAGTCTTTCGTGGGGACGTGATTTTAATCACGAGAGTGAATATACCCGTGCTTTGGTAGATAGCGTAGCCGGCTTTTGGATGTCGGAATATAAAATTGATGGTTTCCGTTATGATTTTACAAAAGGGTTCTCTAATACTCCTTATGGAACAAATGATTGGGCAAACGGACCGGATAATGCACGTATCGCCAACTTGAAACGTATGGCGGCTGCCGTACAAAAGCGGCAACCGGGCGCTTACGTTATTTTTGAACATTTAGCAGCTAATAGTGAAGAGAAACAATTGGCGGAAGCTGGTATTTTATTATGGCGCAATATGAATCATTCATATTGCCAGACAGCAATGGGATGGACTACGGAAAATGATTTCAGTGGTTTATATGCGGGAACAAGTATGCCTGCTGGTAGTTTAGTGGGGTATATGGAGAGTCATGATGAAGAACGTACAGGATTTAAAGCCTGGAAATGGGGAAATACCGGAGTAATAGCATCAACTACGAGTACAAATACTGGAATGAGCCCTGCAACAGGAAGTAATATTAATCTCTCTACCCGCACCAAACGTTTAGCCACTAATGCCGCCTTCTTCCTTACCGTACCTGGCCCAAAGATGATCTGGCAATTTGGTGAGTTAGGATATGATTTCTCTATAAATAACAATAGTGATGGTTCTAAATATGACGATCAGGGTGGCTATCGTACGGATCCTAAACCTATACGTTGGGACTATTTTGAAGATGCTGACCGAAAAGGATTGTATGAAACGTATGCTGCCCTTTTAGATTTTCGTCATTCATATCCTGAACTATTTGCTTCGAATACTACATTTAGCTGGAAAGTAGGTACTGCAAACTGGGACAATGGACGTACCTTGTCAGCTACTTCTACCGACGGCAAGTCTCTTGTAGTGGTTGGAAACTTTACTTTGGCAGATAAGAACCTTCCTGTAACTTTCCCGGAAACAGGTACATGGTATGAAATCCTGAAGGATAATGAGCCATTGAGTGTGTCAGGTACCACACAGACTATTGTTGTTCCTGCTCATGAATTCCGTCTCTTTACTAACTTTAAACCGACTTTGACAGGGATTGAAACCACTACTCCTGATGCGGAAGTACCTTTGATATACTATAATAAGGCGATAGATACTTTGGTGTTACCTGTTGGAGAGGCTAAACGTGTAGAAGTATATTCTGTAAACGGAATGCTGGTGATGACGCAGGAAAAGTGTACTTCTGTAGGCTTGTCAGCCTTACCTGTTGGCTACTATATGGCACGGGTTTATATGGAAGATGGCAGAGTGCAAGTTTGCAAAATAATGAAATAGATTAGGTACGATAAAATAGATTAGTTGCTGTAAATATGATCAACAACAAAGTAAATTTATGCTTTTCGAAGAAAGCTGCGGGTATATTACTCGCAGCTACTTCTTTCTTAGTGATGGCTTGTAGTGAAAATGTAAAAGAGTTGTCTCCGTTAAGTACGCACGAATTAGGCATTGCCATACCTGACGGTCAGTCACGTGAATATTCTTATACAGACAAAAACGGAGGTTTCTATTATGGAATGACCTCTACGGATGATTGGGGAGATTGGTTTGCTGGCTGGAATATTTATGCCAAACGTATCTTTGCCGATTACCGCTTGTATGTGGATGGAGAAAGATTGCTTCGGGAAAATGCCCGTACGTCGGTGTATCCTGACAAATTAGTTCGCAGTTATGAAGAAGCTGTGGAAACATTCTGTCTGGTGGATGAACCGAAGCTGCTGTGTGTTCGTATGGATAGTGTACAAGGGAAGCAGATCTCATTCATGCTGATGGGAGGAAATGTGGTGGATGCACGGAAGGATGGAAATTCTGTACTCTATACAACGAAAGAGTCACCGGAGAATGTAATACGTATAGCATCCGTAGCGGAGGCAGGAATTGAATTTGCAGATAATCTGATAACTGTTCCGGTTGCTGCTGATGGTTTCCTGATTGCTTTTGGTACGGAAGAAGATAGCCGGCAAGCAATAGCCGGTTTCCGTAAAGAAGGAGAGATGTGGTTGTCTGCACGTAGTCAGCGTATTCAATCCTTATTGGACCATAATCCTTTAAAGACCAATCTGGATTCTTTGGATCATGCCCTTGCCTGGATTATGCTTACCAATGATCAGTTGATCACTCATCAGCACGGTGGTTATGGTATGTATGCCGGTTTACCCTGGTTCACGGACTTCTGGGGGCGGGATATGTTTATTTCTATGCCGGGTGCAGTGCTTTGTACAGGGCAGTTTGATACGGCACGTGATATTCTTGCGTCATTTGCACGTTATCAGGATACCATTTCCACATCTCCTACTTACGGACGTGTACCTAATCGTTTGAATCTGGAAGGTATTCTTTATAATACCACTGACGGAACCCCTCGTTTCGTTATGCAGGTGCACGATTATCTGAAATATACGGGTGACACCGCCTTCGTGAAAGAAATTTATCCTTCAGTGAAGATTGCTACGGATGCTTCTCTTCGCCTGTATACGGACGAGAAAGGGTATCTTACCCATGCGGATGCGGACACTTGGATGGATGCCAAACGTCAAAGCAAGTATCCCTGTTCACCACGTGGCAATCGTGCTGTGGATGTGCAGGCATTGTGGTATACCCAATTGATGAATGCCTCGGATCTTGCCCGCTACATGAACCGTGAAGAAGATGCCCAGCGTTGGAATCTTGCCGCGGAGCATCTTCGTTCAAACTTTGAACAAGACTTTATTGATACTGCTACTACGTTTATTTATGATCATTTGAATACAGATGGAAGTGGGGATGCGCAATTCCGTCCCAATGCTATCTATGCGTTGGATCTGGTTTCTGATCCTGACTTGAAGATGCATGAGACAAGAGATGTTTGGGAACGCCTGGTATATCCGTGGGGAGTATCTTCACTCGACCAGTATGACGAACAGTTTCATCCTTACCATGAGCAATGGTATCGTTATCATAAAGATGATGCTTATCATAATGGTACGATATGGCTTTGGAATAATGGTATGGCCATGCAGCGGATGATAGAAAACGGACAAGCTGACATTGCGTATACTTTGTTCAAGAATATGAACCGTCAGGCACTTGCCGAAGGTGCTGTCGGCAGTTTATCAGAGAATGCGGATGCATGGCCACGTGCCGGGCAGACGTGGGTACGTCGAAGTGGAACTTTCCTGCAAGCGTGGAGTAATAGTGAGCATATCCGTGTATGGAATCAATACTTCCTGGGAATCCGTCCTGATATGCTCAATCATTCCATAACCATTGCTCCGCAGCTTCCTTCTGAATTGAAGGCAGTGGATAGTCGGGTAAATATAGGAGATGGTACATTACGTATGATTATTTCTAAAAACGATGCTAACGGAACTTACCATTATGAATGGACCGGTACGCCCGTAACTCTTAAACTGGATATCGATTCTTATCAGACATTGGATGTTCCGGTCCCGACAGACCACTCGGTAAGGATCAGGACAGAGGGAGTACGTATGACAGTGGATGTCTCTGATGCCTCTGGTAAAAAGGCAGCCAATTACGTAGCAGAACTGGATACACTCAAGCAGGAACAGAAGAAACAGCAAGATGATTATTTCACGAATACTCATTTTGCAAAGCCTTCTTACAGAGAAAATATGAAGAGCATGTCCCGTTACTTTGATCCGCCGTTGACGTATCAGAGTGTGGAATGAATTTATTCGTAAATCTTATTCAGCAATTTGTTCAGCCATTCCCAACGGAAACGAAACCAGCGGCGAGTACTGCTTTGCTTGCCGCCGAAGCGTAAGACAAATTCGCGGTAACCGTGCTTACGGAAGGGGAGACCGACATCCATAAATTCAAGGTGACGGTATCCCCGCTGCTTGGCATCGAACAGAGCATACCATACGGCAAGTATACCCGGGTATTGAAGGGCATACGTCTTGCGCATACCACCAGAGAACCAAAGGTAAGCACTGTCTTCGGAATAGATGCAGGCACTGCCACCTATGATTTTATCTTTGTAAGTGACAATGAATATTTTGCTTTGTTCCCCTTTCATCATTTCTTCTTCCATGCGTTGGAAGAACACTCTGCTGGGGAAGTGGCGGCGTATTTTTGAGGAATAAACATGGTGTAGCATCTGTGAGAAAGCACGTACTTCCTCAGGAGTATGAGCTTCACGCACTTCTGCACCATTTTTTAATCCTTTTTTTATCTGACGGATACGTGAGGGGCTGAAACGGCTTTCTACATGTTCGATGCTATGTAGCGAATTGCGTACCCGTAGCCAATTGATGGCGAAGTAACGGTTCTTACGAAAAGATTTATACCCAAACAGTGAATTTTCCAGATTGCGGAACTCAATAAGAAATGCTTCCCGCAATGCCTCGGCAGTTAACCGTTGGAGGATTTCGCCAAAGACAAATTCTTTATCGACTGTTTCATCGAAATATTCTCCTGTGCCATAGATTTCACATCTCTTGATGATAGAGGGTGGAAACAAACGAACACTCTTTCGTACTGCTGCCAATAGCTTGGCAACGGGTCTTCCTGCCTCTGATGCAACAATGAGAAGGGGCGTATAACCCGGGGTTGCTTCGTAGATATGAAACAACTCGATGGAGTGAAATGTATTATTGCCCGGCAGTTCCGGGATGTCACTCCCGTGGTAATATGTCGTCAGTTTCAAAGGCATTGACTGCAAATTTAGAAAATAATCTTGTATCTTTGCGTTCTTAAATGGTAATTTAGCGCAATGCGCTAAATTAAGTTACAAGTTACAAGCTACCAGCTACGAGCTACGAGTGCCATTCGGTATAATAGCGCAGCTACTTGTAGCTCGTAGCTTGTAACTCGTAACTTAATAATATTATGATATATGGAAAATTTCAGTGAATTGCTAAAAGTTCGCCGCAGCATGCGGAAGTTTACGGATGAAGAGTTGACGCAGGAAGAGGTGGTTACTTTGATGAAAGCTGCGCTGATGTCACCCACTTCCAAGCGGACAAATGCATGGCAGTTTATTATGGTGGATGATAAAGAGTTGCTTGAAAAACTATCACATTGCAAGGCGCAGGCGTCGCAATTTATTGCTGATGCACCGCTGGCAATTGTGGTGACGGCCGATCCGTTAGCGAGTGATGTGTGGATTGAAGATGCTTCCATTGCTTCGATTATTATACAATTACAGGCAGAAGATATGGGCTTAGGCAGTTGCTGGGTGCAGGTACGCGAACGTTTCACCGCTTCCGGTATGCCGTCCGATGAATATGTGCGCGAAGTGCTTGATATTCCCTTGCAACTGCAAGTACTCAGTGTCGTTGTTATCGGACACAAAGGCATGGAACGTAAGCCTTTCAGTGAAGAACATCTGCAATGGGAAAAAGTTCATATCAATAAATACGGAGGAAAGTAACGGTGGGTGCAGCAAAAGCAAACAATAATCGCGATACTTACAGGGCTACGGCGGTTACGTTGATTGTTTTCGGTATACTTTATCTGGTGGACAAATTGATACACTTCTCAAGTATCGGTCTGCCGTGGGTGATGAATAAGGACAATTTCCTCCTTTATACGGCGGTGATATTTCTCATCTTCAAGCGTGATAAGTCTGTAGGGCTGGTGTTGATCGGTTTATGGTTAATACTGAACTTCGGATTGATTACAGCATTACTCGGTACGATGTCTGCTTATCTGTTACCTGTGGCGCTGTTAGTTCTCGGAATTATTTTATATTGGCTGGCTACAAGATGAAAAGAAGTGTACAAGATACGCCAATAGTCTTTATCGGTGCCGGAAACCTCGCGACTAATCTGGCTAAGGCTTTATATCAGAATGGCTTTCGTATAGTACAGGTCTATAGCCGTACAAAAGAAGCTGCATGTGCATTGGCGCAGGCAGTGGAAGCTGGATATACAACTGAACTTTCTGAAGTATCTAAGGATGCCCGGCTATATATTGTCTCTTTAAAGGATGATGCTTTCGTGACATTATTACCTGAAATTGTTGCCGGAAAGGAAGATGCTTTATTGGTACATACAGCCGGAAGTATTCCTATGAATGTCTGGGAAGGTAAAACATCACGTTATGGAGTGTTTTATCCTATGCAGACTTTCAGTAAGCAGCGCGAAGTTGATTTTCGCGTAGTACCTTTTTTTATAGAGAGTAATTCGTCTGAAGATACAGAGTTG
The DNA here is from genome assembly GCF_003471885.1 of Bacteroides sp. AM16-24. Taxonomy (NCBI): domain Bacteria; kingdom Pseudomonadati; phylum Bacteroidota; class Bacteroidia; order Bacteroidales; family Bacteroidaceae; genus Bacteroides; species Bacteroides sp. AM16-24. Next base: position 154,653 of record NZ_QRKI01000001.1, read on the forward strand.
CTAAAAGCAATTGCTTCTGTTCTTTCGGAGAAAGTATACGAGGCAACTTCCGAGCAACGGAGGAGCCTGCATCTGGCTGCTGTGTTTACTTGTAATTTTACGAATCACATGTATGCCCTGGCATCTGAATTGCTGAAAAAGTATGATCTTCCGTTTAATGCCATGTTGCCTTTGATTGATGAGACAGCCCGTAAAGTGCATGAATTGGAACCGAAACAAGCGCAGACGGGGCCGGCTGTACGTTATGATGAGAATGTGATCAATAAACATCTGGAGATGCTTGCGGGTGAGCCGGAGATGCAGGAATTATATCGATTGGTTAGCGAGAGCATACATCGTTTGCATAACAAGTAATGTTCCGGTGTATAACAAGCAATGTTTTGAGGCATAACAAGTATTGTTTTACCACATAACAAGCATTATTGTTTTTGATAAATAACCCAACTAAAAACCGAATATAGTGAGTACTATCAATTACGATTTAAAGAAGATAAAGGCCCTTGTCTTTGATGTTGACGGCGTTTTAAGTGCTAACGTTATCCCGATGAGTCAGGATGGCGAGCCTATGCGTACCGTGAACATTAAGGATGGATATGCCTTGCATCTTGCCGGTAAACAGGGGCTGCTATTGGGCATCATAACCGGTGGGCGATCTGAGGCTGTTCGCAAACGTTTCGTGGCTTTGGGAATTCCTTCTGTGGATATTTATATGTCTTCTTCCGTGAAAATCCATGATTATCATGATTTCCGTGATCGTCATAGTCTTAAAGATGAAGAGATTCTTTATGTGGGAGATGATATTCCCGATATTGAGGTGATGCGTGAATGTGGATTGCCATGTTGCCCTAAAGATGCATCAGCGGAAGTGAAGGCTGTTTCCCGCTATATATCTTATGCTAATGGTGGCTATGGTTGTGGTCGGGATGTCGTGGAACAAGTCCTGAAAGTTCAGGGATTTTGGATGGATGATAAAGCATTCGGATGGTAGGATGATGAGCAAATTAATAATTAATAATTAAAAATTGAAGAGGCGGTGTTGGACAATTTGAAAAAGTATAAGGTGATACTTGCCAGTAATTCTCCGCGAAGGAAGGAATTGCTTGCAGGTTTAGGTGTGGACTATGAAGTGCGGACTTTGCCCGATGTGGATGAATCATATCCTGAGACTTTGCAGGGTGCGGATATACCTTTGTATATCGCTAAAGAAAAGGCGGACGCTTACGTTGCCATGATGCAACCCGGTGAATTGATGATTACTGCCGATACAATTGTATGGCTGGATGGCAAAGTGCTGGGTAAACCCCGGGATAGGGAAGATGCTTTGCAGATGTTGCGCACTATGTCCGGGCGTACCCATGAGGTTTTCACCGGCGTATGCATAACCACTACCGATTGGCAGCGTAGTTTTACTGCACAAACTGAGGTGCGTTTTGCCACTTTAAGTGAAGAGGAAATAGCCTACTATGTAGATAATTTCCAACCGATGGACAAAGCCGGTGCCTATGGAGTGCAGGAGTGGATCGGTTTTATCGGAGTGGAAAATATCTCGGGTAGTTACTATAATATCATGGGACTCCCTGTACAGAAATTGTACAGGGAATTACTGAAAGTATAGTTCAATACTAAGACTACAATGTCTTTACTCAATCATATCCAGCATTAATGGAATCTCTTCTCCTGCAATACCTTGTTTGAGAAGGCTGTTCCGGTCTCTGTCGAATATTTCAAGGAAAGCATCTTTACTTCCGCTTTCTGCCATGGCCTTGCCATATAGTCCGACTGCTTTTTCTATGTTTCCCAGTACCCAGGCCACGTGTCCGGCATTGAGATAGTCCGTAGCAAGTGGCTTGGCGGCAAGGAGTTTATCGTAATACTTCATAGCCTGTTCATGCTTACCACTGACAAATGAACACCAGCCAATGCCGCGCCATGCCTTCATACAGTCGTTTTCCAGGAAGTCTAACTTGAAGAAATATTGCAGGGCATCGTCATACCTTTTTTGTTCTGCCAGGCAACTACCGGTATAGAACAATACATTGCGATTTTCCGGTTGAATAGTTTCTACGCGATGATAGTATTCCAAAGCTGCATCGAAATTCTTCATCTGGCGGTAACAAGTAGCCAGGTGGCGAAGTGTCCACAGGTGATCGGGCTTCAGCATATCAGCTTTCTGATAAGCGTCCACAGCTTCCTGATAGCGTTTCTCCTTTTGCAGGCAGAAACCTGTCTTTTGGAAAATGTCCGCATTGGCCTGTTTTCGATCTATTAATATCCGGTAGAGCTCCAAAGCTTCTGCTGGATGCTCCTTGCTGAAGTGGAAGTCGGCAACCGCTACTAATAATTCGGGAGCACTTAACAGTTCTTTCAGTACCGGATTGCGGTGCAATGCAATCTCTTCCTGGAAGATATTATGAAACTCGAATCTGCGTTGGCTAAGTTTGAAGAAACGGTATAAATCGTGAATGTACTGGTTACTGATAACATCAGGCCGTTCAGCAAATTGTTTCAGGCTGGCATTGTTCTTTTCTTCCATAAAGTCGCTTTGATCCTGAGGGGTCATCTGACTTAGCATCATGTCACGTTGTCCCTGTGGGAGTTGTGCAATGGTGAAACAAAATGAATACTTATCACTGTTGCAGAAGAATCCCGATTGCAGGATGATGGAAAGGACAGAACTCTCACCGCTCTGGTTCAAACCTACCTGATGGATAATGCTGGAATGCATCCGGTCGAAAGGGTAGAACCAGTTATGTGGTTCGCGGAAAAAAGGATACCCTTTGAGTTGTGCGAATGTGCTCATATAGACATCTGCTCCTTCCAGTTGCAGATCGTTCATCTCGCGTATTTTATCTCCCAAACCCGATTGCTCGAAAGCTTGTTCCCAGTCGGGATTGCGGTCGTTTTCATCTGTTTCTTCAAAACCGAACTTCATGTTGCGCATGATATTCACGTTCTTCATCATTTCGGGAATGATTTCTTCCCGCATCTTTCTGTCAATCTTCTCCGTTTCCTGACTACGAAGTAGCTGGATATAAATACGGTTCACCTGTTTGCTGAAGTTTGGGTCTTCTCTGAAAAGAGAAATACGTGCTTCCAATTCTGGATAAAGTGCAATGCGTGAAGGATAGAGATGCAAGGTAATAACAAGTCCTACCAATGCTCTCTGATTGATTTGCGGATTGGTATGGCGAAGCCCGTCGAGCAACCAATTTACTTTGCGCTCATCGAAACACTCCATTAAACTGAGTGTGACAGCACTGACAAACAGGCATAAGTCATTGGTTGGCAATGTCTCCGAACGAAGCATATCTTCTGCCTGGGCAAATTCTTCCAAAGTCCAACTGCTGTTGCTCCAGGTAGTAAGAAACATTACCTGGTGTGTCTCTTCATGTCGTCTCAGGATAGCGTCCAAGCCCTGGTAGTTTGCTAACTGTGATACAGCCATTTCATCTGCAAAGCCTTCCAGTATCTTTTGCAGGGTAGAAATGCCATAAGCTTTCGGAAGCTGCTTGGGATTCCTGCGCAGGGAGTGGTAATAGTGGGTGGATATTTCATCTAATAATGCAATACGTGTCTGGTCGGCAATCTCCCATGTATCAGCCAATAGCTGGCGATACAGTTTCTGCCGTTCAGGGTCTTTCATACCCAGTTTCATATATTGCAACATATATTGATAGGAAGTCTGGATTTGTTCCAGTCGGTTACGCAGACTCCAGTCGTTACCATTATATAAGAAAGCATCCAGTTGAACAAGAGCTTCTTTCAGCCGTTTATCTTCCAATAAATTGACTATTTGGTTATATTGTTTTTGGATGGATTGTTCATTCATATTCAGTCCTTTCTTTAATACTTTATTAATATAAGGTACAAAAATGATGCCAAAAAGTTCGGGGACTTAGAAAATACTGATAGCTGTTTTGGTAGTCAGTAATTCAAGGGCTTTCATCCCCATTACAGAGTTACCTTTAGGGTTAAGTCGCGGACTCCATACTGCTACCGCATACTTACGTGGGCAGACAGCTGCAATACCGCCACCAACACCGCTTTTCCCGGGTAACCCCACCAGATAAGAGAATTCCCCAGCTTCATCATAGAAACCGCAAGTCTGCATAATGGCATTGATACGTTTTACTTGTGAAGTCGTCAGTTCGATTCCATCAAAACTGAACGGTCTTGTATGATCAGCGAAAGGAAGGAAAGAACGTGCCAGTTCCCGGCAACTCATACCTATGGAACATTGAAGGAAATAAAAGTGAAGTACCCGCTCAATATCGTTTTCTATATTTCCATGATATTTCAGTATATTGGTAATGGCTGCATTCAGATAGCCATATTCACGTTCGGAAGTTGCCATACCTTCATTATATTGAATCTGGTTGTTGCCGCAGAGTTTTCGTACGAAAGCGAGATAATCCTTTTCCGGATCATCGAGTACTGAAAGCAGGATGTCTGCCATTACTAATGCTCCCGCATTGATGAGAGGATTGCGGGGAATCCCTTTCTCCATTTCCAGCTGGAAAATGGAGTTAAATGCATTACCGGATGGTTCTACACCTATACGTTTCCAGAGTTCATTGCCCATCCGGCTGAAACTTATCGCAAGAGAGAATACTTTTGAAATACTTTGTACGGCGAAACGCTCGTCACTGTCTCCCTGGGCATATTCTTTTCCTTCAATAGTACGCAGACAAATACCATAGCGATCAGGATTGACTTTCAGCAACTCAGGAATATAGCTTGCCGGTTTACCCATTTGGGCGTATGGCTGTATCTCCTCGTATATTTCTTTCAGAATTTCGGTGTAGTCCATGGTATATAAGGTTTTTCTTTAGAAACGCACCTGCAATTGAGCTTGCAGCAGATTACTATTATCTCCGATATGGCGGTTGCAGTATGTATACTGTGCCTGTACCCTGCATTTAGGATAGAACCAATATTGTAAACCTACTACATAATTACTTTGCTTATCATCAAGTACTTTACTCTTATTAAGATAATCATAAGATGCTATTACATCTACTTTCGGGAATACATGTGCAGATGCTGTTACATAATAACCGTCACTTTTGATACGTCCGTCTTTTCCGGCCAAGTATTCCGTGCGTACATCCACCGGTTTAGTTTTAATGACTGCACCTGCCGACCAACGGTTACGGGTATAGTTTTCGCCTACCTGTATATCGGGATTGAGGCTGGATACGGCCACAGCACATCCTTTCCCTTTTACAAAAGAACCGCCTACAGACAGCCAGTCGAGTGGATGAACCATCAGGCTGCCTACAATATCCTTCTGGTTGTTTTTATCTTTCAGGTTGATACCTTGCCCATTCATTACCGCAAGATTATAGTTCACCAGTTTTCCAAACAGATCACCATAGATCAGGAGTCCCATATCACGTCCGCTACTGGAACCATACAAAGGATCACTGCCATTGATGCCAGCCAGATAATTGACAGATTGCGAGTAGCAATTAATCAGTTCCACATAGCAAGGAGACATTGGGTTTTCAATGGTATACATGGTTTTGAATTGTCCGATGCGGGCAGTCAGTTGCGGGAGGAATTTATATTCGGTATATGCTTCAAGGATTTTTCCAGTATTGGCAAAGCTGTACATGAAGTAGCACAACCAACGGTCGGTAATTTTACCTTGTGCCATGAAGATAACCCGCTTGATGTCGAACGTATTACTGCTGCCATCAGCATCATCGTAAGTATAACCCACCTGTGCATAACCGGAGAGGCTGATACGATCTTTGAGCGTATTTACTACGTCGTTCAAACATGCATCTTGTGCTGTTGCTATCAGTGCGGAAAGTAGGAAAGCAAAGGATAACAAAGTTCGTTTCATTTCTATGATAAATGTGTTAGGAAAGATAAATGATCGTTTACTATAAAAATATAAGATTAAAAAAGGCAACCCTTCTTTTCAAAGAGCTGCCTTTTGGTATGATAATGTTTATTCTTATTCGTTGATAGCAGCGATACCCGGAAGAACTTTTCCTTCGATTGCTTCAAGCAATGCACCACCACCTGTTGAAACGTAAGAAACACCGCTTGCCAAGCCAAACTTGTTAACGCAAGCTACAGAGTCACCACCACCTACAAGTGAGAATGCACCGTTCTTAGTAGCCTCTACGATAGCCTCGCCTACTGCACGTGAGCCATGAGTGAAGTTTTCGAATTCGAATACACCTGTCGGACCATTCCACAAGATAGTCTTAGAGTTTTTGATAACGTCTGTGAAGATTTTCTCAGTTTCAGGACCGATATCCAGACCTTCCCAACCATCAGGAATTTGGTCAACCGGACAGAACTTAGTGTTAGCATCGTTAGAGAAAGCGTCAGCAATCTTTGCATCAACAGCCAATACCAAGTTTACACCTTTTGCTTTTGCCTTTTCTATCAGTTCAAGGGCCAGATCCAGTTTGTCATCTTCGCAGATAGAGATACCGATCTTACCACCCATAGCCTTGGTGAAAGTATAAGTCATACCACCGGCAATGATCAGGTTGTCAACCTTGCTCAGCAGATTTTCGATAATTTCAATTTTAGAAGAAACTTTAGAACCACCCATGATAGCAGTGAACGGACGTTTGATGTCATTCAATACTTTATCAACAGCCTTCACTTCTTTCTCCATCAGGTAACCGAACATTTTGCTGTCTTTGTCGAAATATTTAGCGATCAAAGCTGTAGAAGCGTGTGCACGGTGAGCTGTACCGAAAGCGTCGTTTACATAGCAGTCAGCGTAAGAAGCCAATTTCTTGGTGAATTCTTTCTGGCTTTCTTTAACGGCTTTCTTAGCAGCAGCTTTTTCTTCGTCTGTAGCGTCTTCAGCCAAACCACGGGGTTTGCCTTCTTCTTCAGCGTAGAAACGAAGGTTCTCGAGCAACAATACTTCACCCGGTTGCAGAGCAGCAGCCTTAACAGCAGCTTCTTCGCCCATACAGTCGTTAGCGAATTGTACGTCAACACCCAACAACTCTGAAAGATGGTTCAGAATGTGTTTCAATGAGAATTTGTCAGCCGGACCTTTCGGACGACCGAGGTGAGAACCAATAATTATACTACCACCGTCAGCCAGAATTTTCTTTAACGTAGGAAGAGCAGCACGCATACGGTTATCATCTGTAATGTTGAAGTTTTCGTCCAGAGGCACATTGAAGTCTACACGAACGAATGCCTTTTTACCGGCAAAGTTGAATTGATCAATTGTCATAATACTCTATTTTATTTAAAAGTGTTATTAATTCGTTTTCGTGAGCGCAAAGTTAGCATTTATTTCTTTCTTTTGCTATGAAACCGTCATTTATTCTTTATCTTTCGGTTTCTCTTTGCTAACTTTATACTTCTCGCAATAATATTTGCACATCAATTGCAAACCGCACTTATCACATTGCGGTGTACGTGCCTGGCAGACGTATCTTCCATGTAAGATAAGCCAGTGATGCGCAATGGGAATATCCGCTTCCGGGATATTTTTCACCAGTTCTTTCTCTACACTGAACGGTGTGGTACATGCATCCGAAACCAGTCCGAGGCGGTGGCTTACACGGAACACATGAGTATCTACTGCCATTGCAGCTTTGTTAAATACAACGGATTGGATGACGTTCGCCGTCTTGCGTCCTACACCGGGTAGTTTTACAAGCTCTTCCAGTGTATCGGGCACTTCACTGTTGAAGTCTTTCACCAGCATTTGTGCCATACCCACCAGGTGTTTTGCTTTGTTATTGGGATAAGATACGCTACGGATATATTCGTATATCACTTCCGGTGTACTGGCAGCAAGAACTTCCGGGGTAGGGAAATCGCGATACAACGGTGGAACAATCATATTCACCCGCTTGTCTGTACATTGGGCGGAGAGGATGACTGCTATCAGCAGTTGGAACGGAGTTTCATAATGCAGTTCCGTTTCGGCTACAGGACGATTCTCCCGAAACCAGGCAAGAATTTTTTCGTAACGTTCTTTTTTTCTCATCGCAATTTATTTTTATGGTAATGAGGAGCCACTTTCCCATTGAAGTAGAGCATAGAGACAATGGTGAGGCAAGCCCCGAACAAATAAGCTTTATCGAAAGTGCTGACCTCCGCAATATATCCTCCTGTCAGCATACCGATACCGATGCCTACATCCCAGGATGTCAGATAGGTAGAAGTGGCAGTACCACGTTGGCTATTGGGTGCGAGGTTGACAAAAAGGGTATTGTAAGCCGGAAACATAATACCAAAACCTACTCCCAGCAACAGGGCTACGGCAAAGAAAACAACAGTACATAGCATGTCGTTCCAGTTGATAAGATACACACACGCTGAAAGGAGGAAGAAACTGAATACTACGAGATACAGTCCGGCTGAAATGACCTGTGTTATCTTACCCCTGTCCACTATCTTTCCGGAGAAGATGCGCGATATAGCCATACCTATTGCCATGAAAGTGAAGAAGAAGCCTGTAGTGGCATTGATGCCGATCTGCTTGGCGTACATAGCCACATAGTTTGTTGTCATTCCGTATGGAATCGAAAGCAGCAACAAACTGATGCCTGCCGGAATACCTTTCAATAATATAAAGCGGTCAAGGGAAATCGGTTCTCTCTTCACAGGCGGTTTATAGGGTGTTTTGACAAGAGAGGCACAAACGAAGCCTGCTATACATGAGCCCAGTGAGCAACAGAATATAGTTGTGAAACTCATTCCTGCATCATGCAGGAACAATCCGGACATCGGACCTACCGCCATCGCAATATTATTCGAAAGTCCATAGTATCCTAATCCTTCTCCGCGTCGTGAAGAAGGCATGATGTCGATGACCACTGTATTACCGCCTACGGTCACCATTCCGAACGATACGCCCTGTATGATACGGAACAGGATGAATAACGTAAGCGAACCGGCAATGATATATCCGGCAAACATTGTCATAAAGATAAAATATGCCATCAGATACAGAGGCTTACGTGCAAAGCTGTCCAAAAAGTAACCGGAAAAGGGGCGGATACATAAAGCTGCTACTGTATAACAAGAAAGAATAATGCCGATTGTTGAATTTCCGGCACTGAATACTTCAGACAGGTAGAATGGAAGTACCGGTATCAGCAACCAGAAGCCGAAGTACAGCAGGAAGTTGGCTGCAAGAATAAAACAATAGCTGGGAGTGACAAGTCTATCTTTCATAATGGGCAGCTTGAGTAAGAACTAAGAAAATATATCCGGGCGAATGATTATGTATCGCCTACTTGTTTTATGATATCCGGAATGGTATATCATTGTAGGAGCGGATAATCATTCGCCCGGTATATGTTGGTTGTTAATAAGCGGCTTCGAATTCCTTCAGGAATCTCGTGTCGTTTTCAGAGAACATACGAAGATCCTTTACCTGGTATTTCAGGTTTGTAATACGCTCAATACCCATACCGAGGGCATATCCGCTATATACTTTACTATCGATTCCGTTGCTTTCCAATACATTCGGATCTACCATACCGCAACCGAGGATTTCAACCCAGCCGGTATGCTTGCAGAACGGACAACCTTTTCCACCGCAAATATTACAGCTGATATCCATTTCCGCACTGGGTTCCGTGAACGGGAAATAAGACGGACGCAAACGGATTTTAGTATCTTCACCAAACATCTCTTTGGCAAAGAGTAACAAAACCTGTTTCAGGTCGGTGAAAGATACATCTTTGTCTACATACAAAGCCTCAACCTGATGGAAGAAACAGTGTGCACGGTAGCTGATAGCTTCATTGCGATATACACGTCCCGGACAAATGATACGGATAGGAGGTTGTGAAACTTCCATTACGCGGGTTTGTACGGATGAGGTGTGTGTACGCAATACAATATCAGGATGAGTTTCGATGAAGAAAGTATCCTGCATATCGCGTGCAGGGTGATCTTCGGCGAAATTCAATGCAGAGAACACATGCCAGTCATCCTCGATTTCCGGACCTTCGGCAATGCTGAATCCCAAACGGGCAAATATATCGATGATTTCGTTCTTTACGATGGTGAGCGGGTGGCGCGTACCCAATTCTACCGGATAAGCGGAACGTGTAAGGTCAATATCATCACAGCCCGTATCCTGACTTTCGAACTGTTCTTTCAAGGCAGTAATTTTTTCCTGTGCCTTGTTCTTCAGTTCATTCAGTCTCATGCCGACTTCTTTCTTCTGTTCGGCAGCCACGTTACGGAAATCCGCCATCAAGTCATTGATTGCACCTTTTTTACTAAGGAATTTGATGCGGAGCGCTTCCAGTTCCTCGGCATTGGCAGCTTTCAGTGCTTCCACTTCTTGCAGAAGCTGGTTGATTTTATCTATCATATCGTCGTTATTATTTATTTCCGAAATACATAAAGCGGTGCAAAGATACAACTTTATCATGATTCCGGTTGCAATCTTTTTATAAAATTAATCGGATACAAGGAAAAAGCCTATATGTGATATGGAAATGAATTTATTCCCGGAGGTTTTGCATGCTTGACTCTTACCTATTCCCTGTCTACTCCGTACATAGTCCGTGTCTAAGAACAAGGAGAAGGTATGGAGTTGGTACGGACTTGACACGGAGTTGGTATGTCTCAGGTATTTTCCGGCTTTTTTATATGCTTCGTTATACTGACGGTGGCGGAGGTTAGTTTGCCTCTTCTTTATGCTTCTTTAGTGCTTCCTGATAAAGTTCTTCTTGCAATACACAGAATTCTGCTACCAGCTCAATAGAAACACATCCCTCATTTTCATCTTTTGCATTATTCATCAGTTGCTCGATTTCCTTAGAGAGAGAAAGATAGCGTTGCACCTTGGAATCATAAGGGCTTAGTGTATTCAGTATGATTTCACTTTTCCCTGATTTTGTTTGTTTCATCTTTAGAATTAATTAGTCCGGCAAAGATAACTGTTTTTTTACTATTCTTAAGCATTCTGCCGTAAATAATCTTTTTGCTAAGCAATTTTGTCAAACAGATATTAAAAAAGCATATTTATGAATCTCTCCGATAACAACTTAACAGTTATTCAACTACCTTTAATACTGAAAATAGTGGCCACAAGTGTTTTCGTATTACTAACAACATCTGTATAATGTTCAATTTAAACAAATAAACATTATGCGGTAACTAATTTGTAAACTATGGAAACCAAAAAAACACCCAAAGCAAACCTGGAAAGCAAGAGGCCAACGTGGCTGCTTGTCGGTTATGTAACTGTACTTGCCTTCATGTTCGTTGCATTCGAATGGACTCGTGACATCAGGGTTGATACGAGTGGTCGTATCAACGAGAATGTATTTGAACAGGACATGGAGATCCCTCTTACAAGGCAGCCTGAACTAACTCCTCCGCCACCACCTCAGGTAACTCCTATTAATGATGTTTTGACGATAATAGATGATGACGCTACTGCGGAAGAAACAAATTTTGCCTCTTTGGAGGAAACAGGTGAAGATGTAGTGATTAAGCACATACCGGTTACGGTGGATGAAGAAGTGGTGGTGGAAGATGATATTTTTGTGGTTGTGGAAGAAAACCCGCAATTTCCTAATGGGGGCACAGCCGGTCTTTTACAGTACTTGGGCAAGAATATCAAATATCCTACTATTCCACAAGAGAATGGAACTCAGGGTCGTGTAACGGTGCAGTTCGTTGTTAATAAAGACGGCAGTATTGTAGATGTGAAAGTGATAAGAGGTGTCGATCCTTATTTGGACAAAGAAGCTGTCCGCGTAATTTCTACTATGCCGAAATGGATACCTGGTAAACAACGTGGTGTGCCTGTACGCTGTAAGTTTACAGTACCTGTGACGTTTAAACTACAGTGAAACAGTGATATAAAAATAAAAGCTGCATTCGGTCTTGAATGCAGCTTTTATTTTTGTGGAGAGTATCGGACTCGAACCGATCACCTCGACACTGCCAGTGTCGCGCTCTAGCCAGATGAGCTAACCCCCCTCTTTCTTGTCTTTCGCTAACGTTTGCGAGTTTTCTCTCTTTTTGGTGGCGCAAATATAATGCATTATTCTGAAATAATTGCTATGTTTGCGAAACAAATTGAAAGAAAAAATATGCTGATCTATAATACAACCTATCAAGTGGAAGAAGGACAGGAAGATAACTTCCTGATTTGGATAAAGGAATTCTATTTACCTGAAGTAGAGAAAACCGGTGCATTGCATACACCGCGTATTGTCCGTGTACTGAGCCATCGTGAAGAGGGTAGCACATGCTATTCCCTTCAGTTTGAAGTGGAAAACTCTGGTATTCTGCACCGCTGGCACATGGAGCAAGGGGTGAAGTTGAACGATGAGCTGGTTAAAATATTCCAGGATAAGGTGGTTGGCTTTCCTACATTGATGGAGGTAATAGAGTGATACATCCGGTTAAAGAAAAGATTATTTTAGGTATCGACCCCGGTACTACCATTATGGGATATGGAGTGCTGCGTGTGGTGGGGACAAAGCCTGAAATGATTGCTATGGGTATTATTGACCTGCGCAAGTTTGGTGACCATTACCTTAAACTACGCCATATACACGAACGGGTGTTGAGCATCATTGAGAGTTATTTGCCTGATGAACTTGCTATTGAAGCTCCCTTTTTCGGTAAGAATGTACAATCTATGTTGAAGCTGGGGCGTGCTCAGGGAGTTGCTATGGCTGCTGCCCTCAGCCGTGATATCCCTATTACGGAATATGCCCCTCTTAAGATAAAAATGGCTATTACTGGAAATGGCCAGGCTTCCAAGGAGCAGGTAGCAGATATGTTGCAACGTATGCTTCACTTTGCAAAGGAAGATATGCCTACATTTATGGATGCTACGGACGGGCTGGCTGCTGCTTATTGCCATTTTTTGCAAATGGGGCGTCCCACAGTAGAGAAAGGGTATCACGGATGGAAAGACTTTATAGCCAAAAACCCGGATAAAGTGAAGAAATAAGATCTGATATTAATACTAAAACTTAAAATAACCACCATGAAACTGAATGAACTTGCCTTGATTGGAGTAGCCACAGCGACAGTTGCCAGCTGTGCTCCAACGAAGAATGAGTACGCGTCTTATGAGTTGTATCCCGTTCGTTCGGGCAGCCTGACGGAAATGGAGTATACTCCCGAAGTTACGAATTTTACATTGTGGGCGCCGACTGCCGATGAAGTACGCCTCATGCTGTTTGATGCGGGTGATGGCGGTCATGCTTATGAGACTGTTTCTATGGTATCTGATAAGGAAGGAACCTGGACGGCAAAGGTGGAAAAAGACCTGATAGGGAAATTTTATACATTTAATGTGAAGATCAAGGATAAATGGCTGGGAGATACTCCGGGCATCAATGCGAAAGCGGTAGGGGTGAATGGAAAACGTGCTGCTATCATTGATATGAAAGCTACTGATCCTGAAGGTTGGGCACAAGATAAGCGACCTGCTTTGGCTTCTCCGGCCGATGCTGTTATTTATGAAATGCATCACCGTGACTTCTCTATCGATCCTTCGTCGGGTATTCAGCATAAAGGTAAGTTCCTGGCACTGACGGAAGAAGGTACACTTAGCCCTGAGAAGCTGGCAACAGGCATCGATCATTTGAAAGAACTGGGTGTGACACATGTTCACATTCTGCCGTCTTATGACTACGCTTCGGTAGATGAGACGAAATTGGATGAAAATAAATATAATTGGGGATATGACCCACAGAACTATAATGTACCTGACGGTTCGTATTCTACCGATCCTTATAATCCTTCTATTCGTATTAAGGAATTCAAGCAAATGGTGCAGGCTTTACATAAGGCTGGCATCCGGGTAGTGCTGGATGTAGTGTATAATCATACATTTAATACCGCTGAGAGTAATTTTGAACGTACGGTACCAGGGTATTTCTATCGCCAGATGCCGGACGGTAGCTTTGCTGATGGGTCTGCCTGTGGTAATGAAACGGCGAGTAACCGTCCTATGATGCGGAAATATATGGTAGAGTCTGTGTTGCATTGGCTTAATGAATATCATCTTGATGGATTCCGCTTTGACTTGATGGGAATTCATGATATTACAACAATGAATGAAATCCGCAAGGCTGCTACGGCGGTTGATCCGAGTATCATTATTTATGGTGAAGGTTGGGCAGCTAAGGCTCCCCAAATGCCGGAAGACTCTTTGGCAATGAAGATGAACACTTATCGGATGCCCGGTATTGCCGCTTTCTCCGATGAAATGCGTGATGCTCTGCGGGGGCCGTTCAATGATAACCACAAAGGTGCTTTCCTTGCCGGACTTCCTGGTGGGGAGGAGAGTATTAAGTTTGGTATTGTAGGTGCCATCAAGCACCCGCAGGTGGACAATGATTCAGTGAATTACAGTAAGGCTTCATGGGCTGAACAGCCGACGCAAATGATCAGCTATGTATCTTGTCATGATGATATGTGTCTGGTAGACAGACTTAATGCAAGCATTCTAGGCATTACACCGCAGGAACTTGCCAAGTTGGATAAACTGGCACAGACGGCTGTATTTACTTCACAAGGCATACCGTTTATCTATGCGGGCGAAGAAGTGATGCGTGATAAGAAAGGGGTACATAACAGTTATCAGAGTCCTGATTCTATCAATGCGATTGATTGGAGACGCAAAGCTGAATATGCTGATGTATTTGCTTATTATAAAGGTTTGATACAGTTGCGTAAAAATCATCCGGCTTTCCGCATGGGAGATGCGGAATTGGTGCGCAAGCATCTTGAGTTCCTTCCGGTAGAGGGCGGTAATCTGGTTGCATATCGCTTGAAGGAAAATGCAAATGGTGATGCTTGGGAAGATATTATCGTGGCATTGAATTCTCGTAAAGAGCCGGCAAAGCTGGTTGTGCCTGAAGGTAAATACACGGTGGTGTGCAAGGATGGATTTATAAATGAAAAAGGATTGGGTACACTTTATGGTTCGGAAGTGTTGGTTCCGGCACAATCTGCACTTATTATTTATAAGTAAGAATAAGTATCTATGTCTCCAATGATGCAATCATATACTATATCTTTGAATGGAGGGGTGGCCCGTAATCCGCTTGTGCGATTGGCTGCACCAGCTTCCGTATCTTTTCCTGCAGATGAACACATTGCTATTGTAGGGCCTAACGGTTCAGGAAAGAGTCTTTTGGTAGATATGCTTATCGGGAAGTATCCGCTGAAGGAAGGGACACTTGCTTATGATTTTTCTCCTTCCGCATCACAAACAGTCTATGACAATATCAAGTATATTGCTTTCCGTGATACATACGGTTCGGCGGATACTAATTATTATTATCAACAACGTTGGAATACTCATGATCATGATGATGTGCCATTAGTTAAGGATATGTTAGGAGTGGTTAAGGATGAGGTCTTAAGAAAAGAACTTTTTGAATTATTTCGCATTGAGCCTATGCTGGATAAGCCGATGATTCTTCTTTCCAGCGGTGAGTTGCGCAAATTTCAGTTAGTGAAGGCACTGCTTACTGCTCCTCGTGTGCTTATTATGGATAATCCCTTCATCGGATTGGATGCACAGACTCGTGAGTTGCTGAATACTTTGTTGGAGGGATTGGCTAAGCGGTCTGCAGTGCAACTTATCCTGATACTTTCTATGATGGATGATATTCCCTCATATATTAATAAAGTGCTGCCGGTAGCAAATCGTACAGTAGGGCAAATGATGTCACGTGATCAGTACCTTACTATATTCCGGAATGCAGATATACCTGTACCCGAAGATTTACAACAACGCATTATCGACTTACCATATGATAATACCAATTATGTTTCCGACGAAGTGGTAAAGCTGAATAAAGTCAGTATCCGCTATGGCGACCGCACCATTTTGAAAGAACTGGACTGGACGGTGATGCGTGGACAAAAATGGGCGTTGAGTGGAGAAAACGGGGCCGGAAAATCTACTTTATTGAGTCTTGTATGCGCCGATAATCCCCAATCATATGCTTGTGATATCAGTCTGTTCGGGAGAAAACGGGGAACAGGTGAAAGTATTTGGGAAATAAAAAAGCACATCGGGTATGTCAGCCCTGAAATGCACCGCGCTTATTTGAAGAATCTACCGGCGATTGAAATAGTTGCCTCCGGCCTGCACGACAGTATCGGACTATACAAGCGCCCGAAAGCGGAACAGATGTCTGTTTGTGAATGGTGGATGGATATTTTTGGTATTGCTGCCCTTAAAGATAAACCTTTCTTGCAATTATCCAGTGGTGAGCAACGCCTGGCACTGCTGGCACGAGCTTTTGTAAAAGATCCGGAATTGCTGATATTGGATGAACCTTTGCATGGTCTGGATACTTATAACCGTCGCCGGGTGAAGAAGATAATCGAGGCTTTTTGCCGTCGGCAGGATAAAACGATGATTATGGTTACACACTATGAGAAGGAGTTGCCTGCTACTATTTCAGATCGCATATTCCTGAAGCGCAATAAGTAATCGCTCCATATTATGAAGAAACTGCTACTCCTGCTTTTGATCTTAATTGTCCTTCTTTCTTGCGGGAGAGGGGGAAAAGCATTGGATAGTGTTCCTTCACGGATAGTGCCTGATTCTTTTGCAATTGGCCTGAATTTGTTTAATAAAGCAAGAACTGCCTCTCATAACTCCGCCAATATGGATAGTGTATTGTTCTACATGCAATTGGCTGAAAACTTTTTTAAACGTGAGGGGGATAAAGCGCAGGTGAATCGTTTCATTGCTTTTATTTATTCGTCAAGAGGGATGTTAGATGAGGCTATGCCCTATTTTTTGAAAGCCAGTCGTATGGCAAATGAATGGCAATATAGCTCTATTTGCCAGGAAGTGGCTAAAGCTTATGCTACTGCCGGACGTTTTCGGGAAGGAGTGTTAGTATTGGACTTAATACGGAAGAATATGAATGATAGGACAGTTGTACCCTACTATCATTTGGCAAAAGGAAATCTTTGGGCAGGTGTCAATGAATACGATTCGGCTGTTACATATTACCGTACAGCATCTATATCATTAAATCGATGGGTTGCTGCAGAGGCGTCCAGACGATTGAAAATGCTGTATTTTTCACAGGGAAAAGATAGCTGCTCTTTCTATGCGGCACTTGCTGCCAATGAGCATCTTGTGAATGAGCTGAGGAGAGAAGAAAGTTTTGAGAATCGGACACAATATGAGAAGGCTAAGCTCGAAAATGAACTGAATCGTCTGAAAATAGACAAGCAGAGGCGTGAAATCGGGCTTTTGAGCTTAGGGCTTTGTTTTGTAGTAGCATTTGCGGTAGGTTATATTGTTTGGCAGCGTCGCAAACGCCAGATGTATAAGCAGCTTTGGCGTGAGCAATCTCTGCGTTTGAGCCAGACGGAGCAATTATTGCAGCAATCAGAGGAGTTGAATATGCTACGTGAAAAAGAGAGTATGCTTCGCGAATCACTTTTCCGGCGAATGAAGTCATTTCATAAAATCCCTTCTTTAGAGAAAGAAGAAGAGGCTTCCGACGAAGAAAGTGACAGTCAAAATAGGCGTATAGCCTTATCTGATGAAGAGTGGGAAGATATACGTCAAACGGTGGATGGAAGTTATGATCGGTTTTCTGTGAGGTTGTTAGAAGCGTTCCCGGGATTAAGTATGAAGGATGTGTATTTCTGTTGCCTGGTGAAAATAAATGTTAGTATCAAGGATTTATCTGATATCTATTGTATTAGTCGTACTTCGATTAGCCGTAAGAAACAACGTATGAGACGGGATAAGTTGGGGCTGACGGAAAACAATGAAACTTTGGATGATTTTTTGCGCCGTTTCTGAACTTTTGTCTATACTGATTTTAAGTGTAAAAGATTTATTTCTTTTAAAATCAATGCTTTATCTATTCAGTAATCTGTCAGTTTTGTCTATAAGATAATTTGCTTCTCCTCCCCAAGGCAGCTATCTTTGTCTCATTGTTTCACATAAAAAATAAGAATATGAAAAACAAGCAATGGAAAAGTGCTGGATGGCTGGCAAGCCTGATGTTTATTGGGGGATTGAGTTCCTGTTCAAATGGAGGTCAAAGTCAGAAAAACTCAGCATTGGATACACAGCCGATAGCTGGTTCGGTGGAGGTTATAAATGGAGATTCCATATGGGTTTGTAATCTGTCGGCATTGAAAGATACTGTGGTACTTCCGTTGAGTTATTTTGCAGATGAATTGCAGATTGTGAAGTTGGACAATCGGGATGAAGCATTGGTGCCTGTACGAAATGTGATTGTTTCCGACAATTATATATTAGTGTGGGGTAAGGATCAGACTCCTTTTAAGCTTTTTGATAAATCAGGGAAATTTCTTGCTAATGTGGGATCTTTCGGCCAAGGTCCCGGTGAGTATCAGCTGATTTATGATGCTCAGATAGATGAAACAGGTGGACGCATATACTTGCTTCCGTGGAATGCAAAATCTTTACTGGCTTATGACTTGAAAGGACAAGCTGTACAGAGTATTCCATTGCCTGGTTTGGTGCCGAAAGGTGTCTTCAAGGCAAATACAAAGGATTCCCTTTTGTCTGTATTCCTTCTGCCTTTTGATTATTTGCCGTATGTGGCATGGACTCAGAAATTCAATGGAGAAATACAAGATACGATACGTTCACGCCATTTAGCCATCAAACCGGACTTTAGCAATGAAGTGTATAGCAATAAAAATGGTGCAGACTTTGATGTTTCTCTTTTTGTATTTTGGGAACGTCGTCCGGACAGTCTTTATCACTATGCCAACGGGCGTTTGAATCCTCGTTTCACTATGGATTTTGCTAAGAAAGAAATCCCCATTCATGATTACAAGGAATTGCCGCGTCATTTCCTGGGAAGTACATCTGTAGAGAAGCAGCTGGATGAAAATAATTTTACTACAGAAGTGCCAGCTGATTTTATTATGGATAAAGAATCTTTGAAGGGCGCTTTCTATAAAGTAGAGAATGATTATCTGGGTAATTTGCCGATTCCCTGGTTTCCATACAATTGTTCAAATGGATATTATACAGCTAATATGGAGCCTGTGACTTTGAAGGAAACATTGGAAAAGTATCTGGAAAATGCTAAAGATATTCCGGCTACCGACCGGGAACGCATGCAGAAACTGGCAGATAGTATTCATGAGAATGATAATAACTATATTCTGTACGCTAAGTTGAAATAATAAATGAAACACTTACTTTACATTATATTGCTGTCTCTATTGTTTTTCTCTGCCTGCAAGTCGCGGGCAGAGCAGAAACAGCAGGAGTCGAACGATACGATTGTTGCAGAAACTCCAAAGATGATACAAGATGCTCCTCTGGTGGCTGGATGTGTAACTTTAAAAGACGAGGACTTCGGAGAGCTGATCGAATTGGCTGGTACCCACCAAATATTAGATGAAGAAGGTCCTGTTTTTAAAATGTCAGAACCGGAGATGTTGATTAGAGATGGATATTTCCTTTTACAAAATCGTCCTGCTATGTCTTATATCCGCCGCCAGGATGGAACGGTTGAAATAGTGAAACCGGCAGATGAAGGTCTGGACTGTTTCTTCCACTGGTATCGTTTACCGGATTTCCGTTATATCACTTCTTTCGGAATAGGAGGAAATGGACCTAATGAATTTAACTTTCCTCATTTGGTATCTTCAGGTGTGTCTGCTCCCGGTACGTATGTTTATGAAACGGGTACTATGCAACTGTTTGAAACTGATACGACGGGTGTATTGAGAGCTTTCCCTTTTACCTTTAAATCAATCAAAGGTGCTTCTTATTCAGACCGGCAGATATGTGCAGTTTCCCGGGATACTTTCTATTATGCTGATAATGTGCCGAGGGGAAAGGCGATAATTCGTACTGTTTATCAGGGAGACAGTTTGCAAACGGAGCAAATATATAATCTTGCTTTTAGTAAGAAACATCGTTCCTGGAGTCCGTATATCGGTGATTTTATAGTCTCTCCTTCCGGTAACAGGATGGTATATGCTTATAAATATTTTCGTAAAATCCTGGTAATGGATACATCTGCTCAAACTGTACGGGATATTACTTTTGATGTTGACGGTGTGGAAGCCAAGAATGATGTACTTACATTAGGCCCGGATAATGTGACTTATTATTGGGGAATATCTGCTACTGACGATTACTTCTTCCTGACTTATAGCGGACGTACTCCACTTCAGGTATCGCGTGAAAACGGTAAAGGTGATGGATATATCTTTGTGGAACAATATGATTGGGGTGGTAATCCGGTAGCCCGTTATAAACTTGACCATTGGGGCAGGGTGATATCAGATGGGAAGTTATTATATCAGGTGTGTTATATGTATGACGATCCACTTTTTCTGTATACATTGCCCGGAAAAGAATAAAATAGGTTTGCAAGATAAAGGACTAAAATGATTCATCTCTGAAAAATACTTTTTATATTTGCAGCCGTTATGGCGAAGTATATATTTTTATTTTGCATATTGTTAAGTGTATTCCTTGTATCGGGATTCGAGTCTGTATCCAATGATATGAAGGAGTACAAAGAACTTCGTGTAACAGAACTGCAACAGAGTAGACCAGAATGCAACTTATCCAATGTGAATACAGAGCAATGTAAAAAGATTGTTTATGGAGGAGAATATGCAAGTAAGGCTATTGGCAATATAGCAACATCTGTTTCACGTAGTAATATTCCTTCTTCACAAGTCCTGAGATTCAATGCATTTTCTGTTGTAGCCAAGATTGTTAAATCTATAAAAGTTTTACTTCCTGAAGAAAAGAGGTTTTCTTTTCCATATTATCTTTCTCTTACTCAATATTCCAGTAGATATTATATCTATGCTTTAAGGCGTATTATTATTTAAATCTTCCTTCTCTTATAAGGCATTCTGTGCTTTATATTCTCTTTAATTATATCAATTCATATATATTTCTGTCATAAGGAGTAGCGGGAGAGCTATATTTATGTTGCGGAATATGTATATACTTTATTTCCAATAATCAATATGTAATGGAATTTATATTAGATTTTATTCTCCACATTGATCAATACATGATAGATATTGTGCAGGAATATCATACCTGGACCTATGTAATATTGTTCATAATCATTTTTTGTGAGACAGGGTTGGTGGTTACGCCTTTTCTTCCGGGAGATTCATTACTTTTTGTGGCGGGAGCTATAGCTTCGTTACCTGGAACACCGCTTGAAGTAAATATCCTTGTTCTTATCTTGTTTTTTGCTGCTGTGTTGGGAGATTCTTGTAACTATATGATAGGGCATCTCTTTGGGTGCAAGCTGTTTAATAACCCCAATTCCAGAATATTCAAGCAAAGTCATCTGGATAAGACACATGAATTTTATAAAAAATATGGTGGCAAGACTATAATCATAGCAAGGTTTGTTCCCATTGTGCGCACTTTTGCCCCATTTGTAGCTGGAATGGGGAAGATGCATTATTACTATTTCATGGTATACAATTTGATAGGGGGAGCTGCCTGGGTAGCGCTTTTCTGTTATGCCGGGTATTTCTTCGGAGACCTTCCGGTGGTGCAAGAAAATCTTAAATTGCTGATTGTAGCAATTATAGTAATTTCCATATTACCTGCCATGATAGAAGTGGTACGAGCAAAAATTAAATCAAAGAAACAGAAATAGTCGAAAACATTTAACTAAACTATCTGTTTCTAATTATATATGCCTTATAATTTGAGGTTTCATATCTTTTTATGTAACTTTATATTTTTAATCACAATAAACAGTTTATGCCATGAAATTCTTTATTGACACTGCAAATTTAGACCAGATCAAAGAAGCCTATGATATGGGCGTTCTCGATGGAGTAACCACCAACCCTTCGCTTATGGCGAAAGAGGGCATCAAAGGAGTAGATAATCAGCGGAAACATTATGTGGAAATCTGCAACATCGTACAAGGTGATGTCAGTGCCGAGGTTATTGCTACGGAATATGAAGGTATGATTAAGGAAGGTGAAGAGCTTGCTGCACTCAACCCGCATATCGTAGTAAAAGTTCCCTGTATCGCAGATGGTATCAAGGCTATCAAATATTTCACTTCCAAAGGTATCCGTACCAATTGTACATTGGTATTTTC
Source organism: Bacteroides sp. AM16-24 (assembly GCF_003471885.1). Classification (NCBI taxonomy): domain Bacteria; kingdom Pseudomonadati; phylum Bacteroidota; class Bacteroidia; order Bacteroidales; family Bacteroidaceae; genus Bacteroides; species Bacteroides sp. AM16-24. Next base: position 176,732 of record NZ_QRKI01000001.1, read on the forward strand.
TGTAGGACAAGCTTTGCTGGCTGCCAAAGCGGGAGCTACTTATGTATCTCCGTTTGTGGGACGTCTGGACGATATCTGTGAGGATGGTATCGCACTGGTAGGTAAGATTGTGGAAATGTATCGGTATTACGGCTATACCACACAAGTTCTTGCGGCTTCTATTCGTCATACAGCACACATTATGCAATGTATTGAAGTAGGTGCCGATGTCGCAACTTGTCCATTGTCTGCCATTAAAGGTCTGCTTAATCATCCATTGACGGATTCCGGACTGAAAAAGTTCCTGGAAGACTATAAACGTGTAAACGGATAATAAAAATACTCTTATAAGCCTATCTTTCACGGTTTTCTTGAACAATATTCGCGAAAAATAGAATAAAACAACTATTTTTGTGCTCAATATAAATATAAAACAAGAAAAAGCTGATGAAAGAAAGGCTTATAGGATTGATAAAGACGTACATCCTTTTCGTCTGTATCTTTATATTGCAGAAACCGTTATTTATACTTTACTACAGTTCTTTGTATGCAGGTACTTCCTGGACAGATCCCTTCCTGGTTATCTGGAATGGTTTACCCATTGACCTCTCGCTGGCTGGCTATCTAACGGCTATCCCCGGATTACTTTTTATTGCGTCCGCCTGGACACTTTCCAAGACGCTCCGCAGCATCTGGAATGGTTATTATTTCTTCATTGCTATTTTACTCGCTGTCATTTTCATTGTTGATTTAGGTTTATATGAGTATTGGGGGTTCCGTCTGGATGCCACGCCGCTTTTCTATTTCTTCTCTTCTCCTAAAGATGCATTTGCAAGTATGAATATATGGCAGATGATAGGTGGAATAATAGCCATGATCGTATATGCATCCTTACTTTATGTCATTTTCCTTTGGGTACAGAGAGGCATTTGGAGGGGGCTGAAGTTACCTTATCGCCGCCTGTCCGTATCGGGTGTCATGTTGTTATTGACTGCCCTGCTTTTTATTCCTATCCGCGGTGGATTCACCGTTTCTACAATGAATACCGGTAAAGCCTATTTCAGTTCTAACCAGCGACTGAACCATGCAGCTATCAATCCGGCATTCAGCTTGATGGAATCTCTTTCCAAGCAAAAAGATTTCAGTAAACAATACCGTTTTATGGAAGCGGCACAGGCAGATGAATTGATGAAGAAGCTGGTAGATCCGCAGGTACTGGATAGTACTGTGGTAGTTCCTGATACTTTGCGCACAGCTTTATTCAAAACAGAACGTCCGAATGTTATTTTCGTCATACTGGAGAGTTTCTCATCCAAGTTGATGACTACTCTGGGTGGCGAGCCGGATATTGCCGTGCAGATGGACAGCCTGGCAAGTGAAGGAGTTCTCTTTACGAACTTTTTTGCCAATAGCTTCCGTACAGACCGTGGATTGGTATCCATTCTGAGCGGTTATCCAGCACAGCCTACCACCAGTATTATGAAGTACCCTCGCAAGACCCAGAATCTTCCTGCTATTGCAGGTAGCCTGCGTGATGCCGGATACCGTACCAAATATTATTATGGGGGTGATGCCGACTTTACGAATATGCGTTCTTACCTGATGTCTTCCGGTTTTGAAAGCATTGTTTCGGATCAGGATTTCTCCGTATCAGAGCGTTTAAGTAAATGGGGCGCACACGATCATCTTGTTTTCAATCGTCTGTTGGAAGATATAAAGGCTGAAGCGGCGGATACAACTATGGCAGATAATGCCCGTCCGTTCTACCGGGTATTGCAGACCTCCAGCAGTCACGAGCCTTTTGAGGTTCCCTATCGTCGTCTGGCGAATGATCGTTTGAATGCTTTTGCCTATACTGATAGTTGTGTAGGTGACTTTGTGAAGCGTTTTCGTGAATTGCCGCAGTGGAAGAATACGGTAATAGTATTTGTGCCCGATCATCTGGGAGCATATCCCGAACAATTGAATAATCAGTCGGTAGACCGCTATCAGATACCTCTGTTATTGGTTGGCGGTGCAATTAGCGAACCAAGACGTATTGATGTGTACGGTTCACAACATGATATTGCTGCTACTCTGTTGGCACAATTATCCTTGCCTCATCAGAAGTTTGTATTCAGCAAAGACATGTTGAATCCTGCTTCTCCTCATTTTGCTTTTTTTGCAGTTCCGGACCTTTTCGGTATGGTAACACCGGAAAACCTGCTGATATTTAACTGTGAAGCAGATGCTGTAGCAGTAGATGAAGGCACTGCGAAAGGAGGGAACTTGCTGCCGGGCAAGGCTTATTTACAGAAATTGTATGATGACATTGCTAAAAGATAAAACAAGATGATGCTATTAGACATTTTGAATCAGGTAGTCGATATTGATACTGATATATTCCTCTCCATCAACCGGATGCACAGTCCGTTCTTTGATTATTTTATGAGTGCATATAGTGGTAAATGGATTTGGGTGCCTATGTATGCTGCTATCTGGTATGTCATGCTGCGCAATTTCCACTGGAAAGTGACTTTGTTCTGTATGATTGGGTTAGCACTCGTCATTACCATTGCTGACCAGACAGGTGCAACGTTGATACGTCCTTATGTGGAGCGCCTTCGTCCGGCTAATCTGGAAAATCCGATATCCAATATGGTGCACATTGTAAATGGTTATCGGGGTGGGCGTTATGGCTTTCCTTCTTGCCACGCAGCCAATACTTTCGGACTGGCATTCTTTATCTGGTTCCTTTTCCGTAAGCGATGGCTCACCGTATTTATAATGGGATGGGCACTGCTGACTTGCTATTCACGCATTTACCTGGGAGTACATTTCCCGGGTGATCTTCTGGCAGGTACACTTATCGGATTGATTGCAGCATATATCGTATATCGCCTTTTTCAGAAAGTCAGCGGACATAAGACAATGGAAAAAGTTCCCCATATTTATGCTCCGATATTGGTTGGAGGATTAACAATATTGGGGATACTCATCTATTCCGCAGTAATGGTATTATAGATTAAAACTGATAATTTACCGTCGCCATGACTTCCCTCGGGCGTATATTCAGTCGCGAAGTATAACTTTGTGTGGCTGAATACGTCGTATAAGCATACTCTTTCTTGTTGAAGAGATTGTTGAGACTTGCTTCCAATCTCCATTTTTTTCTTTTATAGATAAGGGATGCATCTGCAAACACAGTATTGAGATGTGTATGTTCTCCTAAATCATTCCGGTAATGTTCGCCGGAAAGGCGCAGGTCTACTTGTCCAATGCTGAATGTGAGATGTAGCCGTTGTACAAAGTCCAGCAATGGGCTGAGGCGGGTATCGCTTCCTATCTTGCTACCGCCATACCCCAATGTCGCATGATATTCTGCTTCAAAGAGATCTGCGGGCGACCATATAATCTTAGGTTCTGCTTTCAGGTAATCATAACGGTAAGTTTGCAAAAGACTTTGTTGGTCGCTATCAGTCAGGCGCGTAAGTTGCTCCCCGTTGCTACGACTGAGCAGCAGGGTAAGAGAGGTTTTCAGATGCCAGTCGTATATGCCTTTGGACAAGGTACTGCTGAGGTTCCAGCTATCGCTGTGATTCGGCAGCTCACGTTGGGTGTAGACAATTGCATTTTCAGAAACACTTTGCTCAAAGAGGGTATTCCGATTACTGCGACTGTAGGTCAGCGAGGCTGTGACAAAGAATTCTTGCACGGTATTTTTATATTCACCATAGAGATTATAAGTCTGCGTAGTGCTCGTTGGAAAAAGGCCGTTACCGCTTCGCCAGGTACGGTAGTCGGTTTGGTAAAGTCCCGGATATAGGTCGGAGAAATCTCCTGCCGAACGTTTCAGGCTGCCATAGAGAGAGAACGTCCAATGGTAATCCAGTTTGTAACGCAAATACGTGGACGGATTGAATAATAGGAATGATCGTTGCTGTGAGAAGTATCGTTGTGCTTTTAGGGGCAGTGAAAGTGTAGCCAGCCATTTACCCCGTTGCAACTGGAAATAGGGGTTGAAATACAATGACAGGTTAGAGGCGTTGAAGTCATTAGGTTGTGTAGGCGGAATATACTTCATAGTAGCCCGTTCCCCTTGTATTCCTGCTTTGTATTGCTGGGTAAAGCCGTTGTACTTGCGCAGATATGCCGCACTATTATCTGTATAGAAACTGTGCTGATTGAATTTGCTTTTTCCTTCTTCAAGTAATAAAGATGCGGGCTGGTAAGCATACTGCGTTGCCGAGCGGAATTCCCAGGTACTATTTTCCCGGTTCCGGATAAGATTGAAATAATTTCCCGCACTCAGCCGGGAAGTTCGTAGAGTTTGTCTGAGTTCTTCCGAACGACCATGGTTTATTTCCCCATCCATTGTGAAGCGGTTGGATATATAGTTGCGATTGCTGTTATCTTCATAACGAAGTTCCAGATTGGCGGCATCACTTCTCAGGCGATAATGATAAGTTTCATCTATTTGTATGGTATCCGTTGGCTGATAATAGATTTGCGTATTTCCCCGTTGTTGCCGGATCACGTCATGAGTGTATCCAGCTTGCATACGTAAACTGCGATCTTCATTCCATTTGTACATCCGGTTGCCATTCAGGGTGTGCGTCTCATTAAACAATAAGCGTTTTTTATCCAACGGTGCACTGATGCCCGGCTGTGCTAGAAAACCGGAAAGTGGCACTTCCTGCCAACCGCTTCCTGTCAATATTGTCTGTTCGTTGCTGAGGTCCTTGCCATTGTTATTCGTCTTGTAATTGTAGACACTCTGCTTGCCTTTGCCCAGTTGAAGGGCATTCAGCCCGCCTTCCCATAAGAGTTTATCATTGTCATCGCTCCATCCGACGCCCAGTGTAGTGTTAGCTATCCATTGATCCCGCGCTTTCGGATCGAGTTTCAGGTTCAGAGCCACTTCTTCAGAGTTAATCTTTCCTTTCAGGGCCTTTACGGACTGACAGTTTTCCATGATTTCAGCCGTTTTCACAGCTTTGGCACTCAGGTTATTGTTGATCTGGTTGTAGCGTCCGCCAGTGACGTCCATTCCCTCTACAAAGTAGTGGTCGATGGCTTTCCCTTTGTACTTAACTTGTCCATTTTCATCGACATCCACGCCCGGAAGTTTCTTCAATACATCCTTGATATGCACATCTTTAGAGGAAGCAAACTGTGCCAGATCATATCTTACCGTATCTTTTCGGGTATTGATGCGTCCCGGACGTATCTGTACTTCTTTCAGCACAATAGCTTCCGGTTGTAGGCTGAGATTCAGGGTTCCTGCCGCATTGATATTTCGCATTTCTCTTTTATAGCCTAACAAAGAGATATTGAGTTGCAGCGTTCCGCTATGCTTCCACGGTAAAGAAAATTGCCCTTTAGCATCGGTTAGTGCATAGTCTATCATTGTGTTTCCGCGTAATACACTGATCATGACTGCCTCCAGCGGTAGATTGGTTTCTGCATCTGTTATCTTGCCCTTCAATGTCTGGGCGTGGGTAGACGACAAGAAACTAAAGAGAAACAGAAAAAATAGAATAGTAATTTTTTTATTCATACATTACAATAATTGATTATTTGGCAATCGAGGCTTGTTGTAATTTTTATACAAATACGGTGCTTTCGTAATTTGTTGATTATCAGTATGTAAAAAAGAGGTTATTTAAGTATACGACTGAATGGCATTCACTATACGACTGAATAGGGTTCAGTATACGACTGAAATGCATTCAGTATGCAACAGATTTCACGAACGATTACGGGTGTGGAGAAATATTATCGTTCCAACGGGTTATAAGGAACATTCTTCGGGTTCTTGGTTGCATTGCCATGTTCATCTTTTATAGTAACAGTGACGTTCGGCATGCTTCCGGTGATAAATCCTACCGGGTCGGCATAATAACGTTCGTGCACTTTGTTGTATGCTTTGCGGTTCATCGGTTCGTGCTTCTTTCCATCGAAGAGTATGGGTCTGTATGTGTGGCACTGTTCCATACCGGCAGCGGTAAATGAATAATGCCCTTCACTGTCTTCGGCTTTTAGTATCAGTCCGGGTAGTCCGCAAAGCTTCCAGGGACCTTCGCTGACGGGGATTTCTGCAGTAAACCATGCCGTCCATGTCCGGCCTTTGAATTGACATTCGGCTTTGCTGCAAAGGTAGGAGAGGACACTATCGTTTTCTGCCAGTATCTTCCACTGTGGATGTTCTTCCGCTTCTTCGCAACGCAGGCGTGTCATGCCTGCCACTTCGTCGAGGGTTGTTACTTTTCCACTGGGATAGCCTTTGAAGGTACGTTCACCCAATTTGCTTTGCCCATATTGCTTCAGGTGTTCATTGATGGTTTCCTGTGAGGCTTTGTTGGCAAAATCCACTGCCAGTACGGAGTCGCATACATACTTGGTGTAACTGTAGAATTTGGAGAGATTTTTGCCTACTTCCAGCATCATGGTTTCTTCCGTAACATTTTCCGGTTTCTCCGGATTGATGATGCAGCGCGTTTCATATTGCACAAGGAGTTGTGCTTCGCCGATGGTATCATTCTGTATTTTCGTTCCATCAGAAACAATAATTTGTGCCTTTGCTTGTGATGCGCATAGCATGGCGAGACACAGATTGAGGAAAATAATTCTTGCACTCATAGTTTTTACATTTTTAGAAGTTTGACATACTGCTTCCAGCGATTATTGTACTGCAAAACTATGCGGATTTTGCTTCAGAAGAGGGCGAAAGTTATTACTGAAATATTACGCGGCGTATAATATCTGCCTCGCACGTACTTATATTTGCAAGCTAACTTCTACCTTTGCCGGTACCAAATGAAGGTCCTTTTGAAAGAGGCCTTAAAAAGAGGAACAATTATGGAACGACGGATTAAGATAGTTTGGATATTCTCCATTGTAGCGATGCTGCTCATTACATGCGGACAGGCTTACTGGCTACGTAACCAATACCAGTACATGAATGATGAACAGATCAATGATATCTATGATCGCATCTTGCAGACTACCCAACAGTATGACTCTATCCGTGCTCCCCAGCCCAAGAAGGTGCTTAGTAGTAGTAATATGTTTTTCTATCAACTGAGTAAATCTATTGATTTGGAAGCGCGGACCACTATCGACGAATTAATTTTAGGGGTTCTGAAAGGACGGGAGCTAGAGAGCGTGGGACAGGTGAATATAGAAACCCTCAAAATAGAGCAGCAGGATTCTGCCAGTACGGATGATAAAGAGAGAGAGGCAAAGCGCAGAGAATGGGCATTGGCGTTAGATACCCTTTTGCCGGAAGAACGGATTATTGTGAAGGATTCATTCAAGATCAATATGTCCGATAAAGATGCTCCTAACTTGAACTCTATTATTAATCTTTATCGTTTAGAGTTGGATATACCTTTTGCATTGCAGCAATTTGATTCCTTGCTTGCCATACGTTTGGACGAACAAATGTTTACTACGCATCTGGTCGTTTCTGAAGATTCCACTTACCAGTGGAATGCCGAACTGAAGCGGCAAGGCACTTTATTCAATCCGTACATCGAAGTAAGCTATCCCTATAATCCCCTGAAACATCAGTTGCTTCTTGTTACTGTGAAGGTTTCGCCTCATGCAGTACTTGTGCGTATGGGGTGGCAGTTATCCGGCAGTATCTGCCTGATTTTCCTATTAGGGCTTTGCTTGCTGTTTCAGATAAAAACCATCCTGAAGCAACGCCGGATCGACGAATTGCGAAAAAGCTTTGTAAACACCATGATACATGAATTGAAACGGCCTGTACAGGCTCTGAAAATGTGTATTGCTTTCCTGAATGACAAGTCTTTGCGAATGGATGAGAAAGCAATGGACGAAGTGATCCATGATTCTATGTCCGAACTGGATAATCTGTCGGCCTATCTCTCAAAGTTGCGTGATATGACGCGTGCCGATGATGAACATACACAACTTTCTGTTCGTACGTTCGATATAAAAGCGAGTCTGGAAAAGCTTGTCCGACTTTGTCATATTCCGGAGGATAAAGATGTTTCTATTGAGACACATTTCAGTACGGAGACTTTGGTGACGGCAGATCCGGTACACGTTTCCAACATCATCAGTAATCTGATAGAGAATGCTGTGAAGTATTCAGGTACTTCTGTGCACGTCGTTGTAGATTGTCTTTTGCAAGATCATCAGTTGATGATACGGGTATCTGATGATGGTATCGGCATTCCGGTTTCCGAACAGAATCGTGTATTCGATAAATTCTACCGGGGCAGTAATCTTCCTGACCGCTCATTGCCGGGTATCGGTCTGGGTCTGAGTTATGTAAAATTGCTGGTAGAGGCACACCATGGGACTATCTCTTTAAATAGTCAGGCGGGTAAGGGAACGACAATAGAAATTAATATACCTCAATAAGATGAAACCTTTGAAGATACTTTTTGCTGACGATGATTTGAAATACTCAATGCTGCTGAAGCGCTTTCTTGAAAAAGAAGGTTACGAGGTAACTTATGCCGGGAATGGAAGCATTGCTATCGAGCAATTTCCTCTTGTGAAACCAGATTTGGTGCTACTTGATATTAATATGCCCGGTCACAATGGCTTTGAAGTTGCCGAACGTATCCGCGAGACGGATAAGCATGTACTCATATTCTTTCTTTCCGACCGTAGTGATAAGGCCGACCGTCTGCAAGGTTTCCAGCTTCGTGCGAATGATTATCTTGCCAAACCGTTTTATCCGGAAGAACTTATAGCCCGTATTCGTGAACGTTTCACTTCACAGCTTTCCGATACGGTGGAGGAGGAGACTTATCATTTCGGCCAGTCTGTCTTCAATTACAGTACCAATGAAATACGAACGGGAAATAATAAAGTGCTTATTACTTCCCGTCAGGCAGAGATTCTCCGCTTGTTGGCGAAGAACCTTAATTTGTCTGTAGACCGTGACTTGTTGTTGAATACAGTCTGGAGCAGTACCTCTTATGCAAACTCTCTGGCGCTGAACGTGCAGATTACTTATTTGCGCAAGGCACTTCGCAACGACTCTTCGGTGAAGATAGAATCGTTGATGAAGAAAGGCTATGTATTGAAAGGCTGACATGAATCAGCCTTTGATGACTGCAATCGGTGATAAAGTCGTACGAATCTGTACCAAGTCTGCTTGGTTAGCCATTAAGGCATTTGTAGTTCATTAAAAATATAAGGTGTCAAAAAGATAATATATAAAGGAAGTTTTATTGAATATTCCCTAACTATATGGATTGTTTATTTTATTTCTTCAATTCTTATTACACTTTCATTATTTCTGTAAAAAGTACCCTTCCACTTACCTGTTATTTCAATCCGTTCATTGGTTTCATCACCAATGAAATAAGCTCGGTATGTAGCAGTTACTTCACGTTTAATAATAGTAGCATCATAGTATAGAGTACAGTGTGGAGGCACTGTTATACTCTCCTCAACATGATTGTCGGAAAGATAGGCATACTCTTCAAGTGTAAAAGGTACTGTTTGTCCTCCAGAGAGATAGCGGAAATCATCAAAAATTAAGTTACCGGTAGGGATGCTTACTTCATTGACTGTTTGGTTCAAAAGTTGGAAGTATTTTGGATCATCATAATAAAATTGAGAGACTTGTTCATAGTCCATGGCTGGATCCATTGTAACAGTTATTGTAGATGAACTCCCATTTTCATAAATTTCCGGCGTTACATCTATTATTGTTTCTTCAACTTTATCATCATAAAGCATAGCCCATTGTATGCCATCAAATGTGTAGCTTGTATCTTTGATCTCATTATCATTGCTGCATGCTACACTACTGCAGAGTACTATTATTGCAAATAGTCCTGTCTTTAGAATTTCTTTAATTTGTGTCATATCTTTCAGTCTTTAGTTAGTCCATATTGTGAATAGAACTCCAAATGTATGATAATTATTTGGAATGAAGGCTGTTATTACTGTTAAAAGTTCAGCCATAGCTTGAAAGAAGACACTTTTTCTTCGCTCACCGTTATCTTATCCTTATGAGGAGGTTTCACGTGAAGTATTATTTTCCCGTTAAAATAGGGTGCTGCATGCACTATGGCATCAATACAGACAATAACCTGACGATTGGCACGGAAAAAACGTTGAGGGTCCAATTGTTCTTCAAGTCGGGTAAGGGAAAGGTCTATAATATGTTCCTGTCCGCTTTTTGTGACGGCAAAGGTGATCTTATTTTCTGAATAGAAATAGGCAATATCACTGACTTGCAAAGCCCAGAATTTATCTACTCCGGCAATGAGGAAGCGGGTACGGTAACTCTTTTCCTGCTTTTGCAGACTTTGAATCAAGTCTCCTATGTAATTCTCTTGTTTATAGTCTTTTCCTTTCAAGGTTTCATATTTCACAATGGCATCCAGTAGACGTTTCTCATCTACAGGTTTCAATATATAGTCTATGCTGTTCACGGTGAAGGCACGGATGGCATATTGATCATAGGCTGTTGTGAAGATAATCAATGAAGAAGGTTGTGCGGCAGTGAGGAAGTCGAATGAATTGCCATCCGATAGCTGAATATCCAGAAACAGGATATCCGGATGAGGCTGTGTCTTGAACCAGGCGATGGCATCTTCCACACTTCCGGGTAATACGGTAACCTCCCAGTCGGGACGCAACCGTGTGATGATAGAAGATAGCAGGCGGGCGGCGGGTACTTCATCTTCTATAATGGCAGCAGTCAGTTTACTCATAGATTAAAGGGACTTTTACAGTGAATATTTGGTTCTCGTTATTGATAAGAATGTCGGTACCTATCATTAGTTTGCAACGGTTCGATAGATTCTGCAGGCCTACTCCCGAACTTATGTCGCTCTTCTTGATATGTATCGGATTGCTGACCACCAGAAAGTGATCGGTGATGTATACCGTAATCTCCATAGGTTTATTGCTGTTGATGGAGTTGTGCTTAATGACATTTTCCACTAATAGCTGCAGGGTGAGTGGGGGAAGTTGATATTCCATAGCTTCGGTTGGTATTGTGATGTTGCAGGTGATACAATTGCCTAATCTGACTTCGTGCAGGAAAAGATAGGAGTGAATAAATTCTAATTCTTCACCTAATGTAATCAGGGTTTTATCCTGCGATTGAAGTACATAGCGATATACATCCGAAAGATTTCGTGTGAAGCGTACGGCATTTGCCGGATTATATTCTATCTCGGCTATCAACGTATTCAGACTATTAAAGAGAAAGTGAGGGTTCAGTTGATTTTGCAAGGCGGTATATCGGGCTGCGTTATTCTCTTTCTGTAATTGTGCTGCTTTTTGTTGCAGCCGGAGGGCGTTCTTAATGGAGCGATTGGCAAGTAACAATCCCAGGATAACAAGTTCTACCAACCACACCACTAATAAAATACGTACTCCTCCTATCTGGAAAGTGAATGGATTATCAGCTCTTCCTATTAACTTGGCAGTCACTAACAGACCATAATTCAGCAGTAGAAACAATAGCATTACAGATATATATACCGCTATGAACTTCCACTTCCAGCGCAAATTGTTGGAATATAGGCGGTTCATCCATGAACTGATACGAAGGGTGCAATATCCCAATATATTGAAAGTGGCAACGACAAAAAAGAATGCACCCGGTGTGTGGATTATATTCGTAACTTGCGGAGTCAGATTTGTATAATTAGCCAACAGCAGAAATGAGAAAATTCCCAATCCTGAAAAGAGTAGGCTGTATAAAAGAGTGTTCCACTTCATAAGTACAAAGTTACGAATTTCCACTTATCATTTATATTGGTTCAATGCTTTTATTAATGCCGAGTACTGTCCTTGTGCGGAAGCTTTGGCTTGTACATGGTTTATTTCAGCGTTTTGCCGGTAAGTCTGCGCTTCAATAACCTCTACAATGGATATCTCGCCTTCATTATAGCGTTCCATGGCTTGGCGTTCGTTTTCGTGAGCTTTCTTCAGCGATTGCTGGCTTAGCTGTACCTGACTTAATGCCTGTGACAGGGAGAGACGGGCAGTTTGTATTTCCAGATCGACTTTATCCTGAATCTGATTTAGATTGTCTCTTGCCATACCTATCTTTTGGTTGGAAGCCCGTTTCTCATTCCGTCGCTTTCCCCATTCAAACAAAGGTACGCTGATCTTGGCATACACTGCATAGTTGGGATCCAGATCGGCACGCAAGTCATAACCCGGAGAAGAATAACTGCCATCTACTCCTACATATAGCTGCGGCTTATACCTTGAATCGTTCAGCTTTCGTGAACTCTCCGCCATCTTAATCTGGTCATGAGCTATCTTGATTTCGGGACGTGGAATAGCAAGTGCCAACCGCGAACTGTCCGAAGTATCTACTTGTGGAATAATTGTATCTATAGGAGTAGCTTCCTCCAGAGGTAACCCGATCAGGGAATTGAAAGCCATTAATCCGGTATCAAATTCTTTTTGTGCTTGAAGCAATTGAAATTCAGCATCGTTTAGTTTCACCTCAGCCATTAGCAGGTCCTGGGGATTAACCAGCGAGACTTCCACCCGTTCACGGATTGTTTGAGTCAGTGAGGCAATAGAGTTCCGATAGTCTGCAACAATGCCTACGATCTCTTGGCGGGCTACGGTATTCCAGTATTGAATATCCGTTTGAAAACAGACTTCGGATAAGAGCTGTTCCTTCTGGTGTGAGGCCAGAGAGTGTTGATGCTGTGCCATGCGGATGCTTTCAAGTAAGTGCCCGCCTGTATATATAGGTTGCAGTAGGGTAAGGGAAGCGCCATATTTGGTATCGCGCCCTTGTATATGGAGTGGGTTATCCATACCCGGCAGGTTCAGGTTGAGTTCCAACGGATTTCCGGTATATTGAAAATTGGCATTGCCTGATAGTTTTGGTTTCAGGTCTGCACGGGCAGATTTCTCCAGTTCAATGCTGGCTGCCAGATTTTTCTCCGCCGCTTTCAGGTCGTGGCTGTATTCAAGAGCCATCGACCTGTATTTCTCCAGCATCGCACTTTGCTGGCCAAAAGCGAACGGATCACACAACGATAGAATAAAAAGGATATATAATTTCTTCATAATCTATTTCTTTTTTACTTGATAAAACAGTGAATAGAGTGCCGGAGTGACGAACAGAGTCAGCAACGTTGCAAACGTCAATCCAAAGATAATAGTAGCCGCCATACCACCGAAAGCCACGTCGAACAATAGGGGAACCATACCTAGGATCGTAGTAGTGGCCGCCATCAGTACAGGTCGGGTACGCGATACGGTAGATTCGATAATGGCAGTGTAGGCAGGTACTTCCGCCCGGCGTTGTACCTGTATCTCATCCAATAGTACAATCACATTTTTGATAATCATTCCTAGCAAACCCAGCCACCCGGCAATGGGGAAGAAGCCAAATTCAAACCCTGTCATCAGCATACCTACAGCAACACCGATCAGGGATAATGGTAGCACACACAGAATGATTAGCGGATCGCGGAAGTTACCGAACAAAGCAACAAGAATGACTACCAATGCAAGGAATGCCAACGGGAAGAATTTGGCTATGGCTTGCATGGCTTCGCGCTGGTCCTTGTATTGGGCGTCCCAGAAGAAAGTGTAGCCTTCGGGAAGCTGGATCGATTCTATTTCCTGACGAATTTCACCGTGCACTTCTGCCATGGTATGTCCGGCTTTTACCCCACACATAGCTGCCATGGAGAGTTGTCGGTTGTAGGTACGCATCTGCGGCCATTCCCAAGCAGTTTCAATCTTTTCGGTGACTTGCGACAAAGGAGCAGAGTTCTGCCCGTTCCATACAGAAAAGTCCCCCAATCCCTGTGCGTCGGTAATATCAGTATCTGCAGATTTAAGTTGTACGGGAACTTTCTTCTCATTGTCACGGTAGACTCCCACAGTCAGCCCGTCATTGATAGATTTAACGGACTCTATCATGGTCGACTTTGTGATACCCAATGCACCAGCTTTTACCGGATCATAGACAGGGCGGATAATAGGTGTCATATTGCCCCACTCATTGCGTGCATCCGCTACTTTGGGATTTCTACGCATAATCTCGATAGCCATACCTGCCAGTGAATCGAGTACTGCAGGATCAGGACCCAGGAAACGGGCTTCGATGACAGCTTCCGTCAGCGGACTCAGTTCGAATTTGTTCACCTTGATAAGTGGTCCCGGGAAAAGCGTACGAATGGAATCTTGCAATCTGGAGCGTAGTGCTTTGGTTTCTTTGGAAGACCGTGCTTTTACCAGCAATTGTGCATAATTGGATTGTGGACCGAAAGATACATTAGACAGATAATATCTGGGCGGCGTCCGTCCTATGTAAGTGGATATCATTTCTGTTTCTTCCTGATTACGAATATAATCAGCCATTTCCGAAGCAAAACGATCGGTTTCTGCAATATCCGTGCCTTCGGGTAACCATACGTCTAATGTAAAATAAGGTTTCTCCAGCGCAGGTACAAAGACTTTTGGGATGAACTTGAAACTCCAGGCGGAAACAACGAGTAATACAATCATCAGTCCTACTGTGGCATAGCGGTGACGAATAACGAAATGCAGCGCTTTTCGGAAAGAATCGTATGCCCGGCCTGAGAATAGTTCACTCTTTAATTCCGAAGGTCGCGGACGACGTACAAATTCCTGAATAAAGAATGGTGTTTGTGTCAGTGCAAATACCCAACTGAACATGAGTGATACACCGATAACAATTACCAAAGAGGATAACAATTCACCTGTGATATGCGGTGAATAATAAATAGGCAGGAATGTTAGGATAGCTATGACTGTAGCTGCCAATAGGGGTAAAGCGGTAGCAGAACATGCTTTCATGATGGATGTACGTTTTCGCATTCCCCGTTGCATATTCACCAGTGCAGAGTCGGAGACTACAATGGCATTGTCTACCAGCATTCCCATAGCAATGATGATGGCCGCCAATGACATACGTTGCAGGGCAATTCCCCCCGCCAGCATCACAATTAGTGTAGCAAAAATGGAGAATACCAATCCGCTGCCTACTAATAAACCATTCTTGAAACCAATAAAGAAAAGCAGGATGGCCACTACAGTAATAACAGATACTATCAGGTTGATAATAAAACCTTGATTGGCTACGGCAGACTCATGTCCTTGATCATAGATAGAGGTGAGTTCGAAATCTTCCGGTATGTTCTTTTTTAATTCTTTGATGCGTGTTTCAACCGCCTTTGCCATATCTACCACATTACCGGTAGGTACAGTGGAAATGGCAATGCCTACGGCTGGTTTCCCATCTATGCGCATCAGGTTGCTGGCAGGAGTCTGGTAACTTTCGTTGATGTCGGCAATATCTCCCAGACGGAAATGCTCTCCACTACGTGAAACAATGGTGAGTTGGCGTATCTCGTCCAGCGAATAGAAATTACCTGTGGACTCGATACGGATACGTCCTGTACCAGCCGTAATTCCACCTGCATCCACTACCTTGTTCTGGGCATTGAATGCATTGGCTATGTCCGCTGTAGTGATGCCACTGTGGGACATCACTGCCGGACTGACTACTACATCTATCGTAGGTGTTTGCGTTCCGTAGATTTCGATACGGGCAACATCCTTTACTTTTAATAACTCATTCTTGATAAGCTTTGCCTGATCTTCCAGTTCACGATAGCTGCGGCCTTCGCTTGTCAGTCCATAGAAAACACCCAATACATCGCCGAAGTCATCATTCACAACTGATGGACCGGCACCGGCGGGAAGCTTGCTTTGTGCATCTCCTACTTTACGTCGCAGTTTATCCCAAAGCTGTTGCATCTCATCGGCACGTGTCTCTTTCTTTACATATACGGTGATTTTGGAAAGCCCCGCACGGTTTTCCGTTTTCAGGTAATACAGTTCGCCTAAAGACTGGATGGCTTCTTCCAATACATCCGTCACTTGGCTTTGTACCTCTGAGGGAGAGGCACCGGGATAAGGAGTCAGTACCAATGCCTGTTTGATGGTGAAAGGAGCATCTTCCAGTTTCCCCATCTTGATGTATGAAAAGAGTCCGCCGGCAAGTACCAGTACCAACAGGAGAATGGTAACCGAGCGGCGTTGCAGGAAATATTTGATTAGTTTCATGATGCTTACTGTTTCATTGGGTTTTTACTTTCATACCATCCGACAGGAAACGCAGGCTGCTTGTGGCTACTATTTCACCGGGTTGTAATCCGGCAGTGATACCTGCATTGCCGTGTGGCAGTAAACTACTGACGGTTACTTTGCGTTGGCTGACTATGCCGCTTTCAGGATGGATTGCCCACACATAACTACCCACTGTGGGACGGTTGCATAAGGCTGTTTGTGGAATACAAACCAACTGGGTGGCAGTACTATCTGATAATTCCGGGAAAGTTTCTTCAAAACGCACCTTACCTGACATACCAGCCAGTAACCGGGCTTCCTTATTGGGCAACAGTGCCGTCACCAGATAAGAAAGATTGTTCTGTGTCGTTCCTTTGGAAACTTCTGCAATCTGCGCTTTTAACTTCATGTTCGGTTGTACGTCCAGGGTCAGTTGTACGTTTTGCCTGGGCTGAACACGGTAGGCAATATCTTGCGTCACGTATGCTTCTATTTTCAGTTGGTCTATATCGATAAATGTTAATACGGGCTGACTGGCTTTAACCTCCTGGAATTTCTCTACATAGACTTCACCTACATATCCGTTGAAGGGGGCTATCAGCCGGGTATCTTCCAGTTCGTTGACCGCTGTATCAAAAGCTGTCTTGGCAGAAGTATATTCCGCCCGTGCTTTCTCGTAAGTACTGGCAGAAAGATTGTTTTTCTGGTAAAGCGCACTGATACGTTCGTACTCTGCCTTTGCCTGGCGGTAGACGGCTTCGGCACGTTCACGTCGGATGCGATAATCCCGCGGGTCGATTTCTGCAATAATATCTCCACGGCGGTAATAGTTTCCGGCATAGACATCCAGCCGGTCGATGGGGCCACTGACACGGAAAGAAAGTTCTGTGGTACGGAACGGTTGGGTGATGATGGGGAACTCTTTGACAGTTTCGTTACTGTAGGTGCTGGCAGTAGCAGTTTTCACAATTAAAGTCTCTTCCTGTGAAGAAGAGTTATTGCTACAAGCGCCCAACAGGAGTCCGAGGCTAAGAATACTGATAAATGTTACGTTTCGGTTCATACTTTTTTCGTTTAATCCGGGAACGAAAGTAAACTGTTTCAGACAGATGTATCGGGACTTTTTTGCCGAAGCCGGAAAACTAAAAGATGAAGCCGGAAAAATGTTTCATTAAACAACCTGCCCCCTTTATCTGTTATTATTCTTAATAAGCAACTAAAATCGGAGGAATATATGACGACATTAGGAGGGTGGATGAATAAAACCCTTGTAGGTTGGGGAGTAGATCCCAAATTTGCGAATACATTTGATGAGACTATCATCGCCATATTGATTATTGCTATAGCTGTAGGACTAGACTATCTATTCCAAGCCATATTTGTGGGTGGTATGAAGCATTATACAAATCGTTCACCTCACCGTTGGAATACCTTATTAATGAAGCGGAAGGTCGTTCCTCACCTGATACATACCTTGCCGGGCATTCTGATTTATTTTCTGTTGCCCCATACTTTTGTGCATGGAGTAGAGCTGTTGGACTTGGCTCAGAAGGTGTGTGCCGTGTATATTGTAGCTGCATTAGCCTTTGCGCTGAACGGACTGTTACTGGTTTTTCTGGATTTTCATAATCAAAAAGACAATAGTAAGAATCACCCGATGAAAGGTTTTGTCCAGGTATTGCAAGTACTACTGTTCTTTGTGGCTGCTATCATTGCCATATCTATTCTTATCGATAAATCTCCCGCAACCCTTTTTGCCGGATTGGGTGCTTCGGCAGCAGTATTGATGTTGGTATTTAAAGATAGTATTTTGGGGTTTGTGGCCGGAGTGCAACTCTCTGCCAATGAAATGCTGCGTATCGGCGACTGGATTGCTTTACCCAACGGATCTGCCAATGGTATTGTGAAAGAGATCACTCTCAACACCGTGAAGATACAGAACTGGGATAACACAATTTCTACCATTCCGCCTTATACCTTAGTGAACGGTTCTTTTCAGAACTGGCGTGGCATGCAGGAGAGTGGTGGCCGGCGTGTGGACAAGAATATCTATCTGGACATGACCACATTGAAGTTCTGTACTCCTGAGATGTTGGATACCATTCGCAAGGAAGTTCCTTTGATGGCGGACTATCAGCCGGCGGAAGGGGAGGTGCCTACCAATGCGCAACTCTACCGCATTTACATCGAACGCTATCTTTGTAGCCTACCTGTTGTAAATCAGGATCTGGACTTGATTATCAGTCAGAAGGAAATGACAACTTACGGAGTTCCTATTCAGGTCTATTTCTTTTCCCGGAACAAGGTATGGAAAGAATATGAGCGCATTCAGTCCGATATATTCGATCATTTGCTGGTAATGGTACAGAAGTTTGATTTGAAATTGTATCAGTATTCGGATTAATAAATGAGCCGGAAATCTGCCCATACAGGCAGGTGATCGCTGTAACCGTTCTGGTACTTCATTCCGTAGTAAGTGCGGAATGGCTGTACACCGCCATACTTTTTATCATCCGTCAATAGGAAAGAAGGACGAAAGATATCGGCTTTGTTTTCACTGGTGCAAAAGTCTGTATCCGGCTGGAGAAGCGTGCCGGAGACAATGATATGATCCAGTAATCCCCATTCGCCTTGATATTTATAACTGCCGAAGTTTTTTTGTGTAGTGGCCTTACGGGCAAGCAAGTGATAGAATCTTTGTGGTTGCAAACTATTTTTGTCTTGGGGCGGTGCTTTTGCTGAGACTATTTTGCTGACCGATGCATTATCGGGATAATCGTTGAAGTCTCCCATGATAAGAATTTGCGGATGATACCGATGGAGGTAGATACTGTCTGCCGTAGCTTTCAATTGCCGGGCAGCATGTAGACGGTAAGGCTCGCTTTCTTTGGCACCTCCTGAACGGGACGGAAGATGAACTACAAAAACATCCAGTGTATCGTGGTTTAATAACATCCCGCAAACGTGTAGTATATCCCGTGTAGGGCGAAATTTCTTTTTACCGGATATATAAGGTATGGAGATTCCTTGATAGGAAATCAGTTTGAAACGGTCCCGTTGGTAAAGCAATGCCACATCAATACCTCGCTGGTCGGGTGAGTTGGTCGTCACATAGCGGTATCCGGCTTCCCGAAGAACCGAGCGCCGAGTCAGGTCGCGTAATACACTGTCATTTTCCACTTCACAAAGGGCAACAAGTGCAGGTGGAGTCCAACCGCCTGCGGCTGTGATGGTGCGGGCTATGTTATCCAACTTCATTTTATATTTCGTATAATTCCAGTGGCGTACTGCGTCGGGCAGGAATTCATAGTCGTTTTTTAGCGTATCGTGGCGGCAGTCGAATAAGTTTTCAACATTATAACTGACAACGCGAAAAGAGAGGGTGTCTTTTTTCGTTTGTCCGCAAAGGAAGACAAAAGGAGCGAACAGAAATGAAAAAGTAATATATAGTTTAATGTTCATTGAGAACCATTTTTAGTATGATGGTAAGATCATAGATTCATAACATCCTGCATCCGGTGCTACATCCTGTAGGCGGGAGTGTCCATTTCTGTCAATAGGGTAGGTGTTTGCATCTTCTTTTCTTCCCCAATTAATGGCTTTGGATTTTTCACCAAGATTAAGATTGTATTCCTGTGTATGGTTATCCATCAGCATGAAATTATCATCCTTCTCCCAGATAACATTGACTATCTTGTCATTCTCTTCTTCTATCGAGTTGATGAGGCAGTGTGAGAAGTAATAATTGAAAGCTATATTCTCATTTTTAGAGCGTCCTCCGTTAATTTCGTCCGTGCCCGAACCCGCGATAATACAATTACGGAAAATAGCCGATGAAAGCGGATATGCAGTATCATCCAGTTCATTCCGCACTTGCAATGCCACCCCTTTCCGTACATTCCAACTAAAGTAATTTGCCAGTGTACAGTGGGTAAATGTATAATCTCCCCCTAACAGGCTGACGCAGTTTTCTCCCGCATTACTGATCTCACTGTTTCCTACCACTACCTGACACGATGTCAACTCCAGTCCATTGCCCGATACTTGTCGTATGAGAGAGGATTCCAATGTCAACTTCCTGCGGTCTGTCATCGAAGAATCGCAACGAATGCCGAAACTACCACCGTGAATATCTGCATAAACCAGATGATTCTCATAGCTGGTTTTGTAAAAACGTAAGCCTCCCCATTGTCCCGGTAACCGGTCATAAGGAAGATAGGGGAACATCCGGTCTGTACGATCTCCCCGGAAAATAACCGGAGCGGAAAGGGTACCTTCTGCTGACAGGCGTCCGTGTATCTGCATTCCTGCCTTGCCGTGGAAATACAAGCGGGTGCCTGCCGCGAGTGTTAAGTGTACATCCGGGGCAATACTGATACTGTCATAAATCAGTATCGGACGTTGGGATGTAATCAAGGTATCTTTTTCAATTACTTTTCCCCGGAAAGTAAAAGCGTCTTGTGCATATGCCTGCAGCTTTACTTCCTGTCGGATGCCATTCAGTTGAAAAAGAATGGAGTCTTTTATTAATCTGATGTCGGCATTGTCTTGCTGATGCAGGGTCGCTTCTACAAAAATATACAAGCTGTCTTCGCCTGCAATTTCTATATCGGAGAATTGATTTTCCTTTATGCCATCCACATTGATGCGAAAACCGGATTTCCCGGCATCGGCAAGGACTATGGAAGATATTAACAATGCTTTCTTATTCGGGTTGTATACTTTCAGTTGACGGGTGGATGTGGGAATACCGGTGAGAACGGTATCCATGCATAGCGTATCTTGCGAGAAACAAAGTGTATGCTTCGGGTCGGACGAATAATCGTCCATGTCGTCACAAGCGGTAAAGGGCAACAGGAAAAGTACCGGGAATATATATATAAGGTATAGTGCTTTTGATTTCATACCGTACGTTCTGCAAGTTTTACTAAATAACGGTATTCCTGTCGCTTTATTATATCGTTCGCTTTAATCTTACTACCTTGATGAGGCGATGTTATATTGAAAGGAGTACATCGCTATAGGGCATTATGCATAAGATAGCATTTTGCGTTACGAAAGATGGCATCTTATGTTACACAAGATGCCATCTTATACATGCTTCCCTTTAACCATCCGTATAAGAGGAATAAGGGATGTAAGTTACTTCTTTACGGGAACATTAGCCAGAATCTCCAGCAAGTGTTTCCAGAATTTATCCACTGTAGGAATCAGCATCCGTTCATCGGGGGAATGTACGCCTTGCAAAGTCGGACCAAAGGATATCATATCCAGTGAAGGATACTTATCGAGGAACAGACCGCATTCCAGTCCGGCATGAATTGCTTTCACTTTAGCATCTATACCGAATAAACGTTTGTAAGATTCGACTGCAATTTCCAGTATTTCGGAGTGAGGGTTGGGCTTCCAACCCGGATAGCCGTCACCGAAACTAACTTTGGCTCCACTCATATCGAATACGGTACGTACCATATTGGCGATGTCTTGTTTGGAAGAGGCGGTAGAACTGCGCTGGCTGGTTTCGATGCGAATCACATTGTCCGGCTTCATCTTGACAGATGCAAGATTGGTAGAAGTTTCCACCAGTCCGGGGATGTCCTGACTCATAGCATAAACTCCGTGGGGACAAGCATAGAGGCTTTGCAGCAAACGTTTGGTGGTATCTTTATCGATAGCTTTCGCACAAGCATTTTCCGATTCTAAAACGAGCTGCAGAGTCGGATCGACTACGGCATACTCGGTCTGTACTTCGGCTGCGAATATATTCAGGTCGGCACGCAGATCATGTTTATTGTCTTCCGGTATAGCGATAATGGCGTGTGCTTCGCGAGCAATGGCATTGCGCAGATTACCACCATCGATTTCGCACAGGTACATATCGTACTTCCGGAAAGTCTGGCTCAGGAAGCGGTTCAGTATCTTATTGGCATTGCCAAGCCCCAGATGGATATCTCCCCCGGAATGTCCGCCTTTTAAACCTTTCACTTGTACCTTGCAACAGAAATATCCGGCAGGTACATCCACCTCTTTATATGTAAACTCTGCAACGGAGTCGATTCCTCCTGCACAGCCGATAAAGAGTTCACCTTCATCTTCCGAGTCGAGGTTCAGCAAAATATCCCCGTTCATGAAACCTTCTTTTAGGGCAAAAGCACCGGTCAATCCGGTTTCTTCGTCCACTGTAAACAGGCATTCCAGAGGTCCGTGCTGAATACTGTCATCAGCAAGGATAGCCAGTTCGGTAGCTACACCGATACCGTTGTCGGCTCCCAGTGTTGTACCTTTGGCTTTCATCCATTCACCTTCAATCACAGTCTCTATCGGGTCGGTGAGGAAATCGTGCTGCACATCATTGTTCTTTTCGCACACCATGTCGATGTGAGATTGCAGTACAACGGTTTTACGATTCTCCATGCCCGGTGTAGCGGGCTTTTTGATGAGGACGTTGCCAGCTTCGTCCACCAGCGTTTCCAACTTATGTTTCTCACCGAATGCTTTCAGATAAGCAATCATTTTCTCTTCCTTCTTTGAAGGACGCGGCACTTGGCAGATTTCATCGAAATAATGAAAAACGCCTGCCGGTTTCAGTTCATTCTTTTCCATATTAATTCCTTTATGAATGTTCGTATTTAACCTCTTATTGCTAAATATGGTTAAATCAATTGGCTATTTTATAACCGCTTCTCTTTTTTTATGGTAAAAAAAGCGGGTTAGTCCATACAAAGCCCTATATTTGCACCCACAAAAATAGAGCAAATTGAATGCAAAAGAAAATTTTATTTTCATTTTGCTGAAATGTAGCCTGTTTTCGTATTACAAAAATAGTAGAAATGCTCGATACAGTATTGATAAGTTTGTTAATAGTTGCTATTTGCATTGCATTATTAGGTGTAAAAGTCTTTTTTGTGAAAGGCGGAAAGTTCCCTAACGGGCACGTCAGCGGTAATAAAGCAATGCGGGAGAGAGGTATTGGGTGTGCCCAATCGCAAGACAGGGAAGCACAGAAAAAGCCGCGTTTTTCTATTGATGAACTGGAGAAAGCCTTAAATGATAGTATGAATTAATAATTTTAAAACTATATTTTTTACAAGTTATGAAGAGATTGAACTACCTCGTAAACGGTTTGGCTGCCCTTGCACTTATCGTTTTATTTTCTCAATGTACAGGTAAAGCTGAAAATCAAACGGCAACTACGTCAGGCCAAGCTTCAGGTGAACTTACTGGAATGAAGATTGCTTATGTTGAAATAGACACGCTTCTGGCACAATATAATTTCTGCATCGACCTGAATGAAGGTATGGTAAAGAAGAGTGAAAATGTTCGTTTGACGCTGAACCAGAAAGCTCGTGAATTGGATAAGCAGAAACAGGATTTCCAGACGAAGTATCAGAATAATGCTTATCTGTCTCCGGAAAGAGCACAGCAGGAGTACAACCGCATTGCCAAGTTGGAACAGGATTTGCAGACATTGAGCAACAAACTGCAATCAGAGTTGATGAGCGAAAACGAAAAGAATAGCCTGCAATTGCGCGATTCTATCAATGCTTTCCTGAAAGAGTATAATAAGACAAAAGGATATAGTATGATTATCAGTAATACAGGTTTCGACAATCTGTTGTACGCTGACAGCATCTATAACATTACGAAAGAAATCGTAGAAGGATTGAACGCAAGATATTCTTCTCCGGCAGCTAAGAAATAAAATAAGGTTTTCTAATTTTAGTAATGCTTTAATAATCGTAAAAGAAGAACTTGGTACATAAATGTCGGTTTATCTTCCAATTTATTATTAGTTTATTACTAAATCATTTTTCTCCTATTGGGAAAAAATATTTCTCTAACCGGAAAAATAAAATGCCCATTTATACCAGGTTATTTTTTAGTGTTACTTAATGAGATAAAAAATATCCCCTTGCATAAAGCAAGGGGATATTTTTTTACTTGCTGATTATTTCTTCACTTGAATAATATCGTAGTTTAGGTCGCTGACAGCTTCTTGCAGACTATCGTTAACCAAACGTAAAGTGGTATCGTTCACTACTACAAAGTAGACGGGAGCGTCACCATCATTCGGTGTCAGTTTGTAGGCTGTCTTCTGTTTGTTATCTACTGTTTTCTTGATGACTTGCTTCTTGCCTTTGGAAGTAAAGCTCTTATTTTTTCCTTGACCTTCCGCATCCAGATAAGTCGTAACCAAAGTATAACCACTTTCTCCGTCAGGACCTACACTGTCCACGCTCAATACGTATTGGATACCCGGGCCGTCGGCAGCAGGAAGAAGACCTTCGTATACGGCTACGGCAGAAGAATCATTCCCGGCAACTGTCAACACTCCTTCATCTACGGTGGAATCATTGTTCTGGGTTCCTTTTGATTGGCAGGATACCAATGCAGCTGCGATGGCTGCAATCATCATTACTTTTTTCATTGCTTTAATGGTTTAAGTTAATATATAATGCAAATTCACACTATTCTTCCTCTTCTTTTTTGATAACGAGTAGTTTATCCACTCGTCCACGATCCATGTCCACAACTTCAAACTGTAGGTTCTTGTAGTTGAACAAGTCTCCTGCTTTAGGTACCCGCCCGATGAGGAACATGGCGAGACCGCTTAGTGTGGTAAAGTCTTCCACCTTCAGATCATCATAACTCAGGATGCCCATCTCTTCCATAAAATCATCTATATTCATAGAAGCTTCTACGAGCATCGAGCCATCTTGCCGTGTGACGATTTCTTCTTCTTCTGTTTCGTTCTCTTCAAGGATGTCTCCGAAGATACTTTCCGTCAAATCGTGCAAGGTGATAATGCCGGCTGTATTACCATACTCGTCTACAACAACTCCGAACTTATTTTTGTTCTTCTTAAATAGCTCTAAAACTTTCTTGGCATATAAACTTTCCGGAATAAACAGGGGAGGGCGGGCAATACCACGTAAATCGAAAGGGTGATCATTGCCTAACATTAGAATAATATCCTTGACGGACACTACTCCGATAATATCATCTTTTCCTTTCTCTACCAACAGATATTTGCTGAAATGTTGTTCGCGGATAATGTGTAGTACCTCATCACGTGTGTATGTGGGATATAGTACGACAAGATCGCGGCGGTAAGTCATCAATTCATTGGCACGCTTATCTGAGAAGCGGAATACATCCCGTAACATTTCTGTTTCCTCCTTATCGATAACACCCTGTTCTGAACTTTGATGCAGAATCATTTTCAATTCTTCCTGTGTCATGGGACGTTCTTCTCCATTGTTCAATCCGATTAGTTTATTCACTATCTTGGTTGAGAAACTGAGCAGGCAGACGAACGGATAAGATACTTTGGTCAGTAAAATCATGACCGGACTCAGTAGAGTTGCATATCGCTCCGGATTACTCAGTGCTATGGATTTGGGCACCAATTCACCAATGATGAGTGAGAGGTACGTAATGATTGCCACTGTTGTAATCATGGCAAGGTCTTTTGCATAGGGGGCGGCCCCAGGAATGGAGGCGAATAATGGTGCTACATTGTCGGCAATGGCTACACCACCGAAAGCACCGGATACAATACCGATGAGCGTGATGCCGATTTGGATGGTAGAAAGAAATTTCTCGGGTTCTTCTAACTGTTTCAATACTCCTTTGGCTCTTTTGTTTCCCTTTCCTGCAAGGGTTTCAAGTCGTGCTTTGCTGGACGACACCAATGCTATTTCATACATGGCAAAGACGCCGTTCAACACTAATAAAAATAGAATAATTATAAATTCCATATAGGTTACGAATAGTTTATGTTGCAAACTTACTAATTTTTTGAATTTTATTACTAATATTGCTGCCTATTTATAGAGATTATTAAAGAATGAAAGACATGAAAAGAAAACAAATTTTATTCAGTGTTCTATTACTGTTTTCGGTTGTTGCCACACAGGCTGCACGAGTAGATACTATAATGGTGAAAAGTCCCTCCATGAATAAGGAGGTACAGGTAGTGTATGTACTTCCTGATAAAGCATTGGGAGAGAAAGCTGAGGCTTGCCCGGTCGTTTATCTGTTGCATGGTTATGGTGGCAATGCACGTACCTGGGTAGGTGTTAAGCCGGAATTGCCTAAGATTGCGGATGAAAAAGGAATCATCTTTGTATGTCCTGATGGTAAAAACAGTTGGTACTGGGATAGTCCTAAGAATCCGGCTTACCGCTATGAAACTTTTGTAGCTTCAGAACTGGTGAATTATACAGATAAAAACTATTCCACAATTCCGGAGAAAAAAGGAAGGGCCATTACCGGATTGAGCATGGGTGGTCATGGTGCTTTGTGGCTTGCAATCCGTCATAAAGATGTATTTGGTGCCGGAGGAAGTACCAGTGGTGGAGTGGATATCCGCCCATTCCCGAAGAATTGGGAGATGAGCAAACAACTCGGTGAATACGAGGCCGACAGCGCTTTATGGGACCAGCACACTGTCATTACCCAGATTGATAAGATTACAGATGGTGATTTGGCATTAATTATCGATTGTGGCGAAAAAGATTTCTTCCTGGAAGTAAATAAAGCATTGCATAAAGCTTTATTGGAAAAGAATATTAGTCATGACTTTATTACTCGTCCTGGTGCACATAACGGGCAATACTGGAATAACTCTATTGATTACCAAATTCTTTTCTTTGATAAATTCTTCAGGAAATAATATTTCAATTTATTCGATTGTGTACTTTATGGTACGCTCGTAGTTGTCTCCGTAACTCTTGGTCACCTCATCACAGGAAGTAACGATACCTCGTCCGTCGAATTTATATTTATAAGTCGTGGTTTCGTTACTTTCACTGTTATCTTCGGGTCTGAGGTTAGTAATCAGAGTATTGTATGCATCTCCCAAGAACTTCCCGTAAATGGCTACCGAGTGGAATGAAAGGGGATATAGATCTGTCAAGAATAGATATGGAATCTCTGACGTGTTGGCAATTTCATTATCAGCAGGTGTGCTGGCTATATACGTTTGCTCATAAACATCAATCTGCTGGGTGATGCGTAATGCTCTATAATTGTTATAATCAATATTGATTGTGGAATAAATTCGATCTCCATTCAGTGTTTCTGTTATGTTCTTAAGAAAATATTTTCCGGCTGTATTGGTGAGATAACTGAATGTGTAAGAGCGTACTTTCCCATCCATTTCCTGACGTACACAACTTACGGCATATCCTTTATCATTCAGTGTATATGTAGATACATTGTTGATTTCATCTGTAACTATTACTTTGTGATCTTCATAAACAACATCGGTAATATTCTCTATTTCAAAGGATTCTCCTCCGGCTGCAAACTTCTGTAGAGATGTAAATCTTGCTATCCGACCAGCTTCATAGTCATAAGTTTGAGTGAGAGTAACCGGCTGTGCGTCTCCTGTCTTAATCTCCGATAATTTTATTTGTGAGAAATTAGTTATAGGATATCCAAGGGCATTTGGTATTGCTAATTCGTCACTACAGACAAAGATGTTTACGGATTCTAAGTTCTTCGGTTGTTCGTTATCATTATCATTACAAGCCGTCAATCCTCCTATGAATAGCAATGCTATGAGAATATTTTTCTTCATTCTGGTTTATTTAACGATAAGACCGCTGCGGAAAGTGCGTTTTACTTTCACACTTTTCACCGCTTTCATTTGGGTTTCGGGCTCCGGTTCTGGCTCCGGTTTCGGAAGTACGATGCTACCATCAATGATTCCTAATGCTGCACTCAACATTTCTTCATTAGGATTACCTAAGGGCAGTACTTTTGCAAAGTCTTGTAGGGAATTGACTGCATAGTCTGCAGTAAAGCCAGTGGAATAATCAGCCTTGCCTTCGGAATTGAATACCTCGCATACAACGGGGCGAAGAATCCACTGGAACTTATCACTGGAGAAACTGGCTGTTGCTACGTTTTCTCCCTTAGTTGTGGCACCCACAAGTACTACGGTCATATAAGGCTTCAGGCAGTTGATCAGCATTTCTGCGGCGCCTGCAGTAGTACTGCTTGTCAGGATATATACTTTCGATAGATTTAAATTGTTACCTCCTTGCAAAAGCTGGTTGTCGAAAGTGAGTTCCCGGTCTTTGGACATCTGCTTTTGGCTGTATTCCAGTGAAGCGAGGGTACTGCCTAATTTATCTGCAGGTGCTAATATCGTTGCCAGAAGTTGTACACAATCCATTGCTCCACCGGCATTGTAGCGTAAGTCGAGAACAAACTCTTTCACATTGTTCTCTTTATAGTATTGGGAGAGTCGAAGCAATTCACTATTATCTTCTGCACTGAAACTATTGTATGCCAGATAACCTACACCACCGGTGAGAACATCATAGGCGGGTATCGTAACGTCTTCCACGGGGCGGGAAGCGGGTAGGTTGGCTTCACCATAGGAAGTAATGACACCTTCTGTTTCCCCTGCTTCATTTTCCTGTGCACTATATTCTCCCATTAATAACTTCCGGCTTTCACCTTCTTTCAATAATTCTTCAGTTTTCTTGGTGATAAAGTCATCGTTGACTTTCATAATCCACTCACCCCGTTTTAAACCAACTTCGGCGGCAGGAGAACCGGGTATTACATAAGTAATCAGCGCATTAAAAGCAGTGTCATTACCAACTATACTATACAGCGTATAGTCGAAACCATAACTTGGCAATGGGGTAGCATACAGCGTATCTACGCTGGAGTATCCTTTATCGAGTGGGGATATTATTTTCTTCAAAAAAGCATCTGGTTCAAGGAAGTAGTTCAGGTCCTTTGTGTTGGGGATGTCTTCAAACCACAGATATTCTTCTCTCATGACGCTGTCTATCCATAGATCACGCCCGGTCCATTTGTAATATTCCGGCCAACGGTCTACTCCACAAGAGAATAAACTTGTCATTGCGAGGACTCCCAATAGTAGGAAAAGCTGTATATTCCTTCTTCTCATCTGTATCTATCGTTTGGTTTTCGTTGCAAATTTAGCGAATAGTTTGTTTATCTACCATAAATGTGGTATAAAATTCCCTATCTTATGTCATTGCCCATATCAGGACATCCCATTATCTTTGCGCTCAATCAATTAATCCTAAAAATACAAAGACAATGGAAACAAAGAAATTGCATTTTGAAACGCTTCAACTCCATGTAGGACAAGAACAGCCCGACCCGGCTACCGATGCGCGCGCCGTGCCCATTTACCAAACTACTTCATACGTATTCCGTGACTCAGCCCATGCTGCCGCACGCTTCGGTCTGCAAGATGCGGGTAATATTTACGGTCGGCTGACAAACTCCACACAAGGCGTGTTTGAGGCTCGTGTGGCTGCACTGGAAGGTGGCGTTGCTGCATTGGCGGTTGCTTCAGGAGCTGCTGCCGTTACTTATGCTTTTGAGAATATCACCCGTGCCGGAGATCATATTGTCTCAGCCAAGACTATCTACGGAGGTACCTATAATCTGTTGGCGCATACTTTGCCGGCCTACGGAGTGACTACCACTTTTGTAGACCCTACGGAGCTTTCAAACTTTGAGAATGCGATACAGGAGAATACGAAAGCCGTATTTATCGAAACCCTGGGCAATCCCAATTCCAATATCATTGATATTGATGCCATTGCCGAAATTGCCCATCGCCACCGGATTCCATTGATTATTGATAATACGTTCGGTACTCCTTACCTGATACGTCCCATAGAGCACGGGGCGGATATCGTAGTCCACTCCGCTACGAAGTTCATCGGCGGTCATGGCACGTCATTGGGCGGTGTGATTGTGGATAGCGGTAAGTTCGACTGGGTGGCTTCCGGTAAGTTCCCCCAACTCACGGAACCGGAACCTTGTTATCATGGTGTACGGTTTACGGATGCTGCGGGGCCTGCGGCTTATGTCACACGTATCCGCGCCGTACTGCTTCGTGACACGGGGGCTACTATTAGCCCGTTCAACGCATTCATTCTGTTGCAGGGACTGGAAACGCTGTCCCTCCGTGTGGAACGCCATGTGGAAAATGCCTTGAAAGTGGTTGATTTCCTGAAGAAGCATCCTAAAGTGGCGGCGGTCAATCATCCGTCATTGCCGGAACATCCGGACCATGCTTTGTATGAGAAGTATTTCCCCAATGGTGCCGGTTCCATCTTTACCTTTGAAGTGAAGGGCGGAGTGAAAGAGGCGCATACTTTTATTGATAACTTGCAGATATTCTCGCTTCTGGCGAATGTGGCGGATGTCAAATCTCTCGTCATTCATCCCGCCACCACCACCCACTCACAACTGAATGAGCGGGAACTGGAAGAACAAGGCATCAAGCCGGGAACTATCCGTCTGTCCATCGGCACGGAACACATTGCCGATTTGCTGGACGACTTGTCTCAGGCATTAGATAAAATTTGAAAGAACAATAACTACTCCTTAACTAAATGAATATTGCTGTTTTATTATCAGGAGGTGTCGACAGTTCTGTTGTCGTACACCTTCTTTGTGAACAAGGTTACCGTCCGTCCCTCTTTTACATTAAGATAGGAATGGACGGTGCCGAATTTATGGATTGTTCGGCCGAAGAAGATTGGGAGATGGCTTCGGCTGTTGCCCGCCGTTATGGCTTGCCTTTGGAGATGATAGATTTGCAGAATGAATATTGGGAACAGGTGGCTGCATACGCCATTGATAAAATCCGTCGCGGCTTGACTCCCAATCCTGATGTGATGTGCAACCGGTTCATCAAATTCGGCTGTTTCGAGCAGAAGGTAGGGAAGGAATTTGACTTTACCGCTACCGGGCATTATGCCACTACCGTCAGTAAAGACGGGAAGATATGGCTGGGTACAGCCGTAGACCCGGTAAAAGACCAAACCGATTTCCTTGCCCAGATTGATTACCTGCAAGTTTCCAAACTAATGTTCCCCTTGGGTGGGCTGATGAAACAGGAAGTACGGGACATTGCCCGCACGGCAGGATTGCCCACTGCCCGCCGCCGTGACAGCCAAGGCATCTGCTTTTTGGGCAAGATTAACTATAATGACTTTGTCCGCCGTTTCCTTGGCGAGCGTGAAGGGGACATTGTGGAGTGGGAAAGCGGTAAGAAGATTGGTACGCATCGCGGATATTGGTTCCATACTATCGGGCAGCGTAAAGGTCTGGGGTTGAGTGGCGGTCCCTGGTTTGTTATTCGGAAGGATATTGAAGAAAATGTGCTTTATGTTTCTCGCGGATATGACACACAATGGCAATACGGTCGTGAATTCCGAATGCACGATTTCCATTTTATAACGGAAAATCCCTGGCAGGAGGCTGAAGAAGTGGATGTTACTTTTAAAATCAGGCATACGCCGGAGTTTATGAAAGGAAAATTAGTACAGGAAGGAGGGAACTACCGTATCATTTCTTCTGATAATCTGCAAGGCATAGCTCCGGGACAATTCGGCGTAGTTTATGACGAGGCTTCCCGGATATGTATCGGTAGCGGAGAAATCTGTGTCTGAAAACTCCCTTATATATAGTATTCCACCAAGTCGACAATTCCCGCTTTCATCGCATATTTTGTAGCTTCGTGGGCATTGTTCACCCCTAACTTGCGGAATATATTTTTGC
Source organism: Bacteroides sp. AM16-24 (assembly GCF_003471885.1). Taxonomy (NCBI): domain Bacteria; kingdom Pseudomonadati; phylum Bacteroidota; class Bacteroidia; order Bacteroidales; family Bacteroidaceae; genus Bacteroides; species Bacteroides sp. AM16-24. The sequence goes on from NZ_QRKI01000001.1 coordinate 208,355, forward strand.
GGTGGCTGTTTACGGTGTGGAAACTGAGATTTCTTTCCGCCGCAATCTCTTTGGTTGTTTTTCCTAAAGCTATTTCTTTCAGTATGCTACGTTCCGCCGGGGTCAGTAAATCATCTTTCGGCACGGGGCGGGCCGGAGCAGCATTGCTGCCGGACAGCAACAGGTTACTTACATGATTGCAGATGAACCGTTCCTTCCTTGAGGCGCATTGCAGTGCAGACAGTATTTCTTCTTTTGAATTATCTTTCAATACTACCCCGAACGACATGCTGCTGAACAGCACTTGCCGCAAAAACTCTACGCTCAACTCGTCCGAGAAAAGCAACCAGTCGGCTTCCTTAAATCGTTCGTGCAATACAATCAGCTCGTCTGCTCCGGAAAAGTCAAACAAGGTATAGTCCAGTATAACCACTGCTTGCGGATGCAGGCGCAGTTGCTGAACCAATTCTCCTTTGTTGTCCGCTTCCAGCAACAAGGCAGTGTCTTTTTGCTTGCTAAGCAAGAACATCATACCTGCTTTGGTGATGTCCTGATTGTCGGCGATGATAAATTCTCTCATATCGGGTACAAAGATAATGCAAACAGAGGCAGAATGAAATGAACTACTCCTTTTTTTGTTCGGATGGGCTGGAAGCCGGGCTGTAATGGTCAAGGTATATGACAAAGACAGGATAAGGATATAGATTGGAATACCATCATTGGCATTGATGATAGTCATCATCGGCATTGATGATAGTCATCATCCGTATTGATGGTAGTCATCATCCGTATTGATGATAGTCATCATCCGTATTGATGATAGGAATCATTGGCATTGATTCTATGCTTATCTATAACCTTATCCTGCCTCTCTCATATATCTTGACCATTACAGTCCGGCTTTCGTCCCTTTCCGGTCCTATGGGGAGCTGTCTGCTGATTCGTATTTATCACAAAAAACTCCGCTGCAAATAATCCCTAAAAGGCACCTTTGCAGCGGAGTGGAAATATATATATTGTAAAGGGCTTTACCAGGAACGTCCTTTGAAGATACTGGATTGGTCTAACGGAACCAGATTACCGCTCAACGTCATAGTGTTGGAGTTGAAGTTCGGGCTGATGGTTACACTGGCATTGTTGCCACCGTTGGTCAGCGTAATGAAAATCTGTGCCGAAATACCGATACCCTGAATACTGAACTGGCAATTTACATTACCTTTTTTATCAGTAGTAATCTTCATATCCGAGGTTGTTCCGTCCACAGTTACACCACCGATACCGTTAGGACCGGGATATACAGTGTTGAATGCTACCTGCACGGTACCACGTCCTTGGTTCACTAATACGAAGTTGGTGTTGGAGTTTACAAAAGCCGTCTGTCCGTTGCGAAACATCACCTGGTCAGCTTCCAGTACAAACTGGTGGGCTTTCAATGCTGCCACAGCGTCATCATACGAAATGGCGTCGGCCACTTGTTCTTCAGCTTTCATGCGGGCGCGTTCTGCGTCTCTCTGAGCTTTACGGTCTGCGCGGCGTTCCGCTCTACTTTCTTGTGCATACATGGCGGTCGTTGCCGCACTCATCATTACTAATGCTACTAATGCAATAAACTTTTTCATAATTCTTTAATGTTTAGGTTTTACGATTCTTGTTCGTTTATTGCAAAACAACCTTTATTCGGGATTGTTCACGGGACGCTTCACAATTTTATATCCGATGGCTGCAACCAGGATGCTCATCAGCGGGCTGATAATGTTGAAAAAGCAATAGGGAAGGTACGTCAGCGTAGATACGTTCAATATCGTCGCCTGCGTCATTCCACAGGTATTCCAGGGTATCAGAGGCGAAGTGACGGTGACGGCATCTTCCGTTGTGCGGCTCAGCAACCGGTTCTCATATCCTTTTTTCTCATAAATGTTGCGGAACATATTTCCGGTAAGGATGATACTGATATACTGGTCGGCAGTGGTGAGATTGAGAAACAATCCCGAACAAACGGTGGAGGCCACCACACTCACCCTGCCTTTCATGAAGCGTACGAAGACGGATGTAATGCTGCCCAGCATGCCGCTTGCCGTCATTGCGCCGCCGAAACACATGGCACAAAGTATCAGCCAGACCGTATCCATCATGCCCGCCATGCCACGGGTGGAAACAAGGTCGGTCAGCATCGTGTTTCCCGTGTCCAGGCTGGTGTTTCCGTAGAATGTCATCATTATGCCTTTAAATATATTACTCTCTCCGGCAATTTCCCGAAGCAATTCCGGCTGGAAGATGATAGCGCATATCCCTGCCAGCAGAGTAGAGAGGAACAAGGTGATGATGGACGGAGTCTTCCGTGCAATAAGTATTCCGGTCACTATGGGGACAATCAGCAGCCAGGGAGTGATGGTGAATGTATCTTTCAGCGAAACGGCAAAGTCGGCCATGTGTTCCGTAGAGTGCGTTTCGATGACGAAACCCATCACGGTGAAGATAACGAGTGTGATAATCAATGACGGCGTGGTCGTAATCAGCATATAACGTATATGCCGGAACAAAGGTACATCCGTTATGGAAGAAGCGAGTATGGTGGTTTCTGACAATGGAGAAATCTTATCACCGAAGTAGGCGCCGGAGATGATGGCTCCCGCTATCCAACCCTCATTGAAGCCCTGTGCTTTGCCGATGCCCATCAAGGCAATACCGATAGTGGCGATTGTGGTCCACGAGCTACCCGTCATCACGGAAATCAGTGCGCAGATGATGCAGGTGGATGCCAGGAAGAAATCGGGATGGATAATCTGCATACCATAATATATAAGGGTAGGGACGATGCCGCTTATCATCCATGCACCGCTCAGTGCACCGATAATCAGCAGAATGATGATGGCAGTGGCAACTCCGGCAATATTATTCGTAATGGCGAGTTCGTAATCTTTCCAGGGAACCCGGTAAAAAGCTATTCCTATAAATACGCAGAAAGCTGTTGTGGTCAGCAGGGAAATCTGGCTTCCTCCTCCCAAGGCATCGCTTCCGAATGTATGTATTGTGGCAAATAACATTCCTACCAACAGTGCGATGGGCAGGAGAGATACTATAGGAGAGGGAATTTTCTTCAATGAACTCATTCTGTTTGTTATATCAGTTAAAACTTTGCAAAGTTACAACAAATCTGATGATTCTATTTTATCCCTGCTTTTCCGCCAATAAATATTATTATATCTTTGCGTTTGCTTGGAATAAAAATACAACTTTGCTGTTTAGTTAATCTTTATTATTGACATCGTATGAACAAGAAACAAATTACCACAAATAAGAAAGTAGTCACCTTTGGTGAAGTAATGCTGAGGCTTACTGCTCCTGATTTCCTACGTTTTTCACAAACCAATCAGATGATAGCCACTTACGGTGGCAGTGAAGCAAATGTGGCCGTTTCGTTGGCTAACTTTGGTATTTCCACAGAATTCGTAACCCGCCTGCCGGACAATGCTGTGGCACGTGCCTGTATAGCTTCGCTCCGTGCTAACGGTTTAGGTACGGAAGGTATTGTTTTTGGTGGTAAGCGCATGGGGCTTTATTTCCTGGAAAGTGGTGCGGCATTCCGTAATTCTAATGTGGTTTACGACCGTGAAGGCTCTTCTTTTGCTACTTTGCGTCCGGGCATGATTGATTGGGAAAAGATATTCTCTGATGCCGGTTGGTTTCATTGGTCGGGTATTGCTGCTGCTTTGTCACAAGATGGTGCCAATGCATGTCGTGAGGCTCTTGAAATAGCTGACCGTATGGGATTGACTATCTCCTGTGACCTGAATTTCCGTAAGAAACTTTGGAACTATGGGAGTTCTGCTGCCGAAGTCATGCAACCTTTAGTACAATATAGTGATGTTATTTTCGGTGCCGAACCGGAATATAAAGAGATACTTGGCATACAGCCTGTCGGTTTCAAAGCGGTAGATGCTGCGGATACTACATTTGAGGCAAATTTTCCTGCCTTTGAAGAGTTCGGTCGTCGGGTGGTGGAACTTGTTCCTCGTTGCCAGAAGGCATTTCTGGAACTTCGTAATTCCATTACTTCCAATCATAATTTGCTGGCTGCCGTTCTCTATTCAGATAGCACATTGAAACATACAGGTATTTATGATATCGAATGCGAAGTGGACCGCGTGGGTGCCGGTGATGCTTTTGTCGGTGGCATGATTTATGGTCTCATAATGTATCCGGATAATGATCAGAAAGCATTGGAATATGCTCTGGCAGCCTCTGCATTAAAGAATACCGTATACGGTGATTTTAATCATGTGACGGTGGAGGAAGTAGAGAGCCTGATGCAAGGAAATACATCGGGAAGGGTATCACGATAAAAATGCTTTTCCGATGAGGTTGTGTCGAAACTCTGATAAGCGTATCATTTCGTCATCCTGAGCTTGTCGAAGGATCTCTTCTCTGCGCTTCAGGGGAGTAGATCCTTCACTATGTTCAGGATGACAGAGCAAAATGATAGTAATTCTTACTTTTGACACAACCTCATCGGAAAAAGAATACAATTAGATAACCTCTTTTGCAAGTGCCTCGGCAGTAGAGGCGTTTATCGATTCATCCAGCACATAGATCCGATAAGAAAGACGCAATTCCTGATCGGGATGCAAAGTAAATGACTGGCGTTTGGTTGGAGAGAAGTTCCACATCAGGTCGCCCCGGGAATTATTGGCTTTATCATCCCATACGCGTATCGGTTCGGGATAGTTTAGATTGGAAGGGTAAGGAACAATCAGGATACAGGCATCGTCCTTGCCGGGTTTCTTTTGAAAGTAGCACCAACGGGCCAGTGATCCATCGGCATTGTTACGGTCGAGCCTTTCGGATGTGAGCATCTCGGCTGTCTGCCCATTCCAACTTTCGCATACACGGATACAAATGCCTCCATAGCGGTAGCTTTCCAATACTACCGGGGCAGAAGTGGCACAACGAAGCGTGGTGTGATAGTCAATGTAATATCCCCGTTGTTTGGGTTTTCCCACACGGATTTTCAGTTGCTCGGTCATCGCTATTTTTTCTTTCGTGGAGTCGGGATATACCACATGGTCGAGTACGGCGGAAAAGCCATCGGGTTGCACTTCAACGAATTGCCGAAAACGAACCGTACCTTGTTTCTTATAGAGATTCCAGAAGTCAATTTCATTTTCTTCGAATGTGGTTTTTGTCCAGGCATACCACAAGCCGAAATGGTGATAATGGTCGGATGGGGAACAATTGGTCAGTACCTCACCTTCCAACGTACGTAAAGGATGGATGAATCCGCTTCGTTTATAGACAGTATCTACACCCTGTGGAGGATAAGTTACTGCATAATTGTAAGTAAACAAGTGTTTTCCATCCATTGTGTACTCCAATGCTTTATTTGTATCTACCACAGCAAACGGAGTGTGGGTAGAAGAGCATGAGCTGAAAAGTACGAAAAAACTTAAATGGAATAGAGATAAAATGATGCTCTTTATTTCAGTGTATTTATGCATGGCTATCAATGTTTTGTTGGCAGTGCAAATTTATCAACTACAATGTTATAGAAGATTTTCTTTAGCACTGGGAGTATGCTGAAAAATAGGACTAACTATCTGGCAGTTATCCAATTCTTTACAGTCACCACAGGTGTTAAATCCTTTTTCGTTTACGCATTTGCGAATTGCGCACATATCGCTGCAATACATCGTTTTCACCCCATCCACACGACAGCCCATACAATTAATGGTATCTGCCGTAATCTCCGGTATGTTATTCAACTCACTCCACAGTTGGGCTGTTTTTTCTCTTAATTCATTGTCATCTCTGACAGTAGCTATGCGGGCATCGCAACTTTCGCAATCTAATCCGCAACAAGCAATTAATTGTTTCATCATTAGGCTATGACTGTTGATATTTGGTTGATTGCAAATATAGTAATTCTTATGCGGCTTAATCTTCATTGAATATATTTTTTCTCGATATTCTTTGTTCCTTTCATTTTTTATATTTTACTTTGCATCACAAAGTACTTTTTGTATATGGATAAGAATAAAGCAATAGAATCAGTAAATGAGATAAAAGAATTGATGGAAAGATCTTCCAAGTTCGTATCTCTCAGTGGAATGACGGCTGTCTTGGCCGGAGTGTATGCATTAGCCGGTGCTTATGTGGCCGGTCAGTTATTAAGATCAGGAGATAATAGGGAAGGACTAATAATGGTTGCTTCACTGGTTTTGACTGTTTCAGTTGTTACCGCCTGTATCTTGTCTTGGTATAAGGCCAAGAAGATGCAACAAAAGCTATTCAGTAAATTAACCTATCGCATTGCATGGAATTTTTCATTGCCGTTGTTGACGGGAGGGTTGTTCTGTATAGCCTTATTGCTACATGAACATTACGGACTGGTATCTTCTGTGATGTTACTTTTCTATGGACTTTCTTTGGTCAATGTGTCTAAGTTCACTTACTCCAATGTAGCATGGTTAGGATATGCTTTTCTTTGTCTGGGTATTGCAGACTGTTTCTTTGAAGGACATGGCTTAATGTTTTGGACAATTGGTTTTGGTGGATTCCATATTTTGTATGGCATGTTGTTTTATTTACAGTACGAAAGGAAAAAATAATAGATGATAGAAGCATTTCAAAATATAAATAAGGCATTTGAAAGTAAAGTTCGTCTGGGTATTATGGCAGTTCTCATGGTAAATGAAGATGTCGATTTCAATACTTTGAAGGAATTACTTTCACTGACGGACGGTAACCTGGCAAGCCATACAAGGGCTTTGGAAGAGTTGGGGTATATCGTTTGCCAGAAGAGCTTTGTGGGTAGGAAGCCGAAAACATCTTTCCAAGCCACTGCGGAAGGGAAAAAGGCTTTCAAAACTCATATTGAAGCATTGGAGAATTTTCTGAAATCAACGTAGATGTTTGGCTTCACACAAAACCGGACAATACTAAATATCTTACTTAATACTATTCTATTATGGACAATTTGAATGACAATTTGAACGAAGATTTCAATGTAGATTTCACAGAGAATCTGAATGAAACAAAGAAACAGGCAAGCGGCTGTCTACACCGTTTCTCTAAATCAATTAAAGTGGTAGTTATCGCTTTTCTAATTTTATTGCTGTTGATCCCGATGTTTATGATCGAAGACATGATTTCGGAACGCGGGCGAACACAGACGGATGCTATTGCCGAAGTCGGTCAGAAGTGGAGTCTGGCGCAGACAATTACAGGACCTTACATCAATCTGAAGTATCCTATCACACAGGAAGATAATGGTGCGAAGAAGGTGACTATGGGAAATGTTACATTGCTTCCTGACGAATTGTCAATAGACGGACAGTTGAGTACGGAGATTCTTCAGCGAGGAATTTATAAGGTGAATGTATATCAGTCGGAGTTGGTTATCAAAGGATTTTTTAGTTCGGAAGAACTTCGCAAGAGTAATGTGGACATGGATGCACTTCAATATCAAAGAGCGGCAATATGCTTGAACCTGACTGATATGCGTGGTCTCAGCGAACAGGTTAGCATAACTTTAAACGATTCCGTCTATATGTTTGAGCCGGGGATGGATGGACGCGGCATTGAAAGCATGGGTGTTCATGCCATTGTCGACCTTTCCGCCCTGAAAGAAGACAGGAAATTGCCTTATGAAATGAAAATTAAATTGAAAGGTTCCCAGTCTATCTACTTTACTCCATTGGGCAAAACTACCAAAGTTGTCTTGAAAGCAAATTGGAATACTCCAAGTTTTGATGGCAATTACCTACCGGAGAAACGGGAGATTACTGAGAAAGACTTCTCTGCGCAATGGCAAGTGCTGAACTTGAACAGGAATTATCCGCAAGTGTTTATAAATTATCAGAATGCTAGTATCAAGGACATTCAAAATTCTAATTTTGGAGTCAATCTGAAAATGCCGGTAGAACAGTATCAGCAGTCCATGCGTTCCACTAAATATGCTATCCTGATTATTCTACTGACTTTTACAGTAATATTCTTCACAGAGATAATGGAGAAAACCCGTATTCATGCTTTGCAATATCTGTTAGTCGGTTTGGCGCTTTGTCTGTTCTATAGTTTGTTGTTGTCCATGTCCGAGCATATAGGTTTCAGCATGGCATATCTGGTGTCATCAGTACTTACGATTGTGCTGGTAGGAGGGTATATGCTGGGGATTATTAAAAGAAAGAAACCGGCGTTTATAATGGTAGGTCTGCTCAGTGTGCTCTATGTTTATGTTTTCATTCTTATACAGTTGGAGACTTTTGCCCTACTTGCCGGTAGTCTCGGATTGTTTGTGATATTGGCTATGGTGATGTATTTCTCTAAAAAGATTGATTGGTTTAATGAATAAGCCAGGCTGAAATAAAGAATGTCCTTCGGGGAATTCATGATTTGTATAAATAAAAAGAGAGTGTCTGCTAGCTGGCACTCTCTTTATACTTTCTAATATCTTCTCAGTTGCTTCTTTGAGATATACTGAGCAATTCTTCTTTAGATTTTTTTATTTCTTATACCAGTCTTTGTTCTTTTCGCCATTACTGCTTACCCAGCCGTCATATCCACTATATAACAGATTGATAGCTGTTTTTTCATTAGTACCGTCCAGCAATTTGCTTAAATCGCTTTCTGTTGCCCGGCTCAGGAAAAATGCAAATGGGTAATTACCTTTACGTACATAGTATATACTCTGATTGGGCTTAGATGCATCGTCTCCCTGACCAAAATACTTCGTGTTTATTTTGGATGTCGGTATTTCCTGAGGAACATGCACTTCCCATCGCAATCCGTCCGCATCATTTTTGAAAATAAAGGCTTGGGCTTCAGATTGCTTAGAAATGGGTTTACTGTAATTAACGGTAACCTTGTATTCTGCTCCCATATTTTCTTTCACATTGGTGGTCAAAAGGTATACATTATCCTGAGGTTCGTATTCAAATGTGGTTTCTGTAAATTCCTTTTCACCTTGTTGGCGAATGGAGTAGGAAGTAGATTCTATATTTCCTTCCGTGTTGAGATGGAATGCTAAACCGTTCTGATTACTGGCTATATTTTGGAAAGTCTTGAAAGTAAATGATTCGGAATATATCAGATTCTTTTCATCGAAAGTGCTGCCATAGTTATATCTTACGACTACATCATTCATATCATAATCTCCCTGGCTTGGCCAAAGGTCTTCGAATGCGTATGTACCTTTCAGAAAATCAATACTTGTCTTATCCTCATCAGGATTAGTTACAGGAATATCGTCAATGGCGTCTACCGGATTCGATTTTAAAGCAATGACTACATCGCTGAAATTCTCGTCAGTCATATAATCTTCAAAAGAAGTCAATATCCAGTCACCATATCTATAAACAGCAGTACGTGGCTCTTCAAACTTCACACCTTTGTCGCTTAAACTCAAACCACTTGAGGTGGCGGCGCGATATTTTTTGTATCCGCTAAAGTCGCCAACATGATTGTTCCAACCATTGGTTGCCAGAACAAAACCTATTCTGTAACCTGCCGGGAAGGTTGTTGTTGCTCCTTCTTTACTTCCGGTCGCAATGTTAGGATAATACATCAGTTGTACTGCAGTCAACGGATTAATACCTGCACTTTTATATGCTGTCCAACCTTTCCAACTACCATCCTGAGTATTGGGAAACAACATGATAACATGGGCATCATTTAAGTCCTTTGGTTGTTCCTTGTCTTTATAATAGTAATATCCCAGTGAACAGGTCCAACAAGTATTTTGTCCCAGAAATGTAACTACTACTTCAGCGTCCTTGTTGACGTACATATCTGAATAACCGCGATATTCTTGTGGGCAAGTTGTATGAGAGTTTATAATACGAGTGTGCGCAGTATATAATCCATCATCTTTGGTTGCTGCCAAATTGCCATTATACTTATAATTGATATCCCCGTTTTTGTACATATTGTATGTACCTAACCAGGTTTTCCAGACCTCATTTCCGTATTTATTACTTACTAGATAACTGTCGTATGGATACTTGGTGGTGGTAATTGCACGAGTATCAGTACCGGCATTATCTGTTGCTTCGATACTTCCATTCACAACATTTGCCTCCATCAGAGTTTGTGCAAAGAAAGCGGGAGAATAGATATATACTTTTGTCAGGTATGAAGGCAATTCCAGTTTACCTTGGTAGGTACCGTCTTCTTTGGTGTAGGCTGCAAACAGATAATTTACATCCTGACGCTTGATGTAAGTACCGTATTCACTTTCAGTAACAGGCATTTCATCATATACTTCAAAATACACATTTGATTTTACAGTACCATTTACGTAATTCACACTTAAGTTTACGTCCTTTTGTACAGTAGAAAAGGAGAAATTGTTGAATTCTTTTTCATCCTCCTTAGGCCCCTTATAGACGTCATTGTCCGTACAGCTGCTTAATACGAGTGCAGCGCATAAAGTAGTTCTTAATAATTTTTTCCACATATTATTTAGTATTTATAGATAGTCTCGCGTTCCTTTTTCAGGTCTATGTGTGATCCTTACAAATGCAAGATAAGTCTGTGCTCGGTTGACATTTGTAGAAAATGATCATAATAAACAACTACAAAGATATTGTGTTATTATCGAATATACAACTGAATATTTGATTTTTTGTTCAAAAACTCTTATTTGTAGTCAAATTCTGCAATTTTATTGTGTACCTTTAGAAAAACTCTAGTTAAAAAATACAAGAATTTTATTCGCTTGTTATAAGTTCTTAGGGATATTATCATTTTATTCTTCTTATGTTTTGAATTATGGAGTGGGGCAGTTTATAAATATCTTGTATCTGTGTAGATGAAATAAAAATCCCCATAACCTTATCAGTTACAGGGATTTATTATTTTGATTAAGTAATTACTTACTTGCTCAAAGCCTGAGCTACGTCAACCGCGCAAGCCACTGTACATCCTACCATCGGGTTGTTACCGATACCGAGGAATCCCATCATTTCCACGTGAGCAGGAACTGATGAAGAACCGGCGAACTGAGCATCTGAGTGCATACGACCCATTGTATCGGTCATACCATAAGAAGCCGGACCGGCTGCCATGTTATCCGGGTGAAGGGTACGACCTGTACCACCACCGGAAGCTACTGAGAAATAAGGCTTACCAGCAAGCATACGCTCTTTCTTGTAAGTACCTGCAACCGGGTGTTGGAAACGAGTCGGGTTAGTAGAGTTACCAGTGATAGAAACGTCTACACCTTCTTTCCACATAACAGCTACACCTTCACGAACGTCGTCGCAACCATAGCATTTTACTTTGGCACGCTCACCGTCAGAGTAAGCGATTTCGCGAACAACTTTCAGTTCAGAAGTATAGTAGTCGAATTGAGTTTGTACGTAAGTAAAGCCATTGATACGAGAGATGATCTGTGCAGCATCCTTACCCAAACCGTTCAGGATACAACGCAGAGGTTCTTTACGTACTTTGTCAGCTTTAGCAGCAATTTTGATAGCACCTTCTGCAGCAGCAAATGACTCGTGACCTGCCAGGAAAGCAAAACACTTAGTCTCTTCGCGCAGCAACATAGCTGCCAGGTTACCATGACCGATACCAACCTTACGGTCGTCGGCTACAGAACCCGGGATACAGAAAGCTTGCAGACCGATACCGATAGCTTCGGCAGCGTCAGCAGCATTCTTGCAACCTTTCTTCAATGCAATAGCTGCACCTACTACGTAAGCCCATTTTGCATTTTCAAAACAGATCGGCTGAGTTTCTTCACACGTTTTATAAGGATCAAGTCCGGCAGCTTCGCAGATTTCGTTTGCTTCCTCGATGTCTTTGATGCCGTTAGCGTTCAAGGCAGCAATGATACCTTTGATACGACGGTCTTGACTTTCAAATTTTACTTCTCTAATCATAATTTCTTTCCTCCTTATATTATTCGTGACGTGGATCAATATGTTTAACTGCTCCCTGCTCAGGTGTTACGCGACCGTAAGTACCGGTAACCTTCTTCAATGCTTCGTTAGCATCTGTACCCTTCTTGATTTCATCCATGAATTTACCCATGTGAACGAATTCGTATCCGCAGATCTCGTCATTCTTATCCAAGAAGATATTCTTGATGTAACCTTCGGCCATTTCCAGGTAACGAGGACCTTTGGCCAGAGTACCGTACAGTGTACCTACCTGGCTACGCAGACCTTTACCCAAGTCTTCCAAACCTGCACCGATAATCAAACCACCTTCAGAGAAAGCAGACTGAGTACGTCCGTAAACGATTTGCAGGAAAAGTTCGCGCATTGCTGTATTGATAGCGTCACAAACAAGGTCAGTGTTCAATGCTTCGAGTACTGTCTTGCCCGGAAGGATTTCGGCAGCCATAGCAGCTGAGTGAGTCATACCGGAGCAGCCGATTGTTTCAACCAATGCTTCCTGAATGATACCTTCTTTTACGTTCAAAGTCAGTTTACAAGCACCTTGTTGAGGAGCACACCAACCTACACCATGTGTTAAACCTGAAATATCAACTATTTCTTTTGATTTTACCCATTTGCCTTCTTCGGGTATGGGAGCCGGTCCGTGGTTAGGACCTTTCTTTACAACACACATGTGTTCCACTTCGTGTGAATAAGTCATAATTAGCTCTTTTTTTAAGTTATATAAATTAAAAAACGTAATCTACTTTCTAAAATCGCTCGCAAAGTTACTCCTTTTCTTTATTTATGCAAATCGAGTTATCTGACTTTTTTTATAAAAATAAATAATAAGAGACAGTGGTTCTGTGTATTGCAATCTCCACATTACAATAAAATTAACGAGGACTTTTGAAACTGTACTTTTTCCCTCCCGATAGGATGTTAATAATGGCAGGTTGGGTGAGGGGGTATACAGCCTGTTCGTCAGAGCTTTGATAGGAAGCCATGATTCTTCCCGATAAATCGTAAATTTCGATGCGTGCCCCTGCGCAAAGTCCCTTAAGGACAATTTGCTTATCCTGCCGGAAACATTTTACCGCATCTGTTTCTTGGGCAGAAGGAGAAGAAATCCCTGTGGTAGTGCCATATAAACCGAAATCGTGGTTGCTTGGGGAATTACTGCTGTTTTCGTAACAGGCTTTCATCAAGTCGTCAACGAGGCTATTGATGTAAAGTTCCAGATAAGAGTAACCGGTAGATGGTTCTATGTCCTTATAGGTTTTGCCGACGGGAAGATACTGGGTAGCCCAAGTGTCAGGAATACCGTCCCCATTGGAATCTGCAGGCTTTTCTTCATTATTGTACAGAGGCCACCCTTCCACATCGGCTTGTGAATCAATCAGTCCGTTACTACTGCCGTTGCTACCTTCATAAGTGTAATTCCCATTCTTAACTTCAGAGATGATCCGTTCATCGACGGCGTCACGCTTCAGGCTGGCGCCTACTTGTGCCAGTACTTTTTCATAAGCCTGTGCTGCAGCATGCGTACTAACGGATGCGACTTCAAATTCTGTCTTACTTTTTATGCCGTCTTTACTTCCTCCCGGCAGTTCACCGTTACCCAGATGCGGATGAATGCCTTCCCAGTTATCTGCATTGGTTTCACTCACCAGTTTTTTCATGTCATTACTCAATTTGGAGCAAGTATCGTCAAAGTAGTTACCATCCACATAAAAGCTTCCCCATATACCTGCAGGATTGCTTTGTGTACCATCATCGGCATTGGGCTGAAAGATACGGTTGACGATACTCTTCTTTGTGGCAGTAGAGGGGCCTGGTTTATAATAATTGTTCACAAAGTTATACCGTCCGCCTTCTCCGGCATATCCTCCGTTGGTAGGGCCCCAGTTATAGAATACATTGTTGCGCAGATCGGTGAGCTCCTCTTCCCATCTTCCTATGGATCGGCTGCCATCCAGACGAGGAGTGCGGCTACTGTGATGAGCCAGTAGATTATGGTGAAAACTTGCTCCCTCACCTCCCCAAATGGCTCCATATCCGTGGTTTCCTTTGACGTGTACCGATTTGGTTAGGCTTTCACTCAAGATACACCACTGCATAGTAAAGTTCTTATTACTATAAAAAGAAGCGCATTCGTCCGTACTCCAGCTCATACTACAATGATCTATGATGATATCCGAGGTATAACGTCCCCACATGGCATCATCTTCCGCTTTTTGTTCATCTCCCATACGGCAGCGAATGAAGCGGATGATAATATTAGTGGCGCATTGATCCTTTTTATCTTCTTCCTTGTATCCGGCAATGTGCAGGGTGTAGTTCTTGATACAAATCCCATCTCCCGGAGCTGTTTGTCCGGCGATAGTAAGATCCCCGTTTTTTATGACCAGCCTGCTTTTCAGTTCAATAATACCCGACACATCAAAAACAATGGTACGGGGAACTTTCATATCAATTCCTGCACGCAGTGATCCTTCGCCGCTGTCATTAAGGTTGGTGACGTGATATACGATACCTCCGCGCCCTCCGGTTACGGTGTAGCGGGCAAAACCTTCGGCACCTGGGAAGGCTGGAGTGGTTTGAGCTTGTGCAAAAACGGCACATAAAAGCATGATAAATAGAAGTGTGTAGTTTTTCTTCATGGTCTTAAGATTAATATTCTGATGGGACAAAAGTATGGGTTTCCTGAGTGACGGATGTCGACAAATTCTTTTTCTATGTGGAAGTTTAGGTCTTACTGTGTTATTTTTTAATATTTTTTTTCTATTTTCGCATTAGAATAGAGAAAAAAGAATGCTGGTGGTTACAGAAACTTCTCATATACTCATTAGTATTAGGCTTAATGAACGGGAGTTCCATAATGTTTTTGATAAATATTATGTGGCACTTTGTTTATTTGCGAACCAATATACAGAAAATGAAGAAACTTCTGCTGACATCGTACAAGATTCCTTTGCTAAATTATGGCAAATCAGAGATGATTTTTTCTATTTGCATCAAGTCAAAGCTTTCCTTTATACAGCCGTGCGCAATAAGGCGTTGAATGAATTGGAGCATTCTAAGGTAGTATTTGAATATGCTCAAAAAGTTATTGAAAAGAAAAAGGATTCTTTCTTCCATGATGCAGTAGTAGAAGAAGAGACTTATCGGATTCTGGCAGAGGCTATTGACAAACTTCCTGATCAGATGCGGGCTATTATGCGATTGGCTATGGAAGGAAAAAAGAATGCTGAAATAGCTGAGCAATTAAATGTATCTGTTGAAACTGTACATACTCTTAAAAAGATTGCATACAAAAAGCTTCGTATATATCTGAAAGAGTATTACTATTTCCTTATACTTTTTTATTTATAAACGTGCAACCTGTCACTTTGATTTCTCTCTATAGCATTAGAGGAAAACAGAATTTTAGACTAATTTCTTATCACCTCCATACCCTCTCCCTGTCTGCTCCATACCAAGCCCATACCAACTCCTTCTGTATAGGTACGGAGCAAACACGGACTTGATGCGGTTTTAATCATAAGGAACAGGAAAAATAGAACAAATTATCTTTTTTCCGCGAGAGTACTATGCCTCTTATTCTTTTGTGGATAATTGTAACACAACCATTTCACTTTCCGTTCCTATCCTGAAAGGAGGTCCCCAAAGAGATAATCCACTGGAAACATATATATGGCTGTTTCCCCACTGGCGATAGCCATGACTTTGTTCGTAGATGTAGTCTGTTACCAAGCTCATAGGCCATACTTGTCCTCGATGGGTATGTCCACTAAATTGCAGGTCGACACCGGTTGTTTCACTTTCAGTCAGTTTATAGGGCTGATGGTCTAACAAGATAATAGGCTTGTTTTTATCTACATTTGCCATCAGCTCTTGCAATGAACGGCGGGCAGTGTTCGATCGGTCATCGCGTCCTATCAATTGTATACCACTGGGGAGTGTGACTATTGAATCGCGCAACAACTGTATGGGAGTGCCTTGTATAAATCGTGCACTTGCATTCATGCCACTGATATATTCGTGATTACCGGGAACCATGTAAATACCTAACGGTGCTTTTAATTCGGACAGTTCCTCCATCATGTTTTCAGCATAAAGAGGCACTACACTGTTGTCAATCAAGTCACCTCCGATCAGAATCAAATCCGGATTTTGCTCGTTAATCATCTTCACGTATCGCTTTAAAGCCGTTTTTCCGGTTCCATATCCGAGATGTAGGTCACTCACGGCGGCTATTTTAATAGGTTGTCGGTCACCGGTCAAAGGTTTGTTGAGGGCGATATTGACTATGTTCGTTTTTGGGTGGCGATAATTATAGTATCCATATCCTAATAAGATGACTGTAAATAGCAAAGAGACGACGAAGCTGTAGTTGAAAGGGATACGGCATAGTTTCAACAGATCGAATGCGAGTAGGAATAAGACCATATATAAGGTGAATATCAGCCAGCCAGTGCCTATTTCATACATTGTATGAGATAAGAAAACCGGCATTTTTATGTTACGGGTCAGCATCGTCCCCACGATGGATAGAGCTGCGAGCCAAAACAAAATAGCCAACGGGATTTTGATTCCAACAGGAAGTCCGGATAACGCTTGTGCACCTCTATAGAATACATAGGTGTTTCCGCCAAGATATATGGTGATGAGGATAATGAAGAATATCGGCATAAAATAGATGTATTAAAATTGAGTGGCAAAAGTAGTTTAATTCTTGATAAAGAAGGAATAAACTACTGATATAAACCTAAAAAATGCATAATAAGATCGGCATTTTGAATTTTCTTAGGAAAAAAATGCTTTTCGATTCACCATGATTTTAATTATGCCTGTTTTATTATAAAAGACAACGAAAAAAGTTCAATTTATGATAAAACAGGATTTTCATATATCTAATATTATTGCCAGACACTTATCGGGTGAAATCACTCCTGAAGAAAACGCTCAACTGGAGAAATGGCGAAAAGCAGATTCCGCTCACGAAGCACTCTTTCAGAAAATTTGCAGTAAAGAGAATTTGAAAAAGCATGTGGAAAGTGGTACGTCTTTCAACACTGCAACCGGTTGGATGGAGGTGCAAAAGCGCATCAGAAAGAGTAATAACCGGGAACGGATGATAAAAATCCTCAGTTATGCCGCTGCTGTTTTAGTACCGGTCTTTTTTGTTGGCATCTCACTAAAATACACTACTCACGACTATTCTTCTAACAAGTCCGTGCTGATAGCCCAACCTATATTGCCGGGAGCGGCCAAAGCTATATTGACTTTAGATAATGGGGAGACTATCAATCTGAATAAAGAAACGGCAGATGCTTTACAAACAATAGAGGGAACGAACATTCAGATAGATTCAACCACCCTGAATTATCAGTTGGCACAGAGTACATCTGTCTCTCCAAAACCTGTATATAATAAGGTGGAGATTCCCCGTGGCGGTGAGTATGCATTAGTGTTGAGTGATGGAACAAAGGTGCATTTAAATTCAATGAGTAGCCTCCGTTTTCCGGTAGCATTTACTACGGGTAAGAGAGAAGTCGAGCTACAAGGTGAAGCCTATTTTGAAGTGAGTAAAACTGGGCAGCCTTTTATTGTAAATGCCAATGGCATGCAGGTTGAAGTATTGGGTACGACTTTCAATATCTCCGCTTATCCCGATGAGGAGTACCAGACCACCCTAGTAAACGGATCTGTAAAGGTCAGTGCCGAAAAGGGTGAAAGCCTTATACTGAAACCGTCGCAACAAGCTACCATCGCTTTGGGAAGTAATTCCATACAGGTGCGAACGGTAGATACTTCATTCTATACTTCATGGGTGAAGGGGAAGATCAACTTCAAAGATCAACGCTTGGAAGATATCATGAAGACACTTTCACGTTGGTATGACATGAACGTAGTTTACGAAAATGAAAAACTCAAGAATATACGTTTCGGTTGTAATCTGAATCGTTATGAAGAAATAACTCCTTTCGTCAAGTTACTGGAAAAGACAGAAGAAGTACACGTGAAAATCGAAGGTAATACAATAACATTCCATAATTAACCCAAAAAAGATTACTATGAACAAGAAAGAACACAAGAATCAAGCTGAAAGAAGTAGTAGACGTTTATGGATAACGTTACTATTTTTTTGTTTCACAGTTACCGGTTTTATGCAGGCTGCCAATGCAGTGTTTGCACAAGCCACTGTCACAGCAACTTTTAAGAATGCCACTCTTAACGAAGTGCTGTGGGAAGTTCAGAGACAAACTGATTTCACCTTTGTGTATAGCACTGAAGAGGTGAAAAATGTAAAAGTAGAAAAGTTGATTGTGAATCATGAAAAGATTGCTGATGTGCTGGATAAATGCCTGAAAGGTAGTGGGCTGACTTATACGGTTCATGAAGGTGTCATCGCTATTAAGCCTGCTTCTAAGGTTGAAGCTGTAGCTGCTCCCCAGCAAGAGGTTAAAGTGAGTGGAAGCGTTGTAGATGAGACGGGTGAATCTGTTATCGGAGCCAATGTACTGGTAAAAGGTACTACCAACGGTTGTACCACCGATCTGGACGGGCATTTTTCTCTTGATGTGGATCATCTGCCTGTTACTTTGATTGTTTCTTATGTAGGCTATATCCGTCAGGAAGTTAAAGTTATTTCTGCAAAGATGGTTAAAGTGGAAATGGTACCGGATAACAATTTGATGGATGAAGTGGTCGTTACCGGTTATGGTACCTTCAAGAAATCTGCTTATGCCGGTTCTGCTTCCAGTGTAAAAGGAGAGACACTGAAAGATGTTCCTGCTATTTCTTTCAAGGACCTGTTGCAAGGCAATGCGCCGGGTGTGCAGTTCACATCATCTTCCGGCCAGCCAGGTGCCTCTTCTTCATTGAGGATTCGTGGTATGGGGTCTTTTAACGCCAGTAATTCTCCTCTTTATGTGATAGACGGAGTACCGATGCGCTCAGGTACTATCAATACGATGAGTTCGGATGCGGGGCTTGATATCATGTCGACTATCAATAGCTCCGACATCGAGAGTGTTACAGTCATTAAAGATGCCGCTGCCGCTTCTCTTTACGGTTCGCGTGCTGCCAACGGCGTTGTATTGATTACGACAAAGAAAGGTAAGGCGGGCAAAGCCTCCATCTCATTGAAAGCTGATTGGGGTAGTTCTGATTTTGCTATGGATTATCGTCCTGTCATGGGTGGAGAGGAACGTCGCCAATATATTTATGACGGTTTGGTGGCAGGTCAGATAAAGAAAGGTAAGAGCGAAGCTGATGCAATGGCTTATGCCGACGGAAAGATTGATAACTATGCTCCGGTTCCCTGGTGTGGATATGTGGACTGGGATGATATTATGTTTCAGAAAGGAAATCATCAGTCCTATGAAGCCTCTCTTTCAGGAGGTACGGACAGATTTAAGTACTACTCTTCGCTTTCTTATTTGAAACAGGACGGTATTGCCATCAATTCCGGTCTGGAACGTATCAGTGGAAGACTGAATGTTGATTTTCGAGCTACTGACAAGCTTAAGTTAGGTGCCAATGTTCTGTTTGCCACTGTCAATCAGGATGTGTATAGCGAAGGTACTTCTTATTCTTCTCCTTTCTATACTTCACGTAACGCCGTTGTCCCTTCCGATCCTGTTTACAATGAAGATGGTAGTTGGAACCGTGATTTTATCCGCAACAGTGACCGTAATCCGGCATTGGCGGCAACTTATGATTATCAGCGCGAATATGTGACCCGCACGTTCAATACCATCTACGGTGAATATGAGTTCATCAAGGATCTGAAGTTCAAGTCTACCTTGAGCTATGATTATGTTAACACGAAAGGCAATGACTGGAAGGACCCGCGTACCTCTAACGGCGATGACATCAATGGTGGCATGAGCAAGAAGTTCTATGAGTACAAGAAAATGGTATGGGCCAACCAGTTGAGTTATAAAATGTCTATAGCCGCGGATCATCATCTTGATGCATTGGCAGGATATGAGATTGATGACCAGTATCGCGACTACTTATCCGGTTATGCCACTAATTTTGCCACTTACGACAAAAACCAGATCAGTAATGGTATGAAGACCGAATCGGTGGGTGGCAGCGATACGCGTACCCGTATGGTATCTTATCTGTTCCGCCTGAATTACGACTATAAAAACAAATATTATCTGGGTGGCAGTTTCCGTATGGATGGCAGTTCCCGTTTTCTCAAAGATAATCGTTGGGGTAGCTTCTGGTCGATATCTGCCGCATGGCGTGTGATTGAGGAAAGCTTTATGGACTCTGTCAAGGATTGGCTGACTGACCTGAAGATACGTGCTTCTTATGGTGTGAATGGTACTCTTCCTACTGACTATTTCGGATACAGAGGACTGAGCAGTCTGACCAATGGATATTTGGAACAGCCGGGCATTATTCAGTCGCAACTTAAGAACGATGATTTGCAATGGGAAACCAACTATAACCTGAATCTGGGGTTGGATTTCAGTCTGTGGAACCGTCTGAATGTTACGTTGGAATATTACACCCGTACCACTAAAAATCTGTTGATGGACCGTCCTATCTCTATGACAACCGGTTTCGGCAGTTATCTGATGAATATCGGTAAAGTTTCGAATAAAGGAGTGGAACTGGAAATTAATTCTACTAATATCCGGACAAAAGATTTCTCATGGAACACCACATTCAATATTTCACACAATAAGAATGAGATTGTGACACTCGATGGCATGCAAACAGAAATTATTAAAGGAACTCAGATTCGCAAAGTCGGCAAATCATTCCGTACGTTCTATATGAAAGAATTTGCCGGTATCAATCCGGAAACCGGTGCTCCGCAGTTCTATACGAATGACGTGGACGAGAATGGTAACTATAAAAAAGAGATTACTGAAGTTATAGATGAGGCACATGCCATTGTGTTGGACAAGCATGCGGAGCCTAATGTGATAGGCGGCTTGTCAAATACTTTACGCTATAAATGGTTTGATTTCAACTTTATGTTCTCTTACCAGTTTGGTGGTTACTCTTATGATACTTGGGCACAAAAGACCGAACACGGAGGTAACGATCTGGAGGCTAATATTCCGACTTACTATAAGAACAGTTGGAGGAAGCCGGGAGATGTTACCAAGTATGAATTATTTTACGAAAAGCCGAATGTAGCTATGAATAAGGTGACAACGACGCGCAGACTGCACAGTACTGATTTTATCCGTCTGAAGACTTTGACATTCGGCGTGACCATCCCGAAAGAGTGGACCCGTACAATCGGTATTGAGAATGTACGCTTGTATGCATCAGCCAATAATCTTTGGACTTGGGCAGCATACGATTATTACGATCCGGAAGCCGTCAGCGGTGGTACTGCTATCTGGGGAACCCCTCCTTTAAAGACTGTGACTTTCGGCGTAAACATTAATTTCTAACCGTTAAAAAACTTGATATTATGAAGCTATTAAAATATTTATTTATCAGTTCTGTATTGTTCTTCGTAAGTTCTTGCGGAAACGATTGGTTGGATCTGGATCCTTCCACTTCGATAGATACTGAAACCAGTATTAAGATATTGTCGGATGTTGAGTTTACCTTGAATGGTATTTATAGCACGATGCAAAGCTCGGATGCCTACTCCGGCCGGCTGGTATATTATGGAGACGTGACGGGAGATGATATGCAGGCGGTTAGTTCTACCAAACGTGTGGCCGACTATTATCGTTTCAATTTTACAAAAGATAATGGCCCCACTTCTCACTGGTCTTATCTTTATTCTATCATTCAGAATTGTAATCTGATTCTGATGAACATTGACAAACTTGTCATTGATGAAGAAGATACCGAATACAGAGATGACCTGAAAGGCGAAGCTTTGGCAATCCGTGGGCTGGCCTTATTCGACTTGACCCGTATCTTCGGCTATCCCTATACCAAAGATAACGGAGCATCATTGGGGGTGCCCATTGTGGAAGGATTGTCCACTATTGAAAGTAAACCCTCCCGAAACACCGTAGCTCAGTGCTATACGAAGGTGATTTCCGATCTTACCGAAAGCATTGGTTTGCTGAGCGGTGATTTTAATAAGGGTAAAATTAATAAATGGGGAGCAATGGCATTACTCAGCCGCGTATATCTCTACAAGAATGATAACACTAATGCACTGAAAATGGCGAAAGATGCCATTAAGGGAGCGGAAAAAGAAGGCTATGCCTTGTGGACCAATGAAGAATATCCCACAGCATGGAGTAATGATGCGTCTGCCTCCAATCCGGGTGAAGTCTTGTTCGAAATCGTGAACCTTACTACTGATAGCCCGGGTAAGGAGAGTATGGGCTATCTGAATTCTAAGGATGGTTATGATGACATGTGCATCACTTGTTCCTTCTATCAGTTCCTGAAGAAAGATCCTAAAGATATACGTCTTAAATTGTTGAGTTTCGATAAGAAATATTATGCTTATGTCTTTAAGTATCAACCGCAGCAGAGTGAAAGTATCACGGATGCCAATATTCCGCTTATTCGTCTGTCCGAAGTTTATCTGATTGCGGCTGAGGCAGCTGTCAAGTTGGGCGATAATGCCACAGCGATTGAGTATCTCGATCCGATTGTGAAGCGCGCTAATCCGGAAAACACAGTAGTGGGACAGACCATTACTCTGGAAAGAGTGCTGGATGAACGCCGTAAAGAACTGGTTGCCGAAGGACACCGCATGTATGACGCTATCAGAAATGGATTGACAGTAGAGCGTAAGGATGTAAAAGACAGCAATCTGAGTAAAACCAAACATGATACGAAGTATATGACCTATGACTGGAATTTCTATATGATTGTACTTCCTGTTCCCAAGAAGGAAATGGATGCCAATCCTAATATGGAACAGAATCCTGGATATGGTGGAAGATAATTTTAATAAATGATATATGATGAGTAAAACAAGTTTCACGAAGTACTTTCTTATCGCATTTACTCTAATGTTCATCAGTTCCGGCCTTAGTGCCGGAACTTTTGGTTCAGACGGTAATAAGAAGAAAGATAAAGAGAAAAAAGAAGAGTTATCGGCTGACGGACCGTATGTGCTTTATCAGCCTGATGGTAAAACGCGTGTCATCAGTGTCGATAAGAAAGGGAAAATTACCGATACGACTTATGTTGCACTACCTGAAGATTTTATCTTGCATGTGGTAGATCATAAGGGGCGGTTTCCGTTTGATGTGAGATTGCATCCGGTGAAACGTCCCGATTGGAAATATCGGCAACCGGAAAAAGTGTTTGTTATGTCCGACCCGCATGGTAAGTTGGATTGTGTTATTAGTTTGTTGCAGGGTAATGGGATTATTGATAAAAACTACAATTGGAGCTTTGGTAATAATCATCTGATGGTTATCGGTGATATTTTCGATCGTGGAAAAGATGTACCGCAAATATTCTGGCTGTTTTATAAGTTAGAAGATGAGGCTGCAAAAGCAGGTGGAACTGTTTCTTTCCTGTTAGGGAACCATGAGCCGCTGGTGCTGGCTAATGACTTACGCTATACGAAA
Organism: Bacteroides sp. AM16-24; assembly: GCF_003471885.1. Taxonomy (NCBI): domain Bacteria; kingdom Pseudomonadati; phylum Bacteroidota; class Bacteroidia; order Bacteroidales; family Bacteroidaceae; genus Bacteroides; species Bacteroides sp. AM16-24. The sequence goes on from NZ_QRKI01000001.1 coordinate 231,759, forward strand.
GATAAATATAAAGTGCTGGCACAGAAATTGAATATGAATTACCCTGAACTTTTTGGACCCGATACTGAATTGGGTAAATGGTTAGGTACCCGTAATACGATGCAGATTATAGGTCGTGATCTTTATGTTCATGCCGGGTTAGGCAAGAATTTTTATGATCGTAATCTAAGTATCCCTACCGTGAACGAAGAAATGAGTAAAGCCCTTTTCATGAATAAGAAAGAACGCAGGGTTCTTTCTCCATTGATCGCATTTCTGTATGGTAACGACGGTCCCATCTGGTATCGTGGACTTGTGCGTACAGATGCCAAGTATCATCCAATGGCGCAGGACAGCCTACAAATGGTGATGGAACGCTATAAAGTCAAACACATTATCGTAGGGCATACCATCTTCAAGGATATTTCTACTTTCTATGATGGCAAGGTTATCGGTGTCAATGTAGACAATAAAGAAAATCAGAAGAAGAAACGGGGCCGTGCATTGCTGATTGATAAGAATACTTACTTCGTTGTGGGTGATAAAGGCATTCTGCGGAAATTGTAGGAACACTTTTCATTGTTTTTAGTCTTCTTGTTATACCTTTATCTTTTAATTCCATATCTTTGTCGTAATAATTAGAAAAAGACATAATAAGAAGACTATGATAGAAATTACTGATGCCGCCTTGCGCAAAGCAGCAGGCGAGGGAATGGATACTTTTATTCAGGTATTTACCGACAGATATAAAGAAGTGATAGGTGGTGAGCTGACCGCTGAGTCCATGCCGTTGCTGACAGGTGAGCAGCACACTTTGCTTGCTTACCAGATATTCCGTGATGAAGTAATGGATGGCGGTTTCTGCCAGTTGATACAGAATGGGTATGGGGGGTATATTTTTGCCAATCCGTTTGCTAAAGTGATGCGTCTGTGGGGAGCAGAAGATTTCGGTAAACTGGTATATAGAGCCAAAAAGATTTATGATGCCCATCGTGAAGATTTGGAACGGGAGCGTACAGATGATGAATTCATGGCTATGTACGAGCAATATGAAGCTTTCGATGAACTGGAAGAAGAATTCTTGGAAAAAGAGGAAGGCATAACAGCTTTGATAGCCGGTTATGTAGATGAGCATTTGGAATTGTTTGCTAAAATCGTCTGATAAGGGCGATTTTTATCCCTAAAAATGAATGCAAAAACCCAATGCGGGTTGTGTCTGAAGCATTCCGTTGGGTAAAGCAATTTGGATGTTCGAACTACTGAGTGAGAATTCTATTGCTTGTTTAGCTCGCTTTTTATTGATATTGGCAAGAACGAATAGTGGAATGCTGGCTACTGTTATACCCACACTGGTGTAAAATACCGCTTTCCATGATTGGGTGTTTTTGTAGAGAGAATCATCAAAAGCTCCGCCCATCAAGCCTGTTGTCATTCCGGCAAGCCCTATGCCCAATGCTGTACATGCGCCAATTCTGAACAGTCTGTGTTTTCTCCATAATTGTGGGTCAAGTTCTGTGCCGAGTGCAGTTGCAATAGCTTTTTGTCTGTTTTTAACGGCAAATACAAAAAGAGGAATACTGCTTACGGTCAGTCCGGCTCCTGCACAGATAACGATGCCGAAGCCTTCTCCGTCTCCACCGGACTCATAGCCGGAAACTACGGCACCGACGAATCCTACAACCATTGTAGGAACACCTATTCCGAGTGTTGTCCAGCCACAGGCTTTTAATCTCTTATGCTTTTTCCAATATCTGGTTTGTTTATACTTATCTTGTGAAACCATTTTATTTTTTGCAACATAAGTTGTTGTAGTACTTGATGAGATATAGTTCTTCATAGATAAAGAATCCATATTTACTGCTCTGGAAGATATTGTGAGAAACAACAATATGAGACAGAAAACGTACCGTGCCGGATACGAAGAATCGTTTCCACCTTTTTTTATTTCCGGTGTAGCAGTCCTTTTATGGGAGATGATGTGAAATTTAGAATGGACCATAATCTTAAGTATGAGTTTGATATGAATAAACCTCTTGACAGAGGTCACCATGAGTCAACGGAAACAAAGTTACTGAAATTTATTATTTGGAAGATAAGTTTTGCAGAAAAGATATTCTTCTGCTAAAGAGTCTATACATTAAAACCTGAAGATAAATTTCCTTTCCTTTAGTCCTTTTTGTGAGCATCCTTAGTTCTTAATGTGTATATCCTTAGGAGTAAATGTGGTTGGGCTTTATGTAAAACTTCGTCCCGCAACTGCAGGCTGTCTGGTTTCTATCTGCAGGCTGTCTGTCCCGCAGTTGGAAACCGGACAGTCTGCAATTGGAAACCAAAGATTAAAATATGGCATAGTAACAAAAAGAATAAGGCAAAGTAATATTTAGCCTTAATCTCGTTGCTATTAGTCTGTGGCTGAGAGGATGTTCGCCACAAGCAATTGTTTTAGTTATTGCACTTTTCTCTCTTCGGTACTCTGCTTTTTGTAAATTGATGTTAAATAAGGAGTGGAATGTGCAGTATTTAGATTAATATTTCATTTACTCTTAAAAACAATGAAAAAATGGAGAGAGTGCGGTGTTACTCGATTCTTTTATCTAAATTTGCAAACTCTAATATTTATAGAACAATGAAAATGGCTAAGTTTAAAATCTGGATGGTTGCCCTGACCTTAATAATGGGTGTTTCGTTTACTTCTTGCATGGATAGTGACCCGACAGTGACGGATATAACATTAGGACAAGTGACAGAAATATTTCCAAGTACTGTTATTACTGCTCCTTATGGCATTAAATTTACTGCAGTAAATTCTTTAGTAGATAAGAATTTAACTTATGGTGATTATGTACAATTCCAATACTCATATAATTCAGATGAACAACAGGTAGATCAAAATACGAAGAATATTAATGTGACGATTCCTTATATCGAAGTTATAAAGACTGGAAATGTAATAGTAGGCAATAGTAAAGGAGAAGAAGAGGAAAATGCTACTATCCTTCAGATAGGATATGGTTCTCAAAATGCATCTCAGGCTCAGTTTATGTATTATGATAAGAACACTTTGGTTGTTCCTATATATTTCTTGGCAAAGAAAGAAAAAGATAGTCATTCTTGTTCTTTATACTGTAATGTCGAAGAAATCAAAGATACAGATACAGAGTTGAAATTCTATTTACGTCATTATTCTCAAGAGGAAGAAGTGGCAGAGCAAACAGGATATAATAGAATTTATAGGATAACAGAAGCTTTGTCTGCTTTTAAAGGTATAACGAAAAAACTTCCTACAAAAGTTACTATCTATGCAAATGAGACGACTGATTTCAAAACAGATGATTTAGATAAGGCTAAATCTGAGTTGACTCCTTATTCTGTAGAATACCCATATAAAGATTAATAATTGGATTATAAAGCATTATTCCATATAGCAATGTTACTGATTTCCTCTCCGGCCAAGGCCTGGGAGGAAATTCGTTTGGAGGAGGATAGGCGAAAAGTATTTACTGCTTTTGTCTATCCTATGATTGGTTTATGCGGATTGTCCGTCTTTATCGGCTCTTTGTTGGCGAAGGGTTGGGGCGGTCCCGAAAGTTTTCAATATGCCATGACGCAATGTTGCGCGGTGGCAGTATCCCTCTTTGGAGGGTATTTTCTGGCGGCGTATCTCATAAATGGGATGCGCGTTAAAATGTTTATGATGGACAGTGACATACCCTTGACGCAACAGTTTGCGGGCTATGCGCTGGTTGTTCTTTTCTTGCTCCAGATTATTATCGGCATATTGCCGGACTTTAATATCATCGGATTGCTGTTGCAGTTCTATATTGTGTATGTGGTGTGGGAGGGGGCTTCCACGTTGATGGAAGTAGAAGAAAAAGACCGGTTACGGTTTACAATCATTTCTTCCATCCTACTCATTGCCTGTCCTATGCTCATTCAGTTTATATTCAACAAGCTGACGATGGTGCTTAATTAACGTTTGAAATCATGAAACAAGCTCCTGTTAATATAAAAAATAAGCGCGCTACATTCGATTACGAATTGGTAGACACTTATACCGCGGGTATTGTGCTCACGGGTACGGAAATTAAATCGATCCGCATGGGTAAAGCAAGCCTTGTGGATACCTTCTGCTACTTTGCCAATGGCGAGCTGTGGGTGAAGAATATGCATATTTCTGAATATTTCTACGGTTCGTACAATAACCATTCAGCACGCAGGGAGCGTAAACTCTTACTTACCAAAAAAGAACTTGATAAACTGGCGCGTGGAGCGAAAGATCCCGGTTTTACAATGGTTCCTGTTCGTATGTTTATTAATGAAAAAGGACTTGCCAAAGTGGTGGTAGCCCTTGCCAAAGGTAAAAAGCAATACGACAAGCGCGAAGCGTTGAAAGAGAAAGATGACAAACGCGATATGGCGCGGATGTTTAAGAGATGATTGTTTAACGTGGTAATGTGATAACGTGATAATGTGATAGAGTAATATCACTTTACCACTTTATCACATTACCATTCTATCACTAAATACAAATGGTTTCTATTGAAAAGTTGGTGCGTGAGCGCATCCTTATTTTAGACGGTGCTATGGGCACCATGATACAACGGTACAACTTAACAGAGGAAGATTTCAGGGGAGAACGTTTTGCCGGTATCCCCGGGCAGATGAAAGGAAACAATGACCTGCTTTGTCTGACGCGCCCTGATGTGATACAGGATATACACCGTAAATATCTCATGGCAGGTGCCGATATCATTGAAACCAATACGTTTAGCTCTACCAGTGTCAGTATGGCCGATTATCATGTGCAGGAGTATGTACGTGAGATGAATCTGGCTGCCGTTAGACTGGCACGTGAAGTAGCTGATGAATTTTCCACACCTGATAAACCACGTTTTGTAGCCGGTTCCATCGGACCTACCAATAAGACTTGTTCCATGAGTCCCGATGTGAATAATCCGGCTATGCGTGCGCTGACTTACGATGAACTTGCCGATGCCTATCGGGAACAGATGGAAGCCTTGCTGGAAGGTGGAGTAGATGCTCTGCTGATAGAAACCATCTTCGATACATTGAACGCCAAAGCAGCTATCTTTGCCGCCGAAAAGGCGATGGAGGCTACAGGTATTCAAGTTCCTGTTATGCTGTCCGTTACTGTATCTGATACAGGTGGACGCACTCTGTCGGGACAGACTTTGGAGGCTTTTCTTGCCTCCGTTCAGCATGCCAATATCTTTTCGGTAGGTTTGAACTGTTCCTTTGGTGCTCGTCAGTTGAAACCTTTCCTGGAACAGCTTGCTGCCCGTGCTCCTTATTATATCAGTGCATACCCCAACGCGGGATTGCCCAACAGCCTGGGGCAATACGACCAGACGCCTGCCGATATGGCGCATGAAGTGAAAGAATATATCCAAGAAGGGCTGATAAACATCATTGGCGGTTGCTGTGGTACGACCGATGCGTACATTGCCGAATATCCTGCCCTGATAGCCGGTGCTGCTCCCCATGTTCCTGCTCCGAAACCCGAAAGTCTTTGGCTTTCCGGCTTGGAATTGCTGGAGGTGACTCCTGAGAAGAACTTTATCAATGTGGGAGAACGCTGCAATGTGGCCGGTTCCCGCAAGTTCCTGCGTCTGGTTAATGAAAAGAAATACGATGAAGCCCTCAGCATTGCCCGTCAGCAAGTAGAAGACGGGGCGCAGATTATCGACGTAAATATGGACGACGGTCTGCTGGATGCACAGGCTGAAATGATTACTTTCCTCAATCTGATTGCTTCCGAGCCGGAGATTGCCCGTGTTCCTGTGATGATTGACTCTTCCAAATGGGATGTAATTGTTGCCGGATTGAAGTGTTTGCAAGGAAAGTCCATTGTGAATTCAATCTCTCTGAAAGAGGGAGAGGAAAAGTTTCTGGAACATGCCCGTACAATCAGGCAATATGGTGCAGCTACTGTAGTAATGGCTTTTGATGAAAAAGGACAGGCGGATACGTACGAACGTAAGATTGAAGTGTGTGCACGTGCTTATCAGCTTTTGGTTGAGAAAGTGGGATTCAATCCTCATGATATAATTTTTGACCCCAACGTCCTTGCTGTGGCTACGGGTATGGACGAACATAATAATTATGCTGTAGACTTCATCCGGGCTACCGGTTGGATACGTAAGAACTTGCCGGGTGCGCATGTCAGTGGTGGCGTCAGCAATTTGTCATTCTCTTTCCGTGGCAACAATTATATCCGTGAAGCCATGCATGCGGTGTTCCTTTATCATGCCATCCGTGAAGGAATGGACATGGGGATCGTAAATCCGGCTACGGCTGTGCTTTATACTGATATTCCTGCCGATATACTGGAACGCATAGAGGATGTGGTTTTAAACCGTCGTCCCGATGCTGCCGAGCGTCTGATAGAAACTGCTGAACAACTGAAAGCTGCTGCCGAACAACAGAAAGGTAATGCCACTGATAAACAAGTTGCCCCTCTTTCATGGCGTAATGGAACAAGTGTGGAAGAACGCTTGAAACATGCTTTGACGAAAGGAATTGGTGACTATCTGGAGGAAGACTTGGCAGAAGCCCTGAAGCTCTATCCGAAAGCAGTGGATATCATCGAAGGTCCCTTAATGGCAGGTATGAACTATGTAGGTGAGCTCTTTGGTGCCGGAAAAATGTTTTTGCCCCAGGTGGTGAAAACTGCTCGTACCATGAAGAAAGCCGTTGCCATTCTTCAGCCTGTAATTGAAGCGGAAAAACAGGAAGGCTCCGCTTCTGCCGGAAAAGTCCTGCTTGCCACGGTGAAAGGTGATGTGCATGATATAGGTAAGAATATTGTTTCCGTGGTCATGGCCTGCAATGGTTATGAGATCATAGACCTTGGTGTGATGGTACCTGCTGAAACGATTGTTCAGCGTGCCTTGGAAGAAAAGGTGGATATGATTGGACTTAGTGGTCTGATAACTCCATCATTGGAAGAAATGGTACACGTGGCTATGGAATTGGAAAAGGCAGGTGCCGATATTCCTTTATTAATAGGTGGCGCCACTACTTCCCGACTGCATACAGCATTGAAAATAGCTCCCGTCTATCATGCTCCTGTGGTTCATCTGAAAGATGCCTCGCAGAATGCAACAGTAGCTGCCCGCTTGATGAATCCGAAAGCCAAAGAAGAATTAAAAGAAAAATTAAGTTCAGAATATCAGCAGTTGCGTGAAAAGAACGCTGCGCAAGCACCAAAGACAGTTTCGTTGGAGGAGGCGCAGAAGAATAAGCTGAATTTGTTTTAATGAAAAGGAAGATTAAGGTAGTAGAGTGATAAGGTGATAGATCTGCCATCCTATCGCTTTATCACCTTACCACCCTATCACTCTTTTATTTTCTTCTTATATGTCTCATACCTCCCCATAATATCCCTCACAAAGTTATATGTCTCTATTCCACGGAAGTATCCGTTTTTGCAGACAGGGTCGGTGAAGTATTCTTCATTACTTTTTAATAAAATGAAGTTCTCTACATTATCTTTCCAGACATATTTGTTCTTTCCATATTTTTCAGCCAGTGCCATTGCATCCAGCACATGCCCGATACCCGAATTGTAGGAAGCAAGTACAAAGTTGAGCCGTTCCTCTCTCGGTACTGAAGAGAAACTCTTACTGGTAGCATTGATATATTTTACGGCAGCTTTCACACTCTCTTCCGGGTTCTGTTCTTTTCCTTCAGGGATTCCCATGGCGCGCGCTGTGGCAGGCATCAGTTGCATTAGTCCTTTGGCTCCGGCCCATGAAACGGCTGTTGTATCAAAGTTGGACTCTGTATAGGCCAGAGAGGCAAGCAACCGCCAATCCCAGTCTATTTCCGAAGCATACTTTTTGAACAATTCGTCGAAGTGTGAAATCTTTCCCTCACGAAGAGAAAGGATAGAAGTGTGTGGAGTCGCTTTGCTGATCTCAAAATATCTTTTCATACTGGCAGTGTAGGCGGGAGAAGTCATATTCTCTTCATGCCATTTATTAGCGGCGGCTGCCAGTTCCGGACTATCCTTGCGCACTGCCCAGGAAGCCCTTTGGTCGAAACTGATGGATAATTTAATATTCAGATTGGGGTAATACGTTGTGTTAAGCTTGGCTACGTCATTATCGGCTACCGTATAAGGAATCTTTCCCTGGGATACTTGTGTGATGAGATCTTCTACTGAAATGCTGTCATTAGTCACTTTGTGGATATGGATGCCGCCACCGAGTTCTTTATCCAGATTTACCAAACGGTCGTAATATTTTCCGGGCTTTACATATACATCCTTGCCTATCAGTTCCGTTACATCCGTCAGCGGTTTTGTTTTCCCGCCTGCGCGTTGCACAATAACTTGGTGTGTGATTACTTCTTCACCGCAATAGATCAGACTGTCTTTTAATTCCTTCGTGATGGGGACATTATAGGCAATGATGTCTCCTTCGCCTGCCAGTAACTTGTTTATAAGTCCCTGTACATTCCTTGCCACCACTACGCGCAGTTTTACCCCGAGACTTTTGGCAAACTGTTCACTCAACTCGTACTGGAACCCCATTTCCTGGCCACGATAGTTGAAGTAAGAAGTAGAACTGTATAGCGTCAGTACAACGAGTTCACCGCTATCTTTTATCTGTTGCAAATCGCCCACAGCTTCATCGGGCATGGAACCATGCCGTTTATTTCCGCACCCCGACAGGCAGCACAGACATAGCAAGAATATTAAGATACTTCTATTCATTCAAATATATAAATAACTGAGACGCCTCAGTTGTTCATTTTTCAGAGATGCTTCTTAATATACATCGTCAGAATATCGATTGCCACCTGATTGTTTCCCCCTTCGGGTATGATCAGGTCTGCATATCGTTTGCACGGTTCGATGAATTGCAGGTGCATAGGCTTTAAGATACGGGTATAACGTTCCATAACAGCTTCTGCCGTACGTCCGCGCTCCACTACATCCCGTTGTATGACACGAATCAGACGTTCGTCCGGATCAGCATCCACAAAGATCTTAAGGTCCATCATGCTACGCAGTTTCTTGTCGCACAGGGCAAGAATCCCTTCAATAATCACTACTTCCCGCGGTTCGATATGAATCGTTTCGGGCTCTCGTGTACAGGTAAGATACGAGTAGGTAGGTTGTTCAATGCTTTTCCCTTCACGCAGCATGGCTACGTGTTTGGATAAAAGCCCCCAATCGAAGGCATCCGGGTGGTCAAAGTTGATGTTCTGTCGTTCTTCTACAGGTACATGGCTACTGTCCTTATAGTAAGAGTCTTGCGGTAACAGTACCACTTCACCTGCCGGCAGGCTTTCAATGATTTTACGTACGACGGTGGTTTTTCCCGAGCCAGTTCCGCCTGCAATTCCTATTATTAACATCCGTTTAAGTGTATATTTAAAACAAAACGAGTATTTTTGCGGTTAATATTAATCGCTTCGGTTGACAAATATATAGATAAATCATTAAAATTGCAAAGTTATGGTCAAACACATTGTATTATTTAAATTAAAAGACGAAGCTCCGGCTGACAAAAAGCTGACAGCAATGAAAGAATTCAAGGCCGCTATCGAGGCTTTACCAGCTAAAATATCTGTTATACGTAAGATAGAAGTTGGACTCAATATGAATCCCGGTGAAACTTGGAGCATTGCCCTCTACAGCGAATTTGATACGTTGGACGACGTGAAATTCTATGCTACTCATCCTGAGCATGTGGCAGCAGGCAAGCTGATTGCTGATGTAAAGGAGAATCGCGCTTGTGTTGACTACGAAACAATTGACAGTTGACAATTCGTAATTTGTAATTCGTAACTCGTAATTAAAATCATTGTATGAAGAAAATATTATCCATTTGTCTGTTGCTGATTGCTGTCGTGGCACAAGCGCAGATACAGGAGCCCGTCAAGTTTAAGTCGGAACTGAAGACGCTTGCAGCAGGAGAGGCGGAAATTGTATTTACCGCTACTATCGATAAGGGGTGGCATGTATATTCTACTGACCTGGGCGACGGTGGCCCTATCTCGGCTACCTTCAATGTAGAGAAGATATCCGGTGCTACAGTTGTAGGAAAGTTGCAGCCGAAAGGAAAAGAAATAGCTTCTTATGATAAGTTGTTCGAGATGAACGTACGCTATTTTGAGTCTACGGCACAATTTGTTCAGAAACTAAAGCTCACAGGAGGAGATTATAAGATAGAAGGTTTTCTGGAATACGGTGCTTGTAATGATGAGAACTGTTTGCCTCCTACGCAGGTAGAGTTTAATTTCTCAGGTAAGGCAGAAGCCGCTAAAGGTACAGCAGCTGCAACTCCGGCTGAAAAGGTAACAGCTCCGGCAGAGGAAACGAAACCGGAAACTCAGCCTGTTTCCCAAACTGAAACACCTGCTGATGCAGCTTCCACCGGTATAATAGGTGGTGCAGATGATCCGACGGATATAAATGTGGCGGGCAACATTGATTTGTGGAAACCTGTCATCAATGATCTGCAATCATACGGTGAAACCACTTCACAGGAAGATATGTCATGGTTCTATATCTTTATCACCGGATTCCTCGGTGGACTGCTGGCATTGTTTACTCCTTGTGTGTGGCCTATTATCCCTATGACGGTAAGTTTCTTCCTGAAACGTTCCAAAGATAAAAAGAAAGGTATTCGTGATGCCTGGACGTATGGCGCTTCCATTGTGGTGATTTACGTAACTTTAGGTTTGGCCATTACGTTGATCTTCGGTGCCAGTGCATTGAATGCACTTTCCACGAATGCCGTGTTCAATATCCTTTTCTGTCTGATGCTGGTTGTGTTTGCAGCTTCTTTCTTCGGAGCTTTCGAACTGACGCTGCCCTCTAAATGGAGCAACGCAGTAGATAGTAAGGCAGAAGCAACAAGCGGTTTGCTCAGTATCTTCCTGATGGCATTTACGCTTTCACTGGTGTCTTTCTCTTGTACAGGTCCTATTATCGGTTTCTTGCTGGTACAGGTATCTACAACGGGTAGCGTGGTAGCTCCGGCTATCGGTATGCTCGGGTTTGCTATTGCTTTGGCATTGCCGTTCACACTGTTCGCCTTGTTCCCGTCCTGGCTGAAGTCTATGCCGAAATCAGGCGGTTGGATGAATGTCATTAAGGTTACTCTCGGTTTCCTGGAACTGGCTTTCGCTCTGAAGTTCCTCTCTGTAGCCGACCTGGCTTATGGCTGGCGCATCCTCGACCGCGAAACGTTCCTGGCATTGTGGATTGTTCTGTTTGCTTTACTGGGCTTCTACCTGTTGGGCAAGATCAAGTTCCCACACGATGATGACGATACGAAAGTGGGAGTGGGCCGCTTCTTTATGGCACTTTTCTCGCTGGCATTTGCCGTGTATATGGTTCCCGGTTTGTGGGGTGCTCCGTTGAAGGCAGTCAGTGCTTTTGCACCGCCTATGCAGACTCAGGACTTCAACCTCTATAATAATGAAGTGCATGCCAAGTTCGATGATTACGATCTGGGTATGGAATATGCCCGTCAGCATGGCAAACCTGTAATGCTCGACTTCACCGGTTATGGCTGTGTAAACTGCCGTAAGATGGAGCTTGCCGTATGGACAGACTCTAAGGTAAGTGACATTATCAACAACGACTACGTACTTATTACACTTTATGTAGATAATAAAACCCCGTTGACCTCACCTGTTAAAGTGACAGAAAACGGACGAGAACGTACATTGCGTACAGTAGGCGATAAGTGGAGTTATCTCCAACGCGTTAAATTCGGTGCCAATGCACAGCCCTTCTATGTGCTGATAGATAATGAAGGTCGCCCTTTGAATAAATCTTATTCGTATGACGAGGACATTCCTAAGTATATCGAGTTCTTGCAAACAGGATTGGAAAACTATAAGAAAGGAAAATAAACGAACGAATGCCCGGCTGATATATGCGACCGGGCATTTTTCATTAATCAATAACTTTATGAGACATATTGTAGACATCGAGACCTGGGAGCGCCGGGACAATTACAATTTCTTCCGGGGCTTTGTAAATTCTTGGTATTCCATTACCACAGAGATTGATTGTACCGAAGCCAGTGTCGCAGCGAGAGCTTCGGGCCATTCCTTTTTTCTCTATTATCTGTATGCCGTAGTGCGTTCGGCGAATGAAGTTCCGGAACTTCGTTATCGTACCGACAAGAACGGACAAGTTATTTTTCATGATGAAGTGGATATCATTTCTCCGATAGCTGTTCCCGGAAAGACTTTTTATACGGTTCGGATTCCTTACCACGAAGATTTCAAACGCTTTTATGCCGAAGCGTATGAGTTGATAACCAATATCCCCGAAGATGGCAATCCTTATGGTGCCGAAGAGGAGTTGGCAAAACAGGGAGATTATGATGTAGTGCATTTAAGCGCTGTCCCCAAGATGTATTTCACTGCTACTACTTATACGCTGGCCGAAGCCGGTAATGGTTGCAGTTACCCTTTGATGACTTCCGGTAAAGCGGTAACCCGTGAGGGACGTCTGGTATTTCCTTTATCCATTTATGTAAATCATGCCTTTGTAGATGGTTCGCATCTGGCATCATTCTTTCAAAAGATAGAAGAACACCTGAAACGGATTTCACAGGAATAATTGTCATTGTCTGTGTGTTATCTGGAACTTTGTAAGTTTAGAATTTGATAATATTACATTCGTATTACAGATTTATTACAGAATCTTTCTTTAGCTTTGTATTTTCTAAGAAAATAAGTTGAAGTAAACCTTTGAGAATGATATGCTAAAGAAATATTCTGTATTGCGGGGATTTGTCGTTTTGTGTGTAGGACTGCTTGTCTTCAGTCTGCCTTCTTTGCAGGCACAGGACAGTGATTTCGTGACCTGGAACAAGATGAAAGCCCGGCACGATATATCCTCCAGAGTGGAACTTTACGGAGATGTCGAGATGCGTACTCGTGACGCATTGGATGAGATAGACCGTTGGGGCTTCGGCGTAGGTACTTCCGTTCTTCTTCTTCCGTTTCTAAAAGCTGAGGGCGGTTACGAATACCACTACCGCAACCGTGGTGAAGACGGCTGGAAATCCCGGCATCGTTATCATGCAGGTGTCTCTTTCACTCTCAAAAAACGACAATGGACGTTCACCCTACGCGAACGTTTTCAGCATACTTTCGACGGACGCGGAGCGGATGAATTCCGTCTCCGCACCCGCCTGAAAGCTACTTATAAGGTAACTACATGGTCACCGTATGTCTCTTTAGAGCAATATCATGGTCTGGGTAAAGATGAATGGTTTCATGCCTCCCGCTTCCGTGCCCGCGGTGGAGTGGAAGCTAAACTGTCGTCCTCCTGGTCGGCAGATGTTTTCTATTGCTACCAGCACGAGAGTGATCTGGACAGGCATATTCTGGGGTGGGAGTTGATTTATCGATTCTGATTCGTATTCTTTCTTTTTACTTATTTATTTGTAGGTATGCGATGTGTTCATTATATTTATATGTTCATTGTTTGTGAACAGGGTTTATTAGTGAACAAAAGATGCTACTGAAATGGAAAAAGAACTGATTCATGAAGTTGAAAATAAACTTGTTGAAATCGTAGGTCGAAGCAATGTTTATGTAAAAGCAAGTCCGATTCCGGAATTTGACTGGATAATCTCTTAATAAAAGAGCTGTTAGAAAAACTTAGCCGATATTTCGAAAAAGAGAAGCTTCCTTTTTATGTGATAGGGGCAACAGCTCGTGACATCATTATGCAGAAGCTGTTGCAACAGAGATCTGCCAGGCATACGCAAGATTTGGATATTGCTATAGCTATATCCAATTGGCAAAAGTTTGAGGAAATCTCAAACGGTATTACGCAGATAGATGGTTTTGAGAAGTCTTTGAGTCAAAAGTAACGCTTTTATTATAAGAAAGTATATGAGATAGATATTATCCCATTTGGCGAAGTTGCAAAAGAAGATAAGTGCATTTATTGGCCGCTTGAAGAAGAAAACCGCCTTATTGAGCATCTGATGAAGCAGAATATAGCTGTTTCTTATGAGAAAGTTTATAGGGTAATATCTCAGATATCGTCAATTTTGTGTGAGGCAATTTAAAAACGATCTTTTCCCATATTACTACTCTTGTCATAAGTAGAAATCTTTCATATTAAAGCCTTCTGGCGGCTACGAACTTCGTTTTTGCACTCACCAGAAGGCTATTTATAGGCTAACTACAGCTTATTTATTTGTCCCCATCCAAGTCCATTTATGCCAGATATGCTCCAATGGACCTTGTTTCTGTTTGCTCAACCACCATTTACAGAATTTTACTTGCAACAGGAACATGCAAAGTCCGATTAGCAGACTGAGCGTATATCCACAATAAGGAGCCAGATACAGACCGATAGGGAAGTAAATCAGTGCTCCCATTATGGATTGGGATATATAGTTCGTAAGACTCATTTTTCCATAGGATCTCAGGCTGCTGACAGCTTTACTGAACTTTTTCACGTTGGTAAAGCAATACGAATGAAGCTACCAGTACGAAAGTAAAAGCTAACTTTTGCCACATATCGAACGCAGTTCCGGCTGTTTGCTGTATGATTGTACTGTTCTGCATAATCAACTCTTTCAGAGTATAGAGAGGAGCAAAAGAGATTGCGGAGATAATCAGTATCTTTATCCAGAAATGGAGATTCTTTTCCGTCGTAACGAAAAGTTGCTTTCTACCGATGTAGAAGCCTAAGAGGAATAATCCGGCTGTTTGGAAGAAACGTCCTGCATTTACTGCCCACAGTAAGCTGGCTTTCTGTCCTAAAGTAACGTTTCCCCAGATGAAATCCCAAAAGTTGCCGGCTTGGGTGTACTCTGCCACTTCCGCATACATTTCGCCTACTTTCAGGTCCGGTAACTGATGTGCAGAATTGATCAGATTGGCTATGTAATGATACCATTCAACTGGCTGTAACAAGAAGATAATGGAAGTGATGAGAATAGCTTTATCACTCCAATTCCGGGTAAAGAACAGGACAAGCCCAACAATGACAAATAGCAATAATACATCTCCTGCAGGAAAGAAAGCAGCGTTTAATGTTGCAAATGCAGCCAACAGAACTAAACGCCATAGGAACCGATAGCCGAAGTCCTTGCCTTGTTTCTTCTGATTATTGCTCTGAATGTAAAATGTAAATCCGAACAGGAGAGCAAAGATTGCGTAAGATTTTCCTGCAAATAGGGTAAAAACACCACTTAATACTCCCTGGTCCAATATATTTAGCCAGGTTGGGGAATCTGTGGGATAAACGGGAAAAATGAAATGTTCAAGACTGTGAACCAAAAGGATAGCCATTACGGCAAAGCCTCGTAGGGCATCTACTATCTCGATACGAGGATTCTTGTTGCTTAGTTGTTCCATGAATTATTTATTTAGTAATGTTTCCTAAGGCGACGGCGATAAATAAGGTCAGCCAGTGCAGGGGATAAATACGTGCGATGCGTGCTACCCTAAAAGCCCGTTTGGTTATCTTGTTTTCACTGGATTTTTTCTGATAATTGTAAGCTATGATAAAACCGCTTTTATCATAAAAAAGAGATTTACATGTACTAATTATGTAAGTCTCATGATATAAAATTCTGTAAAATGTAACTACATTTGGGACAGTAATTCCTTTCTCTATTCGTGAGATATAGGATTTATTTGTTCCGATACGTTTGGCAAGTTCTCCTGATGGGGGCTTTCCCATCTCCTCATCCATAAAAATTCAACTTTATCTTCTATAGGATAGTTTAAGTTCATATTATTATATCTCCTTTCAATAATACAAAGATATATGGAATAAATGATTAAATGAAAGGGTTACGGAAAAAAGCGGCGAAAGATTTGAAAAAAGTTGCTCGATTTTTTTCAGAAATAATGGCGTAAATTCATCGGCTGTGCAGTGATTTTTTGGCTAAATAGAAATAATCCCAAAATAAACATTTATATTTGGCGTATCTTTAAAGTAACCGACTAATGCCATTATCTACACCTCAGATATCCGAACTTAATGATGAAGCACTCTTCGCCTTAATAGAAAAAGGGGATGAGCGGGCTTTTACCCAAGCCTATGACAGATATCATAAATTATTGTATGTATTGGCATATCGTTATTTAATGAATGCTAACATGGCGGAAGATGTTGTGCAGCACGTCTTTAGTCGTTTATGGGAATTCCGTACCGAATTACGTGTGGGAATCAGTCTAAAGAATTATCTGTTTACAATGACCAAAAATCATGTGTTGAACTTGATTCGCAATGAAAATAGTGCAATTACCAAGAACTATGAAATGGCACAATCCGCTCCTGTGTATGAAGACAACTTGATAGAAAATCTGGAAAAGAAGGAACTAATGTCAAATTTTTATAAGGCGGTAGACATGCTTCCGGTGCAAAAGCGGGAAATCTGCCTGATGAAAGTCAGAGAAGAACTGACGAATCAAGAGATCGCCGAACGGATGAAATTATCTGTCAATACAGTAAAGACGCATTACTCCGAAGCCTTGAAACTGTTACGCGTTCATTTGCGTAAGATGCTAATAATTGTTACAGCCCTCACCTTGTTGAGGCATTTAAGTGTCTATTTAATCACATGGATACAAAGAATATGAATAAGCCTACAGAACAACAAATACAGGAAGTATTGGCAGGAATAGCAACTTCTGAAGATGCTCAAATCGTGGCAAAATGGTTTGCTACAGATGAGGGAACCGCCTATTTGTCTAAGAGCATGGATCTTGATGCGGAACAGATCAAGCAGGGTTATGAAGAACTCTACGTCAATCACGCAATTCCTTCGGAAGAGATGTTCGCACGTATTTTCCGCAATATTCGTCGGAAGCGTATCCGCCGGATAGCTTTCCGCGTGGCTGCCGTTGTCATACCTTTTGTCGTGTTGATGGGGCTGTTTGTCCAGGTGAATACCCGGGTGGATTTATTCGGTGATTCCGGTTACGAAGAAATATATGTGCCTAAAGGAGAACGCATTCAGATGATGTTTCAGGATGGTACGCGGGCATATATCAATTCCGATTCCCGTCTGAGGTATCCTAAGAAATTTGCATTGTTCAGCCGTGAAGTTTATCTGGAAGGAGAAGCGTATTTTGTTGTTTCAAAAAATTCCCGCCGTCCTTTCATTGTCAATCTTGATGGACCGGCTATCCATGTATTGGGAACTTCTTTTGATGTCCAGGCTTATCCGGAGAATAAGGATATAACTGTTTGCCTGGATGAAGGCCATGTCAATCTGGCCCTTCCTTCCGATAAGAAATATCCGTTGCAGCCCGGCGAAAAACTTGTATATAATAAGGAGAGTGAACATTGCACAATCATTCGGAATACAGATGCCCACCTTTCTTCGTTATGGAAAAAGAATGTGATAGCTTTTAAAGACACCCCGTTGTCGGAAGTGATCAAAGTGCTGAACCGTTGGTATGATGTAGACTTCAAGATAGAGGATAAAGCTGCTTGGAATGTGTATTTTACGCTGACATCTGAGAACACGCTTCTTGAAAAGGTTTTGCGTGATTTGGAAAAAATCTCTCCGTTGCATTTTGAATATAAGGAAGCTGAAAAAACAGTGATAATCACGATGGAATAACTTGAAAGAGACTTACACATGTAAGCCTCTTTATGTAAAGTGCTAAGATGAGTCTCTTCTTTTTAGATTGCCGGAGTTAACTCAACAGGCAATCCTAACGCGTTTACTATTCTGTAAAATGTGGCTACACTTGGAACAGTAATTCCTTTCTCTATTCGTGAGATGTAAGATTTATTAGTTCCGATACGTTTGGCAAGTTCTTCTTGTGTTAACCGTGCATTTTTGCGAGCATCAAGTAATATTTGACTTGTATAGAAAGCGTATGCTTCTTCATCAAACTTAGCACGCTTTTCTGTGCCAGGTTTACCAAATTTCTTTTCAAGAACAGCACTGTAAATATATGCTCTTCAGAAACAATAGATACTATTGAAGTCTTAGATTTAGCTCCCGACCACACAGAGATAAGCGATATAAACTTTATTTGGGTCTGATTCATACTTTCGCCGAAAAACACATTCAACTTGTCAAATAAATCACTATGTTTGTAATGAGGCTTAGGATTGGGAATTACAACAATCTCTTTGAGAGATTTTTAAGGAAATAGAAAATTAAGAAGTTTTATTGCAAGAAAAAACAGCAAAGGAATATGGAAAATGACAATATACAAAACAATTTAAATTACTATGAACTCACCAATGCCGTTAAAGCGATTATAGGTGCTATTTTGCAAAGCCAGCAACGGGCATTAGGTGCGATAAACCAAGAGCAATTGGCGCTATACTATGGTATTGGTCGATTTGTTTCTGTAAATACTCGCAACAAGAATTTGGGAAAAGGATTTATTGAGGCCATCAGTGAACAACTACGTAAGGAGTTACCTGGATTAAGAGGTTTTTCAGCTGCAAGTCTGCGAAAGATGCGTACATTCTATGAGGAGTGGCGGCTGCTTTCGGATAGTTCGTTCGTTAAAACGAACAAATTACATACGGGAGCAAAATAAGAGAAAAGAGGTTACCAACGATTTTGGCCATTACCTTACTATATACGTATATTGAGTGTATTATTAATATCTTGATCATCCTATTTCAAAATATGGAAAATAATTCAAGACTATTCTATCGCGCAAGTTTTTATTTCATTTTATTCTCAAAGATAGCGATTTTTGCCGGTATCGGCAAGAAATAGCTTATTTGTCTTCTATGAACGAAGTCTCTTTATCAAATGGAACAGTTTACATTATCCTCAGATTTCTTGCACGAAACTACTGCTTATTATAATAAAAGTAGTAGATTTGTACAAATCATCATAGATGATTGGACAATTATACGCAGATACATAGAATACAAGATGACGAGCTACATTTAGAACCGCCAATGACGATTCTTTGCTTTTAAGGGGCTTTTTCCTGATTTATCGAAAAAAAATCTTTTTTCCCTCACCCGTTCCGAAATCTTGTGTGTCTACTTAGTATAAAGCGAATTTTTATACTAATGTTAATCTAAAAATTAAGTTATGAAACAAAAGATTTTACTTGTCCTTCTTTTAGGCTTTATGACTTGTTTAACGGTCTCTGCTCAGAAAGTGACTTTGCAATTTCGGCAAGTTAAGTTAACAAAAGTCTTTGATGCCATTACGCAGCAAACCGGACTGACTGTGGCATACAGTCGTCCTACCGTTAATCCGGACAAGATTGTTACCATTGAAGCGAAAGATGAAGAGCTATCGAATGTGTTTAGTAAATTATTTACAGGTCTGGATGTGGCTTTTGAAATTGGTGAGAAGAAAATCTATCTGAAAGAGAAGAAGACTTCGGACTCTTTACAGCAAACAGGGAAAACAAAAAGGATTTCAGGTACTGTTATTGATGAAAAAGGCGAACCTGTTATTGGTGCCAGTATTTTAGTGGATGAGACGTCTAATGGTACGATAACTAATATAGATGGTGAATATTCTTTGACAGGTGTTCCTGAGAATTCTACTCTTACTATTTCGTATGTAGGTTATAAGACTATTAAATTGAAAGCATCCGATAAAAATCTTTCCAATATAGTACTTCAGGAAGATAGTGAACTGATAGATGAAGTAGTGGTGGTTGGGTATGGTGTGCAAAGAAAAAGGGATGTAACAGGTGCCATGACCTCTGTAGATGCGGCGAAAATAGCTTCTGTACCTGTTACCTCTGCCTCCGAAGCTTTACAAGGACGTGCTTCCGGTGTATTGGTTTCTCAGGATAATTGGACACCGGGTACTTCTCCGTCAGTTTTAATTCGTGGTAAACGTTCAATCAATGCAAGTAATGAACCATTGTATGTGGTTGACGGTGTTCCCATAACAGGTGGGCTTCGTGAAATTAGCCCTTCGGATATTGCATCAATAGAGGTCTTGAAAGATGCGTCTGCTACAGCTATTTATGGTTCCAGAGGTGCTAATGGGGTTGTCTTAATTACGACAAAACAAGGAAAAGACGGAAAGACACAGGTTGACTATTCCGGATATTTTGGTGTTCAAACGATACAGAATAAACTGGATTTAATGGATGGTGCCCAATATGCTGAGTATGTGCGTGAAGCTTATCGTAATACAAATAGTTCGAATAAATATCCTACGGATCATCTGGACAAAGCAGCTGATATCGCAAATCCAATGTTTAAGCAAGATGCTTATGTACTTGAATCGTTGATGATGGCTTACGATGAAAATGGAAATTACGATCCGTCAAGAGTACGTTCTGACAATTGGTTTGATCATGTAACGCGCAATGGTATTATAACTGACCATCAGATTAGTGTAAATGGAGGAAACGCTAAAACAAACTTTTTGGCATCTGCCACTTATAATAAGAATGAAGGTATTATGAAGGACCAAAGCTATGAACGTTATTCCATACGTTTAAACTTAAATCATGAAATTAATAAATGGTTTAAGTTTGGTCTTCAAACACAATATTCACATTCTGTAAAAGAGCGTGGCAGTGGTATGGAAAGTGATGCTTATATGTACCGTATCAGTCCTTTGGGGGCGTTGCGCAATGAAGATGGCACTCCTACGCAATTGGTTGCTTCTGATGCTCAGATGTGGAATCCTTTAATGAACCTCGAAAAAGGAGCCGTATCTGCACCTGAAAAAGTTAGCCGATATTTGGGAAGTTATTATATTGAAGTAACTTTTCCGATACAAGGATTAAAATTTAAGAGTAACTTAGGTCTTGACGCTCGTACCAAACAGGATTATCAGTTCTATTCTTCAAACACTAGTACCCGTCAATTAGGTACTTCCTATGCTTATAATGGTATGAGTAAATATACGATGATGACACTTGAAAATATGCTATTCTATAACCGTGATTTTGGTAAGGATCATACTGTAGGCGTAACTCTGTTGCAATCTATTCAAGAGGATAAAACGGAATCGAATAATATTGGTGTGCAAGATATTACTTCTGATAAGTTACTATATAATGATTTAGCCTCTTCTTCCATTATAGATAATATCGGCAGTAATTTGACAAAATGGACAATGGCATCTTTTATGGGGCGTTTAAATTATAGTTATAAAGAAAGGTATCTTTTTACAGGTTCCTTACGCTATGACGGCTCTTCCCGTTTGGCAGAAGGCCATAAGTGGGTTGCTTTTCCATCTGTGGCTTTAGCATGGCGGGTTAGTGAAGAAGTTTTTATGAAGAGGCAGAATGTACTATCTAACTTGAAATTAAGAGCTGGTTGGGGAAAAACGGGAAATTCGGCTATAGATCCTTATATGACAAGAGGAGGGCTTAGTTTGTCTAAATATGTATGGGATAATGGTGCTTCTGAAGTTTTAGGGTATGCACCTAGTATTATGGCTAATAGTGAATTGACTTGGGAAACAACGAAACAATGGAATGTCGGCGTTGACTTCGTTTTTTTTAATAATAGATTGAGTGGGACTGTTGATTTGTATCTTCAACATACTTCTGATCTATTATTAGAACGTCAGATTCCGGTCGTTTCAGGCTTTGGAAGCGTTCTTTCCAATGTAGGAGAAACTAAGAACAAGGGTGTTGAAATATCTTTATCTACTTTAAATGTGAATACAAGAGCATTCCAATGGACTACAGATGTAATGTTCTACGCTAATAAAGAATCCATTGAATCTTTATATAATGGGAAAGTTGACGATGTGGGTAATAAGTGGTTCATTGGACATCCTATTAATGTACATTATGATTATGAAAAAATAGGAATATGGCAGAATACTTCGGAAGACCTGGCGGAAATGGCTGAATTCAATAAAAATGGTGCAAGCTTTAAACCGGGAGATATAAAAATATGGGATAATGGTGATAAAAAAATAACGGAAGTTGACCGAAAAATATTGGGAACTACCAGTCCGAAGTTCATTGCAAGTATGGTCAATAACATAGCCTATAAAGGTTTTGATTTTTCTATTTTTTTGTATGCCAGTGTAGGGGCCATGCTTGATAATAATATTGAATACTTAAATAAGCCGGGACGTGCCAACAGTATTATTATTGATTATTGGACTCCTGATAATCCGACTAATGCCTATCCGTGTCCAAGTGTTGATAATAATTCGCCAGCCTATGTGAAATCTCTTCAGTATGAAAAAGCAGATTTTCTTAGGGTGCGGAATATAACTTTAGGATATACTCTGCCGGAAAAATTATTAAAACGAGTACATGCCCGTAAAATACGTGTATACCTTTCAGCTAATAATCCTTTTATTATTACGGGATTTTCTGGAATTGATCCTGAAGGTGCAAGAGGATATACTGCGCCAAGTGCCTCGACATGGATGGGAGGTATAAACCTTTCTTTCTAAAATTAAATGGAATTATAATCTTTAAAATAGTTGAAATATGAAAGTAAGATATATTAGTATCATGTTGATATTTGCCTTCATGGCATCAGGTTGTAGTGATTGGCTGCATGAAGATGATTCTTCGAAACTGACATATGATTTTTATTCTACCGAGAAAGGAATTGATGCAGCATTAGTTGCTACTTATTCATATATGCGATGGGGGGGAGTAAAACCAGATATAATATGATGACGGAGATGGGGGTGGATTTGTTTACCGAAGCTCGTGACGGTAAAACCCGTGAATCTTTTAATCGTTACGAATCCGGGTTTATGAATCCGTCCTTGAAGGTTCTTTATGAATTTTGGGAGAATCATTATAAAGCAATTAGTACGGCTAATATTGCTATAAGTCAAGTGGGAAAAAGCTCAGAATTATCTGAGTCTAAAAGAAATCAAAGTTTGGGAGAATTACATTTCTTGCGTGCTTATTTTTATTTTGATTTGGTGCAACATTTTGGTAAAATACCTTTGGAAACAGAAGGTAATTTTGAAGTAAGGACTGATTATAAACGGGCACCTATAGCAGATGTTTACAACCGGATTATTAGTGATTTGAGAATTGCAGAACCATTACTTCTTACGAAACCTGTAAATGGAGGAAGAGCCTCAAAAGATGCTGCTGCACACCTGCTTGCTAAAGTATATTTAACTCGTGCCAGTGCAGAAACTGATATTCGTGGCATGAAACCAACTGACTTAGATAGTTGTCTTTATTACGCAGAAAGTGTATTACCGGAGAATGGAGGTGTACACAAATTAATGAGTAACTATGCAGACTTATGGGACATGAGGAATCAGGGTAATTCTGAAGTAATTTATGCAGTGCAATTTACGAATAATCCACTGTATAATGATGACGGAAATTGGCTTCATCTTTATTGGAATGCGGCTATGTATGAGTTGCAACCGGGTATGATACGTGATATTGCAAATGGACGTCCTTATGGAATGATTCGTCCGACAGATAAAACTTTACTCACTCTTTTCGACCGTAAAAATGATTCTCGTTTTTATAAGAGTTTCAAAATGGTTTTTTATGCGAACAATGAAAAGACGCTGTCTAAATGGGAAACTTTATCCTATAACGGGGAGGTTTATTTCACCCCTGATCCCGCTAAAGGGCAAGTTACCGGAAAGAAAAAAATTGAGTTAGGAGATACGGCTATTTATTTTTCTGTACATAAGTGCGGACTTCAACCCGGTACACTGGAAATGAAGAAGTATCTCGCTAACTTTAAATATGTATATATGCCCTATGAAATGCATGACATAGAAGGACACCCTGTATTGCTTAAACATCTTGATCCTACACGACCGGATAAAAATACACAAGCTGGTGCACGTGAATGGGTACGTATGCGTTTAGGCAAAACCTATTTGATAGCGGCTGAGGCAGCAGGAAGAAAAGGAGACTATGAATTGGCGGCTAAATATATTAATGTAATCAGAAAGCGGGCTGCATGGGCTGCTGGTGAAGTGAAAGCCCCTCAATACTGGAGAGAGGAAGGTGGAGAGATGGGAAATATGGAAAGCACCTATGATTTGATAAAGGTGACCCCGGATGATCTAAAAACAGATTTCATTACTTTTATTTTAGATGAGAGAGGACGTGAGTTATTAGGTGAACTTTACCGTTGGGAAGATTTGGTACGTTGTGGCGTTCTATACGATTGGGTTATGAAATTTAATAAAGAGGCCAAAGCTGCGGGCACAATGAAGCCTTTTCATAAACTGCGTCCTATCCCTCAGAATCATATTGACCGTTTAAAACCGGCAGGAAAGATTGAAGAGGAACAAAATGAAGGTTACTATTAATTTAATAATGCGAATCAGAAGTTGAATTTAGTTCATTACTGAGCGGATATGAACAAAATGTGATAAGGTGGTAGCGGGATAACACTCTGTAATATATAGCGCAGCCACTTTATCACCCTATCACCTTACCACATTATCACTCTTTTATTCCTTTCTTTTCCAAAATAAGTATGAAGAAAATAGATATATTTTTATTTCTGTTGGTTACTACCTTGGTCGTTTCCCAGGCAAGTGCCCATAAACGTTTGTTTATTCTGCTCGGACAGTCTAATATGTCAGGCAGAGCACCGGTGGAAGATGCGGATATGGCAGCTTGCCCAATAGTAAAACTGCTGAATGCCGATGGGCATTTTGAAGTGGTCCGAAACCCATTGAATTGTTTTTCGAATATCCGCAAGGATATCGCTATGCAGAAGTTGGGCCCTGGATATACTTTTGCTGAAACATTGTCTGAGCAATTACAGGATACTATATTTCTTGTGGTCAATGCGCGTGGAGGAACCGCTTTAGAGCGTTTTATGAAAAACGATACTGCCGGATATTATGAGAAAACATTGTTACGTATCAAACAAGCTTTGCGCGAGCGCTCTGACCTGAAACCGGCAGCTATCATTTGGCATCAAGGGGAGTCTAACCGGGATGATTATCAGAACTATCTGAATCATCTGAATACATTGGTTGCTGATTTGCGTAGTGATTTGGGGATTCCGGATTTGCCATTTATTGCAGGAGAAATAGGACGCTGGAATCCGGACTATTCGCATATCGTAGAAAAAATTGCTTTGATTCCCGATAGCATACCTTATGCTGGACTTGTTTCTTCCGAAGGGCTGACTAATATTGATGAATTCCACTTTGATACACGGTCGCAAAGAGAATTAGGAAAACGGTATGCGAAGAAATATTTGGAACTGTCAGGGGAGAAGGTTTCAAGATTGGTACAGATACGTTCTAAATTATTTGAATCGAATAGTAAGGAAGTACTTGTTGTCGCTCACCGTGGCGATTGGCGCAATGCTTGCGAAAATTCATTGGAAGCCATAGAGAATGCCATCCGGATGGGAGTGGATATTGTGGAGGTGGATCTTGCCCGTACCAAAGACGGACATCTGATTTTGTTGCATGATAAAACGCTCGACCGTACTACTACCGGAAAAGGGAAACCAGAAGATCATACTTTAGCCGAAATTAAAGCGTTGCGTTTGCGGAATGGGTGTCATATCAAGACCATTTATAAGGTTCCCACTTTGGAAGAAGCATTATTGACAGCCAAAGGGAAGGTGATGCTGAACCTGGATAAAGCTTTTGATTATTTCGACCAGGTGTATGAACTGTTAGAAAAGACGGGAACCACCAACTTGGTGATCATGAAAAGTAATGCTCCGGCGGAAGATGTGAAACGTGATTACGGGAAATATCTGGATAAGGTGGTTTTCATGCCGAAAGTTAATTTGGATGAAGAAGATGCCATTCAGAAGTTAAATGACTATCTTCGGGTGTTGAAACCGGTGGCTATTGAATTTAAGTTCGCCCATGATACCAACCTGTTGCCTTACGAAGTGAAGAAGATAATGGCCGGGAAATCCCATATCTGGTATAACACCTTGTGGGATACCCATGCGGGCGGGCATGATGACGACTGTTCACTGGCAAACCGGGATAAAGGTTATGGTTATTTGATTGACAATTTAGGTGCAACAATCTTGCAAACAGACCGCCCGGCGTACCTGATTGACTATTTGAAACATAAATCGAAAGTAATGGATTGTAAACGCGATTGGACCTATCTACAGTCGGAGAATGAATTTCAGGCTCCTTCCGTTCCTCACTTTATGGTTGAGGAGTGTTTCCTGAAAGGCAAGCAAAGTCCGCAGACTAATGAGGATGGCATTATTGTTACGCCTTACTTTGCAGCGGTGATTGACGGGGCTACGGCTAAATCTACCTTCACCTACGAGGGTAAGAAAACCGGTCGGCTGGCTATGGAGCTTGCTTTGGAGGCTATACGTGATTTTCCGAAGGATATTGATGCTGTTGAGGCTATTAGCCGGATAACAAAGAAAATACATGATTTCTATGTAGAGCATAATTTACTTGATGAGCTAAAGTCGGAGCCGGGTAAACGTTTCACGGCCAATGGCGTGATTTATAGCTATGCCCGGAATGAAGTATGGCAGGTGGGCGATTGCCAGTGTATCATTGGCAATCTGTATTCCTCTAATGAGAAAGAGATTGATGCTATTATGGCGAATGCCCGTGCGGCTGTCAATGAAGTAGCTTTGCTGGACGGGGCTACGGTGAAAGATCTGGAATCTCACGATCCGGGACGGGAATTTATCTATCCTTTTCTGCAGAAACAGGCTGTTTTGCAGAATTGTCCGATAGAAGGCCAGCGGTATGCCTTCCCTGTCTTTGACGGCTTTCCCGTGCAGATGAAACAGGTGAATATTTTCCCTGTGGGTGATGCGGAAGAGGTGGTATTGTCTTCTGACGGTTATCCTCATCTATATTCTACCTTGCATGAATCGGAATGTTATCTTGCAGATATTTTAGAAAAAGATCCTTTGTGTATACGGTTGTATAAGAGCACGAAAGGGATAAAGAAAGGAAACTGCTCCTTTGATGACCGTGCTTACCTGAGGATAAAAATTAAAAAATAATATTTATGGAATTAGAAGAATTGCGTGATGAATTGAAAATTACCAGTGAACGCGAGTACGCACTCGTTGAAGAGTTGCTGGTTAGTGTAGAGAAAAAAAAGTCTGCTCCGGCAGCTTCGGCAGGTAGAAAAGCATGATACACCTGCAAGGTTAGAGTATTACGGCCATCCGAAGGAGATTGCCAGAGTCATTGTAAAGTTGATAGAGCAAGGGAAGTTGCGCTACAATGGAGTGGAAAATTATACACAGATTATCCATTCGCTGGCTTCGGTGATAGATGTGGTGAATGTAAAGACGGGAAAGATTGTGAGCAGAGAAACGTTGCTGTCCTATGCAAAGTGGATACGGACAGGAGAGTTGCCGGAGGATGAATGATGGAAGGCGGAGTAATCCGCCTTTTCCCCTCAATATTTTGTGAGTCAGATTTTCAGTCATAATTGATGTATTCTCTATCTTTTTTATCTCTTTATTGTTAAATTAGTTTTGCTTTTATTATCTTTGTCTCGTTAGTTAATCTTGTGGAATAGTCGTGAGGGGAAAATAAATCTTGAGACAAACTGGTTTTATGGGTATAAAGGAAAAAACATTATCATTGTTTGAAGATTCCTGTAGGAATTCTGAACGGGGACTGAAAACCATCTGTGAAGCAGAAAAATATCTTCAACAAGCGTATGAAGGTCG
Organism: Bacteroides sp. AM16-24; assembly: GCF_003471885.1. NCBI lineage: Bacteria > Pseudomonadati > Bacteroidota > Bacteroidia > Bacteroidales > Bacteroidaceae > Bacteroides > Bacteroides sp. AM16-24. The sequence goes on from NZ_QRKI01000001.1 coordinate 259,300, forward strand.
TTACTTCTTCGAATTAATACAAAATGTGAGAGACGCCAACAAGGAGGCATCACAAGAGGGGGATATTTATATTGAACTTAAAGACAATGTACTGTCAATAGCAAACACAGGTGCTCCTTTCAGTGAGGAGGGGATTGCATCGATCACTTCCATTGGGCAGAGTCCGAAACAAAGCCTAGACTTTATTGGATTCAAAGGTATTGGTTTTAAATCGACGCTGGAAGTTTCAGATACACCTCGTATCGTTACCACTGGAGGGGCTATATATTTTGATAGGAAGCTTACGATGGAAGTGCTGAGTCAGTATAATAGTAACCTTGTTGAAAATCAATTGCCATTATTCTTTTTCCCTCATTACCGTTCAAGAGCATTGACAAGCGAAGAGCGAGAGAAAGGTATTGTCACAAAGATTGAACTTCCTCTTAAAGAAAGTTTTGCAGAAGAAAAAATTTGTGCTGATTTCGGAGAAATTAAAGCCAAGCAACTTGTGTTGTTGGGTAACATACAGAAAGTAGATTTTACAACTCCAACTCAAAGGACGATATATAATATCCAGAAGGATATCCGGAAAAATCTTATAGTTGTTGATAATGGTAAGGAAATACTGAACCGATTCAGGTATTACGTCCCAAATGAAAAAAACTTTCTTCCTGACGATATTCTGAATAGTCTTGAAGGAAAAGAAAAGGAAATATACAGTAATAGCACATCTATTGATATTCATATTGTGCTTGAACTTGATGAGAAGAATTTATTTGTACCTGATGCAAATGCAAAATTGTACTTGTTTTACCCTCTCAATATTCGTTCCGGCTTTCGCTTTATGATACATAGTTATTTTTTAGTTAATCCGGAACGAACACGGCTTCGCAAGTCACCTTTGAACCGATACCTGCTTCGTAAAATAGGTGAGTATATTGGGAGTGATATGCTGAAATTATTAAAGAGGGGAAAATACAATACAAACGAAATTCTTTGTTTTAAAAGGAATGAAGACGCCGGACTGGAAGAACTTTATGATGGACTGGTTGAGACATTGAAGGGGCAAAAATTCATTTATGATCAACACTCACGGAAATATTATAAAACATCAGAAGTGATTGTTGCAGATGGATTCGATAAAGGACTTTTTCCTGATGATCGGTTTGATGGTAAACCAATTATCTATATTGGGTCGGCCCCTGTCGTTGAATGGTTGATAGCAGAGTTTGATATATATTACTTAAGTTATGAAGATATTGCCAGTGGCATCGAACAAGAGGCTAAAAAACAGGCAAAATCTAAAAATCTTGACTTTTTTCAGAACCTTTACCGATATATTGATAGGCATAAAAATTTAAATGTCTCAGGCAAGAGGATATTGTTGACCAATAACTGGAAATTGATATCCGACGATGAGGATGTTTTTTATGGAGGTCGGAGGAATCCGGTTTCACTACCTGCCAGCATCCAGAAGTATGTGCACTTTATGCATAATGGTATAAAACTCGAAATTAGAGAGACACGTATTGCGGTGAAAGAGTTTAATACTAATGAGTTGATCCGAAGGTTGCTAAAATTATTCGATGAAAAGACTGTTCCTAATGTAGATATACTGAATGCTATCTATCATCTGAACCCACAAGATGCACGATCCGAGCTGGATATAAAAGAAAAGATACAGCTTCCTGTCAAAGGCCAAAAAGATTGGATATCACCTTTTAAGCATCCGGTCTATTTTGATAAAGAAGAATTGCGGGAATTATATCCTGAGGGCTATTTTGTTGATGAAACCGTATTTAAGCAAGAGGAACTGGGAGAGGAAGAAATAGAAGCGGAAACTTGTGTTGAAGATTTCCTTAAGTTGTGTGGAGTATGGGAGATACCGGCATTTTATATCAGCAGTGATGTGCAGACCGCATCCCGTGGAAATGGTAATATCCGGGTGAAGCACATCCAGCGTAACACGCACCTTAGTGATACGCCTTTTTATATTGAGAATGACCGTATGCTGGACAAACCCGTAAAGTATACAAAATGGTTTACTGATACAATTGTAGAAAATTGGGAACTTTATAAATCCCTTATGAGCGCTACGTGGTTGCCTAAAATGAAATATTCCAATGGTTTTAGCTATAAGCACGACGCCCAATCCTCTGTAATAATGAAATTTTCATCATTTTGCGAAGAATTGTCCAAGATGCGGTGGATTATTTTGGACGATGATGAAAAAGTGTATTCACTGGCGTATATTGTAGGAATGCGTTTAGCTGATATCTCAAAAGTTCATAATAAAGTTATATCTAAATATCTCAGGCTGTTTCCAATCGATTTTGAAAATAATCGTGATTTTATAGAGTCGGTAGGGTTGTGTCATTTGGATGGAAATACTGTGGATAATTTTAATCGGCTTCTCAAACATATTTATAATAGATACCATAAATATATACCTGAAGGGAAGGATTTTACAGATTTCTATAATCGTATATTAAGCAAGGTTTTTGATTTCTATGACAGGAATGAAATTTCGGATAATGATGTGAGGACAATTTGCAATACACCTATGTTGGCCATTAATGAAACCACTGGAAGGTCAAAATGGGAGTATCCGGAAAATATCTATTATATTGACGATAAACTTAACTATGACTTGTTACCTGAATCTGTCCGAGCAGAAATACAACCGCATTTCACCAATCGGGATAGGAATACATTTGGGAAAATTGCGGCAAAAATAGGGAGGCGTTTTTCTAACTCAATAACTAAAAACTTAGTTGAATCTCCTGCCTTAAAGGAATTTTTCTTAATAGAGTTTTTTACTGATTTGCCGCAAGCAATTGCATTGCTGGAATATAATTTTGATATTTCTATGTCTTCATACCTTGAAGCGCTGAAGCTTGTAGAGGTCTGGAAAAAAGAAAAAGTAGAGACCGAAATATCTGTTGGCGAACTGTCTGGTTTGATTATTGAATCTGATTATTATATTGAGAAAACCAGAAGAAATTTTATTCTCCATATTAAGAACGACAGTTTAAGGCAACCGAAACTTATTGCTGCCTGTTTGACAGAATTGTTTATGAGTATGCTGGATCGTGATTTAAAAAGATTCAATATTGATTTGTGGAAATTTATAAAATCAAAAAATAAAGCAGATTACCTTGCAGACTATGACATATCAGTTACTCGGATAGAGGAAATCCGGCAAATACTGTATGCTTCGGATTTTACCCAGCTACAGAAGTTCTGGCAAGCTGTTTTTATCACAAAAAAAATACCTAATTTTGATCGGATTATTGTGAATGATACGGTCGATATAAAAGAAATAGCTTCATTGGCGGGATTGGAACTTGAGACTGTAAGAAAGATAAATGAAGAAGTTAATTTTGATAATATCAATCGGTACGAAAATGTTCCGCTGTTATCTTCTTTATTTCACAAACTTGGCATGTCAAGAGAGCAGATTAATCTGCATCTGTATCCGGAAGTGGAAATGAAGCAATGGCTAATAGAGCAGGGAGAAAATATATCTACTAAAGAATTACAGCTTCCTCCTGAACAGGTAGCAATGAAATATGCCAATCAATGCAAACCAGCCATTGAGAATATCAAACCTAGTCGTGTACCGGAAAAAATGCAATCAACAGGCAGGCAATATGGAACAGGCAATGGCTCTTTAAAATATGATGGGCAAAAGAATAATAGGCAGAAGCTAATTATAGGGATGGTAGCTGAAATGATCGTTTATGAGAAATTGCAAGAAGATCAGAACATTGAAAATGTTAAATGGGTATCAAGATATGCTGCCCATGTCGAACCTGCTTATTCTGGTTACAATCCGCATGGTACTGATGGACTGGGGTATGACATTGAATATACTGACAGGACTGGAAATAAAAATTTCGTTGAGGTTAAGGGAAAAGCAGATGACCAGAATTGTTTTGAAATAACGATACCGGAGATAGAAAAAGCCAAGCAGGAGAAGAATTTTTATCATATTATTTTTGTGACTAACACTCTAAATGAGGAACTAAGAAGAATCAAATATCTTGGAAATCTTTTTATGTTTGAAGAAGGGGAGGACCTCTTGAATAATAAACGCTTTTCAGCAGTAACTAAAAGTTATGAGATAAGGTTTAAAGAATAGGAAATCTCTATGCTCGTATACTGTAGCTGTATGTATTCTTTTATAACCCATCCAACAGTTATTGAAGGATCTACTGTCACTGAAATAGAAAATCAACTTCTGTTTGATGAAGGCATTAGTGCGAAAGGTCGTTCTATGATTGAACAACTGATGAACTTAGATCAGAAAGCAGCATACGAACAATCTTGCCGCAGTTTTAGCATAACAGTTAAAGAATTATAGAGAAAATCTCATAAGGAAGTTATAGTAAAAAGTGGCGAAAGATTTGGAAAACATGGCGGTATTTTTCAAATTTTTCGCCGCTTTTTTGAGACTTTCCGCCAACTTTTTGAAGTCTGTTTCTCAGGCTTTTATTTCATCATACTTTTTGTTTATGAATTATGGTAACGATGTCTTTTTTATTGGGACGGTTAGGTAGAGATAGGTTACTTTCTAAAACTTTCGTGAGGAAGATAAAAATAGAAAGTGATTACTTACTATAGTTAAACATATTCGGGAAGTTATAGAAATAACCCACTTCGACCTAACCATTCGATGCGTTTGAAAGTGTAGAATGATTTCACTTTATGAAATATTATCTAAGATGAAATCAGCCGGTATGCCTAAGTTATCACGTAACCTTTTCACGATATTAAGATTCAATGAACGACGACCATTCAGGATATCGCTGACTCTGGATTCTGATATTCCCAGACATTTAGCTGTTTCTTTCTGCTTTAAGTTATTCGCTTCCATTTTTGCCCGAATAGCATCAATAATCAAAGTTGAAACTCTTCCGGGTAGTGGATGATAGGCAGCCTCCCATTCGCTGATGGCTTGAGAGAGGGCTATGTATTTTGTTTTGTCTTCCTCACTCAATAATTCCATATCACCTAAAGATGTACCTTTAGTGATAATGCTTTCCATTTCTGCTTGATAAGCGCGGAATTCTTTTTCTGTCTTAATCTTCATATATATGCCTCCTATATAGTTTTTATTTTATTTGCATCAATTGCATCATAATCTGAATGGGTTCCAACAAAACGAATATCGATATTTCCTGCAAAAAATACAACCAAAACAATAAGGCGATATTTATTGCCTTTGACATTGAATACATAACGATTGTTCCCTACATAGTCCGCAGACAAATAATCGTTTTTCAATTCGTTATGATTCTTCCAAGAAGCTTTTGTTACCTCTTCAACCTACTTCTCTAAAGCAGTTTGTGCATCATTGTGCTTTTTGCAGAATTTCTCAAACTTTTCAGATCCTGTAATATTCATGTTTTCTTTATTTAAGTACAAATATAGTCAATAATTCCCGAAAAGAGAAGTTGTTCTTTCTTTTTCTTCTCTTTTTGGGAATTGTTTAACGGTTCATCTATGGATGTACATATCCGGTTAATGGTATATCTTTATTGATACAACTGATTATTTCTTACACTTTCCGCCTCCAGAAGTATCACCTCGTAGCGCCTCATGTTCTTGCTTGTCACATACTGGAAACCGTATTTGGTGAGGATCTTTCCTATCAGAATCTTTCCGGCATGGTTGTATTGATAGCCGGTTCTGTTCCGGATTTCCTCCGCCATTTCACTTACCGTCATGTACTTGAAACTCTCGAAACGTTCCGGTTTGCGGAAGTGCGTCAGTACCATTTCCTCTTCGGGAGTCTGGAAGAGGAAAGGCTTGTTGTTGAGCTCTATCTCATCGTTCTCGTAGGCTTCGAACCAGTAGCGGTAACCACTGTCCAGCAGATGCTTGATCTGGGCATAAAGCTGTGGATAGTCGATATCGGGGCGGTCGATCTTTTCAATTTCGTAGCAGAGGAAACGGCGGTTGCCGGTGGGGTCGTACAACACTTGCGGATAGTTGCAGGTGCCGGCAAAGGAAGCCCAGTGCGGCAGGTTCTGGGTATGGCGGGCATAAGGCAGGCGGATGCTGATGAACTTCCGGGTGATGAGGTCCTTCAGCAGACTTAGTTCATGCCCCGTCATGCCTTCGAATTCGTCGAAGTTGATAAGCATATATTCCGACATGCGGGAGAGGTCGTCCTTGTTTCCGGCGGAGATGATGCCGGTGCTGAGATAATCGGTTCGCAACTCACGTGGCAGAATGTTGTTGATGAAAGTGGTTTTCCCCAAGTTCTGCTTGCTGCATAGCAGGAGGCAAAGGTGGTTCACTACTTCTTCTCGTGTGGCGGCGGCAACCATACCTACCAGGAAATGCCTGAAACCTTTCAGCCAGAACTCCGTCTGTGCAGGGATGGTGTGAACGCTGCCGGCGAGGAGGCCGATGTGGTCGATGCCGTCCCATTGGGGCAGACGATTCAGATATTCGCGGATGGGATGGTAGGAGAAACTGAAATCGGAATAAATCAGATTCTCCATGTTCTTGACGCTGCAGGGATAACCGGCTTCGTTCAGCTCCATCCAGATGCTGTTACTTACCATGTCATCCAGCATGACGAAATCGTCTTCACCCTTTTTGCGACATTCCATGCGGTGCTTCATCTGGTTGTAGCGTGTTTCGTAATGGCTGTTGATGTACTGTCCGGTACGGAGGAAATTCCATTGCGGAGTAGTCAGTTTGCAGGTGTTGTATTCATCGGCATGCTGGTAGGCGCTGTCGGTCAGGGAGTCGATTTCTTCGGGCGGCAGGTCGGTGAAGTTGAGGTGCAGGAAGGGAATGACTTCTTCTTTGGGGATGCCGTAAGCGTTGTAGGTGCAAGCCAGCCTGAACAGGTAATTGTTGCGGTTGCCCTCCTCATACTTGTTTTTATGGTCGTGGTAGTAAAGAAGCAGGCTGAGCAGGGAACGGCTTTCGCTTTGGGTGTAGCAGATGTGATCCGAAGGTTTCAGGCGGGAGGTTGTGCTTTCCGCTGTTCCGGCAGCCTTTTTCCGTCCGGGAGTTTTCTTTTTCTTTTCCCTAAGCGGACGGTTAAGGTCGACAATAAGAAGCTGCGGGGCGGGATTCAGGTAAACGTTTTCATCATGGGGCAGATAACAGATGCGTGTCATGTCTTTGCCCGATTCGTCGATATCCGTTTGGCAAAGTTCTTCGTAGAGTGCAGCAACCTGGTCGTAAGCGTGGGCATGGTAGTTGCGCACTTCTTCGGGAGACTGCGGCAGGGTGCCGTCGGGCAGGCTGGTTTGTACGGTCAGTTTGTAGCCGTTGCCTTTCGGACTGGTGAAACTGATATGGGTGAACGGACTTCCCGTGACGGCTGCTGAAATGCGTGCCAGTTCTTCGGGAGTTTTCTTGTCGAGATCGATGACGATTTCTCCGTTGTATCCCGTGAGTTTGTCATACCGGCGTCCACCGGTGAAGCGGGCGGAGAAGGTGACGGAAGGAAGTTCTCCTTTTATGAAATCAGCGGTTGCGATGTCATTGGCAGTAAGATGCTGTCGGATGTCAAGGGTCATGTGTGCCAGTTTTTCATCGTAGCGGATGATGTTGACCACTTCTTCGTCGGTCACTTCGCCGACAGGCGGTTGTTTCTTGTTTTGATAATACGAATATTTCATTGTTTATAAAAAATTTGATGCAAATTAACGAATGTGTCCGATAACGGGGAATAACTTTTTGCTTTTCACGTAAAGTTAAGTTTAAGGTTCGCCCAGATGGTCGACTATAACTTTTACCTGTCGGGGAGTGAGAATACGGTTCCGGTCCTGATAACCCAACAGAATCAGTTCGGCATGCAGTTCGGCGTTGTGGAGTATCCAGCGGCGAAGTACTTGGGTGGCATTTTTAAGGGTCAGTTGTGGATTGTAGAGATGAGCGAGTTCCGATTTAGTGTAACTGCGCACTGTGAAAGTGCCTTTTTCTTCTTTCATTTTTTGGTATTTATTGATTGTTTATATGATGTAAATTTACTGAAAATAAACGATCTGTAAAAGTTTTGGGATGTGTTTATTTCAATAATATTCGTAAAGCTTCATTGGCGATTGAGGGGTACCTTCGATCCGGTATATTTGCAGTGTAAATCGATGGTTTACAATCACTTTAAAATTTAATCGATATGGCAACATCCATGAATTATTCGGTGGTGGCTCGTAAAAATCCTTCTAAGAAGGATGAGCCGAGTAAGTATTATGCCTTGGCGCAAGCTTCGGGCGAGTTGGACTTCGACGAAATGTGCGAGGCGATAACGGGACGTACCACGTGTACGGAAACTGATGTACGTGCTGCATTGGCGGGCATCATTTACGAAGCGAAACGTGCGCTGAAAGCGGGACGCATCGTGAGGTTGGGAGATTTGGGTTCCTTGCAGATGGGACTCAGCAGTAAGGGGGTGGAAAAAGCGGAAGACTTTACTGCGTCTATGATCAAAAAGTCACGAGTGAACTTTCGCCCGGGCAAGGGATTGACGGATATTGCCAAGACGATGGCGTATACCCGTGTGCTGACCCGGAGTTTGCAGGGTTCGGCTTCGGGCGGCAATGGTTCGGAGGGGGGAGGCTCCGGCAGTGGGGACGGAGGAATTGAAGATGATCCGTTGGGATAGATTCTAACGCCAGAGGTGTTAGAAATTAAAGAATAAAAAAATCAATCACTAAAAACTGATCGTTATGAAGAAGATTACTTGGGATACGGTATTGAAAATTGTAATTGCGATGGCTTCTGCTTTGTTGGGTGCGCTGAGCGCACATGCTATGACGATATAAATGGGCATACCGGTTATGAGAAAGATCGATCTGATTATTATTCACTGTTCCGCCACAAGGGCGGACAGTGATTTCAGTGCGCAGGACGTGGATACGGCGCACCGTTACAGGGGCTTTTCATCGTGGGGGTATCACTATTATATCCGAAAGTCGGGACAGGTGGAGCTGATGAGACCGGAAGATGTGCCCGGAGCGCATGCCCGCGGATACAATGCAAACAGTCTGGGAGTGTGTTATGAGGGCGGTTTGGATGTGAACGGACGTCCCGCCGACACGCGGACTTTGCGGCAGAAAGAGGCGATGCACAGACTGGTGGCGGACCTTTTGCAGAGTTATCCGGAGGCTCGGGTGGTGGGGCACCGGGATCTGAGTCCTGATAGAAACTACAACGGTATTGTAGATCCTTGGGAAAGGACGAAAGAGTGTCCTTGTTTTGACGTAAATGCGGAATTTTAGGTTTAGGCAACGTTTGAATGAAGGCGGGTGAGTAAAAAACTCCCCCGTCTTTTTTTTGTGCGTGCCGAAGTATTGGAATTTATCCGGATAAATAACCGAATCACTGCTAAAGATATTGCAGAGGCGCTTTCGGTTTCCTTACGACAAGGTGAACGTATTATGGTAGTATTCTTCAAAATCAGTAAACGAATAAAAACAATCTCTTTTTCATTTTGTATTGGAACAAAATTTTAATAGGTTTGCAAAACCTAATTATTCAGTTCTAACAATCTTTGTTCCTTAAAATATAAACATGGAAAAGAATTTGGCTGATTTTTCAGATGATAGCTATTTATTGGAGGAGATAAAACGGGGAAACGAAGAAGCCTTCGTCTATCTGTTTAAAAATTATTTTCCGCGTTTGCGTGGATATGCTGTTCGCTTTATTGAAGATGAAGAAATCGTTCGGGATATTATTCAGGAATGTTTTCTGAAGTTCTGGGAGAAGAGAGACTTACTTTCGTCAGTCTCCATAACCTCTTTGCTGTTTGCGATGGTGCGCAACGGATGCCTGAATTATCTGAAACACGTATCCATTGTAGAGAAACACCGGATTGAATACCTGGCATCCATTGAGGGGGAAGAACGGCTTTACTATACCGACTTCACCTTTGATGCAGATAATAAACTTCTCTATGATGAATTGCAGGAGCAAATCAAGCTCGTCATAGGTCAGCTTCCTGAACGTTGCCGCGAAGTCTTCCTGCTGAGTCGGTTCACACATCTCAAGAACAGAGAAATAGCCGATAAACTACAAATATCCACTACAGCCGTGGAGAAACATATTTCTAAAGCCCTTGCCCTTTTTGAACGTCACTTCAAGGATAAGTATCCGGTAGACATTTATATAATGGTCTTAGCTTGGGTGATTATGAACGAATAAACAGAATAACTAGGAAGAGAAAAAGTAGAAAACTGATAATTTTCTGCTTTTTTCTTTTTCCGGGGTTGGGTAGAATTAAAATTAGTTGTTACATCCTATAGAAAGAGAATTTATGAAAACAGAAACAATCATTCACGAATTGGCGATCCGCTACTTTGAAGGACAAATTTCAAAGGCGGAAGAGAAACTCTTGTTCAACTACATTGAGCAAGCGGAGGAAAACCGCTTGCGGTTTCGCCAGTGGGAAAAAGAATGGAAGGTTACTAATGAAGGGGACGAACAGACCATGCAAGAATGGCAACGTTTGCAACGCCGCCTTCGCACGCAAGAGGCTATTATGCCGATGTTGTCTCGTCGCAATTTCAGCTTCTGGCGCGGGGCGGCTGCCGTAGCTGCCATTGTGGTGCTTACTGCCGGGGCTACGTTGGGCATTTGGAACATTGCTTCCTTATCTACTACCGAAGATTATTTCGTATTCGAAGCTCCCTACGGAGAAAAGAGTAAGATGACTTTGGCAGATGGTACAGTGGTATGGCTGAATGCTGGTTCCATATTGAAGTATTCGGATAAGTTCAACGAGCGGAATCGTAAAGTGATACTTAGCGGTGAGGCTTATTTTGAAGTTACGAAGAAGGAAAAGGCCGAATTCACGGTACAGACCTGCGGATATGATGTAGTAGTAAAAGGAACTAAATTCGATGTTTCCGCCTATCCTGAAGACTCAGTTGTCACTACGGCACTGATAGAAGGAGTTGTAGAAATCCATCGTGGGGAACAGCGTATGGAGATGATACCCGGTGAATTTGTAAAGTTGGATATGGCTACCGGAAAAATCACACGTACCCGTAACGATGTGAAGCAATGGAAAGCCTGGTCGGAAAATCGGATTGAATTTGAGGATATTACGTTGAAAGAACTGGTAGCGAAGCTATCCCGCCAGTATGACGTCAATATCAGTTTGGAATCGGAACAGGTAGGTGCCAAACGCTTCCGCATTTCATTAAGAAACCGTGAGACGATAGGAGAGGTGATGGCTGCTTTGCAGGAGATCATCCCGATAACCGTCGAACGTAGAGGAAAGGATATATATATCAGAGAATAAAATCAATTTTGTAACAACTAATTAAATCAAGAAAAAGCTATGAACAACCGAAAAACAATTCTATGCTTATTCCTTTTGTTCTTGCTCAGCTTTGGTGCATTGTCAGTAAATGCCCAGACAGTCAGTAAAGTTTTTAAGGAACAAACATTGAAAACTGTATTGAAGGAAATAGAGAGTCAAACAGGGCTGTCCATTATCTATCAGAAAGATGAAATAAACGAGAATAAAAAGGTTAATGCGACTTTTGAAAATACTCCCGTCGTAGAGGCATTGTCATCTATCCTTGACAAATCATTGGAGGTGAATCTAAAGAATAAGATGATTGTGATTTCTCTCAAAAAGCTAATGCCGGGTGATGACCAAACAAAAGTAAGATCAATCACCGGAAAGATCATTGATGAAAATGGTGAACCGGTGATTGGGGCGAGTGTGGCAATACAAGGAACGACATTGGGGGCAATTACAAACATTGACGGTGAATATACTTTAGCCAATGTTCCGGAAAATGCAGAAGTAACCATTTCATTCATTGGCTACCAGACATTGACATTTAAAGCTAATGACAAAGCCTTGCAAAATGTCACTTTGAAGGAAGATAGCGAAATGTTGGATGAAGTCGTAGTGGTGGGATACGGTGTACAACGTAAACGCGATGTAACCACCTCTATCTCCTCAATGAAAGCGAGCGAATTGGCAGTTCCGGTTTCCAGTGTGGATCAGGCTCTTGTTGGTAAGATGACCGGTGTGCAGGTTTCACAACCGAATGGTATTCCGGGGGGAGGATTATCTATTAAGGTAAGAGGTAGTGGTAGTATTACTGCCGGTACGGAACCGTTGTATGTGGTAGATGGTTTCCCCATGTCCGGTGAAGCAGGAAATGGTACAGGACAGAATGTGTCTCCTTTGAGCTCCATTAATATGAATGACATTGAGTCCATTGAAGTTTTGAAAGATGCTTCGGCGGCAGCCATTTATGGATCAAGAGGTGCAAATGGTGTAGTTATTATTACTACTAAGCAAGGTAAGGAAGGCAAGGATATGAAGCCTACCGTGCAATATGATGGATATGTAGGTTTCCAGCAACGTACTAAAAAGATAGATATGCTGGATGCGTATGAATATGCTTGGCTCTCCTATGACGGACACAACAATGCTTATCTTGATTTGCTGGAAAGTAAAGGTATTGAAGGTAGCATCAATGATTCTAATGAAGTTCGTAACCAGAAGTTGGGAAAGAAACCGGATGTTATCAATCAGGCTTATTTGCTGCCTCCCGAAATAATGCCATATATCAATGGTGAAACCGGACTGACGAATACGGATTGGCAAGACGAGGTTATGAGAACAGGAATCGTCACAAGTCATAATCTTTCTCTGTCCGGAGGAAACAAAGCTGCCAGATATTTTATTTCCGGTAATTACATGAAGGAGCAGGGTATTGTTATCGGTTCGGATTTTGAACAGATGGGAGCCAGAGGAAAAGTCGATGCTAATTATAAGAAATTCACTTTCGGTACTAATCTGTCTTTTAATTATTCAGTGTATAACATTGTTCCGACAGAAGACAGATATAAAGAAGAAACAATTGTAGCTTCGGCATTGGCCATGTCACCTACTATGCCGGTGTACAATGCCGACGGTTCTTATAATTTCGATCAATGGAACTGGCAGTATAAGCATCCGCAGATTGTAAATCCTGTAGCTTTGGCAAACGAAAAGGAAGACCAGATGAAGCGTTACCGTTTTATGGGGAATGTCTATGGGGAATATGAACTCTATAAGAATCTGAAATTCAAGACAAGTTTCGGTGTGGATTTCAACAGCTACAGCCGTTCTTATTACAGACCTTCCACTTTGCCTACTTCTTTAGACAGACTTCCGCCTTCAGTGCCGGAAGGGTCGAAGCGTGATAAGAATATGTTGAACTGGGTATGGGAAAATACATTGTCATATACTACAGTCATTAAGGATGTGCATAATTTGTCTGCCATAGCCGGATGGACTGCACAGAAAGAATCTGTGAACACTTCATTGCTGGCCGGTAATGGTTATCCTAATGACTTGGTACATACTATGAATGCAGCATCTGCTATTACAAGCTGGAGTGCAACTGCTTACGAATGGTCGTTGTTATCGGCATTGGCACGTGTGCAATATTCATATAAGGGCAAATATTTATTATCAGCTGCTGCTCGTATGGATGGATCTTCCCGTTTTGGAAAGAATAACCGCTGGGGTATGTTTCCGTCAGCTTCTGCCGGATGGTATATCAGTGAAGAAGATTTTATGAAAGATATAAAATGGCTTACTTCCTTGAAATTGCGTGCGAGCTACGGTATCAGTGGTAATTTCAATATTGGAAATTACGAGTATTACGCCACGTTATCGGAAGACAATTATGTGTTTGGAAAAGCTGATGGCACTTTGGCCAGCGGTTTACGTCCTGCAACAGCTGGAAATCCTGATTTAGGTTGGGAGAAGACTGCTATGTTCAATCTGGGTCTGGAAATAGGACTGTTCAATATGTTGACTTTAGAACTGGATTTATATAACAGTAATACAACTGATATGCTACTGAATGTACCGGTTGCCGAGTTTTCCGGTTTCAGTACAGTGCCTATGAATATCGGAAAAGTTAATAATAAGGGTGTTGAATTCGCTATTTCTACTACAAATTCTTGGGGAGATTTTACATGGAACAATCGCTTTAATATCTCTGCCAACCGGAATGAAGTGAAAGACCTCGGTGGTGTTGATGAAATGATAACTACTTCCGAGAGTGTGACTTTCATTACTAAAGTCGGAGAGCCTATCGGTAACTATTATACTTTGGTTACGGATGGTGTATTCGCTAATCAGGCAGAGATTGATAACTCGAAGAATCCGGATAAGAGCCAACGTAAATATGCCTATGTCAGTGGTGCGAAATCGGGAGACTTCCGTTTCAAAGATATGGATGGTAATATGGAGATTGACGAGAACGACCGTACTATTACAGGAAATTACATGCCGAAGTTTACGTATGGTTTCTCTACAGAGTTGAAATATAAGTGGTTTGATCTCTCTATTGCCCTACAAGGTGTACAAGGTAATAAGATTGCCAATATATTCCGTCGCTATATTGATAATATGGAAGGAGGAAATAACTGTCAGGTCGATGCTTTGAACCGCTGGCAATCAGAAAGTAATCCGGGTAGCGGCTATGTAGTTCGTGCAAACAGAAGTGCAACGGGTATGAATGGTACTACTTCTACCTGGCATATTGAAGATGGTTCTTATATGAGAATTAAGAATATCACTTTTGGATATACGCTGCCTAAATCATTGCTTACCAATGTAGGAATCAGCCGGGCAAGAGTTTATTTCTCTACTCAGAATCCTTTCACTTTTACAAAATATAGCGGATACAATCCGGAAGTGAATATGAAAGGCGGTTCATTGACTCCTGGTATCGATTATGGTACATATCCTCTGTCTAAATCATTTGTATTCGGATTAAACGTAACCTTTTAAATAATCAAGATATGAAAATAAAATATTATATCGTAGCTTTTGCATCTCTGTTGCTTACCGGCTGTAGTGATTTTCTGGACTTGACACCTATATCTGAGGCTTCTTCAGTCAATTACTATAAAAATACTTCTGATATAAATTCTGCATTGTCCGCTTGTTATGGTTCCTTGCAGGGAACCTATCAATATGGCGAATATTTTATTTCCCTCATGGAGCTAAGGTCTGATAATGTGGAAGATATTAATCCCGGTGGAGCAGCCGGTATGTTCTATTTCATTGATAACTTTACTGCTACCTCCGGAAATAATGTCGTTCGCTATGCATGGAAAGAATTGTATAACCAGATATACAGATGTAACAATGTACTTGCAAGTATAGATGTGGTAACAGATGCTGTGCTGAAAAAGCAGTATGAAGGGGAAGCTCTGTTTTTACGGGCTTTAGCATATTTCAATATTGTTCGTCTTTGGGGAGCTGCACCTCTGATCCTGAAACCGGTGACGGCTATTGAAGCCAAGGGGTATGGACGTAGTTCTGTGGCGGATGTTTATAGAGCTATAGAAGAGGACTTGGAGGCTGCATCCGGTATGCTTACTTCTGCTTATGATGATGACAATCTGGGAAGAGCTACTTCCGTAGCTGCAAAGGCATTATTGGCAAAAGCTTATCTGACACAACAAAAGTGGTCGGCAGCAGCGACTTTGCTGGATAACATAGTCAAAGATTATTCATCTAAATATGGTTTGCAGAACACTGTTGCTGATGTTTTTGATGTAAATCAGGAGATGAATAAAGAAATTCTGTTTGCTGTACGATATTCAAAGTCAGTTCTTGGAGAAGGACATGGATACAACGATTACTTTAAGGATAAGTCGGTTATTGATAGCAAACTCTTAGCATCTTATGGAAATACGGACGATCGTAAAGCCATGATCGAATATAAAAAGGTGGATGCTAACAATAATGTAATAGCTAAGTATTATGATACGTTTGACGCTACTACGGCAAAGGTTGGATTTGACTTACCATTATTGAGATGGGCGGATGTATTGCTGATGTGTGCTGAGGCTCATAATGAAGTAGCTTATGAAAACTCTGAATCAAGTAAGGCACTGAGTTACTTGAATTTGATTCGTAAGCGTGCAAATGCAGTGGAATATAAAGTGACGGATTTGAAAGACCAGAGTGCTTTCCGCAAGGCTGTATTGGAAGAACGCCGTTTGGAATTCCCGTTCGAACTGCATCGTTGGTTTGATTTGATCCGTACAGATACGGCGATAGAAGCTATGTCAAAGGTTGGTTTCACAATAACAAAGAATGACTATTTATATCCGATTCCGAAAACAGAGGTTGATTTGATTGACAATCCGGAAACGTTCCCTCAAAATCCGGGATATAACTAATCTGAGTATTTATTGAGTGAGGATGCCTGAGAGGCAATACTTTCAGGTATCCTTCTAAAACTATGAAACATGAAATATATTTGGGGATTGTTGTTTGCCTTGGTGGCTGACTGTGCTTTCTCACAGGAGTTGCCTCGATGGAAAGAGGGATATATGGATATCCATCATGTAAATACAGGACGAGGGGATTGTACATTTTGTATTTTGCCGGATGGAACTACTCTGTTGATTGATGCCGGAGAGAATAATAGAGTTGGAGCGAGAGTCGTGGCTGCAAAACCTGATGATACCAAGAAAGCTGGTGAGTGGATCGCAGATTATATCCGCTATTTTATACCTAAAGACAAAGAGAACATTGATTATTATCTTTTGACGCATTATCATTCAGACCATATAGGTACTTGGTTGCATAAGAAAGAGGATAAAGGCAGGTATTATCTGACTGGGATTTCCGAGGTATATCGGAATTTTCCTGCTAAAGTAATCGTGGACAGAGGGGATGACTTTATGCCTCCTTCCGATAAAGATTCTTGCTATATGAACTATCGTAATTTTGTAAAATCAATCTCTGACTGTACTATACGTGAAACCTTTAATGTGGGATCGTGCAAGCAATTTGTGTTACGCAATGAACCGGAAAAATATTATTCATTTGGTGTGCGTAATGTATATGCTAATGGTAAGATTTGGGATGGAGATGGAGGAGTTACCTCATTATTTTCTGGTAAGGGCAACTATTTAAAAAGTGAAATGCCCAGAGAAAATATGTATAGCTGTGTGATAAAGTTGAGTTATGGTGCATTTGATTATTACACAGGAGGGGATATTCCTGGTTTTCCTCGTCCGGGACGTCCTAAGTGGCATGATATTGAGACTCCGGTTTCGGATGTGGTAGGTAAGGTAGAAGTAGCGGTTTTAAATCATCATGGCAATGAGGACGGGACTAATGAAAATTTCCTCCGGAATTTATCACCTCAGAATGTCATAATGTCTACTTGGGATGCTCTGCATCCTAATCATACGGTGTTGTATCGTCTGTTCTCTAAAGAAATTTATCCGGAAGAGAGAAAGATATTTTCCACGAATATGCATCCGGCTACTAAAATTGTTATCGGTGATCTGGTTGACAGAATGGTATCCCATCAGGGACATATAATGGTACGTGTATATCCGGGAGGTAACAAATATCGTATCTATGTTTTTGATGATGCGGTTCCTATATCCGAAAGCCATGTCATCTATGAATCGGATCTATTTGAATGTATAAAATAAACAATAAAATTTATGAGAAGGAATCTATTTTTATTGAGTTGCCTCTTATTGCTGTGTACAGTTGCTTTATGGGGGCAAAATCCTGCTGAACGGATTCATACAGCATTTAATGAACCTGCTGAAAAATCAATTCTGGTGGTTTCGCACCGTGCAGATTGGCGTAATGCTCCGGAAAACTCATTGCAAGCCATTCAAAATTGCATTGATATGGGAGTGGATATGGTTGAAATTGATTTGAAGCGTACTAAAGATGGGCATCTTATCTTGATGCATGATAAAACTATTGACCGTACTACTACGGGGAAAGGTAAACCGGAAGATTATACGTTGGAAGAGTTGCGTCAGTTTCGTATGAGAAATGGGGCCGGGCATAAAACTCGTCACTTGATACCTACTTTTGAAGAAGTGATGAAGTTGTGTAAAGATAAAATCATGGTGAATGTGGATAAAGGGTATGATTATTTTAAAGAGGCATACGCTATTCTTGAAAAAACAGGTACTGTGCATCAGTGTATAATGAAAGCCGGGTTGCCTTATGGTCAGGTGAAAGCTGAGAATGGTGAAGTATTGGATAAGATGATTTTCATGCCTGTGATCGATTTACACAAGGAAGGTGCAGAAGCGGTTGTTGACGGTTATTTAGAACACATGAAACCCCAGGCTTTTGAATTGGTATTTGATAATGACGGTCCGGAGGTGCAGAGACTGATAAAGAAAGTACGTGATAGTGGTGCTAAGATTTTTATAAATAGTTTGTGGCCGGAACTTTGTGGTGGTCATGATGATGATCTTGCTGTAGAGTTGAAACAACCGGGGGAGAGTTGGGGATGGATCATTGGACAAGGAGCTAAACTGATTCAGACAGATCGTCCTGCACTATTACTGGAATATCTGAAAGCAAAGAAGCTTCACGATTAACCTCACAAGAATATGCTGAAATATATTATTAATTTTTACAGGGTCTCAATGCCGAGACCTTGTAACGGAGAGTCTTTGTCCGAACAGAAGAAACGGTTGAAGCGTTTGCAATGGTCTACTTTTCTGGCTGCAACCTTTGGGTATGGTTTGTATTATGTCTGTCGGTTGAGCCTGAATGTAATGAAGAAGCCTATTGTGGATGAGGGAATTTTTTCGGAAACTGAATTAGGAATTATTGGTTCTGTACTTTTCTTTACTTATGCAATCGGAAAATTTGCAAATGGATTTCTCGCTGATCGTAGTAATATAAACCGTTTCATGACTACCGGTTTATTGGTTACTGCATTGGTTAATCTGTGTTTGGGATTTACCAATTCATTTATCTTGTTTGCCATTCTTTGGGGGATTAGTGGTTGGTTCCAGTCTATGGGAGCTGCTTCGTGTGTAGTGGGGCTTTCCCGTTGGTTTAGTGATAAAGAGCGTGGATCTTTCTATGGATTTTGGTCTGCCAGTCATAACATAGGAGAGGCTTTGACTTTCATCATCGTTGCTTCTGTGGTTAGTGTGCTGGGATGGAGGTATGGTTTTCTGGGCGCAGGTCTCGTGGGGCTTATCGGAGCATTGATTATATGGCGTTTCCTTCATGATACTCCACAGAGTGAAGGACTTCCGGCGCTGAATCGGCCGAAAGAGAAAAAAGAAATGAATGCTGCGGAAGCTGCTGATTATAATAAAGCGCAAAAGCAGGTTTTGCTGATGCCTGCTATCTGGATATTGGCTTTATCCAGTGCTTTTATGTACATCAGTCGTTATGCAGTGAATAGTTGGGGAGTGTTTTATCTGGAGGCGGAGAAGGGATATACTACTTTGGATGCCAGCTTTATTATTTCTATCAATTCGGTTTGCGGCATTGTTGGTACAGTCTTTTCCGGATTCATATCAGATAAGCTGTTCGGAGGGCGTCGTAATGTGCCTGCACTGATTTTCGGATTGATGAATGTAGCTGCTTTGTGTCTGTTTTTACTCGTTCCTGGTACACATACTTGGGTAGATGTGACGGCTATGATTTTATTTGGGACAAGTATTGGTGTGTTATTGTGTTTCCTGGGTGGACTGATGGCGGTTGACATTGCTCCGCGTAATGCTTCAGGTGCGGCACTGGGAGTAGTGGGGATTGCCAGTTACATAGGTGCCGGATTGCAAGATGTGATGAGCGGTGTGTTGATAGAAGGAAACAAAACGGTAGTGAATGGGGCGGATGTTTATGATTTTACGTATATCAATTGGTTTTGGATTGGTGCGGCGGTATTATCAGTATTGTTGGCACTGTTAGTTTGGAATGCTCGGAATGAAGAAATTGAATAGGATTGTAGAAATTAGTCCATTATTCTTGTTTTGAACTAAAAGCGGAGGCGGGTGAGTAAAAAACTCCCCGTCTTTTTTTGTGCGTGCCGAAGTATTGTTACATTTGTGGCAACATATTGAAAAACACTTTTGAATATGAGATACCGATTTATTTCTGAGAGATGTAAAATATTGGGTTTGCTTCTTCTGCTGGCAGCCGGTTCGGCTGTACTTCGCGCTCAGGATCAGCCGGGGATTAAAAACATACGTACGGTGGTGTATGAGCCGCTACTGAAGGATACTACGTGGGTGACCGGTAAGGTGGTGGATTATATCACATTCGTGAAGTATGACAGCAAAGGCCGTACGATGGTAGAGAACAGGCTGAAGCCGGATGGCAGTCCGCATGGCAAGCTGGTGTATGTGTATAACTCTGCCGGACAGGTGTCGCGCGAGATTTATGCGACTGCGGACAGGGGAGTCAGCGATTGCTGGAATTATACGTATGATGAAAAGGGGCGTTTGAATAGCATTGTCTCTATGAACGGGCAGGAAGATACGCTTCAGATTGTTTCTGCACTGTACGATGAAGCGGGAAAGGTGTTGAAAAAGTACTCCAAAGACTATGTGAAAAATAGGTCATGGGGCAGACAAGTGCTGTACAATGCGGAGGGAATGCCGGAGAAAGTAATCCTGATAGATGGTCCGGATGGGAATATGGAACGTGTGGGAGAATACCGGGTTGAAAGTTGGGATACACTGACTCTGAAAAGAATGGGCGCACTACGGTTCGGGAAGATGCGGGTGGTAAAAGAGGATAATCAGAAGAATCCGATTCGGAAGATAGATGAAGCGGGTAACTGGACAGAGCGTTTTGAAGGTTGCAATGAGTATGGAGAACCGAATTTCATTATCCGTAGAGATATAGAGTATGCAGACGGTGGAAATGACTGGGAGAAAATACCCGTGCGCGGTAAAGTGAAGAAGGTACAGCAAAGGTCGTACGTTGCTATCGCCAAAGGTCCGCAGGCGGTGGATAAGGGAGAGAAGAAAGGACAGTTCTTCGTTTACGAGTTTGGTGAAAACGGACGGAAAATGAAAGAAGAACGGTTCACAGAAGCGGGAGTATGCCGGGAAAAGATTCAGTATGAATATGATGAAAATGGGAATTTGTCGAAAGAAAGCCATTATACACCGGCGGGGGTACTGACGGTAAACAAGAATTATGGATATGACAAAGAGGGGCGTCTCAGACATTGTTCGATACTGGATGATAAGGGTGAAATTATGCAACGGGATATATTTCGCTACGACATAGAAGGTAATATGGTACAGGAAGTCGGTTACTTGACGAATGGAACAAAATGTAGTGAATTCCGTTATATATATGATTCCTATGGGCAACAAATAGAGCGGAAAGTGTTGTTGCAACCCGAAGGAGCTGATCCGGTTGGCTCTGTCCGGAGAGGCTATAATTTTCAGGGGCGTGTAGTGTTCGAGGAATATTTTTCACCGGATGGTACACCTCAAAGCCAGCATACGTACCGATACAATACCAAAGGGGAACTGATTTCCGGAACAGAGTGTCCGGAAGGGCAAACCGAAGAAGTGAAATATGTCTATAAATTCCATAATGACGATCAGGGGAACTGGAAAATCAGAATCAAGTATATAGACGATGTGCCTGTGGTGTACGAAGAGCGTGAATATACATATTATAATTAATCCGCGTTCGTCCGCTTTATTCGCGTCGTCCGCGTACCCATTAAAAATAAAAACGAAATTGTATGAAGAAGATTATTAACCCGTGGAAAGATTTGGAAGGATACAATTGTTTCGGTTGTGCTCCCAATAATGAGTCTGGTGTGAAAATGGAGTTTTATGAGGATGGCTACGAGGTGGTGAGCATCTGGAAGCCGCGTCCTGAGTATCAGGGTTGGCTGAATACGTTGCATGGTGGCATTCAGTCGGTGCTGCTGGATGAAATTTGCGGATGGGTGGTAGTGCGTAAGTTGCAGACAAGCGGGGTGACTTCGAAGATGGAAACTCGTTTTCGTAAACCGGTGTCGACTACAGACTCACATGTAGTGTTGCGGGCTTCCATACGCGAGCAGAAGCGAAATATCGTGATTATCGACGCGAAACTTTATAATGAGGCGGGAGAGGTGTGCTCGGAGGCGGTATGCACTTACTTCACTTTCCCGAAGGAGAAGGCGGAGCAGGAAATGCACTTTCATCACTGCGATGTGGAGAAGGAGGAAATTTTGCCGCTGATTTGATTGATGAAACTAAGAAAATGATAGGAAAACGAAACTTTTTGTGATAAATCTTTGGAAGTTTCAAACGGATAGTTTACTTTTGTCGCATCAAAACAAAAGAATTGTATGAAAAATATTGTTGCACATCATCACCATCATCATTACCTGACGAATAATCGGTAGGCGTATGGTTGTATGTGCATAATGAATAAACATATAAATGACGAGGCTTGCCGGATAGTGGCAAGCCTCGTTTTTTGTTTTGGAGAAATTAGTCAAGTCTAGTTTAGTTTTTGTAAATCGTAGAATCGTAAAATTATAAATAAAGTTATGTTATTAAGAATTGCAGTACAAGCTAAAGGTCGTCTTTATGATGAGACGATGTCATTTCTGGGAGAGTCGGATATCAAATTGAATGCGGTGAAACGTTCATTGCTGGTGCAATCGTCTAATTTTCCTGTAGAGGTACTATTTTTGCGTGATGATGATATTCCGCAGTCAGTGGCAACAGGCGTGGCGGATATAGGTATCGTAGGCGAGAATGAATATGTGGAGAAGAATGAAAATGCGGAGATTGTAAAGCGTCTCGGATTCAGTAAGTGCCGTTTGTCACTGGCTATTCCGAAGGATGTTGAATATCCGGGTGTGCAGTGGTTTGAAGGGCGAAAGATTGCGACGTCGTATCCGGGCATCCTCAGCACATTCTTGAAAACGCAGAATGTGAATGCGGAGATACACGTGATTACAGGTTCGGTAGAGGTGGCACCGGGCATCGGGCTGGCGGATGCGATTTTTGATATTGTTAGTTCGGGTTCTACGCTGGTGAGCAACCGGTTGAAAGAAGTGGAAGTGGTGATGAAATCGGAGGCGCTGTTGATTGGTAACCGGAATCTGTGTGACGAGAAAAAGGAGATCCTGAAAGAGTTGCTTTTCCGTATGAATGCTGTGAAGACAGCGGAAGATAAGAAGTATGTGCTGATGAATGCACCGAAGGAACGTTTGGAAGAGATTATCCAGGTGCTTCCGGGTATGAAGAGCCCGACGGTGATGCCGTTGGCACAGGAGGGCTGGTGTTCGGTACATACGGTGCTGGATGAAAAGTGCTTCTGGGAGATTATCGGAAAGTTGAAGTCGCTGGGGGCAGAGGGGATTTTGGTGCTGCCGATTGAGAAAATGATATTGTGATGTACTTTTCTTTTGTCTTGAGACAAAAGAAAAGATATCAAAAGAAAAACTCAAGGCTGCACTTCCGGAGCTACTCCGGTAGTATTTTCAGCTAAAGGGCAGGAACTCGCTACGCTCAAACAGCCTGCCCTTCTTGACGCTGAAAATATTACCTGCGTTTGACGCTCCTACAGTGAGGCCGGGAACCATTCGGGGTGATGGTGTAGAATGAATATAAAAAATGGAATAGGGTATGAAATTAATTAATAATCCGGATAGATCACAATGGGCGGAGATACTGAAA
The DNA here is from genome assembly GCF_003471885.1 of Bacteroides sp. AM16-24. Taxonomy (NCBI): domain Bacteria; kingdom Pseudomonadati; phylum Bacteroidota; class Bacteroidia; order Bacteroidales; family Bacteroidaceae; genus Bacteroides; species Bacteroides sp. AM16-24. The sequence continues at coordinate 282,730 of NZ_QRKI01000001.1, forward strand.
CGTCCGGTGATGAATACTGAGAATCTGTTCGATACAGTGCGGGGGATTATAGACCGCGTGAAGTCGGACGGTGACCGTGCGGTGCTGGAGATGGAGGCGAAGTTTGATAAGGCGGAGCTGACATCACTGGCGGTGACGGAGGCGGAACTGAAAGAAGCGGAGACACTGGTGGATGAAAAGCTGAAGGCGGCTATCCGTCTGGCTAAACAGAATATAGAGACTTTTCACGCTGCACAGCGCTTTGAGGGCAAGAAGGTGGAAACCATGCCGGGCGTGACGTGCTGGCAAAAGGCGGTGGCTATTGAAAAGGTGGGATTGTATATTCCCGGAGGAACGGCTCCTCTGTTCTCTACGGTGCTGATGCTGGCTGTGCCTGCGAAAATTGCGGGTTGCAAGGAGATTGTGCTTTGTACGCCGCCGGATAAGGAAGGAAGGGTGCATCCTGCTATTCTTTTTGCCGCACAGGTGGCGGGGGTGAGCCGGATATTCAAGGCAGGTGGCGTACAGGCTATTGCTTCGATGGCTTATGGAACGGAAAGCGTGCCGAAGGTTTACAAGATATTCGGTCCGGGAAACCAGTATGTGACGGCAGCGAAACAGTTGGTCAGTCTGCGTGATGTAGCGATTGATATGCCTGCGGGTCCGTCGGAAGTGGAAGTGCTGTCGGATGAAACGGCGAATCCGGTATTTGTAGCTGCGGATCTGCTAAGCCAGGCTGAACACGGTGTGGACAGTCAGGCAATGCTGATTACCACTTCGGAGGCTTTGCAACAGGCTGTGAAAGAGGAAGTAGAACGTCAGTTGGAACTTCTGCCCCGTAAGGAAATTGCGGAGAAATCTCTTGCCAACAGTAAGCTTATTGTGGTGAAGGATATGGAAGAGGCCATCGAACTGACGAACGAATATGCGCCCGAACACCTGATTGTGGAAACTGCGGATTATATGCAGGTGGCAGAACGTGTGGTGAATGCGGGTTCCGTCTTCTTGGGATCACTCTCACCGGAAAGTGCGGGAGACTATGCTTCGGGAACGAATCATACCTTGCCGACGAACGGATATGCGAAAGCTTATAGCGGTGTGAGCCTGGACAGCTTTATCCGCAAGATAACGTTTCAGGAAATCCGTCCGGAAGGTATGAGGAATATCGGTCCTGCTATTGAAGAGATGGCGGCGAACGAACATCTGGATGCGCACAAAAATGCGGTAACAGTGAGATTAAAAACAATATAGAATACAAATTACATGAATTACACGAATAAGGGTAAAGATGAAATTTGTGTAATTCGCGTAAATAGTGTTCAATACTTTATCATATTATAGATCATGAAAACATTGCAAGAACTGACCCGTCCGAATATCTGGAAGCTGAAACCTTATTCTTCGGCACGTGATGAATATAAAGGTGTAACGGCATCGGTGTTTCTCGATGCAAACGAGAACCCGTACAACCTGCCGCACAATCGCTATCCTGACCCGATGCAGTGGGAGCTGAAAACGGAACTTTCCAAAATAAAGAAGGTGTCTCCCGATCATATTTTCCTGGGCAATGGTAGCGACGAGGCTATTGATCTTGTCTTCCGTGCTTTCTGTGAGCCGGGAGTGGACAATGTGGTGGCTATCGATCCTACTTACGGCATGTATCAGGTATGTGCTGATGTGAATAATGTGGAGTATCGCAAAGTCCTGCTCGACGAGCATTTCCAGTTCTCGGCAGATAAGTTGCTGGCAGCTGCGGATGAACGGACGAAGCTGATTTTCCTGTGTTCGCCTAATAATCCGACCGGAAACGATTTGTTGCGCAGTGAGATAGAGAAGTTGCTGCGTGAGTTTGAAGGGCTGGTGATACTGGATGAGGCGTACAGCGACTTTTCTGAATCTCCGTCGTTCTTGCTGGATTTAGATAAATATCCGAATCTTGTTGTGTTCCAGACTTTCTCTAAAGCATGGGGCTGTGCGGCTATCCGCCTGGGAATGGCGTTCGCTTCTACGGAAATCATCGGTATCCTGAGCAAGATAAAGTACCCTTACAATGTGAACCAACTGACTCAGAAACAGGCAATAGAGATGTTGCATAAGTACTATGAGATAGAGCGTTGGGTGAAGAGGCTGAAAGAGGAACGCGAGGATTTGGAGAAACGTTTTTCCGAACTGCCGTTGACGGTGGAAGTCTTTCCGTCTGATGCCAATTTCTTCCTGGCACGGGTGACGGATGCGGTGAAAATCTATAATTATCTGGTAGGAGAGGGGATCATCGTCCGCAACCGTAATTCAATATCACTTTGTGGCAACTGCCTGCGTGTGACGGTAGGCACGAGAATGGAGAATGATAAACTGATAGAAGCGTTGAAAAGCTATGAGTAAAAAAGTATTATTTATAGACCGTGACGGGACTTTGGTGATTGAACCGCCCGTAGATTACCAGTTGGATTCGCTGGAAAAGTTGGAGTTTTATCCCAAAGTGATGCGTAACCTGGGCTTCATCCGTAGCAAATTGGATTTCGAATTTGCGATGGTGACCAATCAGGATGGGTTGGGCACGGCATCTTTCCCGGAAGAAACTTTCTGGCCTGCGCATAACCTGATGATGAAGACGCTGGAAGGTGAAGGGATTACGTTTGATGAAATCTTCATCGACCGTAGCATGCCGGAAGATATGGCACCTACCCGGAAGCCGCGCACAGGGATGTTGACGAAGTATCTGAATAATCCGGAGTATGATCTTGCTGGAAGCTTTGTTATCGGTGACCGTCCGACGGATGTGGAACTGGCTAAGAACTTGGGCTGCCGGGCTATTTATTTGCAGGACGATACTACATCACTGAAAGCGAAATCCGAAGGTGGACCTGCTGCCTGTGAAGGTCTGGAAGAGGTATGTGCCCTTGTCACGAAAGATTGGGATAAAATTGCCGAATTTCTTTTTGCCGGAGAACGGAAAGCGGAAGTACGCCGCACAACAAAGGAAACGGATATTTTCGTGTCTCTGAATCTGGATGGTAACGGTGCCTGCGACATCCATACCGGACTGGGTTTCTTCGACCACATGCTGGAGCAAATAGGAAAGCATGGCGGTCTGGACCTGACGATCCATGTGAAAGGCGATCTGGAAGTGGATGAGCATCATACCATAGAGGACACTGCGATTGCATTAGGCGATTGCATCTATCAGGCATTGGGAAACAAGCGTGGCATTGAGCGCTATGGTTATGCCCTGACGATGGATGACTGCCTTTGCCAGGTTTGCCTGGACTTCGGCGGACGTCCCTGGCTGGTATGGGATGCAGAGTTCATTCGTGAAAAGATTGGTGCAATGCCGACAGAAATGTTCCTGCATTTCTTCAAATCCCTGAGCGATGCTGCCAAGATGAATCTGAATGTAAAAGCGGAAGGCCAGAACGAGCACCATAAGATAGAAGGCATTTTCAAAGCGCTGGCCCGCGCTATAAAGATGGCGGTGAAGAGGGATATCTATCACTTTGAATTGCCGAGTTCGAAGGGAGTGCTTTAATCTAAATATTAAGTATTAAGTATAGCTATGCAGAGTCACAGCGTAGCTTATACTTAATACTTCATATTTCTCTCACCGTTCAGAAATGGACATCCCCACTGTCCGAAAATGAACACCCACCCCTGTCCAGAAGCATCCTGCTGCTTTGGCACACTCTTTGCTTTTCTGTTTATAACAATTTTTAGATAAACATGAAAAGGAATATTTTACTCGCAGCTTGGATGCTATTTCCGTTCGCCGCTTTTGCACAGAACGATACATTGACAAACGAACGTGAACGTCTCATCACTTTAAATGAAGCGATAGCTTTGGCACGTACCCAGTCAGTGGATGCCGCCGTAGCACTGAATGAATTGAAAACTTCATACTGGGAATATCGTACTTTCCGTGCCGACCTGTTACCGGAAGTGAATCTGAACGGTACTTTACCTAATTACAATAAATCTTACAGTAGATATCAAAACTCGGATGGCTCCTACTCATTCGTGCGTAACAATACCTTGGGACTTTCCGGAACGCTCTCCATAGACCAGAACTTATGGTTTACGGGTGGTAGACTGTCACTTGCCTCTTCTCTTGAATACATTAAGCAATTGGGTTCCGGAGGAGATAAACAATTTATGTCCGTCCCCGTCAGCCTGGAATTGACGCAACCTATCTTTGGAGTGAATAACTTGAAGTGGAACCGCCGTATCGAACCGGTGAGATATGCAGAAGCAAAAGCTGCTTTTATCACGGCTACGGAACAGGTGACGATGAAGACAATCACTTATTTCTTCAATCTGCTGCTGGCTAAAGAAAATCTGAAAACTGCTCACCAGAATAAAGTGAATGCCGACCGCCTCTATGAAGTGGCGATGGCAAAGCGCAAGATGGGGCAGATTTCAGAAAATGACCTGTTACAGTTGAAGTTAAATGCTTTGCAGGGCAAGGCGGACGTGACGGAAGCAGAGAGTAACCTGAATGCGAAGATGTTCCAGTTGCGTTCCTTCCTCGGTTTGTCGGAGGACGAGAATCTGAATCCGATATTGCCGAGCTCGGCACCGGATATGAAGATGGAATATAATCTTGTATTGAACAAGGCTTTGGATCGGAATTCGTTTGCACAGAATATCCGTCGCCGCCAGTTGGAAGCAGATTATGAAGTGGCTACGGCCCGTGGAAATCTGCGCAGCATAGACTTGTTTGCCAGCGTGGGGTATACGGGGCAGAATCGTGATTTTACTTCCGCTTACAAAGATCTGCTTGATAACCAGATTGTGCAGGTAGGTGTGAAAGTTCCTATCTTGGACTGGGGAAAACGCCGAGGAAAAGTACGTGTGGCAAAGAGTAACCGTGAAGTGGTGCTTTCCAGAATCCGACAAGAACAGATGGACTTCAATCAGGATATCTTCCTACTCGTAGCGAACTTCAATAACCAGGCACAACAGTTGGGTATTGCACAGGAAGCTGACGGCATTGCCGAGAAACGTTATAAAACCAGTGTGGAAACCTTTATGATAGGACAAATCAGTACGCTGGACCTGAATGACGCACAGAAATCAAAAGATGAAGCAAGACAGAAACATATTTCCGAACTCTATTATTATTGGTACTATTTCTATCAGATCCGCAGTCTGACACTTTGGGATTTTGAACGGAATTGTGAACTGGAGGCGGACTTTGAAGAAATTGTAAGAGACTGAGCTTGAGTTATGAATAATAACTTATAACTCATAACCGTTTTTTGCTTGTTATTGAAAAAAATAGTGTTATTCTGTGCTTTCTGTGTGAAATCGTTTATTTTTGCAAACCATAAAACAACGAAATCTTATGATACTGATAATCGACGATGATAGTGCCGTACGTTCTTCCCTCAGTTTTATGCTGAAACGTGCAGGATATGAAGCGCAGACTGTTCCCGGGCCGCGCGAAGCAATGGATGTGGTACGTGCCGAGGCACCCTCCCTCATTTTGATGGACATGAACTTCACCCTTTCCACAACGGGAGAAGAAGGATTGACTTTGCTGAAGCAAGTGAAAATATTCCGTCCCGATGTACCTGTTATCCTGATGACGGCTTGGGGAAGTATACAGCTTGCCGTGCAAGGTATGCAGGCCGGTGCGTTCGACTTTATCACGAAGCCATGGAACAATGCCGCTTTGCTGCAACGCATCGAGACAGCTCTTGAACTGACTGCTGTTGCTTCGAAAGATGTACAGGAAGAGCAGAGTGAGACACTGAACCGCAGCCATATCATCGGAAAATCTCAGGGATTGATGGAAGTGCTGAATACGGTGGCACGCATTGCGCGTACCAATGCCTCGGTACTGATTACCGGTGAGAGTGGAACGGGTAAGGAGTTGATTGCCGAAGCCATCCACATCAACAGCCAGCGGGTGAAACAGCCGTTTGTAAAGGTCAACCTGGGCGGTATCTCGCAGAGCCTTTTTGAAAGCGAAATGTTCGGTCATAAGAAAGGTGCTTTTACGGATGCGACAACAGATCGTGTAGGACGTTTTGAACTTGCCAACAAAGGTACTATCTTTCTGGATGAAATCGGTGACCTCGATCCTTCCTGCCAGGTGAAACTGCTCCGTGTATTGCAGGATCAGACGTTTGAAGTGCTGGGTGACAGTCGTCCCCGCAAGACGGATATACGTGTGGTTTCGGCTACTAATGCCGACCTCCGCAAGATGGTATCGGAACGCACCTTCCGCGAAGATTTGTTTTATCGTATCAACCTGATAACCGTTAAGTTGCCATCCCTTCGCGAACGCCGTGAAGATATTCCTTTGCTGGCACGCCACTTTGCCGACCGCCAGGCAGAGATCAACGGACTGCCTCGTACTGAATTTTCGGCAGATGCCCTGAACTTCCTTTCCCGTTTGCCTTATCCGGGAAATATCCGTGAATTGAAGAATCTGGTAGAGCGCACGATCCTCGTCAGCGGAAAGCCGACACTGGATGCTTCGGATTTCGATGCACAATATCTGCGTCATGATGAACCGGTGAAGGCCTCGGACTCGTCGTCTCTGGCAGGTATGACGCTGGATGAAATAGAGCGTCAGACTATTTTGCAGGCACTCGATCGCCATAAGGGAAATCTCAGTCAGGTAGCTATGACGCTCGGCATCAGTCGTGCCGCGCTTTATCGCCGACTGGAAAAGTTTAATATAACGGTTAATGAAAAGTGATTTAATCATTAACTCCTAATCGCTACTATCGTGAGAATAAAGTTCTATTTCTCCATACTTGTCCTCTTCCTCCTGGGGTTAGGTGGTGCTCTTCTCTACTTGGCGAAGGGGATGCAGCTATTGCATCTTTACATTGTAGAGGGGATCATTGCGTGTATCCTGGTGTTTCTGGTTGTCTTTTACCGTAAGATCGTGAAGCCGATGAATATTATCGGCAGCGGTATGGAATTACTGCGCGAACAGGACTTCAGCAGCAGGCTCAGCAAAGTTGGGCAATACGAGGCGGACCGCATTGTAAATGTATTCAACCGTATGATGGAGCAATTGAAGAACGAACGTTTGCGTCTGCGTGAACAAAACCATTTCCTGGACTTGCTTATCCAGGCTTCACCGATGGGAGTTGTCATAACCACACTGAACGGTGAAATATCCCAGCTTAATCCGATGGGATTGAAGATGATGGGAGTACGTCTGGAAGAGATTATGGGAAAGAAAATAGAGAATATAGACTCTCCTTTGGCTGAAGAACTGGCGAATATCTCAAAAGATCAGACGGCAGTAGTGCGTCTGAATGACTCGAATATCTATAAATGTACCCATTCCTCCTTTATCGACAGAGGTTTTCATCATCCTTTCTATCTGATAGAGAAGATGACGGACGAGGTGATGCGTGCTGAAAAGAAAGCGTATGAGAAGGTGATCCGTATGATTGCGCACGAAGTGAACAATACGACGGCGGGTATTACATCTACCCTTGATACTGTGGAACAAGCCCTTTCCACCGAAGAGGATATGGAGGATATCTGCGATGTGATGCGCATTTGTACAGAACGTTGTTTCTCCATGAGCCGCTTTATCACCCGTTTTGCCGATGTCGTGAAAATTCCTGAGCCCACCTTGGCTACAGGCAAACTGAATGAATTGGCCTCCATGTGTAAACGCTTTATGGAGGGTATGTGCAACGACCGGAATATTCTTCTCTGGCTGGAATGTGATCCGAAGCTGGAACCGGTACGCTTTGATGCGGCATTGCTGGAACAGGTATTGGTGAATATTATCAAGAATGCTGCGGAAAGTATCGAACATGCGCCCGAAGGAACGATCCAGCAGGGTAGGGTTGTAGTCCGTACAATCGCTCCTACCACGATTGAAGTGGTAGATAATGGCCCCGGTATAACAAAAGAGACTGAAGCAAAGCTCTTCAGTCCCTTCTTTTCCACCAAACCGAACGGGCAGGGAATCGGTCTGGTGTTTATTCGCGAGGTGCTTACCCGTCATGGGTGTACGTTCTCTTTACGCACGTACAGTGATGGGTTGACACGCTTCCGCATAATCTTCCCATAGGGAAGAAGTGACTGGGCTACGAGTTACGAGCTACAAGTACCTTGCGGCATTATAGCGCAGCCCACTTGTAGCTCGTAGCTTGTAGCTTATAGCTTGTAACTTTTCGCGTATTCGTCAAGAATCCGCTTGATGCCCTGGCCGATGACCACATAGTCCTTTTCGTTCAGGTTGGCAAGTGAGGCGCGTATGCTCCATTCCGGACCATCGAAACCACCGCCGTTCAGTAGTACGAGAGATGTTTCTTTCGCCAGGCGGAATACAACGTTCAACGGGCTGTAGGTGCGTTTTAGATATTCTACAAAGCCATCTCCATAGAACTTCTTTGCCCATACCAGCATGTCGATCTCCGTATAATACCCTACGCGGAGCGGGTCTTTAATCAATGTGAATCCCGTATTATCCCACAAGGCGTGCAGACGCTTCTCAATGATTTCCATCATCTTCAGTTTATATTTGTTTTCCTTATCCAGCAAGGCGAAGGAAGCGAATAAACTCATTTGCATCTGTTGGGGCAATGACAGGCCGGCGGTATGGTTCAGTGCAACCTGTCGGCTGTCGGCTACCATGCGGTCGATGAACTTCATTTTTTCGGGTTGCAGGGTCAGACTTGAGTAACGGCGGTTCAGCGCGTTGCGTTTATCTTCCGGCAGGCGGGCGATTTGCTTGTCGTAGATGTTGTCTTCGTGCAGGGCGATGACGGCATCACGCCAACCGGTAGCTCCGAAATATTTGGAGAAGGAATAGACACAAAGCGTATTGTGCGGCAGTTCGGCCATGAATGAGCGGAAGTGCGGGCTGAATGTGCCGTATACATCATCCGTGATAACCATCAGGTTGGGGTTATCATTCTTCACAATATCGACAATTCGTGCCATCGTTTCCGGACTGAGGGCGTAACTGGGCGGATTGCTGGGATTAGTGACGAAGAGCGCTTTGATGGCGGGATCTTTCAGGCGGTCGATGTCCTTGTCATTGTATTGCCAAAGGTGGAACCCGTCGTCCGTCATGCGGTCGGCATGCAGCTCTATCATGTTGAACTGGTAGCGGCTCAGTTGCGGAATTTCGATATAAGGAGTGAAGGCGGGCACCATAAGGGCGATGCCGTCACCTTTGTCCAGCAGGAAGTTTTCCTGAAGGGAGTCGAAGAGGTAACACATGGCGGCGGTTCCGCCTTCGGTGGCAAAGAGGTCGAATGTGCCGCGTGGAGGGCGGTTATCGCACATTTCTTGCGACAGATAATCTTGCACCAGTATTTCGGTGAAATGCAGGATGCGGTCGGGCACAGGGTACTGGTCACCGATGACGGCTTCTGCCCATTCATGCACCAGGGAGTCGGGATCGGCGGCATGTTGCATTAACAGGTAGTTATAGGTTTGCTCCAGGAGCTTGACACCGTGGGCGGTGTTGTTCTTTTTGAGGAAGGCTTCAAAGCGCGAGGCGATGCCGGACTTTTCGGGAATGCCGGCGATGCCTTCGGGAAGGTTCATGACGCGGCGACATTCTTCCAGTCCGAACTGTCCCAGGAGGAAGAAGGCTTCGCGAGGGGTGGTAGCAATCCAGTTAGGGTTACCGCGTCCGGCATTCAGCATCGTGCGGGCAGTTTTCTTCAGGCTTTCATCGGCCATATCAATCAATTGATTCTTCAGCTCGAATGGGCTGATGGTCTCCATTTTCTTTTCAAAATTCTTGGTATCCATATCGTTAAGTTTTAATTGTTATCATATTATTTCTTTGGTGTGACAAACTAATCTCCGGGATTTAAGAAACTAATCTCAGAGATATATAAAATTATTCGTACTATAACTGTTATTGTTTCTTACAACAGTTATCTTATAATAGATATATTTCTTTCTTACTATATTTGTTGTAAGAATAAAAATATGCATCTCCGGAATTAGTTTCTTAAATCCCGGAGATTAGTTTCTTGACCCTGTATATTAGTTGTATGCATGTACTTCCCGGTTAAATCAGCAGTACGATGACGACACCCCATATTATTAATAAGGTGTTGCCTACAGCATACGTTACGGTATAGCCCAGCGCAGGCGTTTCGCTTTCTATTGCATCTTGTATCGCTCCCAGTGCGGCGGTCGTTGTACGTGCTCCGGCACAGCATCCCAGTGTTATTGCAGGGTGGAATTTGAAGACGTATTTACCCAGTAGCAGACCGATAATCAACGGCAGGGTAGTGGCTATGGCACCTACAATGAACAAACTGAGTCCGACATCCCGGAAACCTTGTACGAAACTCGGTCCGGCGGCTATTCCCACTACAGCGATGAACATATTCAGCCCTACATTATTCAGTACCCACAGGGAAGGTTCGGGGATACGTCCGAACGTAGGATGCTTGCTGCGCAGCCAACCGAAGAATAATCCGGCTATCAATGCACCTCCACTCGTACTCAGACTGATGGGAACACCACCGATGTGGATGGATAATGCACCGAACAAACCACCTATCAGAATACCTAATCCAACGAATATCATATCCGTTTGGTGGGTAGGCCGGTCCACATATCCTATTTGTACAGCGGCACTTTCCACTTCCTGCTTGGTGCCTACTACTTCGATGACGTCGCCAGCATCCAATTTGGTCTGTGCCAGTACGGGTATTTCAATTCCCGCACGCTTGATGCTGCGGATGCTGACGCCATGCATGAATTTATGCCGGCGGATATTCGCCACAGTCTTTCCGGCGAACGTTTTCTTTGTGACCGTGACAGGTAACGTTTCTGCCGGGAAATCGAGTAACTGCGCGTCCTGTACTTCTTCGCCTATCCAGTCCTCTTCGCCGATAACGAATTCACGGCGTCCGCTGAGAACGACTTCGTCTCCTATATTCAATACGGTATTCGGGGCTACATCCCGAACGACTCCTTGCTTGCGCAGACGCTCTACGAACAGGCGTTTACCATCTTTCTGGAAGTACATTTCCAGGTCTATCACCCGGCGGCCTTGTTTGAACCATTCGTTTTCTATCTTGTAGGCGCGGAAGGTTACGGGACGTGCGGCGTGCATGAATCCCGGTTCGTCTGCTTCGGAACTACCCATTTTGGCTTCCAGTTCTTTGCAGGCGGCTTTCACTTTCTCTAGTCCGCCCAATAGTTTGGGGCCGAGGGAGGAGAGCACCCAGGCTGAACCTGCCGTACCGAAAACGTAAGTCACAGCGTATGATACGGGGATGATATTGATATAGCTTTGGCGTTGCGCTTCGTCCAGCCCCATGTTTGCCATGGTGTCTTCGGCTACTCCGATGACGGCGGAGATGGTTTGCGAACCTGCCAGTAATCCGGCGGCTTCACCGGGATTGTAGCCCATCACGAGGGCGAGAAGCCAGGTCACTACCAATACGGATACACACATCAGTACGGCAAAGCCTACCTGGGGGAGTCCGTCTTTTTTCAGTCCGCGGAAGAACTGCGGCCCTACTTTATACCCGACGGCGAACAGAAAGAGAAGAAAGAACACGGATTTGATGGGGCCTGGCACGTCAATCTTCAACTGTCCTACCAATACGCCTACAAGCAGTACGCTTGTGACCGTCCCCAAGCTGAACTTCCCGATGCGTAGCTTGCCAAGCCAGAACCCCAGGAACAGGGTGAGGAATATGGCAAGTTCGGGGCGCTCCCTGAGCTGGTTTATTATCCATTCCATAATTAAGTTGTTTAGGTTATTAATTGGTTTTCGATGCTTTTGGCGTCGTTTAAGACATATACAACAGCCTGCAATGGGAAGTGTTTCGTGCAAAAGTGGTTTTTTAGAACATTTATTCAGTAAAACTGAACTTTCTGAAAAAGTTTTCTTGCGTACCTTTGCGGGCACAAAAGAAGGATAAATGATAATTTAGCGGCGTGATTTCTGATAGTCCGTATATCAATAGGCTATATAGCCCGCTAAACTATCATTTATCTTTCAACATTATATGAATAGGTATGAGGTTTACTTTTTTAAGGATTTTATTGTTCATCGGCCTTTGCTGGATGAGCTTTCCCCTGCAAGCACAATATGTGGTACAAGGTGTTGTTACAGACTCGTTAACCCGTGAGCCTCTGCCTTATACATCTGTGTATCTGAAAGGTACTACCGAAGGAGGTATGACCAACGACAAAGGACAGTTTTCTTTCAAGACCTACCGCCCCCAAGCCGTGCTGGTTATTTCTGCCATTGGATATAATGAATACACCCGTCTTATTCATCCGGCACAAGGTATCCGTCTTACCATCGCCCTTTCTCCGGCAACGTATGTCCTGAACGAAGTGCTGGTAAAGCCCAAACGGGAGCGATATAAGAAAAAAGATAATCCCGCCGTGGAATTTGTGCGACAAATGATAGAGCATCGGGATGACTATTCGCCCAAGGAGTTGGACTTCTGGCAACGGGATCGTTATGAGAAGATGACCTTTGCCATCAACAACTTTGACAGCGTAAAGCAACAGAAGTGGCTTTATCGTAAGTTCAAGTTCCTGACGGACTATGTGGATACTTCCGCCGTTACGGGAAAGCCCGTACTTGCCGTCTCCAATCGTGAGCTGCTGGCTACGGACTATTACCGCAAATCTCCCAAAAGTCAGAAACAGCGCGTACATGCCCGCAAACAGGCCGGTGTGGATGAGATGCTTTCGCAGCAAGGCATGGAGCAAGCCATCAGTGTGACGATGACGGATGTTGATATTTATGAGAACAACATCACGCTGTTCACCAATAAGTTCGTAAGTCCGCTCTCTTCCCTGGGCCCTTCATTCTATAAATATTATCTGATGGACACGCTTACGATAGCGGGCCAGCCTTGTGTGGACCTGACATTCGTACCCTTCAATTCCGAATCCTTCGGTTTTACGGGACACTTGTACGTTACTTTGGATAGTACCTATTTCGTGCGTCGTGCCACCATGAACTTTCCACAGAAAATCAATCTGAATTTTGTGGATTATATGTCTCTTGAACAGAACTTTACCCGTGGAGCAGACGGTACGCGCCAGTTGGCTGACGAACATATCACTACCGAATTCAAGCTGGTGGACAACAGTGACGGTATCTATGCCAAACGGGATGTATATTACAGGAATTATGTGTATGAACCTTCTGCGGATGCCCTTTCAGCCTTCAAGAAGCCGGAAAAAGTGATTGAGCCGGCCGAAGCGACGCATCGCACGGAAGCTTACTGGGACGATAACCGTCAGGTGGAAGTCAGCAAGAAGGAAACTTCCGTTGATAAAATGATGGCGCAGCTTCGCACGTATCCTGTCTATTACTGGACGGAGAAGACCTTGAAAGTGTTGTTTACCGGATACATACCCGCACCTAAAGAGAAGGAACCCCTGTTCTATATAGGTATGATGAATACCACCATAAGCGGCAACACCCTGGAAGGTGTGCGTCTGCGTGCGGGAGGTATGACTACGGCGTGGCTCAATCCGCACCTATTCTATAAAGGATACATGGCTTACGGTTTCAAAGACCATCGGATGAAGGGAATGGCGGAAGTGGAATATTCTTTCCATAAGAAGAAGGAGTATGCCAACGAATTTCCTATTCATTCTTTGAAAGCACGATATACCTCGGATGTGAATCAATACGGGCAGCATTACCTTTATACCAGTCAGGACAACGTATTCCTGAGCTTGAAGCGCCAGAAGGACGACCGGATAGGCTATCAGCGCAAGGCGGAACTGACTTACACCAATGAGTTCCATTCCGGTTTCTCCTTTCAGCTCACTTCCCGCTTCCGGCAGGATGAGTCTTCGTATCTTATCCCTTTCCTGAAGCAGGATGAGATGGCAACGCCCGTGAAGAAAATATCGAATGCCGAGTTTGAAGTAAAATTGCGTTATGCGCCGAATGAAAAATTCTTTCAGACGCAATGGAACCGCTTCCCAGTATCGCTGGATGCGCCGGTCTTCTCGCTTTCACATACGATGGCTGCAAAAGGAGTGTTGGGTGGTGATTATACCTATCAATATACAGAGGCAGGTTTCCAGAAACGTTTCTGGTTTTCGGCCTTCGGCTATACCGACGTTATCCTGAAAGCCGGAAAAGTTTGGAATAAAGTACCTTTTCCGTTACTGATTATTCCGAACGCCAACCTCTCCTATACCATTCAGCCGGAGTCTTACTCCTTGATGAATGCCATGGAGTTTATGAACGATGAATATGCTTCGTGGGACGTTACTTATTATCTAAATGGCTTTCTGTTCAACCGCGTGCCTTTGCTGAAAAAGTTGAAATGGCGTGAAGTCCTTTCATTCCGGGGATTGTACGGGAATTTGAGCGACAAGAATAACCCGACGGTCAGCAATAATCTTTTTCGTTTTCCCGCCACAACCTCTTATATGGGGGATACTCCTTATATGGAAGTGGGTGTCGGTGTGGAGAATATTTTGAAGGTGCTCCGCTTCGATTATGTCTGGCGATTAACTTACAGAAATCTGCCCGGAATTGATAAATCCGGCCTTAGAATCAGTTTGCATATGACCTTTTAACTTAAATCTTACTAACAGAACATTAAATCGGATAAAAAGACGAGTCTCAATTGAACAAAATAGCCTAAATTTGAGCAATTTTTTAAACTTTAAAAGATACAATGGCAATGAAAGAAAACATTAAGCCGGCAACTGGTCGTTTGGGTGTACTGGTAGTCGGAGTGGGTGGCGCGGTCTCAACCACCATGATAACGGGTACATTGGCTGCTCGTAAGGGACTGGCAAAACCTATTGGGTCTATTACACAGATGGCCACAATACGCATGGAGAACAACGACGAAAAGCTGATTAAGGACGTAGTGCCTTTGGCAGACTTGAACGACATTGTTTTCGGCGGATGGGATATCTTCCCTGATAATGCATACGAAGCCGCGATGTATGCGGAAGTCCTGAAAGAAAAAGACTTAAATCTGGTAAAAGAGGAATTGCAAGCTATCAAACCGATGCCTGCTGCCTTCGACCACAACTTTGCAAAACGTCTGAATGGTACGTATATCAAGCAGGCTGCCACCCGTTGGGAAATGGTAGAGCAATTGCGTGAGGATATCCGTAACTTCAAGGCTGCCAACAACTGCGAGCGTATTGCCGTGCTGTGGGCTGCAAGTACTGAAATCTACGTTCCGTTGTGTAAAGAACATGAGTCGCTTGCTGCTTTGGAAGAAGCAATGAAGGCTAATAACACGGAAGTGGTTTCTCCGAGTATGTGCTACGCTTATGCTGCAATTGCAGAAGGTGCTCCGTTCATCATGGGTGCTCCTAACCTGTGCGTAGATACTCCGGCCATGTGGGAATTCTCTAAGAAGATGAATGTGCCCATCTCAGGTAAGGACTTCAAGAGCGGACAGACATTGATGAAAACAGTGCTTGCTCCGATGTTCAAGACTCGTATGCTGGGTGTAAGCGGTTGGTTCTCTACCAACATCCTGGGTAACCGTGATGGCGAAGTGCTCGATCAACCCGAAAACTTCAAAACAAAAGAAGTTAGCAAGTTGTCTGTTATCGATAACATCTTCGAACCTGAAAAATTCCCCGATCTCTATGGCGATGTTTACCACAAGGTTCGTATCAACTACTATCCTCCCCGTAAAGATAATAAGGAAGCATGGGATAACATCGACATCTTCGGATGGATGGGGTACCCGATGGAAATCAAAGTAAACTTCCTGTGCCGTGACTCTATCCTTGCAGCTCCTATTGCACTCGACCTCGTTATTTTCAGTGACCTGGCATTGCGTGCAGGTATGTCTGGAATCCAGACTTGGCTGTCATTCTTCTGCAAGAGCCCGATGCACGACTTTGAGCATGAACCGATTCATGATCTGTTCACTCAATGGAGAATGGTGAAAGAAACAATCCGTACGATGGTGGGTGAAAAATCACCGAGCTATCTGGACTAATCATAAAATAAGATGATAGGATGGTAAAATGATAGGATGGTGAGATTGTATTGAGCTATCTTATCATTTACCGTCTTATCATCTTATCATTTTTTATATCTTTTTCTATGAGGAAACCTTCCTTCTTCCCTGTCCTGATAGGCACGGGCTTCGGCTCAGGCTTTTCTCCCTTGGCTCCGGGCACGGCGGGCGCTTTACTCGCTACGCTAATCTGGTTCGGACTTTCTTTACTCATATCAGATACTTGTCTGTTGTGGACGACTGTCGCACTGATATCCCTGTTCACCGTAGCCGGTATTTGGGCTACCGACCGTCTGGAACCCTACTGGGGTGAAGATCCGTCGCGCGTGGTGGTGGATGAGATGGTAGGTGTGTGGATCACGCTCCTGGCAGCTCCGGCAGGTCATATCTGGTATGGACTGGCAGCATTTGTTTTGTTCCGCTTCTTTGATATTCTGAAGCCGCTGGGTATCCGGCGGATGGAAAAACTGCCGGGTGGAGTGGGAGTGATGATGGACGACGTATTGGCAGGAGTGTATGGTTTCATTGTTTTAATTGTGGCGAGATGGTTGATGGAGTAGAAGAACAGAGTCGGTTTGCAGGTTGGCGCAGGGAAGTGTGGCTTTTTATGAAGGCGCAGCTTTCTGCACAGATAGCTACTGTAATCGATTTTCTGATAACTATTCTTTTGGTGAAATTATTTGGTATATATTATTTGTATGCCACATTTATAGGTTCCGTGGTTGGCGGTATTGTCAATTGTGTAATCAACTATGAATGGGTATTTAAGGCGGAAGACTGCAAGAAGATACATGTGGGGCTGAAGTATTTCATAGTCTGGGGGGGGAGCATCCTGATCAATACATGGGGTACTTTTGCTTTGACGGAATGGCTGGCAGGAATGAAATGGGTGAACGGGTTGCTGGGATACTACGTCTATGATGTGTTTATCCTGTCTAAAATTACGGTTGCCCTGCTGGTTGCATTTTTCTGGAACTACTATTTGCAACGGGTCTTCGTCTACCGGAACCACAACTTAAAAAGATTTCTGAAACAACGTTTGGAGAAAAAAATAGAATGAACATGAATTACAGAGATTGGCTGCAACAGGTGATATACAAGATTATCAATCCCGTTGTGCGCGGCATGATTAAAATTGGCATTACGCCTAACTTTATTACTACTACCGGGTTGATACTTAACATTGTGGCTGCCGGTATATTTATTTATGCAGGGTTAGTGACAGATTCGGAAGAGGATCTTTCTTTGGTGGGATGGACAGGCGGACTGATACTCTTCGCCGGGTTGTTTGACATGATGGATGGCCGTGTGGCGCGTCTTGGCAATATGTCTTCCACTTTCGGGGCATTGTACGATTCGGTGCTCGACCGTTACAGTGAACTGTTTACCTTGTTCGGTATATCCTATTATCTCATATTACAAGGTTATTTCTGGGGTTCCATTATCACTTTTCTTGCTTTGATCGGTTCGCTGATGGTAAGTTACGTACGCGCACGTGCCGAAGGGCTGGGACTGGAATGTAAAGTAGGTATTATGCAGCGTCCTGAGCGAGTAGTGCTGACCAGTCTGGGAGCTTTGTTCTGTGGCATCTTCTCCGATTGCACACTCTTCGATCCGATGTTAATCTTGATAGTTCCTCTGGCAATCATTGCCGTATTGGCTAATCTGACAGCTTTTGTCCGTCTGGCACATTGCTATAAACTTTTGAATAAATGATAAAAAGATATTTTCCTCCGGTGAGAGAAACGATGTTGGTAGTGGTTATAACGGTGGTTTTCCTGTTGCTGACGGCTACTTGTATCGGGCTCCGTCCGGAGCATTTCCTGATGGCGGGTTTGTTTTTCGTTTTGTTTTTTGCTGGGAAGACAACCCGTAAACTGGCAGTAGCGTTACTGCCTTTTATTATTTTTGGCGTTTCCTACGATTGGATGCGGGTGTATCCCAATTATCAGGTGAATCCTATTGATGTGCAGGGGTTGTATGAAGCGGAGAAATCCCTTTTCGGTATATCTGTGAATGGGACGACACTTATTCCTTGCGAATACTTTGCCATACATCACTGGTCGATTGCTGACTTCTTTGCAGGCGTGTTCTATCTTTGTTGGGTGCCTGTGCCTATTGTTTTCGGTTTGTGGCTTTATCTGAAGGGAGACCGCCGGATGTATCTGCGCTTTGCAATGGTCTTTTTGCTTGTGAATCTGATTGGTTTTGCGGGATATTACATTCATCCTGCGGCACCACCTTGGTATGCCATGAATTATGGTTTTGAGGCTATGCTTGATACTCCCGGAAATGTAGCAGGGCTGGGACGCTTCGATGAATTGATGGGATGCACTATTTTCAATTCAATCTATGGGCGTAATGCCAATGTATTTGCTGCCGTACCTTCATTGCATGCAGCGTATATGGTTGTGGCATTGGCTTATGCTATTATGAACCGCTGTAAAGGCTGGCTGATAGCATTGTTCGCGTTTATCATGGTGGGTATCTGGTGTACGGCCGTTTATTCGGGGCATCATTATCTGATTGATGTCTTATTGGGAATATTCTGTGCTCTCCTGGGTATCTTTGCCTTTGAAAAAGGATTGATGAAATGGGGAGCGTTCAAGCACTTTTTCGAACGTTATAGTAAATATATCCGTTAATGAATAATTTCGTCTTTTACAGTCCTACCGAATTTGTATTCGGTAAAGCTACGGAAATGCAAGTCGGTGCACTGGCACGGAAGCATGGTGCGCGGAAAGTGATGATCGTGTACGGCGGCGGCTCTGTTGTACGGAGTGGCTTGTTGGATAGGGTGAAACAGTCTTTGCGGGAAGCAGGAATTGAATATTGCCTGATGGGGGGCGTGCAGCCCAATCCGGTAGATACGAAAGTGTATGAAGGCATTGAATTCTGCCGCCGTGAACAGGCTGATATGCTGTTGCCTGTGGGTGGTGGTTCTGTCATTGATACAGCCAAAGCCATAGCGGCAGGTGTGCTTTATGAAGGTGACTTCTGGGATTTCTATATCGGAAAGGCTAAAGTGACTAAAGCGCTGAAAGTAGCTGTTGTGCTGACTATTCCTGCTGCCGGAAGTGAAGGCTCCGGTAATACGGTTATAACGAAACTGGATGGTTTGCAGAAACTCAGCCTGCGTGTACCGGAAGTTTTGCGTCCGGTATTCTCTATTATGAATCCGGAACTTACTTATACTTTGCCGCCCTTTCAGACTGCCTGCGGTGTGGCCGATATGATGGCTCATATCATGGAGCGTTATTTTACGAACACTCAGGAGGTGGAAATTGGAGATCGCCTTTGTGAAGGCACTTTGATGGCTATCATCAATGAGGCTCCCAAGGCAATGAGAAATCCTGAAGATTACGGTGCGCGTGCCAACTTGATGTGGGCGGGCATGATTGCGCATAATGGTACTTGTGGTGTAGGTTGTGAAGAAGATTGGGCTTCGCACTTCCTGGAGCATGAAATCAGTGCTATTTATGGTGTTACCCACGGTGCGGGGTTATCTGTTATCTTCCCTGCTTGGATGACGTGGATGGTAGAACATAATGTGGGAAAGATAGCTCAATATGCCGTTCGTGTATGGGGTGTTCCTGAATCAGAAGATAAGAAAGCGGTTGCTTTGGAGGGTATTGGTAAGCTGAAAGCTTTCTTTAGCTCTCTTGCTCTGCCTGTGACATTTAAAGAACTGGGTATTGAAGACCCTGATATTGACCGTCTGGCAGATAGTCTGCACCGCAATAAAGGAGAGTTGGTAGGGAATTATGTGAAGCTGACGAAGCAGGATAGCAAAGAGATTTATCGCCTTGCATGTGCAGGGGAGTGAGTGATGGTTCGCTTCTATATAAAGGGTGAGTTTCTTTAAAGTATCGGCCAATGATTTTGAAAAGTTGGCGATAAAAATAAAAAAGACGGTGATAAAAATAAAAAATACGGCGAAGTTTCTGATTTACTTCGCCGTATTTTCTTATTTAATTTCGAATTCTTCCTTCATGTCAATCTCTTCCCCTTGCGGGTCGTAGAATACATATTCCAGGAACGCGAGTTTCTGGCTTGGAATAATCTTGATACCAAATCCGTATTTCATCTGCCATTTCCGTTTCAGGGAAACGAGTCCCTGATTGATGTAAGCAGCAATATACGGGTGGATGTGTAACGAGAATTTCTTAATCTTCAGTTTGTTGACTAAGTAATCAATTTTACTCTCTAAAGTGTCCGTAAAGAGGATAGAGGACTTGATGGTGCCTTTTCCGAAACAGGTGGGACAGATTTCTGTGGTATTGACATCCATTGCCGGGCGCACACGCTGGCGGGTAATCTGCATCAGTCCGAATTTGCTGAGCGGTAGGATGTTATGTCTTGCCCTGTCTTTCTGCATGTTGGCACACATACGTTCGTAAAGCTTTTGTCTGTTTTCGGCTTCGTTCATATCAATGAAGTCCACCACAATGATACCACCCATATCTCTCAGTCGTAGCTGGCGAGCCAGTTCGTCGGCAGCTCCCAGATTCACTTCGAGTGCGTTGGCCTCCTGCCCGTTGGCATTCTTGGTGCGGTTACCGCTGTTCACGTCTACTACGTGAAGCGCCTCAGTATGCTCAATAATCAGGTAGGCACCACTCTTGTATGAAACCGTCTTGCCAAACGAAGACTTGATCTGCTTGGTGATACCAAAATTGTCATAAATGGGGAGTTGTCCTTTATACAGTTTTACGATTCCTGCCCGGTCAGGGGCGATAAGAGTTACGTAGTCCTTGATTTCGTGGAACACGGCTTCGTCGTTGACGTGGATGTTCTCAAAAGAAGGATTGAACAAGTCGCGCAATAAGCCTACGGCACGGCTGGTTTCTTCGTAAATCAATGTCGGGAATTTGGTAGCTTTCTGTATTTTGGTGACAGCATCTTCCCAGTGTTTTAATAAAACTTTAAGCTCTCCGTCGAGCTCGGCTACGCGTTTTCCTTCGGCAACAGTGCGGACGATCACTCCGAAATTCTTCGGCTTGATACTCATCAGCAATTGTTTGAGGCGGGCGCGTTCTTCGCTCGATTTAATTTTTTGTGATACGGAAACCTTGTCGTTGAAAGGTATCAGCACCAGATATCTTCCGGCAAATGAGATTTCGGAAGTCAGGCGCGGACCTTTGGTAGAGATAGGCTCCTTGACAATTTGCACCACTACTTCTTGTCCCACCTTGAGTGTATTGGCAACGGTACCATCTTTTTCAAGATCGGGAAGTATGGTTGCTTTGGTGATTTGCGGTAGTTTCTTTTTATCGCTTAAAGTCTGCTTTACGTATTTCTCTAACGAGTTAAATTGAGGACCTAAGTCCAGATAATGAAGAAAAGCATCTTTCTCGTAACCCACGTCCACGAAGCAGGCATTCAGGCCGGGCATCAATTTCTTGATTCGTCCTAAATACATGTTGCCCACTGAGAAAGAAAGATTTCTTCCTTCGCTTTGAAGTTCCACCAGGCTCTTGTCTTCAAGAAGGGCGATGGAGACCTCTTTGGGCTGTACGTCTACAACGAGTTCGCTTGTCACAATTTTTTCTTGCTTTTAGGTTCTAAAGTCAACGAGGTTATAAGTAACCTTGTTGACTACAAATTACTACTTAAACAAAGAACAAACCCGCGAGACAAATAGCTTCACAAGTTTGTTCTTTATTTCTGTCCTCCAGACTAAAAATTACTTTTTGCTTTTATGTCTGTTCTTTCTTAGTCTTTTTTTACGCTTGTGCGTAGACATTTTATGTCTTTTTTTCTTCTTTCCGCTAGGCATAGCTTCAATAATTTAATAGGTTAATACTCTTGTTTATTATTTCTTCACGGAGATGGTGAATGTTTTTGCAGGCTTAAATGCCGGAATGTTGTGTTCCGGAATGATAATCGTAGTATTCTTGGAGATGTTACGAGCAGTTTTCTGTGCTCTTTTCTTCACTACGAAGCTACCAAACCCGCGGAGGTAAACATTTTCATCTTTCGATAAAGATGCCTTTACTGTGTCCATGAACGCTTCAACCGTAGTAAGCACTGTTACTTTGTCAATCCCGGTGTTCTTTGTAATTTCGTTTACAATATCAGCTTTAGTCATTTTTCTTTAAAAAAAATATTATTACTATAGTTTCCTAATTTTTTGGACTGCAAATATATAGCTTTTTACGCTCTCTAAAAAATATATTCTGGACAATTTTCTAAAAAAGTCTTTTGATTAAGGTTTGTTAGGGGGAAAAAGAGCTAATTTTGTGTCGTTGAAAGGGCTACACCCTTTTGTACAAAGGGTGTAGCCCTGAATAGCAAGGGGTGTAGCCATCCGGGGCGAAAGGTGTAGCCCTTTTTGTGTTTTTATAACTATCTGTAATAGAGATGAATATATTCAGTGAGAAATTGATAGTCTGGTATGCCGAAAACAAGCGCGAATTGCCTTGGCGGGATACCACCGACCCTTATATTATATGGATTTCGGAGATTATCCTGCAACAGACCCGGGTCGTGCAAGGTTATGATTATTTTTTGCGTTTTATCCATCGTTTTCCTAATGTGACAGCCTTGGCCAAAGCACCGGAAGATGAGGTGATGAAATGCTGGCAAGGACTGGGGTATTACTCCCGTGCGCGCAATCTGCATGCGGCGGCAAAAAGCATGAATGGTGTTTTTCCGACTACTTATGAAGGGGTGCGTGCGCTGAAGGGGGTAGGGGACTATACTGCTGCGGCTATCTGTTCATTTGCCTACGGTATGCCTTATGCTGTGGTGGATGGGAATGTCTATCGTGTGCTTTCGCGCTATTTCGGCATCGATACGCCGGTGGACAGTACGGAAGGTAAGAAGCTGTTTGCTGCTTTGGCAGACGAGATGATGGATAAATCGCAGCCTGCCGTTTACAATCAGGCGATAATGGATTTCGGTGCCATACAGTGTACACCGCAATCGCCGAATTGCCTGTTTTGCCCTTTGGCGGATAGTTGTTCCGCCCTGAAGGAGGATACGATAACGAAGTTGCCCGTAAAACAGCATAAGACGAAAACCACCAATCGTTATTTTAACTATATATATGTACGTGTGGGCGCGTGTACCTATTTACATAAGCGGACAGGGGATGATATCTGGAAAAATCTTTTCGAATTTCCGCTGGTAGAAACAGAAGCGCCTGTGACGGAAGAAGAGTTTCGTGAATTGCCGCAGGTACGTGCACTTTTTGCAGACGGGGAAGCTTCGGGACTGCGCTTAATCAGTGGAAATGTGAAGCATGTGCTCTCCCACAGGGTGATTTATGCCAATTTCTATGAAGTTATCTTACCGGAAAATTCCACTTCTTTTTCTGCCTTCCAGCGGGTGAAAACAGAGGATTTGGAGCAATATGCAGTCTCTCGCCTGGTGCATGCCTTTCTGGAGAAATATCTATAAAAGTTGCGCTAACTCTTGCATTGTGTGATTATTCTGTTTAATTTTGGCAGCAAATTCAAATAAAAAGAAAAAAGGCTTATGTCAGTAAATAAAGTAATATTGATTGGAAATGTAGGTAGAGACCCTGAAGTAAGATACCTTGATTCCGGTATCGCTGTGGCTTCTTTGCCTTTGGCTACTACAGACCGTGCATACACATTGGCTAACGGTACGCAGGTACCCGAACGGACGGAATGGCACAATCTGGTACTTTGGCGCGGACTGGCAGAAACAGCCGAAAAATATGTGCATAAAGGGGATAAACTTTATGTGGAAGGCAAAATCCGTACCCGTTCATACGATGATCAGACTGGTGCAAAGCGCTATGTTACGGAAATCTTTGTGGACTCTATGGAGATGCTGAGCCCCAGAGGAACTGTTGCACCGGGTGCTGCCGCTCCGCAACCGGGGATGTCACAAGGTGCTCCCGCACAACCCATGGCACAATCGCAGGCAACCCCTGCACAAGATAATACAACGGACGATTTACCGTTCTAATTGTTTAACTAAAACCAAGATCTTTGGACCCAGACGCTTATTTATGCCAATTGGCAGATGTTTTTAATGGTATATCCGTACATAGCCCTACTATTTCGGCAATTATCGCCATTGTGTTGGCAGGTTTGCTGTTGCTCGTATCAGGCTTTGCCTCAGCTTCAGAAATAGCCTTTTTCTCTCTTTCTCCATCCGACCTGAGTGCCATTGATGAGAAGAAACACCCATCGGATGAGAAAATTAGTAAACTTTTGGAGGATACGGAAAGGTTGCTGGCAACCATTCTGATAACAAATAATTTTGTGAATGTGACTATCATCATGCTCTGCAACTTCTTCTTCATGAGTGTGTTTGAGTTTCATTCTCCTATTGCGGAATTTCTGATACTGACCGTCATCCTGACTTTCCTTCTGCTTCTTTTCGGCGAAATCATGCCGAAGATTTATTCAGCACAGAAGACGTTGGCTTTCTGTCGTTTTTCCGCTCCGGGTATATGGATGTTTCGTTCCCTCTTTTATCCGGTAGCTTCTATGCTGGTACGTTCCACTTCGTTCCTGAATAAGCATTTTGCCCGTAAAAACCATAATATTTCGGTAGACGAACTTTCCCATGCCCTTGAATTGACGGATAAGGAGGAACTGAAAGAAGAGAATAATATTCTGGAAGGTATCATTCGTTTTGGCGGTGAAACGGCGAAGGAGGTGATGACTTCCCGTCTGGACGTAGTCGATCTGGATATTCGTACGCCTTTCAAGGATGTATTGCAATGTATTATAGAAAATGCTTATTCCCGCATCCCTATTTATTCCGAGAACCGGGATAATATCAAAGGTATCTTATATATCAAGGACTTGTTGCCCCATTTGAATAAGGTAGACTTCCGTTGGCAATCGCTGATACGTCCGGCCTATTTTGTTCCGGAAACTAAGATGATTGACGATTTGTTGCGTGATTTTCAGGCCAATAAGATTCATATAGCTATTGTGGTTGATGAATTTGGCGGTACGTCGGGAATTGTGACGATGGAGGATATCATCGAGGAGATAGTCGGGGAGATTCACGACGAATATGATGACGAAGAACGTACGTATGCAGTGTTGAACGATCATACGTGGGTGTTTGAAGCCAAAACGCAGTTGACGGACTTTTATAAGATTACGAAGGTGGATGAGGAAGTCTTTGATGAGGTGGCGGGTGATTCCGATACGCTTGCAGGATTATTGCTGGAGCTGAAAGGCGAGTTTCCGGCCCTGCATGAAAAGGTTACTTACGACCACTATGAGTTTGAAGTCTTGGAGATGGATAACCGCCGTATTCTTAAAGTGAAGTTCACCATCAATACTCCTCCGTCGGATTCCGATAAGAAAGATTGATTTATAAAATAATATGCCTCTTTTCATACAACATACGTATCCTTCCTATAAGTGGGGAGTCTGGAAGATGGACGAAACGCTGGATGAACTGTTGAATATGCTTCCGCAACAGGAAACATACCTGGAAGGGTTGCAGCGTTTCTCTGCTGAACATCGCCGTTTGGAGTGGCTGTCGGTTCGTGTGTTGCTGTTCACTCTATTGGGAGAGGAAAAGGAAATTGCTTACTATCCCAGCGGGAAGCCGTATCTGGCAGATAAATCTGCATCTATCAGTATTTCTCATACGCGTGGATATGTATCGGTGATTATCGGTGAAGCTGGTAAGGAAGTGGGCATTGATATAGAGCAATACGGTGAACGGGTGCATAAGGTGGCGCATAAATATATGCGTGCTGATGAATCCCTTTCTTCGTATCAGGGAACGGATACCTGGGCGTTGTTGCTCCATTGGTCGGCCAAAGAAGTGATGTTCAAGTGCATGAATACGGCGGAGGTTGATTTCCATGAACATCTCCGTATTTTCCCTTTTACGGTTGCTGAAAAAGGAGCTTTCTCAGCTGAAGAGTACAGAACGCCGGAGCAGCGTAAATTTGAGATCCGATATCTCCTGCATCCGGACTTTGTGCTGACCTGGCAAGTCGATTAATTTTAAAAACATGATACTATGAAACTACAACGCTATTTCTGTCTTCTTCTTTTTGGCTTGCCTCTGTTGGTTTATGCACAGTCGAATAAGACTGTTACGGTAAGTTATGAACGGTCTGCCAAGGGGGAAGTGACTTTCTATTCCGAAACTCAGTCGCATACGCCTTATACGGTATCTATGACTTTTTCCCGGTTGAGTAATACGACTTCCACCGAGGGGGAGATTTATGATGCCGTCATTCATTATGGCAAAACACGGCTGTTGACTTTGCGTCCGTCTACGGAAAATGTTCCGATTGGATTCTCCTATCGCTATACCTATAGAAAAGGAAATAACCGTTTGAAGGCAGATACTAATTTTGTATACCTTTTCCCTTTAGCGCCTGGTAAGGTGGTTCGGGTTAACCGGATGGTGTCTTTAGAGAAATTCTTTGGGAAGGAAGGAGAGAAACGAATTACGGGACTTGGTTTTTCTACTACTGCCGGTGATACCATTTTTGCTTCCCGTGGCGGACTTGTGACCGAGGTTGTTGATAATGCCGCTTCCACTTCTGAAAATACATCGTTTCATGCAACGGAAAATTATCTGGAAGTTTTCCATAAGGACGGAACTTTTGCCCGTTATAAATTATTCCAGAATGGAGGGATCTTTGTTTCTCCGGGTGAAGAGGTGATTCCGGGACAGCCGCTTGGCATCATTGGCGGAGAGAACTACAAGCAGGGTTCCCATTTGCGTTTCAGTATTTATTGTCCCGATCAGCCGGATTACTCGTATGTACCTGATTTTTGTCTTTCTCAGGAGGAAGTAGGCAAGCCTGAACCTCGTGTGATGTATAAGTCCTGGCACCCTGTCGCGATTGTTGTGCGGGAGATGAGTAAGAAGGAGAAGAAGAAATTTCTGTCAAAGGAATGAACTGTTGACAAAAAGATAGTAAAACTTTTGTTTAATCCTGTATAAATGCTTATATTCGACCCGTGGAAGATTTTCTACGGGTCTTTTTGTTAACTAAATGTCAAAATAATAAGCAAGCACTATGGAATTACCTTTTGCAGAGTCTTGGAAAATTAAAATGGTGGAACCCATTCGGAAGAGTACCCGCCAGGAACGTGAGCAGTGGCTGAAAGAAGCCCATTACAATGTGTTCCAGCTGAAATCCGAGCAAGTATATATCGATTTGATAACCGACTCCGGTACGGGAGCAATGAGCGATCGCCAATGGGCAGCGATGATGTTGGGCGACGAAAGTTATGCAGGTGCTTCCTCCTTCTTCAACCTGAAAGAAGTGATCACCCGTCTGACTGGTTTTGAATATGTCATTCCCACTCATCAGGGACGTGCAGCCGAGAATGTGCTTTTCTCTTACCTGGTACATGAGGGAGATATTGTTCCGGGTAACTCTCACTTTGATACCACCAAGGGGCATATCGAGGGCCGGAAGGCCATTGCTTTGGATTGCACCATCGATGAAGCGAAAAATACTCAGTTGGAAATACCTTTTAAAGGCAATGTCGATCCTGTGAAATTGGAAAAAGCATTGCAGGAGCATGCTGACCGTATACCGTTTATCATCGTTACCATTACGAACAACACGGCCGGCGGACAGCCCGTATCCATGCAGAACCTTCGTGAAGTCCGTGCTCTTGCGGATAAGTATCATAAACCTGTATTATTTGACTCCGCACGTTTTGCGGAAAATGCTTACTTCATCAAAATGCGTGAAGATGGCTATAGCGGTAAAACAATCAAGGAAATTACGAAAGAGATGTTCGAACTGGCAGATGGTATGACTATGAGTGCCAAGAAGGATGGTATCGTCAATATGGGAGGCTTCATTGCTACACGAAAAAAAGATTGGTACGAAGGTGCCAAAGGCTTTTGCGTGCAATATGAAGGGTATCTTACTTACGGTGGTATGAATGGTCGTGACATGAATGCACTTGCCACAGGACTGGATGAGAATACGGAATTTGATAATCTGGAAACCCGCATCCGTCAGGTAGAATATCTGGCAAAGAAGTTGGATGAATACGGTATTCCTTATCAGCGTCCAGCAGGTGGACATGCCATTTTTGTGGATGCAACGAAGGTACTGACGCATGTGCCGAAGAATGAATTCCCGGCACAGACTCTAACGGTTGAATTGTATCTTGAAGCCGGTATCAGAGGATGTGAAATCGGTTATATCCTGGCAGACCGTGATCCGGTTACTCGTGAGAACCGTTTTACCGGGCTGGATTTATTGCGTCTTGCTATTCCCCGTCGCGTATATACGGATAATCACATGAATGTGATAGCAGTAGCGTTGAAGAATGTTTTCGACCGTCGTGAAAGTATTACTAATGGAGTCCGTATTACTTGGGAGGCTCCCCTGATGCGTCATTTCACTGTTCAATTGGAACGTACATAACTACTTTCTTTTTCATAATACAAATGAGGTTACCCGGATTCATATATTGAAGGGGTAACCTCATTTCTTTTATTTATCTTCTTTCTCGTTATTCATTCTGTAACTTAATGCTCCTGACGGGCATTTCTTGATTTGAGCGATCAATTCTTCCGTCGTTGCATTTTCAGCCGTTATCCACGGTTTTTCTTTCGGATGATATACATTCGGAAGGGTCTTGGTACAAATGCCTGCATGTTGGCACAGGCCGGGTTGCCAGATGATGGTCACTTCCCCGTTCGTATATTCTTTCTTTATATTCATAACTATTTATTATTGAATGTGAATACCTTTCATTACAAATCTTTTCCATTCGGGATGTTTGTGAATGTATCCCGCTACAAACGGGCAGAGAGGTACTAATCTAAGTCCTTGTTTTTCTATATCTTTTAATGCTTTTTCTACTAACTGGCTGCCGATGCCTTTACCACCCAGTTGAGTGGGTACTTCGGTGTGTGTCAGGTAAATCTCCCCATTCGTTGATTTTATATACTCAATCTTTGGAGTATATTGATCGACATGGAACTCATATTGGTGACGTTCTTCATTGTCGATCAGTTTATAATCTGCTTCCATAACTCTTCGTATTGATTGTTTACTGTATGTATAACACGCGGATGATGAAATTTGTTTTGGGAAAGTTACAGAATAAAATGTCCGGGCGAAATCCCTTCGACCGGACACCATTCAAATAAACTTGGCAGAGTTTATTGTTCCTTACTTTCTTTGAAGCCGAGTGGATGAATGAAATGAGGGGACGATTTGCCCGTTTCATTTAGACTCAACGCTTTTTCCTCGAAAGCAGTGATAAAAACAGTGCATGGCAGGTCTTCTGACTTGTTTCTGTTGCCAGGCGCCTTCCCGGAAGCGGACTTCCAGTGGCTATTGGTAGTTTGCCTGCAACCTATCATGAAACTTACAGCAGCGGGACTGTTCAGGACTTGCACCTGATTCCCTTTTAATTACCGTCTCTGAACAAAGACAGTAAACCAATGCATCGCAAAGATAAGGAAAAAAGTGATTAGTGCAAACCGTTTCTTACTTTTCCTTTGCCAGGGTGAATACGAATTCTAATCCGCCCCCCTGGTTGTTCTTGGCCGAAATGGTACCTCCATGGATGATTACCGAGTTCTTTACGATAGCCAATCCCAATCCTGTACCGCCCAGTTTGCGTGAGCGTCCTTTATCTACCCGGTAGAAGCGTTCGAATAAGCGGTTCAGATGTTCGGGAGAGACGCCCACGCCGGTATCGGCAAAACTAAAGTAGTAGAAGTTCTCGTCCTCGCGGAAACAGCTGATGTTGATGCGTATATCCGTGCCTGCATAAGCAATGGCATTGTCCATCAGGTTGCGGAAAATGGAGTATAGCAGGGAGTAATTTCCCCGTAGTTGTATCTTCGGTTTTAGGGAGTTGACTACGGTGATATGCTTTTCTTCCAGTTCCAGGGATACCTCGTTTACGATATTGCCTACCAACAGGCTGATGTCTACTTTCTCCATGTCGATCATGTTGGCGGCTTCGTCCATACGCGTTAATACGGAGATGTCGCGTAGCAGTCGGCTTAACCGGTTGCTTTGGGCATAACATCGCTCTATGAATGTCTGCATCTTCTCCCGGGAGATGTTTTCATTGTTGACGATGGTTTCCAAATAGCCCTGTATACTGCTGACCGGGGTTTTCAGTTCATGTGCGATGTTCTGCGTCAACTGGCGTTTCAGGCGGATCTGCTCTTCTTCCTGAGTGATGTCATTGATGGATATCTCGAAGCTTAAATCCTGGAATATAATACATTCCACAATAAACATACGTCCATTCTTATTGATGCTGATAGACATACGCTTTTCTTCCTTGCCCGGACGCTTGGGAGCTTTGTTGATGAAATCCGTGATTTTCTGGAACTCACTGATGGAGAATATTTCCTCTGTTGTTTGCAGGTTGGAGTCTGAAATCAGATTGCTGTATTGTGTGAACAGGTTGTTGACCAGGATTTCTTTCTTGTCCTTATTGAATACGCCCAATCCTTCATGTGAGGTTTGTAAGTGGGTGATCAACTTCTCCCGCTCAATGTATAGCGCCTCTTTGGTTTCACGCAGTCGCTTGTATATCTGGATGATATGCTGTGAAATCTCTCCCAGTTCGTTGTGCGGGAAGGCGGATTGCATATCTGTTTCCACAGGCTCATTCTTGTCAGCACGTTTGGCAAACTCACGTAGCTGATTGATGGCTGTCCCCAGTTTAGAGGTGAACTTGTAGAAGATGAATATTAATAGCAATGATACGATGACGGTAAACCAGATATAGTGCTGGTCTGCTGCAAGGTGTCTTACAAGGTTCAGGTCGTAGGGGAGGGCGGAACGTATGATGTAGCCCTCATAGAGTGTGGCGGAATAGAAGTAGGGCACTCCCGTTGTTTCGGAAGTACGGCGTACATCATACCCTTTTCCTTCTGCCAGTGCTTTTTGCACTTCCGGGCGGTTGATATGATTGCCTAATTTCTGATTTTCGTAGCTGTCATATAATACGTCACCCTGTACATTAACTACCGTAATACGTAAATCCTGTTTGATGTATTTTTGCAGGTATCGTTCCAGTGTGGTGTTCCATAAGCTGTCCGGAATGCGGGCAAGCTCCTGGTGCAACCGTTCATTATAGTCCTGTAGCTGTATATCCAGCAGATCTACCTTGTATTCTTTCTCACGTTGGTATTGATACGCCAGGAAGCATCCGGCAAATACCAGAAACAGTGAAATGACCGAAAGAAATAACCTTCGGCTGAACGACAGGAAATGTGTGGTATTATTCAGCTTCGAAGCAGTATCCATATCCTAAGCGAGTTACGATGCATTTTCCATAAATACCTATTTTCTTACGCAAACGGGTGATGTTCACATCGATGGTGCGGTCCAGTACATAGACCTCGTCGCTCCATATCCGTGCCAGTATATCTTCGCGGGAGAATACGCGTCCTTTGCTCTGGAGGAGTAAAAGTAATATCTCAAATTCTTTTTTGGTGAGAGGGGCTTCCTCCCCATCGATACTAACTTTCTTTTTCACAATATCAATGACTAATGTTTTGTAGCTGATTTGCTCCGGTGCCCGTTCTTGTTCTCCTTGTTGGGTGCGGCGCAATACAGCTTTGACGCGTGCGATGACTTCACGCAGAGAGAAAGGTTTGGAGATGTAATCATCAGCTCCCAGATTGAAGCCGGTTACCGTATCATTTTCCGTATCCTTGGCAGTGATGAATATAATAGGTACCTGAGCGGTTTTCTTATCTTTCTTTAGCAGGCTGGCCATTTTGAAACCGGATATTTCTCCCATCATCACGTCCAGTAGCAACAAGCTGTAGCTACCGATATCCATTTTCAATGCCTCTTCGGCAGAGTGGGCCGTGTCCACTTCATACCCTTCATTTTCAAGGTTGAATTTCAGGATCTCGCAAAGGTCCTCTTCATCGTCTACAACTAAAATACGATAATCGTTCATTGCTTTTTCTAATTAATATGAGGTATTCAAAACAAATTCTCCTACCACAAAGTTATACTTTATTTCTTTTCAGCGACAAAGGTGCGGTGTTTTTGTTACGGGAAAGTGAAACACGTGTTACAATTCGGTTACATTTTAGTGTGTGCTGAAGGTTATTCGGTAAGGCTTTGACACAGTTTTGGTAAGGTGAAGAACTGTAAACTATTACTTTTGCATTCCAGTTTTTCAGTTTTTATACTTACCTTTGTCTTAATATAAATAACATTGGTATGAAAGAGTTGACTAGTATAGATTTTCGGCGATATAAATGGCGTTTGCCTGCTCTGATAGCTTTATTGGTGGTGGTTGTGGCAGGTTCCTTTTGGCTGAATACCGCTCCGTTCCGTTCCGGTTTTGAGATAACGGATGAGTTGGGAGGCAACATCTTTCCTTCCAGTATTCTTTCTGTAGCGACGACGGATGCTCAAGTCATTGTTCCGGCTGATTCTTTATATGTGGGGAACTCTAAATCCTGCATTTCTATTCGGATTCGTTCAGGAAAGGCATACAGCAGGGTGCGTATTGAAGTTGCTGAGACTCCGTTCTTTTCCCGTTCCGTATCTGAGTTTGTGTTGGCTAAACCACGGACGGAATATACGATCTATCCCGATATTATCTGGAATTACGAAGCACTGAAGAATAATAATCAGGCGGAACCGGTCAGTGTGGCTGTTAAGGTAGAAATGAATGATAAGGATTTGGGGCAGCGGGTTCGTACTTTTTCTGTTCGCAGCATCAATGAATGTCTGTTGGGGTATGTCACGAACGGGACTAAGTTTCATGATACAGGAATTTTCTTTGCGGCATACGTAAATGAGGAGAATCCGATGATTGACAAATTGTTGCGTGAAGCATTAAATACACGTATTGTCAATCGTTTCTTGGGCTATCAAGGTGGCAATGCTGAAGTGGTGGACAAGCAAGTCTATGCTTTATGGAACGTGCTTCAAAAGCGCAACTTCCGTTACAGTTCTGTTTCCAATACCAGTCTGTCCAGTAATGTGGTCTTTTCCCAGCGGGTTCGCACGTTCGATGATGCACTGGAGTCTTCGCAGATTAACTGTGTGGATGGTAGCGTGCTGTTTGCTTCCCTGCTTCGTGCCATTAATATAGAGCCGATATTGGTTCGTACTCCGGGACACATGTTTGTGGGGTATTATACGGATGCCGGTCGCAAAAATAAGAACTTCCTTGAAACCACTATGATTGGAGATGTGGATCTGGATGATTTCTTTCCGGATGAGAAGCTGGATTCAACGATGGTAGGTAAATCACAGAATCAAATGTCACGGCTAACATTCGATAAGTCTAAACAATACGCTAATAATAAGTATAAGCAAAATGAAGAAGGAATACATTCCGGGAAATTGAATTACATGTTTCTGGAGATTTCTAAGGATGTGAGAAGGAAGATACAGCCGATAGGGAAGTAGAATAGTAAAAAGCATGTGGCCTGTTCGTCTATAAAATTCCTTTGTTTATAGAATGTTATTTTAAATATCTTAAAATATTGGGAACTGATGTATTTCATTGATTATCTTTGCGCTCGAAAACAAGAATATGATTTTCATTGAAGTTTGATAGAGATTTAATAAGATATTGAAGACTATAATGGTCTTCATTCATAGATGATGATTGGGACAGTCGGTTCGTGAGAATCGGCTGTTTTTTGTTTCTGTTTGTTTGCATATCAACGGCGGTAGTGTTACTTTTGCCGGACGAGGTCAGGTGGCCTCGTTTTTAACCTCTGAATAACAATGGCACAAAGCAAGAAGTTTATCTCTCCGGGGGCATGGTTTTCCATGATGTATCCCGTAGATTGGAATGAATTTGAAGATGGAGAAGGCTCTTTTCTCTTCTATAATCCTAATGAATGGACCGGAAATTTCCGTATCTCTGCATACAAAGGCAGTGCGACGTATGCCAGGGAAGTAATCCGGCAGGAACTGAAAGACAATCCTTCGGCTGTTTCCGTAAGGATAGGAAATATGGAATGTGCTTACAGTAAAGAGATGTTTGAGGAAGACGGAGCTTATTATACTTCCCATCTTTGGATTACCGGTATGGACGATGTTGCTTTCGAATGTTCTTTTACTGTCAGTAAGGGTTCGTCTGCAGCAGAAGCCGAGGCGGTTATTGCTTCATTGGAAAAACGCAAAGAGGGAGTGAAATATCCGGCAGAGATTATTCCTGTTCGCCTGTCCGAAATTTACCAGATTAATGAAGCTTTTGAGTGGGTGACAACCACTGTGAAGGAGCAACTGAAAAAAGACTTCCAGGGAATGGAAGAAGATTTGGACAGTATGCAGCAGGTCATCGATAGTGGAACTATCGGGCCGAAGAAGAAAGAAGCGTGGCTCTCTTTCGGTATTGTCATCTGTGTGATTCTTGCCAATGAAGTAGATGGCCTGGAGTGGATGACCCTGATAGATGGTAATCGTGAAGCTCCTGTGCTACAGAATCTTATTACCGGAGAATGGATTGACCCCATGAAATTAGTGTGGAGCAAAGTGAAGGCAGGGGAGCCTTGCAACTTGGCAGAAACCTATAAAGCCTTGCTCTGATTATCCGCCCACCAACTATAAATTATAAATCATAAATCTTAAATTGTGATTAGTTATCTTCAGATAGAGAATTTGACCAAATCGTTTGGTGATTTGGTATTGCTTGAGAATGTTGCTCTCGGTGTAGCAGAAGGACAACGTATCGGATTGATTGCCAAGAATGGTAGCGGTAAAACTACCTTACTGAATATCATTGCCGGGAAAGAGGGATATGACAGTGGGAATATATCTTTCCGCCGTGACCTCCGGGTAGGGTATTTGGAACAAGACCCGCAATATCCGGAAAACCTGACTGTATTGGAAGCCTGTTTTCATCATGGCAACAGTACCGTAGAATTGATTAAGGAATACGAACGTTGCATGGAGACGGAAGGGCATCCGGGACTCGATGAAATCCTGATACGCATGGACCATGAAAAAGCATGGGATTATGAGCAGAAGGCCAAGCAAATTCTGTCTCAATTGAAGATACGTAATTTCGATCAGCAAGTAAAGCACCTTTCCGGTGGTCAGCTGAAGCGTGTGGCACTTGCCAATACCCTTATCACTGAACCGGATTTTCTGATCCTGGATGAGCCTACCAACCACCTCGATCTTGATATGACTGAATGGCTGGAAGATTATTTGCGCCGCACCAACCTCAGCCTGCTTATGGTGACGCACGACCGCTATTTTCTGGATCGTGTCTGCACCGAAATCATTGAAATAGACAATCGTCAGATTTATCAATACAAAGGAAACTATAGTTATTATCTGGAGAAACGGCAGGAACGCATTGATGCAACGAATGTCGAGATCACCCGCGCCAACAACCTGTATCGTACAGAACTGGAATGGATGCGCCGTATGCCGCAAGCTCGCGGGCATAAAGCCCGCTATCGTGAAGAGGCTTTCTACGAATTGGAGAAAGTAGCCAAGCAGCGTTTCAATAACGACAATGTGAAGCTGGATGTGAAAGCGTCCTATATCGGCAGTAAGATATTCGAAGCGGACCATGTGTACAAATCATTCGGTGACCTGAAGATATTGGAAGACTTCTCTTACATCTTTGCCCGTTATGAAAAGATGGGTATTGTGGGAAATAATGGTACCGGTAAATCTACTTTTATCAAAATCCTGATGGGAGAAGTAAAGGCAGACAGTGGGACAATCGATATTGGTGAGACGGTGCGTTTCGGTTATTACTCGCAGGATGGCTTGCAGTTTGATGAACAGATGAAAGTCATTGATGTGGTGCAGGATATTGCCGAAGTCATAGAACTGGGGAATGGCAAGAAACTGACTGCTTCCCAATTCTTGCAGCATTTCCTTTTCACCCCCGAAACTCAACATAGCTATGTTTATAAATTGAGTGGTGGAGAACGCCGCCGCCTGTACTTGTGTACGGTACTGATGCGCAATCCTAACTTCCTTGTATTGGATGAGCCTACCAACGACTTGGATATTATCACTCTGAATGTGCTGGAAGAGTATTTGCAGAATTTCAAGGGCTGTGTGATTGTGGTTAGCCATGACCGTTACTTTATGGATAAAGTCGTAGACCACTTGTTGGTGTTCAATGGGCAGGCGGACATTCGTGATTTCCCCGGAAACTATACGCAGTATCGTAGCTGGAAAGAAGAAAAGGCTCGCCAAGAGAAAGAAAAAGAGAAAGAGGCTGCCAAACCGCAGGAAGACAAAACTTCTAAAGTACGTCTGAATGAAAAGCGACGGATGTCCTTTAAGGAGAAGAGAGAGTTCGAACAACTGGAACAGGAAATTGCTGCCTTGGAAGAAGAAAAGGCCAGTATTGAAACTGCTTTATGCAGTGGTACCCTGTCTGTAGACGAGCTGACAGAGAAATCCAAACGTCTGCCTGAGGTAACCGATCTGATTGATGAGAAGACCATGCGTTGGCTGGAACTTAGTGAGATAGAAGAATGATAGGGTGATAAGGTGATAGGGTGGAAAATGATAAAATAGTGGGATGATAAGATTATGAACAATAGAACTGGAAATTTAACTAACTATCATAGTCATAGTTTGTATTGTGACGGACGTGCTAATATGGAAGACTTCATCCGCTTTGCCCTGAGTGAAGGATTTACGTCTTACGGCTTTTCATCTCATGCCCCGTTGCCGTTTCCTACTGCTTGGACCATGGAGTGGGATTGCATGGATGATTACCTGGCAGAATTTCGTCGGCTGAAAGCTAAATATGCCGGACAGATAGAATTGTATATAGGTTTGGAGATCGACTATCTGAATGAAGAAAGTAATCCTTCTGTTGCTCGTTTCCGGGAATTGCCATTGGATTATCGCATTGGCTCGGTACACCTGCTTTACAATGATAAAGGAGAGGTTGTGGATGTAGATGTTACAGCGGACAAATTCCGTAAACTGGTGGACGAAGAGTTCGGAGGTGATTTGGTACGAGTGGTACATCTCTATTACGAACGCCTGATGCGTATGGTAGAATTAGGTGGATTTGACGTTGTGGGGCATGCCGATAAAATGCATTATAATGCTGCTGCTTACCGTCCCGGTCTGCTGGATGAGCCTTGGTACGATGATTTGATACAAGAATATTTGGATGCCATTGCCCGTAGGGGGTATATTGTAGAGGTCAATACGAAATCATATCTTGAATTGGGTACTTTCTATCCCAACGAACGCTACTTCCCTGTATTGCTGGAGAAGGGGATCCGCGTGCAGGTGAACAGTGATTCCCATTACCCGGAGCGTATAAACAACGGACGCCTGCAAGCCTTGGCGGTCCTGCAAGCGTCCGGTTATCACACTGTCACGGAGATGTACAATAATGAGTGGAAAGATATGCCCCTCATCATTCATACATGACTCCTGTGACTTTTACTATTTCTTTTTCAATAAAAAATCTTCAATGGCTTTTTGATAGGTAGCTTTATCTGCTGCACCGCGGAAAAGCTGCGGTTCTCCTTCCATCGGAATGAAGACAAAGAGAGGAATACTGCTTGCATTGAATAATGCGGCAAGTTCGCGTTCCTTATCCACATTTACCTTGTAAATCACGATCTTGCCGGCGTATTCTTTTGCCAGTTCCTTCATGATCGGTGCTGTCATACGGCAGGGACCACACCAGTCGGCATACAAGTCAATGATGGCAGGTTTATCACCTTTATATTTCCAATCCTGAGATTTCCCATAGTCGAATACATCCTTAATGAACATATCCTTGTTCATTACGATGACCTCCCCACTCTTAGCTTCCTTTTTTTCCGGTTCTTTTTGCTGTGCCTGAGCTTTGTCTGTGCAGGCATACGTCAGTACACTTGCAAATAGCAGAATGGCAACTGTTAAGATTTTCTTCATGTTTTTTTATTTCTTATGAATTTTGTTCGATGACAGTTTTCAGTTCGCTGCCTTTGATTACTCCGGAATGGCGCCAAACAGCTTCCCCTTTCTTGAATATAATAAAAGTAGGTACTGCCTGTATGCGATACTTGGCAGCCAGTTCTTCGTGCTGGTCAACATCGATTTTTACGATGCGGGCAGCTTCACCAATTTGACCTTTCAACTCTTCCAATACAGGATGCATAGCCTTGCATGGACCACACCAGGTAGCAAAGAAATCTACTAAAACGGGTTTTTCTGACTGTATAAGTTCTTCAAATTTTTCCATAATCTTTTCCTTTCTGTTATTACTACAAGTTTTTTTATTACTACAAAATTAGTGTTATTGTCTGTAGTTAGAAACAGTTTCGGATATGTATTGTTCACGCCCTTTTATCCTTTATGGCCGTTTTGAGCATATTTTGGCTATTTTTTAGAATACTTGTTATAATGAAACATTTTCCTATGGAAATGATTTCTTAAAAGAAACACCCCTACAGGTACTATGCAGATACTTGTAGGGGTGAATTATCGGAAGTCCGTAGGGACTTTTAGTTGCTTTTATTCCGCAATCGTCAATTCCTTAATGATGTGTGAAGCTCCGGCATACTTCTCTATGATGAATAAAGTATAGCGGATATCTACACAGGCGGCACGTTGTGATGAGGGGCGGAAAGCGATGTCTCCTGTAAGCCCTTCATAATTACGGTCGAAACCTGTACCGATCAGTTCACCTTTGGCATTGAATACCGGACTGCCGGAGTTACCACCGGTATTATCCGTGTTCACGATGAAACAGATAGGCATTTCACCGTTCGGCATGGCATAGCGACCGAAGTCTTTTGCCTGATACAACTGTTTTAGTTTTGCAGGAATCACGAATTCCCAGTTATTGGGATCTTCCTTTTCCATGGCACCTTTGAGTGTGGTGTAATAGCCATATTCCATTCCGTCCGCAGGTTCATACGGTAACACTTGTCCGTAAGTGAGACGCAGGGTAGAGTTGGCGTCCGGATAGATCGGAGTGCCTGCACTGCGTTTCATATCCATCATTCCCTTTACCCACACTTTATGTGCGGCGTTATAGTTCTTGTTGGCCTCTGCCATGGCGATGGCGGTCTGCAACAAGCCATCGGTGATGGAATGCTTGAACAACACCATCCAGTCGAAGCCCAGTTTATAAGAGCCCGGCTTGCGGATAAACTTCTCAAAGTTCTCTTTATTTCCAAAAATAGAGTAGTCGAAGCAAGCGTCCACAAAAGCATCACTATTCCCCTTGAAACGCTTATCGATCACTTCAAAGATACTGATACGTTGTTCTGCGGGGATATATTGCATGTAAGTCTGCAGCATTTTTTTGGCAACAATACGTTCCACTTCGGGGAAAGGTACGGAGGCAAAATACTTGTCTGCGGCAATCTTCAAGCTATCTGCGGCTGTTTTAATCTGCGTTTTATCCTTGCTCTTCAAGGCAGCCAGCATGGCAGAAGTATTGGGAATGCGCATGAAGTCCAATCCCGTTACCAATGCTTCCTGAATGGCTTGCTGGTGATAAAGGGCAGGGCGGCGATGTGCGACGATGTCCCGTATCTGGTCGAATGCCTTCTGATAAGAGTCGTCACCCTGTTCGCGTCCGCGGGCGAGGAGTTGCTCCTGTTGTGCCCGTTTAGTATCCAGCACTTTCAGGCGGACAAGTCCTTCGTTCATACCGATGGCATTCTTCCAATAGTTGGCAGATGAAGCATACTTGCTGGCGTAGTGAATACGTACGGCGGGGTCTTTCTGCATCTGTTCCATTAATGCTTCTTGGCGCACACCGCGTACGTGATGGCGCATGAAATTCGTAGTTTCCATACGTTCTTCCACCTCGTCGGAGATCATATAACGCCAGTTGCGTCCGGGGAATCCCATAATGAACGTGAAGTCACCTTCCTTGTAGCCGGCAAGGCTGATCGTAAGGTGTTTCTTCACCTTCAAGGGTACATTATCTTTGGAGTATTCCGCAGGTTTTCCATCCTTGTCGGCGTAAATGCGGAACAAGGAGAAGTCACCTGTATGGCGCGGCCACATCCAGTTGTCGGTATCTGCACCAAACTTACCAATGGAAGAAGGAGGTGCACCTACCATGCGGATATCACTATACGTAGTCTTGATGAACAGATAGTAACGGTTTCCGCCATAGAAAGCTTTCAGCTCCAGTTTGCGTCCCGGAGTCAGGGCAATGCCTTGTTCGGAAGAAAAACGTTCGGCCACTTCTTTCAGGTACTTGGGAGAGAGATAATTGGTACCATTCGGGTCCGGATCTATCTTCAACTGTTCGTTGACGTAATCAGTCACATCCAGTATCTCATCAATATAAGTGATGGTAAGTCCCTTACAGGGAAGTTCTTCTTCACGGCTCATGGCCCAGAAACCATCCGTCAGATAGTCGTGTTCCACCGTACTGTGTTGTTGGATAGCACCATAGCCACAGTGGTGGTTGGTCAATACCAATCCTTCGGCAGAGATGATTTCACCTGTACACCCCCCACCGAAGTGGATCACTGCGTCTTTCAGCGCAATGCCGTCGGGGTTATAAATCTGGTTAGCTGGGATTAGTAATCCCAGTTCTGTCATAGCCACTTCGTTCTGCTTCTGCAGGTCGGTCAGCATCCACATACCTTCGTCGGCAATACTCGGAAGGGTGAGAGCTAAAGCCAGTGTTGTTATTAGAGCTTT
The DNA here is from genome assembly GCF_003471885.1 of Bacteroides sp. AM16-24. Classification (NCBI taxonomy): domain Bacteria; kingdom Pseudomonadati; phylum Bacteroidota; class Bacteroidia; order Bacteroidales; family Bacteroidaceae; genus Bacteroides; species Bacteroides sp. AM16-24. The sequence continues at coordinate 323,215 of NZ_QRKI01000001.1, forward strand.
CTTCATATTGTAATAGGGGGAGATAGATCAGTTATTCAACAATTGTCATTTCATTGATCAGATGCTCGCATCCTCCCAGTTTTTCGAGGATGAACAGTACATAACGGATATCCAGATTGATGCAACGTTGCAAGTTGTTATCGAAATTGATGTCACCACTCAGAGACTCCCAGTTACCGTCGAAAGCACATCCGATCAATTCACCGTTTGCATTCAGTACCGGGCTACCGGAGTTACCACCGGTAATATCGTTCGTGCTCAGGAAGCAAACCGGCATGTCACCGTTCGGCAACGCATAGCGTCCGAAATCCTTCTTCTGAATCAGTTCCTTCAATTTGGCAGGAACTACGAATTCACGGTCTTCGGGATTTTCTTTTTCCAGAATACCGTCTGTAGTGGTATAGTATTTATAGTGTACGGCATCACGCGGATTGTAAGATTTTACATTTCCGTAGGTCAGACGGATTGTAAAGTTGGCATCCGGATAAGATGGAACAGGCTCTTTCATTTCGCCCAGACCACGGATATATGCTTTGTGCAGCAAGGTCAGTTCTTTGGAAGTGCTGTTCAAATCTTTTGCCAATGCCATCATCTTTTCAATCTTGGCATGTGAATATTGGGTTGCAATATCTTTCTCGATAGCTTTTACCGTAGGTTTCTTTAAGAACTTGTCGAAGTTAGCCTGATTGGCCAGGATGGAGTTGTCATACATAGCATCGATGTATGCATTGTAATCACCTTTGAATTCCTTTTCGATAGTCTGATAGAAAGCCGGACGCTGTTCTGCCGGAATGATTTCAGCATATACCGGGAAGATAGCTTTAGCCACTTTACGGTCTACTTCATGGTCGTAGTCTTTGTTGTGGATATCAGCAAAAACTTCTTTCAACTGTTCTATGGATTTATTGATCAGAGAGTCATTCTTTTCTTCCAGACCTTTTTTCAGGTTGTCCATAACCATGTACGGGCTACCGAATTCAATGGCGCCGCTGAATGCTTCCATCAGATAATAATACTGAGTGGTTAATGGCATCGTTTGGTTTACAATGGCATCGATCTTTTCTACTACACCTTCGTATTCCGGCTTGCCTTTGGCAAATTCTGCGAATCTTTTCTCCTGTTCTGCTTTCGTACCCAGCACATCATTATCAATGATCGCTTTGTTCATGCCGATAGAATTTTTCCAGTAGTTGCTGCTGCCGGCATATTTGTTGGCATATTGTATGCGAGTCTTATCACTGGCAGCCATCACTTCTTTCAGTACGGCAAGACGTGCGCCACGGATGGTGATACGGGGTTGGTTCTGTGCTTCCATACGTTCTTTTACTTCCGATACGGTGAGGTAGCGGCTTGTGCTTCCGGGGAACCCCATAATCATGGCATAATCGCCTTCCTCCAGCCCCTTGATTGAGATGGGCAGGTATTTCGGAGTTTTCAGGGGCACGTTTGATGCTGAATATTCTGCGGGATCACCCTTAGCGTCAGCATAAATACGGAACATGGAGAAGTCTCCCGTATGGCGTGGCCACATCCAGTTGTCCGTCTCTCCACCGAATTTACCGATAGAGGAGGGGGGAGCAGCTACCATGCGTACGTCTGTGTATACTTTCTTGTAGAACAGGTAATATTTGTTACCGGCATAGAATGGCAATGCTTGTACTTCGATGCCCTTCTTGTCCTTCAGATCGCTTTTTTCGAATAATTCCTTAGCCAGTTTGTTGAGGAACGGGCGAGTCATTGCATTCACTTCCGTCACTTCGCCGGCAGCGATTTTCTGGTTTACGATGTCCGTGATATCTTCAATACGGTCCACGAACTGGAACTTCAATCCCGGAGTAGGCAATTCCTCGCTACGGTTTTTAGCCCAGAAACCATCTGTCAGATAGTCATGTTCCACACTACTGTGTTGTTGGATAGAAGCATAGCCACAGTGGTGGTTAGTCAGGATCAGACCTTCCGGTGAGATAATCTCACCCGTACAGCCTCCTCCGAAGATACCTACCGCATCTTTCAGTGAGACTCCGCCCGGATTGTACAAGTCGTCTGCTTCCAGTTTCAGCCCTTGCTTTTTCATTAACTCAATGGAGTTCTGCTGTTTCATCAACTGCAACAACCACATTCCTTCGTCGGCACGCATTGCAGAACCGAACGCCAGCGCAGAGAGCGCCACTAAATAGGTCTTAATTTTCATTCTTACTTGATTATTATGATTTTGTTTTTATGAAATCCATCACATTGGCAGGCGGGCGCTGATTCATCAGCTCGTTCTTCATGAAGTCCATATACGGAGCCACATGACTGAAGAAACGGTGATACCCTTTACATAGATAGTTCAATCCCGGTTCTCCGCTTGCCGTCCGTGCAAAACGGTTCTTGGGACATTCGCCGTTGCAGGCAAACAGCCACTCACATTCACGGCACTGAGTGGGCAACGATTGCTGTTTCATCTGCCCGAAAGCCTGTTGCTTTTCACTGTACATCATTTCCACCAGTGTCTTCTGGTAAATGTTTCCTAACTTATATTCGGGGAATACAAAATGGTCGCAGGAATATACATCTCCGTTGAATTCCATTACTCCGGCATGCCCGCAGGTCTTTGCCATGGTGCATACCCCCGGCTGTTCGCCTATCCAGTTGGCTAGGGTAGAGTCGAACAACTGAATGTAATATGTGCCTACATCCTTTTTCACCCATTCGTCGAAGAGAGTACAGAGGAAATTGCCCCATTGTTCCGGGCTGACGGAGAAGTCCGCCAGTTCGGCCACCTCTTCCCGGTCGGCGAGTGAGGCGAGGTGTCGTCCGTCCTGATGTCCGAATACTCGCTCTACGATGGGGGCAAACTGTATGTAGTGGCAGCCTATTTCCTTGAAGAAGTTGTAAAATTCCAGCGGATAATCGGCATTGTAGTCATTCACTACCGCCATTCCGTTCCATTCTACACCATGCTTCTTCAATAAATTGATGCCTTGCATCACCTTTACGAAAGAGGGCTTTCCCTGCTTGTTTTTTCGATATTCGTCATGAAACTCCTGCGGCCCGTCGATAGAAACTCCCACCAGCCAGTTGTTTTCACGGAAGAATTCGCACCATTCATCCGTCAGCATGGTTCCGTTGGTTTGTATGCTGTTGTCTATGGTGCGTCCGCGTGCATATTTCTTTTGCAGCTCCATCGCCTTTTTGTAGAAAGACAACGGGCGCATCAGGGTTTCCCCGCCATGCCAGGTGAACATTACCTGCGGCATGGTTTGCGAATTAATATACTCTTCAATAAACTTTTCCAGCAACTCTTCGCTCATTACATGCTTGGGGTTGTTCTGGTATAGTTTACTCTTTTCCAGGTAGTAACAGTAGTCGCATGCAAGGTTGCAAACGGCCCCTACCGGTTTCAGCATGACGTAGAGTGGCTTGGCAAAAGGAGCATAAGTTGACATAGGAGACTATCTTGTTTCAGTAATAGGGTTTACATTTTGTTACTTATCACTGCAAAAATAAGTAAACTAAATGAAATATCCTTTCTTTTCTCCCTCCTTATAAGGATTATTAATGGAAAAAAGAGAGCAAAATTTAAATATTGATAAAAAGTTTCTTTACAGCGCGAATAGGTTGTACCTTTGTATCGTATTTCTTAAAAATCGTTTCCTGCATGATTAGAATGAATGTGAACCGTATTTTGCCCTTAATGCTTTTGCTCGTGCTTTTTGCTTCGTGCAGTCGCAAGTATAAAGTGGAGGGTGTGTCATCGGTGACCAGTCTCGACGGTAAGATGTTATACCTGAAAACGCTCCGCGACGGGCAATGGATAACAGTTGACTCTGCCGAAGTGGTACACGGTTTGTTCTCAACGAGTGGCCCGTCAGACTCTGTGATGATGGTGACGCTCTACATGAATGATGAGGCTATCATGCCTCTTGTACTTGAGAACGGTAAAGTTGAAGTCTCCATATCCAACTCTCAACTCACCGCTAAAGGTACACCGCTAAACAATGCTTTGTATGAATTCATCGAAAAGCGCAATGCGCTTGAGCTGAAGATTGAAGAACTGGAAAAGAAAGAGGCACGTATGGTTCTGGATGGCGCCGCATTGGATGACATCCATGAGCAACTGACTCAGGAGGGAGAGGCCTTGATAAAAGAAATGAATGACTATATAAAGGAGTTTATTTCTGCCAATTATGAGAATGTCCTTGGTCCTAGTGTATTCATGATGATGTGCAGCACGCTGCCTTATCCCATCATGACCCCACAGATAGAGGATATCATCCGTACGGCTCCCCAGTCTTTCAAGAGTACTCCTTTGGTGAGGGAATTCCTCGATAAAGCCAAAGAGAATATGAAATTAATAGAGGAACATCAACGCATGGAGGAGAGCAATCACTGATCCTCGTTTTTCACCATTCCCTTGTATTCTTCCGGTAAAGCACTTTCTACGGCGGCGTAGGCTTCGGCCATCGTCGCCTTGATGTTTTCTATACCTTGCCCTTTGGGTGGGATAGGGTCGTGAATGGTCAGTATCATGCGATGGCGATGTATCCACTTACCGGTGCGGGGTAGGATTTGGAATGAGCCGTCGATAGTGACAGGTACTACTTCCAATTGCAATTCGTCTGCCAACTGGAAAGCGCCTTTCTTGAAGTATCCCATGTGTCCTGTAAAAGTACGTGCTCCTTCCGGGAATACCACCAATGATACGCCATCTTTCAGTGACGCCTTTGCCTGACGAATGGTTTCCAGTACTTTCTTAGGGCCTGAACGGTCGACAAAGATGTGTCCTGCGCTTTCACAGGCTTTTCCTACGAAAGGTAATTTCCGCAGGCTCTTCTTCATCATCCACTTGAAGTTGCGTCCCAGGAATCCGTAGATCAGGAAGATGTCGAATGCACCCTGATGGTTGGGCACGAATACGTACGATGTATGTTTATGTATCTTTTCCCGACCGCGCACCTTAACAGGGATCAGCAGGAAAACGCAAATGAGTTGTGACCATATTTTTCCGGGATAATATCCCCAGATGTGTGCACCGCCTATCAGTGAGCCGACAATCGTGACCAAAGCCGTAAGAATAGTCAATACCAGCAGAATTGGCAATGCAAAACATATTTGGTAAATGTAATAGAGTATCTTCATAGGTGTTGGATTTTTATTGCTGCAAAGATATATATTTTGATTTAGATATACTACCCGGCAATGGCACTTTTAATGGTACATACAATGTCATAATGCAAAGCAAGTAATGTTGTGACACGAAACATTCTTTGTTTGGTACCACAACATTGCTTGTTGCCATCTCTTCTTTTACAGTAATAGTAACTTTAGACTTAAGAATTTGTGACTTTCTGTATAATAGCCTGTTTTTTTATTGTCAGTTATTCGTTTTTATATTCAAAAAAGGAAACAGTGAAGAGGTGCTGTTAAGGTTTTGAGAAGTCTTGTTAAGGGTCAATTGGGGTCAGGGTCACCTATAACCCCGGTTACAGATGGATTTGATTCTTTGTGGATTTGTATAGTGTTGTTATACAGTGAAATATACAGTTGCTTGCGTGCCGGATATTGCTTTGGGATCTATTTTTATATATTGGCGGTCTGCACAATTTTGAAGACTTTTATATAGGTAAAAATTCGATATATATGATTTTATTGTGCGTAAATCTTTTTATGTTGAGTGCAATATGGAATCTATTATCTATGCGAATCAGGAGTTGATTTTAATCCCTGCAGAAAGGAAGGAAATTCAGTTGACGAGGGGACAAGTTGACAAGGGGACAAGGGGCTGCGCAATGCTTCTGTGCCGCATGGCCCTTGTTCCCTTGTCAACTTGTCCCCTCGTCAACTAATTCAAAACCGTATAGTAATGAACTACCCCTGCTGATATATTTAGATAGTTGATTGATTATCAGTAGATAGCATTTACCGATGATTTACTGTAAGATGTAAAAGCGTTTACCGCCGTATGTAACGACCTTTACTCCTTATTGTAACGACCTTTACCTCGGCATGTAACGGCTTTTACCTCGGCATGTAAATGGAGTTACCGTGTGGAGTGAACGAAGTTACCATTTGGGGTAAACAGAAGCTTACCACAGAGTAATGTCTCGCGGAGTTCTTGGTCTTTTGATTTCAACTTGACTCAAGTTTCGGAAGTAGGCTGAAAGCCTTTTATCTTACAGCCCGGGGTAACACCCCGGGATACAGTTTACCCCCTATCTCTGCGCCCTGAAAGGGCAAAATACTGTTTTCAACTGATGCCCTTTCAGGGCGCAACGTTCTATGCATGCAGAGACTTTTCTTGACATGTAATGAAATTACTTCCTTCGTTTGACTAAAATGCGGGGCTATAAGTGACCCTGACCCTGAATTGGCCTCTTCGTTTCTTATTTGTGATTTTTCAATATGCTGATAATTAGTTAGTAATAGCTGTTTTAAACTTCTGTTTATTAAATTAAATGATGTATGTCTTTCAGGGAATATTAGAGTGTATTCTTTATATTTGCTGGCTGAAAAAACTTTATAATTATAGTCTGAAAGGGGATTTTTTGAGCGCACATAAATGATGCCTGGCTATATTCAGAAGATGTTTTTAAATCTGTAGTGACTTTACGGTATAATTGCTTGATGATGGGCTTCTTTTTATGTACTTTTGTGGCATACACATTTATAAATGCCATGAAATACTATAAACAAACATTATACATATTGTGCGGATTGCTGCTGACTACTGTAGGCTTGCTTGTGTACTCGCTGTACCTAAGTGGGGTGGAAAATCAGGGGAAAGATAAAAAGACTGCTGAGGTGCTGTTGAAACATGTGGCCGGAATATGGCTGAAATGTGAGTCTGAAAAGTGGGAAATACCATTTTATTCTGTTGGTGTTGGTACGAAAAAGAAGAAAAGGACTAAACGTCATCTCGTATTGTCCGAAGGTGAATTTACGGTAGAAGTTGATTCTTTGAAAGATAAAAGAAGTATTTTCATTCCTGAGACATCTGAAAATAGTTGCATTCGTATTTTATTTTTGATTGGAGAACCATCTGTTGAAAAGTTAAACAAATTATGGCAAGAGTGTCTGGACAATAGATTATCTGGTTATAATTGTGGGCTAAAATTAGTTTATAAATTACCGAATGGCAGAGAGGGATGCTCACGTGCTTTTACCGGAAATCTCACTTTTGATTCTCCCATACATAAGTTAGGGAATTATTATTTGGATGATATGTACTATATTGAGGTGTTTGCTTATCTTTCTGCGCCGTCTGTATGGCGGTGTCTCGGTTGGGGAGATATGAAGGTTGTGCTATTTATGGTAGTAGTTGTGGCTTGTATAATCAGTATCATTCTTATTTGGATGAAAAATGGTAAAAAGTTGAATGATAATGAGTATTTGCCCTTGGGCGATGAAGCTCAGTCGTCAAGTATTGTTTGTTGCATAGCTGATGGTGAATATCAGGTAGGAGAGATACTTTGGAATGAAAAAGAAAAGAAGATAACATTTCGGGATATCTCACTGCATTGTTCTAATCAGCCCGGTAACCTACTTTCTGCTTTTATTCGTGCAGAAGGATTTTTCTTGTCGAACACCCAAATTTCTGAAATTTGTAACTGGAATCCTGACGATATAGGTGTAAGTGTAAAAAGAAGATCAGCCATGGCCCAATTAAGGCGTTTGTTGAAGAGCGATGAGTCTCACGTAAATGTAAAATCGGGAAAGAATGAAATGAAGGAAAACGGATATTATCTGTGTATAGAGAAGTAACTTTTTTGTTGTAGAATAGTTGATGAATAGGAGAACTTAGAACCTTGATAAAATGAAATGGAGTGAATTAAGCCTATTTTAATAGATTTATTAATTAACCCCCAAAAAAACACGCTTTCTTACACTATTTTCTCACTCTGTGAGGTAGGTTGTGTGTCTATAATAATCCATACATTTGCCAACATAAAACAAAAATATATGGATTATGAAAAACAATTTTAGAAGGAAAATACTAATTGTAGTAGCAATTGTTCTTGTAGTAGGAATTTATAGTAGCAAGAAACAGCCATCTATTGAAACATCATCTTTATTATTGGAAAATGTAGAAGCTTTGGCGTACGGAGAAAGCGATTATGTTCGGTGTTTAGGCATTGGATCCTTAGATTGTCCTGTTTATAATGTAAAAGTGTATTCTTATGAAACGGCATCTCGTTAATATTATTAATATCCTTTATCTCTTTTTTCTTCTTTCCTGTACTTCCCAATCAACTGTCTCTATAAATAATGGATATGTTGATTTCCCTGAAGTCCGGGCACTAAAAGCAAAGACGATACAATTGGATACAGCCTTGTTCTGTTACCCTTTTCGGGTGCATGCTTGGGACAATAAAGCTGTGGTGCTGGATTTGCATGGAACGGATCATTATTTTCATGCATTCAGTTATCCGGAGTTTCATTATTTGTCTTCTTTTGGAAAAAGAGGAGATTCACCCGAAGAGATGCTTTCGGCTGAAAACTTCCGATGGGGTGAAAAATGCTTGTGGACATTGGATGCAAATAAGTCGGAATTAACAGAGTTAGGGTTTGCTTTATCCGGCGACACATTACTTCGCCAAGAAGTGGTGAAGCTGGATAAAGATATCCTCCGGGCTTTAGATTTTATAATATATGAGGACTTCACTTTTATCATTCCTGACTATACAGGCGATAACCGTTTCTGTCAAGTTAGTTCAGAAGGAAAGTTGTTACGGAAGTTCGGGGCAATCCCTTCTGCCAACGAAGAAGCTTTGGCGAACTCCCGTCCTGCATTGGCACAGGCTTGGCGTAGTTTTATTGACTACAACCCTCGTAAGGGTGTGTTGGTTGCTGCTACCCAGTTGGGTGAGGTTCTGGAAATCTATAACTTGAAAGACAGCACGCATGTTGTCTGCATCGGTCCGCATGGCGAACCGGAGTTTCAGGTCGCAGAGGGCTATGGTATACCGACAGGGATTATGGGTTTTGGTGATGTACAAGTGACGGATAATGCTATTTATGCTGTTTTCCAAGGGAAAAGCTTCAAGGATATTATGGAGAGCGCCAAGCAGGGAAACAAATTACCGGATGGCGGACAATCTATTTATGTGTTTAGTCTGAGAGGGGAACCGCTTCGGAAATATGTGCTGGACCATTATGTTCATGGCATTTTTGTTGATGAACAGAGAGGGGCTATCATAGCTATGGATGTGAATATGGATGAGCCGATAGTGGAATACAGTTTTCATCCTGTAGAATAATTCCGAAATGAAATGACAGTCGGACGGAAATGGCCATTCTGTTTTGAAGGTGATTTTATTTCATAAATGCCTGAAAGAAAGGATTGCCAATGCAAAAGTAAGAATTCACTTAGTGAAAAAAGTATAAACCGGTTTAGCTGTGACGACAGCATGATATGAAATGATCTCAGCGAGATATTCTGTGTCTTGCTTCTCTGCTGCACAACATTGTTTTGTGCTTGATATTAAATATTAAACGTATTTTGAATTTAAAACAATTTTACGATGAAAAAGTTTTTGAAATATGCTTTTGTTGCAATTTTTGCGACAACTGCAGGGTATGGTGTCTATGCTTCGCAAAGAGCTGAGGCTATGTCTGACTTAATGTCGGCTAATGTGGAAGCCTTAGCTCGTTATGAAGGTGATGGGTACTGTCACACAAATATTGATTATAGTGCTATTTGTAACTATTATGATATTTGGGATATTTGCCCTTGTGGTTTCTAATAAAAAAATAGGTTATTAACATTAGGAATGTTTTAGAGTGAGTGTTTTGGATAATATTTGAAATACTTGCTTTAAAACATTCCGTAAAAATAGTATGAAAATAACATGAAAAACATTTTATTACTTTTATTATTCTGTGTCCTTATCTCGTGTAAGAATGAGAAGTCTTCAAATACTTATTCTTATAATTTGAAAGCGTCAGAAATTATAAAAAGTTTTGTTTTAGATTCTGATGTGAAATACAATGCTTTTTATTTGTATACGTTCAGTGATGACAAAGGAAAAGAATATTTGACTTTTCTCAATTACCGAACTAATCAGATACTCTTTTATGATTTAGAAACAACAGATTTTCTTTTTAAATTGAATTTAAACTCTGAGGGTCCCCATGGTGTTGTTCAACCTACGGGACTTTATGTAAAGGACCTTAATCATATATATGTCTCTTCTTATGCTTATTCTGGGTTGATGAGAGTGGATACAACTTGTCATATTATTCAAAAAATTCCCTATGGAATTACAAGTAAAGGGTATAATGTACTTCCATCATATACACCCTCTTCGCATCCGTATATAGCACCTGTTATTATTGATAAAAAGATATATATCACTCAGAATGCAATAGATCGTTTTCATCCTATAGTTGATACTCCTCTCAGTGTAGTAATTGACACAGTTCAAAAGAGTTGTGAAGATCTTCCTTTGACCTATGGAATTTTGACAGAAAAGGAGTTGGCTATTAAAGACCCCCGATTTAGTCGTGTATTTAATGGAAAGGAATTTATCTATTCTTTTTATGTAAGTGAAGATATTGTGGTTACATCTGTTGATCATTCTGAAGTAAAGAAGATTAGTGTGAAAAGTAAATATTTGGACTCTCCGATAGTGAAACAAGAAGTTTCAGAACGAGGACCTCAACTCAATCTTGAATTAGCGCGTTATGGCGATTTGATATATGATCCATATCGGGAAGTCTATTATCGTTTTGTTTATCCCAAGACAACTTTGGAAGATAATATTCGCTGGTGGGGAAAATCTGTTTATGGAAGGAAAAAATTTTCAGTTATTATATTGAATAAGGATTTCCAAATTATAGGAGAAACATTGTTTCCAGAGTCTATATATAATTCTTATGTCTTTTTTGTTCATAAAGATGGGCTATATATAAGCCGTGATTATCAAATGATATATGGACAATCGGAAGATTATATGACATTTGAATTATTTAATTTGGTGAAAGAAGATTTTTAGTTTATATATTTCGATATATAGGAAAACAAATGTGCAGGTTTATGTATGAATTGAAAACTGTAATAAGAAAACTTTTTATAGCTTGTTTTTTATGTCTTTTTTTGATATCTTGTAAAGATGCAAAAACTGATGCTATTATTTCCTTGTTACAAAAATGGGATGGCAAAGAAATATTATTCCCCAAATCTCCGATATTTACTATAAAAGGGAAAGATACTATACTTTATCCCATATTAGATGAATATAAGATATTAACTTATGTTGATTCAATAGGATGTACTAGTTGTAAATTAAAGCTTTCTCAGTGGAAAGAATTTATGGCGCTTGTTGATTCGGTGAAAAGTGAGTCTATTCAGTTCTTATATTTCTTTTATCCTAAACGGAGTGCTGATGTATGTCAATTGCTAAGAGCTGAAGATTTTGATTATCCTATATGTATTGATGAGCAAGATTCATTGAATAAACTGAATGATTTTCCTTCTGAAATTGCCTTTCAGACTTTTCTGTTAGATAAAAATAATAGAGTCCTTGCTATTGGTAATCCAATTCATAATTCTAAAATAAAAGAAATCTATTTGAAGATAATTCAGGGTGGTGAAGTAAAACTTGATGGCGAGAAAAACGTCATTCAAACGAAAGTAAATGTTGATAAGTCTGTTATATCTTTAGGTCACTTTGACTGGCAAAAAAAGCAGAAAGCATCGTTTGTATTGAAGAATATAGGTAAGAGTCTTCTGGTGATACAAGATGTAAATGCCTCGTGTGGTTGCACTGAAGTCACCTATTCAAAAGAACCGGTGCGACCGGGGGATTCTATATTATTGGATGTCAGCTATAAGGCAGAAACTCCCGGAAGTTTTAATAAGACTATCACTGTATATTGTAATGCCAACTCTTCCCCGCTAGTTTTGAGAATAACAGGGGATGCGGAATAACTTTATTAGAAAATCAGCAAGCAGGTTAAAAGTAGAATGACTAAGAATGAACCCCATAAGATAAAGAATATAGATTGGTATCTTGATAAGATTCTAAACCTGTTTTTGATGGCCTGCGGAGCAGTACTGGTCTGGATATTGCTTCAAGTGACCTGTATTGCTACATTCAAGATCCCTTCTGACTCGATGGAGCCTGCCCTACTTGACGGAGATAATATTCTGGTGAATAAATGCGTGATGGGAGGGCGTCTGTTCAATGTGTGGGATGCTTTGGGAGACAAGGAAGTAGACATATACCGTTTACCCGAATTGGGCAAGGTAAAAAGAAATGATGTATTGGTTTTTAATTTCCCCTACTTGGAGCAACGTTGGGACAGTATCGCATTCAGGGTAATGAAATATTATGTGAAGCGTTGTGTTGCTTTGCCCGGTGATACATTTGAAATAAGTAGGGGGCATTATAAAGTACATGGCTATATTTCAGAATTGGGCAATGTGGAGTCACAGGATAATTTGATGCGGATTGTTGAGCGTGGCCGGGAAGTGGACTATGGAATTGTGATGAGGGGTTATCCTTATAGTGATATTGTGGATTGGGATATAATGAATTTTGGTCCTTTATATCTCCCGGCAAAAGGCGATGTGATAGGGATGACTTCCAAACATGTTGCTTTGTATCGGAATGCAATAGAATGGGAACAGAAAAAGAAACTTTTGTTACGTGGAGATACGGTTTTGTTGAACGATAGTGTAATACACACATACCGTTTCAAGGAGAATTATTATTTTGTGGCAGGTGATAAGGTGATGAACTCTCAGGATTCCCGCTATTGGGGCTTGTTGCCCGAACCTTTTATTGTAGGGAAAGCTGTCAGGATATGGAAGTCTGTAGATAGGAATACGGATAAAATAAGGTGGAACAGGATATTTAAAAAGATAGAATGATAAAGTTGCAGATACATACAGTAAAGGATACCGTGACTGCTTGCCTGCTTTTTGTGGCAGTCTGTGCTCCATTAGGGGTAGTGCGGATTATTACACCTGAACTGCCAGCCGAGGAAGCTATAGGGCAGTGGGTATGGTTCGGAAAAGCTCTCTTACTTTCAAGTATTTGTATTCTCATTGCAAGTTTATTGCAACTGATGGGGAAAGATACCCGGAAGCATGTATTGCGTTTCTCCTATTTCTCTGTTTGCGTGTCGTGGGGATTCATGTTGTGTGGTGCTCTTGAGGCTATTGGAGGATTACGTCAGCTGTATGGTTTTGCCGCTTCCGGTCATTCGCGTTATGCGCTTACAGGCTCTTTCTTCAATCCGGGACCGTATGCGGGGTATCTGGCAATGGTATTGCCTGTTTGTCTGCATTTGTATTTATGTATTTCTAAAGATAAAACAGTTATTCATTATTTGGAAAAGGGGATGATTGCCCTAACCGGTATTCTTATCCTCTGCGTATTGCCCGCTACCATGAGCCGTTCTGCATGGATTGCTGCCGCTGTGGGATGTGGCTGGGTAACATATATGCATCGTGATAAACGCAGGTGGTATGTTTTGTGGGAAAGATATAAGAGGCGCTATGTATTATGGGGAACAGGAATTTTCTTTGTTCTGATACTGGGAGGTGTCGGGGCTTTTGTTCTGAAACCGGATTCTGCGTTAGGGCGTCTGTTTATGTGGAAAGTAACCTGTAAGGCGATAGCCAATCATCCTTGGGGGTGTGAAAAAGGTTTTGCCTTTGCTTATGGTGAGGCGCAGGAATCTTATTTTGAGCAAGGGAATTATGCTGTATGGGAAGAGCGTGTAGCGGGTAGCCCGGAGTATGCATTTAATGAATATCTGTCGCTTGCCTTGACAGAGGGGATTGCAGTTTGTGCAGTGGTTGTGGTGGTGATTGGAATGTGTCTGAGAATGGGCATGAAACGTGGCCGCTATGGCATTTGTGGTGCAATCCTGTCTTTGCTTGTTTTTTCTTTCTCCTCTTATCCCATGCATTTTCCGGCATTTGTGGTAGCCGGTGTATGCTTGCTTCTTGCTTGTGGAATAGGTGATGTCATTGGTAAACCTTTCATTCTTTGTGTATGCCTCACTTTATGGGCAGGTGGATATATGGAAAAGTGGCAACAGGAAAAGGATGCTTGTGGGAAATGGATGTATGCACGTATGCTGTATCACTCAGGCGGCTATAAGGCAGCCAATGAGGCTTACGAGAAACTTTATCCGGTATTGAGAGGTAGAGGGGCATTTCTGTTTGAGTATGGACACAGTCTGCATAAGTCCTTCCTGTATGGTGATTCCAATAAATATCTGGAAGAGGCTTGCCGATACAGTTCCGACCCGATGGTATTGAATGTCATGGGCAAAAATTATCAGGAACAACATTGTTATGAACAGGCTGAGAAGTTCTTCTATAGGGCTATCCACCGTTTGCCCGGCAGGATTTACCCCTACTATCTGTTAGCCAACCTTTATGCGGAACCGGATTTTTATAAACCCGACAAGTTGAAGGAAGCGGCAGACAGTGTACTGACTAAAGAACCTAAAGTACACTCAACTGCCATAGATGAAATGCGTAGTGAGGTCAGGGAGATATTAAAACGAAAAGACAAATGTGAAATAAAAAAATGAAATAAGCTATGGATACATATAACGATAATTGGTGTTCTTGCTTGTTGTTCAGGAATAAACAACTGACTAAAGAATTGAAGCGGTTTGAAGACTTTTCTACTCTGTCCGGTTCTTCTTCGCGTATGTTGGCTTTGAGTCAACTACTCAAGCTACATCTGACTCCTGCCTATGGAATTATAAGGAATGAATACGAATGGCAGAATTTATTTGCAGTGATTGATTTGCTTTATGGTGATGATTGGCTACCGGCTGATCTGGAGATTACCCATTTGAGCTTGCAAGAATTGAAGTTGTGCTATCTGGTGCGTGCCCGGTTAACCAATAAGGCTATTTCTCTTCTTTTCAATATTACTCCAAAGTCTGTACTGAAAGCAAAGCAGCGTATCAAGATGAAGCTGTCTTTATCGGGTACAGATAGTTTTGATGAATATATACAGCGGCATTGAGACTTTTATATCGATTGAAATCTCTATATTATTATCTAAATAATGACAGAATTATGCATAGGAACTTTTTTCTGATAGTTGTATTTTTATCTCTTTTTTCATGTATGGGTACTGTAGACCGTTTGGAATGGGCTTTGACCTTGGCCGGTGAAAATAGAACAGAGTTGGAAAAGGTACTTCAATACTATAAAGATGATAGTCTTAAGTATAAGGCAGCATGCTTTCTGATTGAGAATATGCCTTACCATTATGGTTATGAGGATGCGCGGCTGGATAGTGTGAAGGCTGTACTGGCTACTGCTCCGTTGGGAGATGGGTATATTCCGGATAGTGAGAGGAAAAGAAAGTGGAAGTCTTTTAATTATAAATCATTGCCCATATTACAGGATGTGCAGCGAATGACAGCTGCTCTTTTGATAGAGAATATAGACGTAGCCTTCGAAACTTGGAATAGGGTGTCTTGGGCTAAATACTATTCGTTTGATGATTTTTGTGAATGGATATTACCATATCGTGTGGGTGATGAACCTTTGGAAAGTTGGCGGAAGGCTTATTATGATCATTACCATCCTATACTGGACTCTCTTTATCAGGGTGAGAATATCCTCGAAGCTGCCGATGCTTTGAATAAATTCTTGAAGTATGAAACCCCTTTTTCTCCTAATTCAGATTTTGATTTACCGCATTTGGGGGCTAAATATCTGTTGAAATACAGGTTGGGCACTTGTAAGGAGACGACGGATCATACAGTATATATATTCCGGTCGTTGGGTTTTCCTGTGGGGATAGACGAATATCTGTATTCTCCTTCCAATCAGAATTCACATGTCTGGAATATACTTAAAAACACGGATGGAAAACCCCTTTCCTTTTGGTACATGGATTCCCGTGATCTGGCAGTCGGAATGACTGATGGACGTAAAAAGGGGAAGGTTTATCGTATGCAGTATGGAATTCAAGAGGAGAAATATCAGGGAGTATATAAGGATAATAGTACTCCTTCAGTGGTTCGGAATCCTTTGTTGAAAGACGTGACAGAAGAATATTTCGGGAGCAATGAGTATCCAGTTAGGATAGATGGGAAGGTTAAAAGTAAATTTGTGGCTTTAGGAATTTTTACACCTTTCGGTTATGTTCCGGTGGACGTAGCTTTGCGGGATGGTGATCAGGCTATTGTGAGGAATATTGAGCCGGGAGTCGTCTACCAGCCTTTGTGCAATGAGAAAGGGCTTTTCCAGCCATGTGGTTATCCGTTTATGATAAAGGATGATACGGTACGGACTTTTGTCCCGGATATGGACAAGAATGTTTCTCTGTCTATTAAACGAAAGTATCCATTGCAGAATCATATTCTTGAGTATATGTCGTGGATGACCGGTTCTAAAATAGAAGGAAGCAATGATATAAATTTCCGCAATAAGGAAATTTTGTATTGTATTGCGGATACACCTCGGGTGAATGTAAACTTTTATCCATCCCATCCTTCACGCCCTTACCGTTATGTACGTTTTGTTCCCCGTGATGGTTGGCGTGCGGAGGTTGCAGAGTTGGCTTTTTATGAGAATATTCATGATGATGTGGCAATTTCTTCAAAGGCTATATTAGGTTGTCCTCCTGTTGATGGCAATCCTGCACATGCTATGGATAAAGCGAATGATGGTGACTGGCTTACATTTTTCTTTTCTGAGGAAGCAAATGGCACAGTAACGTTTGATTTACAAAATCCTACTTGGATCAGGAAAATATTGTTTGTTCCCCGTAATGACGATAATTTTATTACGCCCGGTAATAGCTATGAACTTTTTTATCAAGATGGTGTGATGGGCTGGAGATCACTTGGCAAACAGATAGCTACTACCTATGAATTGATTCATACGAATATACCGGAGGGAGCTTTATTGTGGTTGCGTAATCTTACTCGGGGCAAAGAAGAACAAATCTTCTATATTGAAGAAGGTAAGCAACGTTTTGTTGGGTATGAATGAAAATCTTATTACGTATTAGTTACGCAACGTCAGCACCGTAATTTCGGGCCATGCTCCAAAGCGAAATGGCAATCCGACATAGCCGATGCCTATATTGACATATAATCCCCGGTCTCCTTCTGTGTACATTCCTCTCCATTCGGGATAAATCAGTGAAGCGAGTGAATGACCGAACATAATGGCTTGCATTGCATGAGTATGTCCGGCAAGCATCAGCTCAATGTCTGTGTCTGGCAATACTTCCCGCCGCCAATGGGTAGGATTGTGGCTCAACAAAACACGAAACATGCCGTCTGTTCCTTCAGAAGCCTTCTTTAAGTCGGCAAATTGGGAAAAGGGTGGTTCTCCATCATTTTCCACACCAATAAGGGCTATACTATCTCCCTGATGGTATAATGTAGTATGTTCATTATTCAGTAGTTCCCATCCCATTGCCTTTTCCATACGCACCAGGTTGTCAATGTTATTCACCTGTTCTTTCAGGTCTTTCCAACGGTAGTAACTTCCGTAATCATGGTTACCCAAAATAGAATATACTCCATCTTTGGCATGCAGTTGTGACAGAATATTTTGAAAACCTTCCATCTCACAGCTGCGTTGATTCACCAAGTCACCGGTGAACACAATTAAATCAGGTTTTTGCTCATTGACCAATTTTACCAATTCATGGATAGGCTTTTCATTCTCTATCCAGCTGCCGATATGTATATCAGATAACTGTACGATGCGGTATCCGTCGAATGCTTTAGGCAGGTTCGGGTGATGGAATTCTATTTCTTTTACTTCAAACTTACTGATGCCTACCAGTGTGCCATAAAGAATATTGAAGAAACTGACTACTCCCAGCACCAATCCTACGGCTGTAAATGGCGAACGGGGCCAGCGCAGTAGATAATGGAAAGGTAATCCCACCAGTGAGCATATCATAAATATCGTTTTGGGGATGGCAAACAGGAAAATGGCAATTGCCAGTCTTCCAATGGCCTGGGCATGGTGTGCCATTGCATTTTCACCTATGCCTTGCATCAACAGAAAGTAACCTGAAATTAATAATAGGGTAGGTATCCAGTGGATAATACGTAACCGGATGTTTTTGGTTTTCCGGATAATGTACATAAAATAGATGTACGCATCAGGGATCAGTAGAAAAAGGATAAGGAGTAAGGTTATTCTGTGCATATATCTTCTAATTCTTCTATATTCTTCTTGATATCGTTAAGATGTTTATAAGCTACTTTCTTGTATAACAGGTAAATGATGGCAACATCGCAGAGCACAAAGAATGCGATCAGGGTAGCCTGGACGCCAAAGGATGCCTTATAATATCCCATTACCCAATAATTGAGAATGTTGAATATAATTACCCATGCGATGATGGCGATAATCTCATACCTTGTCCATCGACGGAAACTTGCCATGCGCTTACTAACAATAGCTACGGGCATTTCTTCAATCTTTGTGTTCCTTATCCAGCGATAGTTTTTATGGTCCCACCAGATCCCTATCAGAATACTGATTCCAACAAAAATTACAAGTGTATTTATTTTAGGCTGCCATTCTTCGGTGATTTGAAAAATGGATGGCAATAACCAAATAACCAGAAGGAGAGCAAGCCCTACCACTCCGATGCCTATGGAGAAGCGCTGCCAACCTGTAAGACGCCCTATACTTTTACGTGCGTTTGCCTTATATTCGGCAATCATGCCTGCAATCTGCTTTTCGTCGGCAATCGGCTCTTTCTTCAATTGCTCGTCCAGTGCATTCCAAGATTTCTTCAGTTCATCCAGTTCCATATCATTCCTCCTTGTTCATTTTTCTAAGTTTGTCCTTAATCCGGCTAATTTTGGTAGCAATGTTTGTTATTGTCAGTCCGGTAATTTCAGCAATTTCCTCGTAGCTTTTTTCTTCCAGATAAAGCAGAATTATGGATTTTTCCAGTTGTCCCAATCGGTTGATCATCCGATAGAGTTGCTTTAACATGTTTTGTGTTTCGTCCAATTCTTCCATCCGGTCGGAATCTTGACTCAAGGTCACGATTTCGGGGATGTTCTTTTCTTTACGGATAAAGCTGATACAAGTATTTAAAGCGATGCGGTAAATCCATGTGGAGACTTTACACTCCCGTCGGAACTTGGGATAGGCCCTCCACAGATTGAGTACAACGTCCTGATATAAATCGTTCAGGGTAGCATTCGGCGTAGTATACAAATAGCACACTTTGTATATGACGCGTTCATACTCCCGTATTACGGACAGGAACTCTTGTTCTACATTCTCCATCGTCTTCTTCTTGCTTCTTGAATTGCTTTTGTACTGTTAGTCGCAAAGGAAGTCGGATAATCACAGGTTTGCAGCCAAAAATTTTCTGATTTCCTTTACGGACATCTTCCTGCGTCGTGCATAATCTTCCAGTTGGTCATTACCTATCTTGCCAACAGCGAAATAGCGTGCAGCCGGATGTGCCAATATCAGTCCACAGACTGTGGCATGCGGACGCATAGCTCCATTCTCAGTCAGAGTAATACCTATTTGCTCCATATGAAGCAAGTCGTTCAATAGGAAATTAACAGACTGGTCGGGCAGGGAGGGGTAGCCTACGGCAGGTCGTATGCCCTGGAACTTTTCTCTCAACAAATCCGGAATAGAAAGGTTCTCATCTTTAACATACCCCCAGGCAACCTTGCGTACGTATTCATGCATCTTCTCTGTTGCTGCTTCGGCAAGCCGGTCGGCAAGTGTCTGCACCAACATGCGTTTGTAGGTATCGTTTTCATATAGAAGTTCCACTTCTCCGTCACACGATGCAGCAAAAATACCTACCGTATCAGGAATACCTGAAGATAGCGGACGTACAAAGTCGCTAAGACAAAGAAAGGGACTGCCATCCGGATGTGGGATCTGCTGGCGGAGTAAAGGAAAAAGCTTTCCATCCAGTATCAGATTATCTCCATCGGCATTGGCTTCACATAGACGGAAAATAATGTGGACATGATAATTTTTATCCAGTTGGTTGAGCATCTGGTTTGCTTCCTTAAACAGCTGCATGGCTTCAGCCGCTTTGGCACGTTCTTTTTCCTTGGGTTGGAAACCCCATGCATGAAAGAAATATATCCAGTTGATATATGGAGCAACCTCGTGAATGGTATACGTCAATACCTTATCCACTGAATTATTCATCGCTAAATTTTAGTATTAATAATCGAATCTCAGTTCTTCACCGCGGTAAGTATCATCTACTTGACCGTCACTATATATCAGATGTCCATTCGCAAATGTCTTTTCTACTTTCCAACGGAAAGAATTACCTTCGAGCGGACTCCATCCGCATTTGCTGAGTATATTCTCAGTATTGACTTCCCAACGTTCGCCATGACTGACAAGTACGAGGTCGGCCTGATAGCCTTCGCGAATATAACCGCGATTGCAGATACCATATATCTGGGCAGGGGCATGACACATTTTCTCAACAATGGTTTCGATAGAAAAAATGCCTTTTTCCGCCAGTTCAAGCATACTGACCAAGGAGAATTGAATCATTGGCATACCCGACATTGCTTTCAAGGCACCACCTTCTTTCTCGCTGAGCAGGTGAGGTGCATGGTCGGTAGCAATGACATCGATAACTCCGGTGTTGACTGCATTCCGTAAGGCATCGCGGTCAGCTTGTTTCTTAATGGAA
The DNA here is from genome assembly GCF_003471885.1 of Bacteroides sp. AM16-24. Taxonomy (NCBI): domain Bacteria; kingdom Pseudomonadati; phylum Bacteroidota; class Bacteroidia; order Bacteroidales; family Bacteroidaceae; genus Bacteroides; species Bacteroides sp. AM16-24. Next base: position 343,863 of record NZ_QRKI01000001.1, read on the forward strand.
GGATTACATTTGATGCGGGTTCCCAGTTCTTTATAATCCTGTTGGCGGTATAGCAGATGTGCAATGCAGGCTTCGGCTGTAATATGTTTATCTTCCAATGGAGCATCACTGAACAGTTGCAATTCTTTTGCAGTAGAAACATGCAGCACATGCAAGCGTGCACCGGCTAGGCTTGCCATACGTATAGCAAGTTGTGATGAGGAATAACACGCTGCTACAGAACGTATGTTGGGATGTTTGCTGATTGGGATTTCCGGTGCGTTACGGAACATTTCCTTGTAATATTCAGTATTCTTTTTGATAATCTCCTGGCTCTCGCAATGAGTTGCAATCAGCATATCTGTTCCGTTGAAAATGTTCAGCAGACTGTTACTTTTGTCTACCAACATATTACCGGTGCTGGAACCCATAAAGAGTTTGATGCCGCATACACGATGTTTGTCCAGCTTACTGAACTCTGTGTAATTATTATTGGTGGCACCGAAGTAGCAGGAATGGTTGACAATACACTTCTCATTCAAAAGATCGAATTTCTGTTCAAGTGCATCAAGAGTGGTAGTCAATGGCTGTGTATTCGGCATGTCCATGATGGAAGTGACACCACCGGCGGCGGCGGCACGGCTTTCGGTAAAGATATCCGCTTTATGGGTCAGTCCCGGATCACGGAAATGTACATGGTCGTCAATGATACCCGGAAGCAGACAGCAGCCGGTAGCATCTATTGTTTCATCACAAGGGGCGGACAGTTCTTTGCCATAAGTCAACACCTCGGCAATCTTTCCGTTTTCAATTACTATGGAACCTTGCACAGAATGTCCCTCGTTAACTATTGTAGCGTTATGTATCAGAGTTCTTTTCATCTTCTGCTAAATCATTTATCGTTAATCACTAACCATTTTTCACAGCTTTCGGGTACTTGTGGAACCAACTATGTACTTTCAATTTGATAACCCCGAAGACAGCTTCTCCAAAGATACTACTGTTCATTTTTGAAGTGCCCAGTTCACGGTTGATAAAAATAACCGGGACTTCTACTATCTTGAAGCCGCATTTATAGGCAGTGAATTTCATTTCAATCTGGAAAGCATAACCTTTGAAACGGATACCATCGAGGTCGATTGTTTCCAGTACCCTACGACGGTAGCATTTGAACCCGGCTGTTGTATCTTGTACAGGGATACCCGTAATAAGACGCACATACTTGGAGGCAAAATAGGACATCAATACACGTCCCATGGGCCAATTTACCACATTGACTCCGCTGATATACCGCGAACCGATGGCAACATCGGCACCTTCTTCGGCACAAGCTTTATATAGACGGGGAAGGTCAGCCGGATTGTGGCTGAAATCAGCATCCATTTCGAAGATGTATTCATAATCATGTTCCAGAGACCATTTGAACCCGGCAATGTAGGCAGTACCTAACCCTAATTTTCCTTTCCGCTCTATCATGAATAAGCGTTCGGGAAACTCTTGCTGCAACGTTTTGACGATGCTGGCAGTGCCGTCAGGCGAGCCATCTTCAATGATAAGGATATGGAATACTTTTTCCAAGGCGAAAACGGCGCGGATAATATTCTCGATGTTTTCTCGTTCGTTGTATGTGGGAATGATAACGATGCTGTCCGATGTCTGCATATTCATAAAAGGGGGTTCTAATTGGGAACAAAGTTAAGTGTTTTCTGTCACATACGAATAAATCTAAGGATTATTTAGTAATTTCGCGCCCGTTATGATGACAATTACCGAGCTACAACAACGATATGCCACTCACTCCAATGTGGAAGCTATAAGTGGCCTGCTGAAGGATCCGTCTGTCCGCACCCTTTTTTGCGGGGGGCTGTGTGCCTCTGCCGCTTCATTGTTTTCATCCGTGCTGGTGCAACGTGGAGAGTTTCCTTTTGTTTTTATTCTGGGCGATCTGGAAGAGGCAGGATATTTTTACCATGATTTAACACAAATACTGGGAACTGAGAAAGTTTTGTTCTTTCCTTCTTCGTTTCGTAGGGCAATAAAATACGGGCAGAAAGATGCGGCCAATGAAATTCTGCGTACAGAAGTGTTGAGCCGCTTACAAAAAGGAGAGGAAGGACTTTGTGTTGTGACTTATCCCGATGCTTTGGCAGAAAAGGTGGTTTCCCGGAAGGAACTGGGAGATAAAACTCTGAAATTGCATACAGGGGAAAATGTGGATACGAATTTTATTACGGAAGTCTTGCGTAGCTATGGTTTTGAGTATGTGGACTATGTCTATGAACCGGGGCAGTATGCTGTACGTGGTAGTATCATTGATGTATTTTCTTTCTCTTCCGAATTTCCATATCGTATAGACTTTTTTGGTGATGAAGTAGAAAGTATTCGTACGTTTGAAGTAGAAACGCAACTTTCTAAAGAAAGGAAAGACAGTATTGTTATCGTGCCGGATTTGAGCCGTAGTTTGGAACAGGGGGATGCAAGCGGTATGGTTTCCTTCCTGGATTTTCTGTCGGCGAATACTGTATTGGCAATGCGTGATCTGCTTTGGCTGCGTGAACGTATTCAGACTGTACACGATGAAACACTTACCCCACAAGCGATTGCTGCCCGCGAAGCGGAAGAAAGTGGTTGTATTACTTTGGATGGAAAGCTGATTGATGGAAGTGAGTTTACGCTTCGTGCGTTGGACTTTTGCCGTATGGAGTTCGGTAACAAACCAACCGGGACACCGGATGCTACAGTGACATTCGATACGTCTGCTCAACCTATATTCCATAAAAACTTTGATATGGTGGCCGAAAGCTTCAAAGAGTATATGGAGAAAGGGTATACGCTTTACATCTGTAGTGATAGTATGAAGCAGACTGACCGTATTCGTGCCATTTTTGAAGACAGGGGAGAAGAGATTGCTTTTACAGCTGTAGAGCGCACGTTGCATGAAGGTTTTGCCGATAATGCCTTGCGGCTTTGCATTTTTACGGATCATCAGTTATTCGACCGTTTTCATAAATATAATCTCAAAAGTGATAAAGCACGTAGTGGCAAGGTCGCTCTGAGTCTGAAAGAGTTGAATCAGTTTACACCGGGAGATTATGTGGTACATACCGATCATGGTGTGGGACGCTTTTCCGGATTGGTGCGTATTCCTAACGGTGATACAACGCAGGAAGTGATGAAACTGGTTTATCAGAATGAAGATGTAGTTTTTGTTTCTATCCATTCATTACATAAAGTTTCAAAGTATAAAGGAAAAGATGGTGAGGCTCCCCGTTTGAATAAATTGGGTACGGGAGCTTGGGAGAAACTTAAAGAGCGTACTAAGACCAAAATTAAGGATATTGCCCGTGACCTCATAAAATTGTATTCTCAGCGTCGTGAGGAAAAAGGTTTTCAGTTCAGTGTGGATAGTTTCTTGCAACGGGAACTGGAAGCATCTTTTATTTACGAAGATACACCAGACCAAAGTAAAGCAACGGCGGATGTAAAAGCGGATATGGAAAGTAACCGTCCTATGGATCGTCTGGTTTGTGGAGACGTGGGGTTTGGTAAAACAGAAGTGGCAGTTCGTGCTGCTTTTAAAGCTGTGGCGGACAATAAACAGGTAGCGGTTCTGGTACCTACCACCGTGTTGGCTTACCAACATTTCCAGACGTTTAAAGAGCGTTTGAAAGATTTGCCTTGTAGGGTGGAGTACCTGAGTCGTGCCCGTACGGCAGCTCAGGCAAAAGCGGTCGTAAAAGGACTGGCGGCAGGTGATGTGAATATACTTATCGGTACACATCGGATTTTGGGTAAGGACATACAATTCAAGGACTTGGGGTTGCTGATTATTGATGAAGAACAGAAGTTCGGTGTATCCGTTAAGGAGAAGTTGCGCCAGTTGAAGGTCAATGTAGACACCTTGACCATGACGGCCACGCCTATTCCGCGTACATTGCAGTTCTCATTAATGGGGGCACGTGACCTGAGCGTTATTCAAACGCCTCCTCCAAACCGTTATCCTATTCAGACTGAGGTGCATACCTTTAATGAGGAAGTTATAGTGGATGCTATCAACTTTGAGATGAGCCGGAACGGACAGGTATTTCTTGTAAATAACCGCATTTCTAATTTGCCTGAATTAAAAGCGATGATTGAACGGCATATTCCGGATTGCCGTATAGCCATCGGGCATGGACAAATGGAGCCGACCGAATTGGAAAAGATTATTTTCGGCTTTGTCAATTATGATTATGATGTGCTGATAGCCACTACAATTATAGAGAGCGGCATTGATATTCCGAATGCCAATACCATTATCATCAATCAGGCACAGAATTTCGGACTGAGCGACTTGCATCAGATGCGTGGTCGTGTAGGACGAAGCAATAAGAAAGCATTCTGCTATTTGTTGGCTCCTCCGCTTTCTTCCCTGACTCCTGAAGCAAGGCGTCGTCTGCAAGCTATTGAGAATTTCAGTGACCTGGGTAGTGGAATTCATATAGCCATGCAGGATCTCGATATTCGTGGTGCAGGCAATATGCTTGGTGCGGAACAGAGTGGCTTTATTGCCGATCTGGGTTATGAAACCTATCAGAAGATACTATCAGAAGCTGTACATGAACTGAAGACGGATGAATTTGCAGATCTTTATGCCGAAGAACTGAAAGCAGAGGGGGGCGTCATCAGTGGAGAGCAATTTGTAGATGAATGTCAGGTAGAGAGTGATTTGGAATTGTTGCTTCCTGCCACTTATGTTACGGGTAGTAGTGAGCGTATGTTGCTTTACCGCGAATTAGATAGTTTGACGTTGGATAAAGATGTGGAGGACTTCCGTACTCGTCTTATAGACCGGTTTGGTCCTATCCCGTCAGAAACGGAAGAACTACTACGGATTGTACCTTTACGCCGCCTTGCTGCACGTCTTGGTGCAGAGAAAGTTTTTCTCAAGGGAGGACGTATGTCATTGTTCTTTGTTTCTAATCCGGATAGCCCGTATTATCAGAGCCAGGCGTTCGGTAAAGTCATTGCTTATATGATGAAATATACCCGCCGTTGCGATCTGCGTGAGCAGAATACCCGTCGTAGTATGTTGGTAAAAGATGTGAAGAATGTAGAAACGGCTGTTAGCGTTTTGCAGGAGATTGTGGCGATGCAGGTGGAGGAAGGATAATTTGCTATGATGTGCCATTCTCATTTATCTTTTGTTTATACTGATTAGGTGTCATTCCGGAAAATTCTTTAAATCGTTTTATGAAATAGCTGGTAGAACTGAATCCCAATTGCATGGCGAGTTCTGTAATAGAGATATCCGGTTGTTGTTCAATTCTTCGGTAAGCTAATTTAAGTTTAATGTTTATAATAAATTCGTTAGGTGTCATACCTGTTATTGCTTTTATTTTCGTGAAGTATTTGGTACGTCCTATACAAAGTTCTTGTGCCAGGAAATCAACACTGAATACAGGATTTTCTAGGTTATTTTCAATTAGCTCGATAGATTTATCTAATAAAACTTGATCTAATGTAGATGTGGCAATTAATTCACTGCTGGAATTGCTTTCTTTAGCATATTTTTGTTGTAATGTTCTGCGTAGATTGATTAAGTTATTACATCTGACAATCAATTGTTTAATGCTGAAAGGTTTGCATATATAGTCGTCTGCTCCAATTTTCAGACCTTCAATAATGTATTCAGAAGCTGTTTGTGATGTTAATAAAATGATGGGAATGTGAGAGGTCTTTATATTGTTTTTTAATTTCTGACATAACTCTGTTCCGGACATCTCCGGCATAACAACATCACTGATAATGATGTCGGGTATAACAGAGAGAGCTTTTTCATATCCTTTTTTACCATTTTCTGCTATTTCGACATTGTAGAGGTCAGAAAAGACTTCTGTGAGTAGTTGCCTGAGTTCCTGGTTATCTTCTATAATTAATAGCTTATAATGCTTTTCACTATTTTCCTTTCTTTCTTCTGTTGCTCCTCCTTCCTGTGTATCTGTGGAGATGAAACCAGCTACATTAAGCTTGTAATCTTCTATGATAGGCAAATTTTCCTGAATATTGCTGGGAGGATATTGGATATCAGTAGGCAGTTGTATAGTGAAACAACTACCTTTTCCTTTAATACTTTTAACTGTGATTACTCCTTTATGGGCCTCTACTATATTTTTTGTGTAAGCCAAGCCGATTCCAGTTCCGATATTATTAGTGAAACAAGTATTATCTGTTTGGTAAAACCGGATGAATATATTTTCTAGCTCTTTGGCATTAATGCCTACACCTGTATCTGAGATTTCCAATGAAACTTTCATGCTTTCATATTTTAATCGTACGAAGATATTGCCATTTTCTGGAGTAAATTTGAAAGCATTGGATAACAAATTAAATAGTGCTTTTTCAATTAACTGCTTATCAAAATAGAAAGAAATATCATCTTGTCCGGCAAGTAAAGTTAGGTTTATTTTTCTTGTTTGTGCATACTCTTTGAAAGAGTCTACCACATTATTCACTATGTCTATTAAATTATAATAGTTTACCTTTAAAGGAGTGAAACCCTGTTCTTGTTTTCTGAATTCCATCAGTTCTATGATGAGTTGATTTAATCTGGTGATGTTTCTCCAAATATTCAGTAATTTAGTATTTAGCTTTGGAGGTATATTTTTACTCTGTAATAATAGTTCGACTTGATTGGATATAAGTGTTAAAGGTGTTTTGAATTCATGAGATATGTTAGTGAAGAAACGTAGTTTGCTTTGATTGAGTTGCTCCATATTTCGCTTCTGTTCCTTTTCTATTTTTAGAGATGAACGTAAGATGATTACTTGGTATGCTTCGTATAGTAATAGAATAGTTAATAGAACATATAATATATAGGCTAGAGGGGTTTGATAAAAAGGAGGATTTATTATGATATCGAGTTTGCGCTCCGGAAATTCTCCATTGGCCAAGGCTACATCTCCTTGAATATATAAGATGTATTTATCTGGTGATAAATTGGTATAGTTTATTTCATTTAAACTATTGGTGCGTTTCCATTCTTTGTCAAAAGGTTCCAGTTTATATTTAATGCCACAGGTAAAAGAGGCGGCATAGTTATTGGTATATGCTCTGATTCCTATGGCATGCTGATCATAAGGCAATTCAATCCTGTTAGTGTAAAGAATGGATTGCTTAAGTGTTTTTCCGCTTGAGTCTACCTCCAAGGGAGTATCATTGACGGAGAATTCAGATATACCTACTTGATAATGCTCTGGTTTGTTGAAAATTTGCTTTAAAGGGAATGAACAGAACATATTGATTCCTCCTAAATAGACATTATTGTTTCGGTCCAGAAATAAGCAGTTGCTATTTACCTGGAAAGTAGATAAGAATCGGTTTTTATCAATATTAGTAATTTCTTCTTCATTATTTATATAAATGAGTCCTTCATTGGTAACAATAAGAATACCACCATACTTATCTTCACACATATCTATAATGTCTTTCATTAAGATGGCATCTGTGGCAAAGGGTTCTAATTCTGCTTCTCCTTTTCTTTTCCGGAATATTCCATGTCTGGAGGTTCCTATTAAGATATCCCCATTCCGATTCTCAATAATCTTGTTGACTATACAGTTCTCCGATTTGCGAATACAAATATGCTGCCATGATTTATTGAGCAGGTTGTAGCAAAGTAATTGATTCTGAACAGCAATCCATAGTTGTTTTTGGGAGTCTAATAGGATGGTTGTCACAGACATTCTCTGTAAATCTATCTGTTCTGAAGAGAGGATGGTACTTTTATTTGTATGAGTATCAAATATACTGATGCCGTTATGCGTAGCTATGATTAGGGAATCATTATAAGGGATAATTTCTCTGATGCTATTGTTGTGTAATACGTTTCTGAGAAATACCTGAGTGGATTGAGTTTGCAGATCATATTTTTTTAGTCCGCCAAGTAATGTTCCGATCCATAGGATGTTTTTGGGTTTATCCAGATATAAGGTTTGCACGTTGTCTGTGAATGGTAGCTTTTTCAAAGCTTTGGTGTGTGTATTGAAAAAATATAATCCGTCTCGTTCTGTTGCCATCCATAAATTCCCTTCATTATCTTCTACTGTTTTTCCGAAGATTGCATGTTTAGATGGGGAGGATGGCATTATATCTTTAGTGACAAAATGATAGGAGAATGTACTGTGCTCCGGGTGAAAGCAATTTATTTCACCATAAAACGAACCGCTCCAAATAGTTCCTTGTTGATCTTTCATTAAGCAATAGATAGATGCATCATTTAGGGTATAGGCATTTTCGTTAATAAACTCATATTGGAGGAACTTTCTTTCTTTTTTATCATATTTATTTAATCCATTGAAAGTGGCAATCCATAAGTTACCTGCATTGTCTTCGCATATAGATCGTACAATGTCACTTGATATGCAATTATTGCTGTTTTCTGAATAATTATAATTTTTGATATTTTCATCACTATCTATGAGGAATAATCCGTTCCTTCGGGTAGCGACCCATATCTTTTGTTCTGAATCAATGTATAATTGGCGTATCTGGTTGATATTCGCTAACATCTGTTTTGTGTCTTTATTCCTTCTGATAAGGAATATACCGTCGTCTCTGGTGCCTATGTACAGATTTCCTTTGGATGTTTCAGTGATGCAATCTATAATGCAAGATTCCTTTGGTAACTGTAAATGTAGTTTTAATATATTGTTCTTCCATTGGTAGATTGTATTTTTATACCCTATCCATAAGCAAGAGTCCGAATAGTACATGCATTGTGAATAAGGGGTTATTTTACGGAAATGATCTTGTTTTATGTTATACTCTATAATGCCTGAACGTGTCTCTATATAAATATTGCCATTTTGATCCCCCGTAATGGAACGTACCAACTCTTCTGCATCGGGAATGTCATTATAAAGTTTTTGTATGAATTTCATTTGAGTTCCATCATATCTTACTAATCCTCTTTTGGTACCAAACCATATCATTCCGAACTCATCCTGATACATGGCATGAATTGTCGACTGATGCATTCCTTTATTAATGGATATGTGCGATGCATGTAATTTTATGCTGTTATCTGCATAAAGAGATGTACTGAATATATTTCCTATTAGTATGTAAAATGTTAACAGTATGACGTTTCTCATAGTATTTTTATTACTGATTGTGGTACAAAAATAATGCTTAGCTTTTAGATTCGATAATACAATCGTTCAAATAATAGCAATATTGTCCTTTTTAGTGGAAGAGGGATTTTGTGGATGAAATGAATATATATTAGAATTTCTGTCTTATTTGAAATCTGTTTTTTTCCATAGTTTTGCAACCACAAGTTATAATCTAAAAATAAAGCTATGACACATCAACTGATTAAATTAGTATCGGCTTTTTTCTTTTCTGTTATGGCAATTTCTGCTGTACAAGGGCAAAATGCTTCCCAGAGTGATAGAGAATATTGGGTACATACGCTATTAAAGATAGCAGATCCGGTTTTGAGTAATTTGAGTAAGGACCAGTTAAGAAAGAATATTCCAGTTGGACGTTCTTCATCTGCGAAAGCTAGTAGCAGGGAGTTTGTTACACATATGGAGTCGGTGGGACGAACAATAGCAGGAATAGCACCATGGTTAGAATTGGGGCCAGATAAAACTGCAGAAGGAAAGTTGCGTGATAAATATATTAAAATGGTCTGTAAGGGGTTGAAGAATTCTGTAGATCCTCATGCTGATGATTATTTTAATAGTACAGCCACACGGCAGATCTTGGTGAATAGTGCCTTTTTGATACAAGGATTGTTACAGGCACCCACTCAGTTATGGGGAAATCTTGATGATAAGACTCAACAACGTTTAATAGAACAATGGAAATCGACACGTACAATGAAGCCGGGAAATAATAATTGGCTATTGTTTTCTGCGATGGTGGAATGTGGGTTGAAAAGTTTCGGTAATGAATGGAATTTTGAAGTAATAGAGAAGGCTATTTCATCACATGAACAATGGTATAAAGGAGACGGAGTTTATGGAGATGGGGAGAATTTTCATTTGGATTATTACAATAGTTATGTCATTCATCCTATGTTGTTACAGGTTTTAAAGGTTGTAGTGAAATATGATTCATCTTATCAGATACTTTTAGACAAAGAGTGGAAACGTTTCGTCAGATATGCGGAAATTCAGGAACGCATGATTGCACCGGATGGAAGTTATCCGGTATTGGGACGTTCAGTAAGTTATCGTTCGGCAGCTTTTCAAGTTTTGGGAGCCAGTGCATTATTCCATCAACTTCCATCAAGTTTAAAAGCAGGTCAAGTACGGGGGGCAATGACTGCTATGCTGAAGCGTTTATTTGAACAGCCGGGTACCTTTGATAAAAATGGTTGGTTAACGATTGGAGTGTGTGGTGAACAGCCGGAATTAGGGGATTCTTATTTATCAACTCCTTGTGTCTATCTCTGTTCTTTAGGTTTCCTACCTTTAGGTTTACCGGCAGATGATGTTTTCTGGACAGCTCCTCTTTCCCCGTGGACCAGCATTAAAGCCTTTTCCGGGGAAGAATTTCCCATTGATAAATTTATGAAACCATAATCAATATACTATAGAATCATGAAAAAGAATATTTTTACCTGTACATTGTTCTTATTAATAAGTTTATGTGGTTATTCACAAAATCCATCAGGTTTGGAGGATCGTACTTATTGGATTACTGTATTGACAAAAATAGCGGACCCGGTATTAGAAAATATGAGTAAGGGGGAACTGAAGAAGAATATGCCGGTAGAAACTATATCCGGTGCATTGAATCCTCCCAATACGCGTACTACTCATTTAGAAGCTTTGGGACGTTTGTTAGTTGGTATGGCTCCCTGGCTGGAACTTGGCCCTGATGAAACAGAAGAGGGAAGATTGAGAAGTAAATATATACGTCTGATGCTTCTCTCCATAGATAATGGTTTCAATCCCGAGTCTCCTGATTATTTAAATTTTGTGGTGACACGACAACCGTTGGTGGACGCTGCTTTCTTCTGTCAGGGGATATTACGTGCTCCTAAACAAATTTGGGGGAATCTTTCGGACAAGACTCGACAGAATGTATTGAATGCATTGCAGCAGATACGTAAGATAAAACCGATAGAGAGCAATTGGTTATTATTTTCAGCCATGGTAGAAGCTACTTTACTGGAATTGACAGGAGAATGTAATATGGAACCTGTTAACTATGCCATTATGCGTTTCAAGGACTGGTATAAAGGTGATGGATGGTATGGAGATGGGGTAGATTTACATATGGATTATTATAATAGCTATGTGATCCATCCTATGTTATTGGATGTGCTGGAAGTAATGCAAAAGTATGCAAAAGGTGAAGATGAATTTTATCAGTTGGAGAAAAAGCGCTTTTCCAGATATGCAGAACAACAAGAAAGAATGATTTCTCCGGATGGAGCTTATCCGGTGATAGGCCGGTCAATAGCTTATAGGTTCGGGACGTTTCATGTACTATCCCAAGCTGCATTGAAAGATTTGTTGCCGGTATCGGTTACAAAGGCACAGGTTAGATGTGCTCTGACAGCTGTTATAAAGAAACACATGTCGGTTAAAGGGAATTTTGATGCAGATGGATGGCTGACATTAGGATTTGCAGGTCATCAACCACAAATAGCTGAAAGATATATATCTACGGGAAGTCTCTATCTGTGTACAGCAGCTTTTGCGGCATTGGGGCTTTCTACTATTGATGAATTTTGGAATACTTCGTATGCCGAATGGACTGGAAAGAAGATATGGTGTGGAAATCCAGATGTGAAACTCGATAAAGCTATAAAACCATGAAAACGGAGCTTGTACATAAAGTCATTTGGGTCAGTTTATGTCTTTTGATATTCGTGTCGAAGGTGGATGCTGGTTCATTAAGAGATATAAATAATATATTATTGGCTGAACAAAATATTCGGGAAGATAATCCTCAATTAGGGCAGTTGGTAGAAACTTTTTTGAAGAACCAGAAGCGAGTAGTTGATTTTCAATCATCAGGATTAGATAATAATGAATATTTGAGATTGATAGAATGTCAGGTTCGTGCATTTGCGTCTTGTCAGGATAAAGTGACGGGAGCAATTATTGATCCGGTCTATAAAATCGAATGGCAATACTCGACTCCTTGCTATGCTCTGTCTATAGGTTTACTGGCTCAAACGGGATACTTGAAAGATGATGCTTTGGTAAAGAGTGGAATAAAGGCTTTGGATTGTTCAGTGAGTGAGATGCATGAGAACAGGTGTGCCCATCACCATGGTGAATTCTTTATTCAGCCTATTATGCTGGCGATGGATCTTTATAAAGGATTGGTTTCTGAAGCACAAATGATTGTCTGGCACGAAAAAATGGCTGAAATTGATCCGTATGTGCTATATCGGGATAACTTGAAGCGTAAGAAAATCTGTTATAATCACAATGTTGTAGCTTTAGCCGGTGAATATTTACGGTTAAAAAAAGGGATTAACGATCACAAAGATTTCTTTCATATTCATCTGGAACACCAGCAGCAATATATGTCTGAGTTTGGCTTGTATATAGATAATAAGACTAATCCGCCAATGGTGTATGATGAGTTTACGAGGCAGTTTATGGCTTCTATTTTGGCGGAAGGATATAACGGAACATTTTTTGATTTTTATTCCCGCAAATTATGTTTGGGAGCATGGACTTCTCTTTTCATGCAATCGCCTTATGGAGAGGTGCCGACAGGCGGTAGAAGTGCTCAACATATCTGGAATGAAGCAGCGGCAGCTGTGACTTATGAGATTTACGCTTCACAATATGCAGCTTTAGGAAAAAAGCAGGAAGCAGGCGCCTTTAAACGAGCTGCGCATTTAGCACTTAGGAGCATCGGAAGATGGATAAGAGAAGATGGAAGTGGATTTATTGTGAAAAACCGTTTTCCTATCGAAGTGATGCATGGATATGAAAGTTATTCAGCGCAATCACAGTATAATCTGTTGGCATGCTGGCTAATGTGCGTTGCCTATTTATATGCTGATAATTCTATTAAAGAATCTCCGTCTCCGTCTGATATCGGTGGATATGTTTTGGTTATGAAAGACGTGTTCCATAAGGTTTTTGCTAATTCTGGTGGAAACTATGTTGAGTATGAGCTCAGTGGAGATCCTCGTTATAATGCAACAGGACTCATCAGGATACATCTGAAGAATTCAAATCCACAGTTAGGTCCTTCGGATGGAATTCCCCATAAATGGGATAACAAGAAGAAGCAGGATTTAGGTGGAGAATTGTATGCAGTTGGACCTGAATGGCATGATGCTGCGGGTGGAGTATATCGCTTAGCGGAATATACTAACATATTATTTCCGGATACATCTTACTTTTCTGCATACAAAGGCAGTAAGCTTCCTGAAATAGATGTGAGGAATGTTAGACAATCTGTAGACGGAGTTGCATTTGAAGTCGTTTATACTGGTAGATTTGATGGAGTTACTTAGATTTCGCAACGTGTTTATATTGATCATACCGGAATTACTGTGCGTGATATTCTGAAGGGGAATGTGAAAAAGGTGCGGGCATGTTACCCCATGTTAATAGATGATGGTATGGAAGAAACTAAAATTGATTTTCAAGATGGGAAAGTGATATTGCAGTCTCGTGATGGTCAAATTTGCTTTCAGGCCATATCACCTCCAAATGCTACTATACAGAGGAAGCGAAAACGAATTCCCTATAGAAATGGATATGCGGATATTGCATATTTTGAATCTGACAAGAATGTGATACAGTATAAAATAACCACAGAGTTTTAGTATTAACCATTTAAATATTAATAACTATGCATGAGAAACATAAAATATTTATGAAATTGTGCCTGTTTTTTAGCTTAATCAGCTGGTCAACAGGTGTCTATGCACAAGGTTTTGTAGTTACCGGAAAAGTAACGTCCAGTGGCGAAAGCGTCATAGGAGCAACTGTGCAAGTGAAAGGGAAAATAACTGGTACTATCACTGATATTGATGGTAATTATCGGTTAACATTGGAAAATTCCAAAGAGACTCTCGTTTTTTCATTTATTGGTTATCAGTCTAAAGAGGTTACGGTTAATGGAAAGAATGTGATTAACGTGGAACTGGAAGAAGATGTCGCTCAATTGGAAGAGGTTGTTGTTGTTGGTTATGGAACGATGAGAAAAAAAGATCTCACTGGAGCAATAACCCGTATCTCTACAGAAAATACGACGCAGTCGGTAACTAGTGTAGCTGAAATGCTGCGTGGTACGGTGGCAGGATTTTCTGCAGGGTTCGGAACTTCTGCCAAAGGGGGTGGTTCTATGCTGATTCGTGGTGAGAAATCCATTAATGCCAGTAATTCTCCTCTGATTGTATTGGACGGAGTTATCTTTAATGGCGATTTGGTGGATATCAATCCCAGTGATATTGAAACGATTGATATTTTGAAAGATGGTAGTTCTGCAGCTGTTTACGGATCACGTGCGGCTTCGGGGGTGGTCGTCATATCAACAAAACAAGGTAATGAAGGAAAGCCGGTCATCAATTTTGATATGAAGATAGGCATGCAGAATTTGACTCGTAATCAGCGTCCTTTTAATGGGCAGGAATATATGGTTATGAGAAGGGATGAAAAAATCCGGAGCAATCCATCTCGTCCTTTGGGATACTTCCACAATCCGGACAATTTGCCGCAAGGAATTGATCTGAATACCTGGTTATCGTATACAGGGGCTTCGGCAGATTCAAATCTGGCAGAGATTTGGTTGAATCGTTTGGCCTTTTCTACTACAGAAATAGATAATTATCTGGCAGGTAGAGAGACGGATTGGTATGATGCTTCTTTTCAAAACGCTTTGCGTCAGGATTACAATGTAAGTATTTCTGGAAAGAATGACAGAGTTTCTTACTATTGGTCATTAGGAAGCATTAATAATCAAGGTATTGTAGTAGGAGACCAATATAAGACTATCCGTTCGCGTTTAAATTTGAAAGTAAATGTTACAGATTGGCTTCAGGTCGGCTTGCAAGCACATTATGCCACTCGTAATGAAAGTGTAGATGAAGTTGATTGGGAAGAAGCTATTCAAGCTAGTCCTTGGGGCAGCAAATATGAAGAGAATGGTTCTTTGAAGTTCTATCCTAATGACGATAACATGAGTACGAATCCTTTCGCTAATTATGAACAGCGTGATCGTTTCAATGTGACTCAGACATTCAATGCTACATTGAATGCAAAGATTACATTGCCATGGGGATTTGTTTATGAAATGAGCTATTCGGACTATAACAATTGGCAAAAGAATCATTATTTTGATCCATCTACCAGTATGGCTGGTGAAAAGTATAAGGGGCATGCCGTACGGCGTAATAATAGCGCACATTCCTGGATGCTTGACAATATTTTGAGGTGGAACCATACATTCAATAAAATTCATAAGCTTGATTTGACTCTATTGTTTAATCTTGAAAAAAATGAAACTTGGTCTGATAAAGCAGAAAATTCCAATCTTACTCCTTCTGAGGTGCTGGGCTGGCATGCTGTTGCAAATGGTACGAATCCGGTTGTAGGGAGTGATGATACAGTGGATACGGGAAATGCTATGATGGCAAGACTGAACTATAATTTAATGGATCGCTATTTGTTTACTGCTTCTTTCCGACGTGATGGTTATTCGGCTTTTGGTTCTAATAATCCATATGCTAATTTTCCTGCATTTGCATTTGGTTGGAGAATGAATGAGGAAAACTTCATGAAAGCGATTTCGTGGATTGATAATTTGAAACTTCGTTTATCTTGGGGTATCAATGGAAACCGGAGTATCGGACGTTATGCTGCTTTGGCAAATTTGGATTCGGAGAAATATCTGCATAACGGAAGTACAGTTATTGGGATTTATGCCACTCGTCTTCCCAATGAAAACCTGAAATGGGAGAAGACTGAAGCATATAATATAGGCTTTGACTTTGCAATTCTGGGTAATCGTTTGAATGGAACAGTGGAGGCTTATTATATGTCTACAAAAGATTTGCTGTTAACCCGCTCTTTGCCGGATATTATTGGTTTTTCCGGAGTAACAACTAATTTGGGAGAAGTTCGTAATAAGGGTTTTGAACTGTCCTTAAATTCAGTTAATATCGATCATAAGAATTTCAGATGGTCTTCTTCTTTCATTGCTTCTCTTAACCGGAATGAAATTGCCCATCTGTATGGTGAAATGGTAGATGTGCTGGATAAAGATGGAAATGTAATAGGACAGAGAGAAGATGATGATATTCAGAATGGATGGTATATTGGACATGCTTTAGATGAAATTTATGATTATAAAATTTTGGGAGTATGGCAAGAGAATGAACGTGAAGATGCTGCCAAGTATGGTAAAGAGCCGGGTGATTTTAAAATATGGGATGTAAATAATGACGGAGAATATCTTCCGGAAGATGATAAAGTATTTCAAGGATATAAGCGTCCTCGTTTTTCATTCGGTATTGGTAATACGATGGAGTTCTTTAAATGCGTGGACTTTTCATTCTTTATTCGCTCAGATCTTGGACATAAGTCTTCTAATAGTCATTATTCTCATCCAACAGATTATTATTATGACCGCGTAAATGCTTATAAATATGATTATTGGACTCCGGAGAATCCTACCAATGAATTTGCACGCTTAGGTTCGAATACAAAATCTCCGTCATTCAATGTTTATAAAAACCGTTCGTATGTACGTTTGCAAGAAGTTTCGTTAGCTTATAGAATACCTAATAAGATATCTTCTAAATGGAGCGTCTCTAATGCTCGTGTTTATATAAACGTTTCTAATCCTTTATTGATAACAGGATGGAATTATTGGGATCCGGAATCCTTATCTCCGGCACCGCGTACGTTTACTTTTGGTATTAATTTCTCATTATAAAAGTATAGATATGAAAACACAAATAATATTAAGGAAGGTACATTATGCATTCTCTGCATTTTTGTGTACTGCATGTTTGGTTTCTTGTAATGATTGGCTAAAGCCGGAACCTTTGTCATTCTATTCTCCTGAAAATACCTATGTGACGAAAGAAGGATTAGAGGGCGCTTTGGTGTCTTGTCGTGCAATGATACGTCCGGAGTTTATAGGCAATAATTCTTATGCCTGCACAGAGTTGATGACTTCTGATGTTGCTGTAGCTGGCAATATCGTTGCTCAAACTTTAAAAAACTTTGAAATTCAGCTAAAGCCGGGTGCTTATGGAGATTCTCAGATTGGTACTTTCTGGAGTAAAGGCTATAGTGCTATTCAGAAAGCAAATACAATAATATCTCGTGTACAGGCTGCGGATGAGATAACTGAAAATGATAAAAATACAATTCTGGCTGAAGGGTATTTTCATAGGTCTTATTGGTATTATAAACTGGTGAATCAGTTTGGAGATGTACCCTTTATTGATAAAGAAGTCACAACTCCTAAATTAGATTTCTATTCGCATACACGTAGTAGTATTTTGAAACGTTTACGAGAGGATATGATGTTTGCCACCCGCTATCTGCCGGAGAGTGCTCCTCATGGTGCTGTTTCCAAGGCAGCAGGAAATCATCTGCTGGCTAAAATATGTTTGGCATGTTGTGATTTTGACGGAGCTGTCGCTGCTACTACTGCTGTCATAGATCATAGTCAACATAAACTGATGGAAAAAAGATTCGGGGTCAATATATCGGATGCTCAATATAATATAATAAGTGATCTTTTTAATCGGGAGAATATCAATTCTTCTGAAAATCTGGAAGGCATCTTCTTGGTTGAGGATAAACGATTGACGGAAGGGGGAACCTCTACCGGGTCTTATCGGATGAGAGATCTTGTACCTTGCTGGTGGAATGCAAATACTAACAATGATCCGGATGGTAAACGTGGCACAATGGATAAAGCGGCAGGGCAACCCCAAATAGGACAAGTGGGACGCGGAATCGGTAGAATCAGGACGACTAATTATTTTAACTATGAAATTTGGGACTCCAAAGAAGATTATCGCCATACAGCTCCGAATTGGTTGAATATGGAGGATATGGTCTATAATAATCCGGCATCTAAATATTATGGTCAACCTTTACAAAAAAAGTATTGTGTAGATACTATCTATGCTTGGAGTCCGATGATGCATTACAAGACTTTTGTACCTGAAGATAATAAGCCTGATACTCCTCAGGGAGGATATACAGATTGGTATGTATTCCGTTTGGCCGAGACCTATTTACTGAGAGCAGAAGCTTATTATTGGAAAGGAAATATGGATGCAGCCATGAATGATATTAATAAAATCCGGATGCGTGCTAATGCAAAAGAGCTAACGAACTCTCAGCAAGTAACTATTGAATATATACTGGATGAGCGTGCTAGAGAATTGTTTTTTGAAGAGCCTCGGAAGACGGAATTGACTCGTGTGGCTTTTATCATGGCAGAAAAGGGATTGAATGGGTATTCACTTAGCGATATTTCAGAGAAGAATTATTACTATGACCGAATGATGAGATATAATAACTTCTTCCGTGAAAAGATCAATCATAATGGCATCAATATTTATACCATTAAGCCTTATCATATATTATGGCCTGTACCGGAGAATGCGATTGCTTCTAACTCCAGAGGTCGTATAAATCAGAATTTAGGATATCCGGGAGCCGATCAGAATGTATCGGCGCTTGAAGTTGAATAATAAATTATTTAAAACCATGAAGAAAATTTTAGTTCTGTTTTTGTTTTCAGTAGGTTGTAGCTTATATGCTCAGCAGTTTTCAGCTGACATGAAGAAAACTGATATTATGAAAGTCTGCGATGCAGTAGCCAAATGGCAGATCAATCATCAAAAAGAGGTGAAACATCATCCCTTGGATTGGACAAACGGTGCATTATACCGGGGGATGACCGAATGGGGGAAGGTCTCCGGCAATGAGACATGTTATGACTTTGTACGTGAAATTGGTGAGAAATACAATTGGAATATGTGGGATCGTGTTTATCATGCAGACGATATTTGTGTGGGACAGGCATTTATTGAAATGTACCGCAAACTGGGAGATAAACGGATGTTGCAGCCGGTGATGGAGCGGGCATATTATGTGGCAACTCATCCTTCGAAAGCCCCTTTGTTGAAAACGGATGCAGTGGGAACTTTGGAACGCTGGTCTTGGGCGGATGCATTGTTCATGGCACCGCCGGTATATGCGGCTCTGTATACAATGACAGGGGATGATGTTTATTTGAATTATATGAATAGTGAATATAAAGAATGTGTAGATTCATTGTATGATGAAGAATATTCACTTTTTTATAGGGACAATAAGCGAATTCCTATGCGTGAGAAGAACGGAGCCAAACAATTTTGGGGACGTGGTAACGGTTGGGTGTTTGCCGGACTTCCTTTGATTATAGATAATCTCCCAATAGATTGTGACTCGCGTAACTACTATATTCAACTGTTTGTGAAAATGGCTGAGGCTGTACGCAAAACCCAATGCGAGGGCGGTGACTGGCGCACAAGCTTGCTGGATCCGGATTCTTACGATATGCCTGAGAATAGTTGTTCTGCTTTTATGTGCTATGGAATTGCGTGGGGACTCAGAAATGAATACCTGGCAAAACGTACTTATAAGCCTGTGCTTGAAAAAGGTTGGAAGTCATTAGTCAAAGCCGTACATACAGATGGTAAGTTGGGATATATACAACCTGTAGGGGCTGCTCCCAAGGCTGCAGGACGTGATGCTACTGATGTATATGGTGTCGGTGCTTTCCTATTGGCTGGCAGCGAATTATACAAATTGATTAAGTAGTTGATCCCCTTCCCTGCCTATGTCTCTTTTCATAGGGGGGAAGGTTTTTTTTCATGTTATCAAGGGAGTGGTCAAGAGGTGATCCTAATGGAACCCGGAGAATGATTCGGTTAGAATGTCATTCTCTATTTCCTCAATAGATTCATCTGTATATTGTTTGGCAATGGTATGTCGGTTCAGATAATGAATGTAATCGCATATTTCATGCAGAGCAGCAATCTGGTGAGACGATATGATAATTGTCTTACCTGCTTCCTTTAGTGAACGAATCAGTTTTTTTAGTTGGATGCAGCCTCTCAGATCTACTCCATTGAAAGGTTCATCCAGAATATATACATCATTCTCTTGTAGGAGCAGGGCCATGAAGGAGAGTTTCTTCTTCATTCCGGTAGAATATTCTGAGGCATATCGATTTAGGGGTAGTTGAAATATAGTATTCAGTTGTTCCACCTTCTCCTCGTTAATCTGTTTTCCTTTGGCTCTCATGCAGAATTCAATATACTCCAGTCCGGTAATCAATGAATAAAAGAAACTATCGGCTGGCTGATAGCCTATTTGCAGGCAACTCGTTTTTTCGATTATTCCTTCGTGTTTATATATTCCCATGATACAATTGAATAGAGTTGTTTTGCCTGCTCCATTCTCACCTACAAGTCCGTAAATATTGCCTGACTGATAAGTCAGGAATATACCTTTCAGGACTTCTACTTTCCCGAATTTTTTTGTTAGCCGATTGATCTTGATTAGTTCCATAAGGGTTTCAATTTACCTGATATAACGTACGAGATAATTCCTATTACTGCTGAAAACAGCAAGAGTAGATAAGGAATGAAACATGATAAGAGGAATATCGGGAGCAATAGCGGAAGATGTAATAAAAACAAACTGAGTTCTGATTTGCACACTTGACGCAGTAATCCGAGACCTTGCAGATATAGGAAACAAGCTATACAGGTTGACAGGGTATAGTATACGCTTTCTGTGTCCGGTGTAAATGCCAATATTGCTGTAATAAACGGCAGGCTTGTTACGAGTATATTCCCACTGTTTGTTTTGCTCAGCATACGATTGAATGTCCGGTAATCTTTGAAGTGAAGTAGTTGTAATGGTTCCGGTATTGTGAAGTAAGCTGATGCCTGAACAAAGCACCAGATAATCAGGTTGACTTTAGCTATACGGATATTGCCATAGCTGCCTCCCATTATCGAACTGAACAACAATAACAGATATATCCACCAGCTTTGTCTAAACATACGGATATATTCCATTCCTCCACGAAAAAGAAACGGTAGTCTGATAGGAGTACTTGTTATTTTTACTTCTTTCAAGTATGGCAAAAATAAGCTATATAGGAAGAGCACACCTACTGCTATCCATTCTCCCTTAATAAGTTCGGTTGTAATGAACGGGGTGCTTAGTGATAAATATTCTTTCTGATAAAACCTGGTGGGGCTTTTAATTTGTGATCGTAAGAAGACTTTATCTTTACGGTTATTGTGATAAACTCCTAAAAGTAATATGGCAATAATTGGCAATATCCAACGAATCTCTGCTTTTATAAGTGTGATAATACCCAATGCAGTGATTAATATGAGGATCATGGTACGCAATAGTCCTATCTCTTTCAGCATGCGGAGGCAGCTTCTCAGACGAAATGTCAGATACAACCGGAACATATCACTGTTTATTTATCTTGCTAATCAGCCATGTGGAGGCTTTCTTGGATGCTGTGGCAAAAACATTGTCCAGGAATTCTTTTATTTCTTTCATAACGTTGATAGTTGAGATGTTAAATATTTGTTTCCTGTAATGTTAGTCGTCTGTTTCTTGAATTAATCACATCAACAATCATTATTGAGAAGTGAAAGAAGGCGTCTTATCGCCCGAACTGTACCGCAAACCCTATATTAAGGAACGTGATATTATTCTTAAACCAACTGTGATCCACTCCGTCATCATACCCGTCCGTGTTTGATAATCGGGCATCAGGATTGGCAAACCAGTCTGCTGTGAGCATATCGAGCCGAAAGACTCCCGATACTTTCCTGGTAATACGGAATTCGTATCCCGTACCAAATGATAACCCGCAATATCCTCTTTGAAAAAGATGCCCATACCGATTTCCTTGTTGGTATGTCCGTTCCTGATAATTCATATAACCGATGCCGAACAACAGGAATGCACCTTGATTTCCGTTACTCCATAGATGGCGAAAAGTGATTGTGGGACGTGCGTAGTGAAGATGCATCTTGTCAGGTAAATCTGCTATTCGCAAGTAATCATACTGAACTCCCAGTGCAAAGTTCGGAGTGAAATAGTAGCGCCCTTCCAACATCAAATCATATCCCGTGCGGTCACCATTCTTACTGAAGAAGTCGTTGCAGTTTCCTTCTACATGCGGCAGCGTTAGTCCGCCACCCACTGCAACGCTGAAGGTTTGCGGCAGATAATCTTGTGCTTGCAGAGATGTGCCTGCATAACTCAGAAATGCAGTAAACAGAATGGGTAATAGTCGCTTCATCATTGCTTTTGGGGGGATTTATCGTTTTACGTATAGTTTATCAATCAGGTCCTGCCGTCCTATGCGGCGCAACTCATTGATGATGTTTTTCCGTTCTTCGGGCTTGTACCAGAAGAAGAACTGGCGTTGTGCCAGTTTTTCGCGAGGGGTTTTGGCACTGAACACAGGTTCCAGCGTATATGGATGATAACCGGTGTACCACGCTTCAGTAGCTATAGTCATGGGCGTAGGAGTAAAGTCCTGCACCTGTTCCAGATGGAAGTCCAGACGTTTGGTGATGACGGCAAGTTCGGCCATATCTTCTTCCCGGCAGCCGGGATGGCTGGAAATGAAGTAAGGGATGAGCTGTTGCCGCAACCCTTCTTCTTGATTAATGCGGTCGAATACCTTCTTGAACTCCTGGAACTGACTGAATGGAGGTTTACGCATGACATTCAACACCCGGTCACTGGTGTGCTCCGGAGCAACCTTGAGGCGACCGCTGACGTGGCGGGCAATGAGTTCGCGGGTATACTCCTGCGTACTTTTGTTGGTGGCAGAGTCTTTACTCTGATGCAATAACAAATCATATCTTACACCGCTTCCGATAAAACTCTTCTTGATGCCGGGCAGGGCATCGACTGCATGATAAATATCCAGCAACGGGCGATGGTCGGTATTCAGATTCGGACATACTTTGGGGTGGATGCACGACGGGCGTTTGCATTTCTTGCAGACAGCTTCATCGCGTCCCTTCATCCGGTACATATTGGCGGACGGGCCACCGAGGTCACTCAGGTATCCTTTAAAATCGGGTAGTTCCATTACTTCCTTCACCTCCTTAAGGATACTCTCTTTACTGCGGCTTACAATAAACTTTCCCTGATGCGCCGAGATTGTACAGAATGCACACCCTCCGAAACACCCGCGATGGATATTTACCGAAAACTTAATCATATCGTATGCCGGAATACGCTTACCCTTGTATTTAGGATGAGGTAGTCGGGTATAGGGAAGGTCGAAAGAGTGGTCCAGTTCTTCTTCAGTCAGAGGAGGATAGGGCGGGTTGACGACAACCGTCATGTTATCTACTTCCTGTGTGATGCGGGAGGCGGCATATTTGTTACTTTCTTCTTCAATATGGCGGAAGTTGGCAGCCTGTTTCTTTTTGTCTTTCAGGCATTCAGCATGAGAAAAAAGACGGATGTCTCCTTCTTCTGCCACGAAATCCACTGTTTTGCATAAGTAAGCAACTTGCGGAATGGAGGTTAGTGATAAGCGGTTAGTGATAAACCTCTTTGCTAATTCTACTACCGGTTTTTCTCCCATTCCGTAAATCAGCAAATCCGCACCGCTTTCTACAAGAATACTTTTCATCAGCTTGTCCTGCCAGTAATCATAATGCGTCAATCGGCGCATACTTGCCTCAATGCCTCCCAAAACAACCGGAATGTCGGGATAGAGTTTTTTCAGGACTTGGGTATAAACGATGGACGGATATTCCGGTCGCATATCCGGGCGGGCATCCGGTGTATAGGCATCATCACTACGAAGACGCTTGTTTGCCGTATATTTATTGACCATAGAGTCCATGCAGCCGGCACTGATACCGAAGAATAGGCGGGGACGTCCCAACTTTTTAAAGTCACGTAAATCGTCTCGCCAATTGGGTTGAGGCACAATCGCTATGCGCAAGCCTTCCGCTTCGAGGATGCGTCCCACGACGGCAGCCCCGAAAGAAGGATGGTCCACATAAGCATCTCCGCTGAACAGAATAACGTCCAGTTCGTTCCATCCGCGCAATTCCACTTCTTTTTTGGTTGTGGGCAACCAATCAGTCAGTCGATATTCTTTCATGCTGCAAAGATACGCATAAAATGAGGTTCAACCAGAAAATGTGCAATTTTTACATTTTATGTGTTATTATATTAAGTACTGTATCATAATTAAATGATAATTTAGGGGCGTGAATTGATACGCGGATTACGCGGATAAAGCAGACTAACGCGGAGTTAAGTGCTATGCTGTACAAGTCATCTGCGGATGAAAAATTAGGATTCGTGTTCGTCTGTCTATTCCGCGTAGTCCGCGTATCAATTCACACCGCTAAATGCCCATTTATAGTACAAACTAATAATGAATATCTACTTAGAAAAATAAGTTGGTACATCAGATAACTTATCTTCCACCAAACATAGCGTAGCTTTAAAATCTGCTGTTTGTTCTCCATATTTACTTCCATTAGTAGAATTTATTTGTCAGTTATCGTTTTGTGCAGAGATATGAGATAATGATGTCTGGATTGAGATTTCCCCATCGTGCGGTGCTTGATGAAAAAGAATGCAAGGAATCCTTATTAGGAAAATGCAAATAGAAAGCGTATGTGGAAAATAAAAAGGATATTGCGTAGTGATGCTCTTATAAAAGATTCAAAATATCCGTTTAAGGTGCGTTTTCAATCAAATAGACTTTTCGGAAACGAACGGAATATACCGGAAAGTAGCGGATAAAACCTTTTTCAGAGGAAACTTACGCTCATATTTCGGGTAAAATAACCTTTTATCCGGTAGGGCTACACCCTTTTAGGCATATAGCTACACCCTTTGGGGTACATGGTTACACCCTTTTGGGCAAATGGTGTAGCCCTTTTTTCAGCCGCACCCCTCCTATATTTAGATCCGTTTCCGCTGCGGGGAACGGCAGTTTCCCCTCATGGAAACTCGCGTTTCCCTTAATGGGAACGCTTGTTTCTCCTGCAGGAAACGCTTGTTTTCCGCCGTGTAAAAGACTATAATTGACTTGTTGAGAGAACTGGAAGGCATGTTTAAAGTGAAACTGTTCAATAACCCTTCAGTTGATTTGATCTGTGAAGCCTCCTTGCAACCTATTATCATGTATTCTGAACATCAGCGCATCATTCAGGTAATGGCAAACCTGATTCATAATGCGATTAAGTTTACCAAATCAGGTGAAATACGCTTTGGTTGCCACATGTAAGGAAACGGATACCGTTCATTTTTATGTGTCCGACACCGGGATTGGAATACCGGAAGAAGAGCAACAAGAAGTATTTACCAGCTTTAAGAAGTTGGATCATGAAGTGCCGGGAACAGGTTTAGACTTGACGCTTTCGCAAACTATCATTCGGAGCCTGGGAGGCAAGGTAGGGTTGGAATCTGAGGTAAACAAAGGGTCTACATTTGGGTTTGAAGTGCCTTTGCTTATGCGATAGGGCCTACTATTTACTTTGTGCGGAAGGAATCCAAAAAATTGATAACATCCGGGTGATTAGCTTCGTCCCTGTATCGAAGTAGAACCTGAAGAATATATAATTTGCGTTTGATATAAAATGCACGGCAAAGAAATGTACGGTAATTAATCCCATTTATTCCGGTGTAAGTAAAAGCTATGCCTTCGGGATTTCCGAATTTCATTTCTTCTTTTTTGAGTAGTTTACCTTGGGAAGTGGCATTGATAATCATGTGCATCAATTCTCTCCAGAAATACTCTTTTTGTTCGGAAGATATTTCTTCTGGCAGTTGGTCTGTATTGTAACATATTTCAGATATTTCATATACCTCTATCGGAGATACACTTACCTGAGAGATTACTTCCAGTTCTCCCATATATCCTGTTTCGGGTTTCTTTGGGGCTTCACCGGAAACTACTACATGATATTTGATTCCAGCTTCCGGAGAGTCTATTTTTTGAATCTTAGGGGTGAAGGGAAAGTTCATGGTATAGCTTAGGCTGTCGGTACTGATGCTTTTGATCTGATTATTATAAAGAGTTATCTGGAAACTGCGTATGAATTGTATCAAGTCAGCATTATATTTTTCATCTTTTTTGCATATAACTTCTAGTGTGTAAACTTTGTTCTTACCCGATCCTATGTAAAAATGAGTGTATTCTCCGGTCTTACTTTGCAATACATAGCAATTGAATGGAATCATTCTTCCTTGCATGATATTTTTTTCTATGAGTCGCAATCCTTGACTATGAAGTTTAAGAGTTGTCAGTTCTTCTTCTTTGTATTCGGCATAAGTGCTGTCAGCCGGATTAGAGGATTCCCACACAGTGATTTGATATAATTTATTAGGATGATCTTTTTCGTTTATGATATTTTCAAAGCTATAACACGTAGATTCTCCTTCAGTCAGCGTAGTTGCTGTAGGAGTCTGATAAAAAGAAGCTATAAATCCTAATTTGTCCATCTTGACAAGATACCATTCGGGAATATCTTGTGCGCTTAATGGGGTGGCTGCAATTATTATCAGGAGTGGAAGGAAAAAATAGAGTGTTTTCATGTTTCTGATGTATTAGCTTGAAGTATAGTCGAATAAAAAGACGGGAAATATCACTGCAATGTATCCCGTCTGTGTTTGTATAGGGGCATTGAAATTTCTTTTATGAAAAAAGTTGCGGATTAACTATTACATCTTGAACTGCAAGATCATCTGTTCTCCGTCGTATATTTCTCGGAAACCAATGCTTTGTTCCGCGAGGTATTCCTTCAAATCCTGGAAAGCCTCAGCGTTATTCATAATAATTTCCAACCTCTCACCCGGCGCGGTTTCGCACATAGCTTTGACTGCCGGGATGAGAGGACTATAAAGTTTTTGACCACAGGTATCGATTGTTTTCATTTCATGATTCCTCTTCTATGGGTTCCTGCTTGGAAAGCCATTCTAGATAGAGCTTGATCAACTGTTGTAATCCGAAGGCTTTCATGTTGTTGTGGTATATCACGTCGATGCAGAGGTCGAGCAGATCTTTGCTGTCCTCCTCTTGTGATGCGATGAGGGAGCGGATATTCAGTCTCAGTTTTTCCAGAACAGACTCGTCTACAATGCCGTTACTGTCAATAAGATGACGGAAAAGGCCGTATTTCTCAATAGTAGCCAGATTCTCTTCGGATATTTCTAAACTGCGGGTACCGCTGGGGTTTGCTTGTATAGTGTACATAGTTTTTTTATGTTTTAAAGGTTTATACTCTGAGAGCAAAGATAAGTTTTTCACCACAGATTATGCATACTTTCATTGATTATTCTTCCTTTTTTTATTTTTATTTGCGTGAATCTGTGGTGAGGAATTGCAGGATAGAGGCCATGATAGCATTACGATCCGTTTCCTTCTCGATACTTTCAAAAGGAAATCCCATGACGAAGGTGCGGTAATTGCCCTGATAAGCAATGGCAGCACTTTGATTGCCGGAATTATATGTGAGTACGGGGAAAGCACCACCTGTAGGAAGAATACATTCCGGGGCAGTTACGGGATAAGCATATTCGTTGGGCAGGCGGGGGATACTGAATGTACGTCCCAACCCACTGATATTTCCTGAATAGCTGTCGGTGATAGATTGTCCGTAGGCGTATTTCAAAAGATTCTGTGTAAACTCCCGGTCGCCTTGCGAGTTATTCATATCGCTACCGATGTAGGAACCGCTAATAAGTAGATTACCACCGGACTGACAGTATGATGTCAATGCGCGTTGCATGGGGGAAGAAAAGGTTTTATAATACGTGTTACGAGCCGGGTTACTTTGACGATCTTCTTTCTCTAGTCCAAGAATGTAATCCACAATATTATAAACCTCCAATGGGACGCGCCCGTTTTCTACAGCTTCATCGCTGCATGATACAAAGCTATAATTACCGGCTGCCTGTATTGCTTTTCCGTGTATGAAAGAGTAGTCGAAGGTATTTCCGGCAATTTTTAATCCTTCCCACTCGTCGCTGCTGCGTCCCAACTCCTTTCCCGTTTGCTTGCGGGAGAATTCGGTTTGAGCGCCGCAAAGAGAAATGTCATATAGATAAGGTACGCCCGGATCTTTTGTTAAATCAAATCCGGCTTCAATAGGAGTATCGATGACTGCTGGTCCACTGATACGGTCGAAGCCGTTGACAATCAGTATACGTCCTTTTTCCTTCTTGGCTTTATAAGCAGCAAGAATCTCGGACGGAAAACTTTCTCCCCCCCGATTGGCTGCGGTTACTTTAAAAGAGTAGACAATACCCGGTTCTATTTTGGCTGTATAAGAAGGGCTGCTGACACGTACGCCATTATCAAATCCTCCGCGTCCGATGCGGGTATAAACAATGTACTCACGTGGTTTGGCTGTAGGTTCCAGTTGATCCTCCTCACCCTTCCAGGAGAGTTCCAATGTATTCTTTTTATCGCCGAAGCGGATGGAAAAGTTGCTTACGGGAAGTGGTTGCACTACATAATCCTTGCCATGCTGATTGCAAAGGTATTGCAGAATAGCTTTATAAATGGAACGTCCTACGGTAAACTTAAAGTTGGGGTCGTGACCGAGGCGCATATCGGCAAAGTTCTGATGTGAAAGCAGTTCGATGATAGTAGAAGGCACTGCCGGAAGGCGGGTTTCACTATAATTACGGTCCCATAAGCTACGGCGTGTCCAGTCTATGGCATAGTTGGAGCGGATATCCCGCTGGAGTTGGGTGAGTATGATATCGGAAAGGTCACGCGAGGCATACCGATTGGTACCACCAGCAAGCAATCCTTTATTGAATTTGGTAGTATAGATGCCGAGTGTTCCGACAATTTTGTCTTCTTTGCTGGTACCGGCATCGCTGTGTAATGCCATTGCCATTTCGAAGGGTACTCCCAGTCCTTGCTCTTCTGGGTTGAAGATGGAACCTCCCGACAGATAATTAATCATTTTGGAACGAGAGTTTATATCATCGGACATATCATCTTTCCCTTCACGTCCACTATAAACGGGGTAGGGCATACCTGCCCATTGTGCAAAATAGCGGGAGCCTTCCAGATATCGGGGTAGTCCGCTGGTTTCTCCACCACGTGCGATATTTCCCATTCCTCCACCAAAACGTACGGCATCGGCACAGACAACGCCTTTTTCTTTGCTTTCATTACTTAGTACTACCATGCCGTAATCGTTTTTGCCTTTATCAAAAGCAAATGTTCCAAGATATACCCAGGTGCCTCCTCCGATTTGTTGGTTCACTTTGAATTCAGTGACACCTCCGTTGTGAAATACGAGATATTTGGCATCGCTTACACTGTTTGGCAGAGTTTGATAAGACACATATACGGCATATTCCCCCGTTTCAGGAATGTCAGGCACCCATTCGACAAAAGCCTTGTCCTTTTTCTTTTCGGTTTGGGCATAGCGGGCTGTCCCGGTAATGAAAGGATTTTCGTTATCTTGATATACTCTTTTCTGTTGGGCAAATCCTGGTTGGTTTGTCTGTTGCCAACGTGCTTTCCGGCTTTTGACTTCTAAATAGAGGGAGCCTTGTCCGCCATATCCATTCAGGCTTCCGTCATTGTCGACGATGACTTCCTGTTTTTGTGTATCCCGTTCACGGGGGGTGAATACATTGGCTCCGGCATTTTCCAGCATGGGTATGAGGTAGGGTAAAATGAATGATTGTGTGAACTGGTCTTCTGTTGTACAAAACAGGCGTGGACGTTGCCATCCCCATGTATTTTTGTCGTTGATATAATATTTTCCATGACTTTGCCAAAGGGCGATATGTCTTCTTTCCAATCCACGGGTAATTTCGTATGGACGTGAGATGCGGGTTACCCACGGATTGCTTTTGTATTCCAGCTTATTAAATAGACGTGTTTTGTCTTCCTTCCCTTTCCGGTAAAGATTTGGAATGAGGTCTTCAATGCTTCGTCCGTTTGCAAAAAGGGTTATTTTGAAATAACTTATCGGTCCTGGCAAGATTTGTCCCAAATGCCGATAAATGGCATCTACTGTTACTGGTCGTAAGGGCTGGTAGGCAAAGCGTTCGTTTGTATAGATGAGCAACCTCTTTTTTCGGAAGTCGATACGGAAACTGTCCAACTTGCAAGTACCTATATTTATCGTATTGGTGGTATATTCTTTAAAGAAAGCTTGTAGCCGTTCTTCTACATTTTGTTCGATTTCTTGTGCCGGAAGAAGTGTTCCATACAACAAAAGTAAGATGCTGGTTAGAATTATTTTTTTCATACTTATGGAATGTTCAAGTTTGTAATGTCTGCTTCTATGTGGCAGTAGTACATACAAAAGTACATAAAAGAAGATTGCATTGTTTATTGAATTGCTTTCTTTTTGATATATTTTGCAAATCTGTATTTCAGAAAACGTTCCCGATGATTTAGTTGTAAATTATTTGGTTTGGTAAAGATTCGGTATTTGCAATGTTGTTGAATTCATACATAATACTTATGAAAAAAATATAGCATTGCTTGGTTGAAAACGCGCAGACAGAAATGCATCCTTTTTTTTTATCCTTACATTTTTTCATGAAATCGTTTCCGATGATTTATCCCTGTTTCTTTGAACAACCTGTTTCAAATCCTTAGTTTTGTCTTGCCAGCCAGTTTCCGGCTGTAATTGTATAATCACTAAATTACTAAAATTTATGCAGAAAAAGACACTACTCCCTCAATCAGTTCACAAATTAAAACGAATTTGGATATTATGTTTGATAAGTCTGTGCATTGCACCATTAAATGCGCAAACTTTATACAAAATTGAGATGCCCAATTACATCCTGCAAGCATCAGGCACAAACACAGAGACTTTGTACATCAAAAACAAGGAATCTGAAAACCTGATTCAACTCGGAAAACTAAAGTTCGGATGGACACCTGCCATCACAATGGAAAATACATGCAGTTATGAAATCATTGAAGTAAACGGATATCAGGCCATCCGCGCCACCTACACTTTTCCTTCATCTGTACCTTCTTCCATTACACTGACCGGAACCTTCATTGCACGTCCCGACCGGGTAGACGTCCAATATTGGGTTTCCGGTGTTCCTACCGGATATGTCACCAACTGGGGAGGCTCACAATTTCGCTTCATACTCTCCAACAAGGCAAATACCCAAATATTGCCAGAGGCCAAACTCGGCTTATGGCAACGGGATGCACAAGGAGGATTGCCCATTGAAGCCGCAGATTCCAATTTCTTCCCATTCCTCATAAAAGATAAAATAATATGTCTGGCCTATGGTCCTGAGAATAAGGCTAATTCCAGTTGGAAGGACGACTGGTACAGGCATACCGTCTTAATTGATAATAAAGACGGTTCCTATTCCACGAAGTTCTCCGTACTGGTGGCTTCTTCGGACTGGCCGTACGAAGCCATCTGTGCCCAATGGAAAGGACGTCCCTTTGCATTAACTCTCAGCACCGATAAACCTTACAATTGGTGGGAAAATGCATCCGGAACATTAAGTGTAAAAGCAAATCTGGCCAACACTTCCCAAGAGAAGAAAAATTGTACACTCAAATATTGGATCAGAGACTATGCCGGAAATTATGTTGTCAATGAAAGCCGTTCACTTACTTTAGAAGCCGGTCAGCTACAGGTCTATCCCATTGAGTTCACCCCCGAAAGCGAAAGAGAAATCTACTTTATAGAGGCTTCCATCGAGGATGAAACTGGCAAGGAGCAAGTATTTCACAGAACGAATATAGGGCTCCTCCCCCCACACGAATTCACATCTACTTCTGATGAAAACATCATGGGACTTTCCGCTTACTGGGCTATCCCCGACTCAACAGAATTGAAACGGTTACTCAACAGAATGGGGGTCAGATGGGTAAGAAACGGAATTAACAGCAGTTTCAAGAATATTGAAGCAATGTATCATAACAATATCGACTGGACAAAAAAGTGGAGTGATACAGAACGAGATAAACAAATCCGAACCTGCTTCCAAGAAATAGTGAAGAACGGAAACAAAATTTGGGAGTTCGGCAATGAACTGAATATGAGTTCTCCTGATATAGGTGGAGCCGGTGAAGGTATCGGAAAAGCACTATTGGCCGAGCCTTATGTGAAATGGTTAAAAGCTATCCGCAAGATACAGTCGGAAAAAACGGAATGGCAAAAAATCAAAATTATATCTTTCGGTTTTGCCGGTACTGACGAAGTATTCCTGGAAAAACTCGTCACACTAGGAGGTTGGGAATTGCTGGATGGGATAGCACTTCACCCAGGAAGAGGTAACTTTACTCCCGATTATCCTGTAACAGTTCCATGGAATGAATTTGAGAAACCTTCTTCAGGATATCAATACTGGAA
Organism: Bacteroides sp. AM16-24; assembly: GCF_003471885.1. Lineage (NCBI taxonomy): Bacteria > Pseudomonadati > Bacteroidota > Bacteroidia > Bacteroidales > Bacteroidaceae > Bacteroides > Bacteroides sp. AM16-24. Next base: position 376,237 of record NZ_QRKI01000001.1, read on the forward strand.
TTACTACGGTTCCATCCGTATTCTCAAAAACTTCATCAAAGCACATGGAAATGATAAAGATTTATACCTGACGGAAGTCTACGCACTTGACTTTCCGAACCATTCATGGAATGACACTCCCCGCGAATCAGCCGAGAACGTGGTCCTCTCATTTGCACTTGCCGCTGCTGAAGGAGTAAAGAATGCACTCTATTACCAGCTATTCAATTCAGTATGGAACAATCAATTAGGCGTGAGAGAAGACAACCGTGAATATTTCTTTGGTCTAATCAACCGCGATCTAAGTTTCAAGCCTTCCCTCATGGCCTACTGCAATATATCCGAAGCGTTGGATGGGGCTCGTTTCAAAGGATGGATCAAGTTTAGTGAAAATAATCCTTTCAGCAAAGGAATCATGTTCGATACGCCTAAAGGTCCTATGAGTATTATTTGGGATAGAATAGAAGGCGATATACTTCCACGTCCCAATGGGAACAGTTCTCCGGAACCTTGGATCAGTTCATGGAATATACAAACGGAACTGACTTTGCCCTGCAAAGAAGAAAGCATTACGGTATTGAATGCCATCGGACAAAAAGAATCAATCCCGGTGAAAGACCATAAAGCTACAATAACTCTAACTGGAGCTCCTGTTATTATTTACGGCATGGATGCCTCTCAGATGCAGCTTCACGGAGATGCCCCGACCAGCATAGAGAACCTTTATGTCAACGGGAAAGATATACGAATAAGTCCCAATCCAGTAAAGGATCGATTGTTCATCAAAGCTAATTTTCAGTCGGACATCAAGCAAATGCATCTCTATATATATAATGTAATCGGGCAGCAGATTGTAAGTCAATCAATTCCTGTATCAGGTAATACCTTGGAATACAGCATAAACGTGACCGGAATCAATGCAGGAATCTATTACGCAGTCTTCGACATAAATGGTGTCGAACGCATAACCAAGAAGGTTATCAAGCAATAGAACAGTTTATATTATCCTTAAGATAGAAGTGTTACACAAAGCAATCTTTTTGCTTGGCTAACACTTCTATCTATCTTGTGGGTCATGCCCCATATGCCTCGGTGTTAGGTCACTTTCTGAACCATTTATCTGCAAACTTCACATACTGTTTCCAGTCATATTGAGTGATGTCGTGCCTGCCAGAACGAATGTGGTAGGCGATACTACCGTCTTGTAGAGGAGTATCGCTTGGAGGCATCTCTTTGGCATCTAGCCCCTTTGCTCCGAATATAAACTCATATACCGGAGTAGCATGTACTCCGGATAGGAATTCTCCTTTAGGGTCGGCCCATTGATCTTCGGTGGCGCTGGCAATATAAACTGGACGTGGGGCTAAAAGAGCTATCAACTCATGCTGGTCAAAAGGAAGCGTGTTCTCTTTGCTGTTGTATTTCCGGAAGTTGCGACAAAACCAATGGGGAAACTGTTGGTTGACGGCTTGAATGGTTTCTCCGATTGCACGTCGGGAAAGGGCGGCCCCTCCGCAACCAGAGCAATTGGAGATAATCATAGCAAAACGTTGGTCTGTGGCTCCTGCCCATAAGGCGGCTTTACCATGCCGTGAATGTCCGAACACGGCTACTTGGGATGTGTTAATATCTTTGTCTGTTTCGAAATAGTTCATCGCACAGCTCATGGCCCATGCCCACGCGGCTATGGTTCCCCATTCGTCGTTAGCCGGATGATGTTGTCCTTTTTTGTAGAATAGAGGGTGAACTCCATTTTTAAATGCATCATCAAAATCGGGGTCAATGTCTCCGCGATAGATAGTGGCAAGGGCGTATCCGTTTTCCATTAGCATCTCAATGGGCCATCGGGCAGCTGCAATGCCTCGGGGAGGCAGTCTCTTCCATAAAAATTCTTTTTGTTTTTCGGGAGTTGGATAGGATATACCGGGATCTAGGCTGATGGTATGGTTACCTTTGAAGTTTAATCCGAAGAATAGAGGAACTGCTCCTGAACGCTTGTTCGGAATATATATGAGGACTGTAAAGTAGTGTTTGTCACTTTTTGTCAGGTAAACCGAAACTTCCTTACGTGTAGCTATACCGCCTAACGCATTTTTGTCTTCTGTCAGAATTTTGAAGTGCATATCTTTCGGATGTTTAGGTGCTTTGCCGAACATTTCCGTTTCGAAGAGCCGGAGTAGTTCCGGCCTGCGTTTTTGGTTCCATTGTTTCAGGGTATTTATAGTGCTTCCGTTTTTCATTATCAATGGATTAGGTAGGTCGTAATTCGGAATGTTTTCTTCTTCATAATTTGCTTTAGAAGCAAGATATCTGAAGATAGTGTCTTTAGGAAGACTTTCAGCCAACACCGTAAGCACGAAACACTGTAAGAAGCACAAGATTCCTGTAATCTTTTTGGGAGTATTCATGGTAAATAGTTTATATTATTCTTAATCTTTTGAACTTTATGGTATCTTTGATTAATGATAAAGCTGAATTCGTGATGCATCTATTCCGTATATTACGCAAGGAGCACCAGTCAATTCTATAGTTACTTGATTATCGGTAGTAGGCACTATCTGTTTTTGTCCGATGGCATTCAGTAAGGTGACCTCTGGAACATTGCTTGGCAATGTCAGTCTCTTTTTTGTTTTCCATGAGCTTACCCAAGGTTCCGGAAAAATATCTCCGTTGGGATGAGTCAGGATATTTCCTTCTGTCCTGTCCCAAAGTACAGCCATGCTTCCCCGAGGAGTATCAAATAAAATTCCTCTGCTGCACGGATGCTTTTCGTCCATCCGTATCCAGCCTTTGAATGTGGCTTTATCCAATACTTCAGCCGTGTTGCAAAAGGCCATCAAAGAAGGCTTGAAGCTTAAATCTCGGTTGATCATCCCAAAGAAATACTCCCGGTTAGTGGCATTTACTCCTAAATGGTCGAACCATACGGAGTTAAATAGCTGATAGTAAAGCGCATTCTTTACTCCCTCTGCCGCTGCAAGCGCATATGATAATAATAAATTCTCCGCCGCCTCGCGAGGGGTGTCGTTCCATGAATGATTGGGATAATCAAGCGCATATATTTCGGTGAGGTACAAATCTTTGTCGCCTCCATGCTTTTGTATGAAGTTCTTGACTACTCGTATAGAACCGTAATAATTCCAGTATTGATATCCGAAAGCGGGCTTCTTGAAATCTTCCCAAGGAGCGATTACCGGAAAATCAGGTGTAAAATTACCTCTGCCCGGATGCAATGCGATTCCGTCCAGTAAGTCCCATCCTCCTAATTCTACAATCTTTTCCAGGAAGACCTCATCTGCACCTGCTATTCCGAATGAGATAATCTGAATGTTCTGCCATTCAGTTTTTTCTTTTTGAACTTTGCGTATGGCTTTCAACCACTCTATATATGCTTCGGCCAAACTAGCCTTACCAATGCCTTCACCGGCACCGGCAATGTCCGGTGAACTCATGTTCAGTTCATTGCCAAATTCCCATATTTTGTTCCCATTCTTCACAATCTTTCGGAAAAAGGAACGTATCAATTCTTCCCGCTCTGTATCTTTCCATTTCTTCTTCCAGTCTATGTTATTGTGAAATGTGGCTTCTATGTTTTTGAAACTGCTGGTGATTCCGTTACGTACCCATCGGACTCCCATCCGGTTTAATAAACGTTTTAGATTCATGGAATCGGGAATGGCCCAATAGGCTGAAAGCCCCATAATGTTTTCATCGGGTGTGGCTTTAAACTCATGAGGAGGCAATATAGCCAGACTTGTCCTCGAGAAAATCTGTTCTTTTCCGTTTTCATCTTCAACGGAGACTTCTACAAAATAAATTTCCCGTTCTGTGTCTGCTGTAAATTCAATGGGGTGAACTTGTACTTCTCCTGTTTCTAAGAAGTATTTTTTGGAGTCATTCACTATGTAATTTCCGTCATAGTCACGAATCCAATACTTAAGTATGCATTTTTGTGGAACTGGTGACGTATTGATGATTTTAGCTTGTACGCCGATTGGAGCAGTTGCGTCCTCCCACCAGTTATAGACTTTCTCTGTGGTGAGTGTTAAGGCAAATGGACGTTTCTGCCATTTTGCACTGATAGCTTCGTAAGGCCATCCATAAGGAGGAAATAGGATTGAGAACTGAGTGAAATAGTTGCCGTCTTCTTGACGAGGTAGAATCGTATGTCTGTAGTCCTCGCTTTGCCAATTTGAGTCGACTTTGTTATCGGCTCCATAAGTAAGGCAAAGCAAGCGGTTTTTTATCAAAAACGGGAATATTTTGGCATCGGCTGTTTCTAACGGAAGTCCTCCTTTAGCATCCCGCTGCCATATCCCCAATTTGGCTTCCGGAAGTTTTTGAGTACCGGCGTTTTCGGGCAGGCAGAAACGGAACTGACATCCTTTCCAGTCAGCCTTATACTTTTCGGGAACTCCTGAAAGCAAATACTGTACGTCCACCCGGTCTTGATGCACTATGAATGTACCTGTAAGTTTCATCGAAGTCGGTACTGATGGAGGAAAAAAATAATGGATACGAATGGCACTTGCCCCATTCACCTCAGTTATTTCATATTTACAATTGTTTTTGAGTTCCAGTTGAGGCCACTGGCCAAGTTTCAGCTCGCCAAGTTGTACTAATGTCTCCGATTGTTTGTTTTGCAACAGCAACCTTCCTTTATCTTTGGATGCTATTCTTAAAATATAATTGGAAGATTCAATCTTATAGTTTGCCAGCATTTCTATGGGTGTTATACAGAAATTGATTATCAACAATAGTAACCATTTTCTTTTCCATTCGGCAAATGAAATGTTATATGAAAGCTTGTACATATCTTTATGCTTTGTAAATTATAAAATTTACCCCTACTACAAATATATGTGGCAGGGGTAATTCTTCATAAAAGTGAATATCCACGATTAATCTTTCATGAACTGACCTTCTTCGGGTACCTGCAAGGGAGTTACATTATTTTCACAACCTAAATAACCATTATTTTGATTAATGTGCCCATTGGTGTTGGCTCTGATATCTTTGTTAGGAATAGGCCATAACATGTGATGAACACTCATGGTGTATTCAGCAAATCTGTTCTTTACACCTTTGTTATAGAAATTGTTATGTTGACTGATCCAGTCGAACCAGAAATTGTATCCGGCATCTTTCAAGTTGCTGGCTCCCTTTGGACCACATAAGTTTTCCATTTTGTAGGTACGTCCGTTGAATATTTCACAAGGTTTACCTGTCAGTGCGTATGTATAAGCGATACGAACCAATGTAATGTGACGATGTTCTTCGTAATAAAGTTCACGTGCACGTTCGTTCAGAATTTCACCGATATTGATGTTTTGAGCAGTCAGCGGATCGGCGCCTGCACGGTTACGGACTACATTCAGCATATTGGCTGCTTCACTCAGATTATCTTTCCAATAATAGCATTCGGCAAGCATCAGGTAAACTTCGGCACTACGCATCAGGTAAATAGGGCTTGAACCACCTTTCCATTGACCGCTACCTGCTGTCGGATCCGGAATATAAACTTTGTAGTGCGGCCATGAAAACCAGCAGCGGATTGAATCACCGCAAGACATATTCACTGGTTTTACTGCCTTCTTTCCATACCAGGGATCATTAGCTTTCTTCAGGGCCGGGTCATTATAAATTAGGTCTTCCATACGTCTCCAGCTGTCGTGGTTGTAGCGGCCACGTAAGTCATTTTTCTCTTTCTCTGTCCAGATGGTATATTGGAAGTAGTTGGTGGGGCGTACACGGGCAATGCCTCGTCCATATGTTTTGTTCACGTCTTCCACAATGCCGGCTGTAACGTCTTTGCTGTCGGGAGTGACGGCGAAACCAGTTTTACCACTCGGAGTTTTTACTACGTTATTATTCCACATAGGAACACAGTTAGCCATGATTTCTGTTTTTGCAGAACCTGTGCCACTGGCATTATTCGGTTCGGATACACCATATAATATACCTTCTGTGTTGGCCGGATCACTTTTGGCTTCTACGCTATGCAGATCAAACATCAGGTTGGGATGATTGTTTTTAGTGGAAGTAAAACGGTTGACCATCAGTGGGTGTTTAGCTACGATTTCATTTCCAACTTTGATAGCATTGTCGAATTCTCCCAATGACATATAGACTTTCATCAACAGTACGCCACAGGCCGATTTTGTGGTGTGTCCACGGTCTACTTGTTCGGGTACCCATTGGTATGCAAATTCCAGTTCTTTTTTCATACGACGCAAGATGCTCCAACGGTCACATGTATTAAAATCATACCGTGGGTATGTGACTTCGACATCAATGAAGGGGACATCCCCGAACTGGTTGATTAGTCGCCAGTATCTGTAACAACGTTGGAAGTAACCTGTACCTAATACTTTGTTCTTTTCAGCTTCATTCACGAATTTTGTATCTTTCATACGTGAAAGTACTACATTCGTATATTTTATTTGATTCCAGTTCTCATCCCAGTTATGTGATGTCAAATAGGAGTTTTCTGCATTATTAAAGTTCGCATCCGGCATTAATTGGCGATCCATATCCTGCAAGGGGCCTGCTTTATCAGTCGTTCCGCTGATGCAGAGGTCGGAGAAGATAAGTTCACAAGTATATCCACTTCCGTTTCCAAAGTATTCATGACGCATGGAACGCTCGGCTGCTGCCAGAGAAGTGAGCAGACCGTCAGCATCAACGTATGCATTTTCAGGAGTGAGGAAAGAGAGGGGTTTAGGTTCCAACCAGCTTTCGCTACATCCGGTTAGTAGTGCCGTACATAAAGCGGCACCACTGATAGTTTTGAATATTCTGTTCTTTTTCATTGTTCTTTCAAATTAGAGTGTAAAGTTAATACCGAAATTGAATGTTCTTCCCATTGGGCTGTTTGATTCAGGATCCCAGCCGTCGTAATGAGGAGCAAAGACTGCTACATTATGAATGGATGCGTTGAAGCGTAAATCTTGGATACCCACAACTTTTGTCCATTTTTGTGGCAGGCGATATGAAACTGTGATATTGTCCAAACGGATAAATGACTTGTTTACATAATGTGTTCCTAAATTCTTTGAACCGATACGTGCATAGTCATTAATCGGATTTTCCGGTGTCCAGTAAGGCTGATCGTAACCGCAACTGATAGAAGCATCGAAGTTATTGTTGGCGGCATCAGCATATGAACCATGGTGTCCCCATAAAGAGTATAACATGAATGAAACATCCAAATCGTTGAACAATTGGAAATTGTTACGTAATGTCCAGCGGAAGCGGGGAGTCGTATATTTCTGATGTCTCTTGTCATCCTGATCCAATTTCCCATTTTCATTGAGGTCCAGATATTTAAAGTCACCCGGCTGACAACCATATTTTGCAGCTTCTTCAGCTTCATCTTGTTGCCATACACCATCTCCTATATAATCCCAAATGCGGTCTGGGTCCTCACCAATAAACCATTTGTTAGTGATATCATCGTCTTCCACCTGACCGATGATATTACCGTCAGCATCAAGAATATTCTTCATGTTACCGTACAAGTGCTTAATCTTACGGCGGTTGAGTGAAAAGTTGCCTGTAGCACTCCATTCAAAGTTTTTGCGTCTCATGATGTTGGCATTCAATGTTAATTCAAAACCTGTATTCTGGAGTTGTCCCATATTACTCAATACTTTGCTAAATCCAGTGATAGGTGGAATGGCACGGTCCATTAGTAAATCATTGGTCATTTTCTTGTATACTTCGATAGAACCACTTAAAATATCTCCGAAGAGTCCGAAGTCCAAACCTATATTATATGATTTAGCACGTTCCCATTTTAACTTGCTATTTGGCATTTTTTGGTTCAATGTATAAGTTGTGGTATAAAACTTACCACTTCCATCGATCCAACAAGTCGGATTAGAAGTCAGTTCTGCGAGAGCGGCATAGATACCAATGTCTCTATTTCCATTTTCACCCCAAGAGAAGCGTAATTTACCATAACTTAGCCATGAGGAGGTTTTCTTCATGAATTTTTCTTCTGTGAATACCCATGCCAAAGCAACGGCAGGGAATGTAGCACGTGGGTTCATCATACCGAAAGCTGAGTAACCGTCACGACGAACAGAAGCAGTCAACATATATTTATTGCTAAAGGAGTAGAAAAGACGTCCCATCAAAGCATCACCAGTAGTGTATTGGTCAGTACTCAATGCAGTAGGATTGTTGCCCAAGTGGATACCATGATAGCCTAACGCGTCACTCGGATTGTATCCTTTGTTAGTACTCTTAGTCATCCAACTTTGTGATTTTTCGGCGTTGACTAGGAAAGTAGCTTCTACTTTATGTTTATCGAAGAATTCATATTTCCAGTTGAAGACATTGTCTACCTGCCAGTTGAAGGCTTTATTATGCTGGCGGAAGGAGGAACCACCTTCTCCTGCCCAAGCATCATTCTTGGCTGATTTGTGCTCAAAACTTTCGTTCCAGGCCAAGCGCGGAGTAAAGTTCATCTGGTAAGAGAAACCGAATGGTAAATTCAGGCGTCCGTAGATAGTTCCGTCCAGATTCATGTATACCTGTTTCTTATCTGTATATTTACGGTCATAGAATGGGTTGGCGATGGTGTTTGAACCATTAGGATAGTGCTGGTTAGCACTTTCTGGATTGTTAACATCATTACTACAATACGGAGAAAACCATGTCAAAGCTTTAGTATCGACAGCAATAGCACTTTCGTCACGGCTGGAGAAGTTCATATTCAATCCCACTGTGATATACTTGCTGACATTGGATTCCAGATTCAGGCGGGTAGTGAAACGGCTAAACGCATCACCATCTTTGATACCTTCATTGTCCATATAGCCAATGGACCAATAGTATTGGTAATCTTCACCTTTTTTGCTAATGCTGACGTTGTAGTTTTGTTGTACTGCATTGTTTAACATCAAATCTTGCCAATTGGTTAGTTTACCATTGAAATAATTATTGATTTCAGGGGTAGATAGGTCCAGACGTGACAACCATTTCGTTATTAGTTCTTCTTCTGATACAGACGTAACTTTATCCTTCTGGTCATAATTGTACCAGTCTACTTTATCTATTCCATTAAGCTTCCTTGGATCGGTATACATTCCCGGATATTGTTCAAGGTATTCATCCGTTTGCCTACCGATTTCGTATGCTTGACGGAAATCAAGAAATTGCTCGGCGTTTCTGAGTTTGCGGCTCTTAATAGGAGTGACTAATCCCCAACTTGTATTGACGTTAATCACAGGCTTGCTGCCTGCTATACCTTTCTGTGTAGTGATAGCAATGACTCCGTTTGCTGCTTTTGCACCATATACAGCAGCAGAACTGGCATCTTTCAGTACGTCGATTGAAATGATGTCGTTGGGGTTCAATTCGCTAAGTTCGCCATTATAAATAACTCCGTCTACAACAAGTAACGGTTGTGAACCGGCTTTTAAAGTACCTTTACCACGTATAAGGAAGTCGCCGCCACCTTTTGCTTCGTTGTTGACTGAGATGTTCAGACCGGCAGCATTAGCACGCAATAAGTCGTGCATATTACGGGGCATTTCTGCTTTTAAGTCGGTCGGACGAATGTTTGAAATAGCACCGGTTAAATCCTTCTTTTTAGCTGTACCATATCCGATAACTACAACTTCGTCAAGTGCTTGAGCGTCTTCCTGCATTGTAATGTTCAGATTGCTTTGCTGCACTTTGACTTCCACATCTTTGTATCCGATATAAGAAAGAACTAGTGTTTGGCCGTTTTTTGCGGTAATGGTAAAGTTACCATTCATATCTGTGATGACACCGTTATTGGTACCTTTTACCATGACAGTAACGCCAATAAGGATTTCTCCCTTGTTATCTACTACATGCCCTTTTATTGATATATTGCCCGTTTGTTGTTCCATAGCAACACTATGAATCTGCGTTGAAAGGGATGTTGTAATAAAGGGCTGACCAGCTTGTACTGTGCCAATGCCCAACAAAGCAGTCAGAACTACTGATTGGGCCAGACGATAGCATCGTGTGTGACCTTGCTGCCACATGCATGGATGTGATAAATTGTTTTTCATATAACTGAATAATAATTAGTATTTAGATATTTATTAGGCTTTTACTGATTGCAACTTTATGATTTTCAACCTCAAAATTGCTGGATAATAATGTTGTTTCTATTCTGCTCATTTTAGATTTGTTTTATGTTATATATTGAGTTACACATGCAAATCTCTGAAATAATATGATAACTTATGCAAAGAATGATGAAAATCATCGGGAACGATTTTGTAGGTTTTTAATGTTAATAGCTTGTTATATAGTTGATTATTCCTATATAAAAACATACTTTTGCATACCTTGCACAGAAAGATGGTTAGCTTTAGTTAAGGAAAACGTTCCCGTCGATTTTGCAGATAATGATTCTATATTATTCTATAATATTGTGATATTTGCCATGTTGTTGAACTTTTAAGTAATTAATATGATGATATATTTATTCCTTTTTTGTAAACCTCGTCTACAGCGAACAATCTTATTGTCAGTTTTAGTTTTTTATTCTTTAGTGCTGTGTGCGCAGTCTTTGGATTATGAAAGAATGAACCCTCATCCTCGTTTATTATTAACGCAAGGAGGAGAAGAAGCTGTGAAGAGGTCAATAACAAGCTTCCCATCGTTATTGAAGGTTCATGAGCGTATTTTGAAAGAATCTGATGAGATACTCATCCAACAAATGGCGGAACGAGTTATGGAAGGGAAGCGGTTGCTGGGTGTTTCCCGTTTGGCATTAAAACGGATTTTCTATCTTTCATATGCCTATCGCATGACGAAGGAAGAAAAGTATGCTTATCGTGCGACACAAGAAATGCTTTCGGTAAGCCGTTTTCCAGATTGGAATCCATCTCACTTTTTGGACGTGGGAGAAATGGTGTTGGCATTATCCATAGGTTATGATTGGCTTTATGAGTATTTGGAACCGGAAATACGTTCTATAGTACGTGACGCAATTGTAGAAAAAGGTCTGGATGCCGCTGCTCCTGATGAATGGTTTTACAGGGCGGTATCTAACTGGAATTCTGTTTGTAATGGTGGTTTATTGTGTGGTGCGCTTGCAGTTTTTGAGGATGTGCCGGATAAGGCAAAAAAAATTATAGAGAAGTGCTTGTTGACTAATCCTAAAGTTTTAGTGGCTTATGGACCGGATGGAGGATATCCGGAGGGCTTTCATTATTGGGGATATGGTACCAGTTTTCAGGTGTTACTTATTGCTGCCCTTGAAAGTGCATTGGGGACAGATGCCGGGCTATCCGAATATCCCGGTTTTTTGGAATCAGCTCGCTTTATGGAATTTATGACAGCTCCAAGTGGCGAATACTTTAATTTTTCGGATGCTGTTAATGGAGTGAGATGTAATATGATGATGTTTTGGTTTGCTAAGAAAATGGGGGATTTATCTTTACTATGGTTAGAAAATCAATATTTAGAGGATCCTTCAGTTAGTTTTGCAGAAGATCGTTTATTGCCCTGTCTGTTGATTTTTTGTGCTCATCAGGATTTGAGTAATATACAACCGCCTTCCTGTCGTTTTTGGCATAATGGTGGAAAGACACCGGTTTTTATTTATCGTGGCGGATGGAATAGTAAAAAGGATAGCTATCTGGCCGTAAAAGGAGGTTCTCCCTTAACTTCTCATGCGCATATGGATGCCGGTTCGTTTATTTATGAAAGGGAGGGAATACGCTGGGGGATAGATCTCGGTATGCAAAATTATTTAAGTCTGGAGAGTAGAGGAGTAAATTTATGGGATCAGTCTCAAGAAGGCCAACGGTGGGAAGTGTTCCGTCTTGGTAATATGGCACATAATACGCTTACGATAAATAATAAGCGGCATTTAGTGAATAGTTATGCTCCCATAAGCAGAATATATAAAAGTGAAGATAGGAAAGGGGCAGAAGTAAATCTTACAAGCGTTTTTGCTGATGATATGGAAAAAGTTGTCCGCATCATTTATCTGAATGAAGAAGATGATCTGATTGTGAAAGATGAACTGGTTACGGGAGAAAAAGAGGCTTTGGTAACTTGGATTATGGTAACACCGGCTGAAGCAAAAATCATCGGTAAGAATCAAATAGAATTGGCTAAGGATGGACACCGAATGTTGCTTACCGTGGCTGCACCGGATGATGTTGAAATGAAACTTTGGTCAAATGCCCCCCTCCATGTTTTTGATGAACCTAATCCGGGAAGTATGCGTGTAGGTTTTGAAACTTATCTTCCTGCAAACCGGAAGAATTTGTTGAAAGTGACATTAAATCTTATCAGATGAATTATTTGTTAATTAAATTATAAAAAGGATTTATGAAAAAGAAATGGCTCTTATTAAGTTTAATTGGTTTCTTTGTTTCGTGTTCGAAACAGGAATCAATGGATGCATTGACGGCACGTGTATTTACCGTTGCTGAACAGCAGTATTTGACAATGGATACTCGTTTGGAAAGTACTACTTTACCGCAGTCCATAGCTCCGGACAGTACATTCAAATCTTCGACAATTTATTGGTGGTGTAGCGGGTTTTATCCCGGTTCACTCTGGTATATTTATGAGTATACTCAAAATGAAGTCGTGAAGACATTGGCTGAAAAGAATACGTTGAAACTGGATCCTATTCAATACGTAACCAATGATCATGATGTAGGTTTCCAGTTAAATTGTAGTTATGGTAATGGTTTTCGTCTCACGGGAAATGAAGATTATAAGAAAGTTCTTTATCAAGGGGCACAATCATTGGCGACCCGCTTTAGTTCTGTAACTGGAGTAACCCGAAGCTGGGATTTCTTGCGCCGTGGTTGGAAATACCCTGTTATCATTGATAATATGATGAATTTGGAATTGCTGATGTTTGCATCGAAAACCTTTGATAATGATACTTTGGAATATATAGCTCGTACACATGCAAATACTACCCTTAAAAATCATTTCCGTAAAGATTATTCTTCTTATCATCTGGTAGATTATGATCCTGAAGATGGACATGTGCGTAGCCGGCAAACAGTACAGGGTTATGCCAATGAATCATCATGGGGGAGAGGGCAAGCCTGGGCACTTTATGGCTATACAATGATGTTTCGCATGACCGGAGATGAAAAGTATTTGGAACACGCAGAAAATATTGCCGATATGCTTCTTTCACGTCTTCCGGTTGATGGTATTCCTTATTGGGACTTTGATGCTCCTAACGGTAATGAATATCGCGATGCTTCAGCCGGTGCAATAATGGCCTCTGCTTTTGTAGAGCTGAGTGGTTTTGTTACAGATGAGAAAGCAAGACAAAATTATCTCTCAATAGCTGAAAAACAACTTCGAACTCTAGCTTCACCTCATTATCTTGCTGAACCGGGAACTAACTGTAATTTTATTCTAAAGCATAGTGTCGGTAATCTTCCGGAAAATAGCGAAGTAGATGTACCGCTTTCTTATGCCGATTATTATTTCTTAGAAGCATTGTTGCGTTATAAAAAGGCTGTGGGATAAGCTTGCAAAATTCTTTCTCTCGAAGAGTGGGCTTGTTTAAGGTTAACGCTTCGAGAGAAAATGCATTTAACTCCTGTTCTTTTCCTAATATATATCCGCCAGATATACACGCTTTTTGCAGGGGTATGAACACAATCCAACTCCTTATCCGCATAAATAATATTAAGTTTCAGAGGTTAAGCCGCCGCATCGCCACTTTTATCCCTTTTCGCTGCGACGGTTAAGGAAAATTGTAGTAGGCACTTATTCTTTCCACCATGGTGGAAAGAATAAGCGTTCGGATGGAGAAGGCTAACCGTTGGAAGGGAAAAGTATAGTAATGCCTAAGAACGGGGGTAGCTATTGCATTTAGTTCATTTTTGACAGGTTATGAATCAATTTCAACTCTTGATTCGCATTAATATGAGATTATGCTGATGCACGTTTAGTATGTTGTTGTTTTAAGATGATAGCGATAGGATTTGGACGATAATGTAGCTTCTTAGCTAAAGCCTGTACAGCCTTTCTGGTGTTCAGGCTAATATCTTTTTTATTGGCTAATGCGCGTGATATGGTAGATGGTGCCAGATTGAGTTGGCGTGCCATTTCTTTGATGGTAATTTTAGGTTGTTTACTGACTTCCGTATTATTCTTATGGCATTGTTTAAGTTTCACTGCCATGATATTGGGCTTATAGTTTAATTTGGTGGCCAATTCCATTACGATTTCTTTTGTCTGCGAATTTACATCCCACTGGTCTGCCAAAGCTCTGGATACAGTGGAAGTAGAAAGATTTAGTGCTTTAGCGATTGTTTTGAGTGTTACTTGAGATTTCATGGTATTTACTTTATTAGGGTTAATATTATTTTCTTTATTGTTGCTGCAAAGTTAGAATGCAATGAATTTTAGGACTTTACGACATGTCTCAGAAACTCCCGGATTTGTGTCATTAAGGAATAAAAGGTATATTTGCAGCATGTTTAGCCGATATATATTATTGATATTATTCTTTTTTTGTTGGTCGAGTGGAAGTGCCCAGCTTTTGACTGACAAATTGTTCTTCGAACATTTGACTACCGAAGACGGACTTTCTCATAATTATGTGCAATCCATATATCAGGATAAGGATGGTTTTATCTGGTTGGGAAGTGATAATGGTTTAAACCGTTATGATGGACAGCGTATCGATATTTTCAGTACCAATACCCAACCCACTCTTGGAGGTAATAAAATACGCCGTATCATTCAGGACAGGGATAAGAATTTATGGATATTGCATGAAAACGGTTTGGACAGGATGAAATATTCTACTCAGCAAGTAAAAAGTTTCCTGTATGGCAAGAACCAAAGTAGTCGTTGGGTTGGGATTGGAGTTGATAAGCGAGGGAGCTTTGTAGCCTATACGGAAAAGAAAATATTCAGATATGATATGGAGAAAGATACTCTTGTGGTTCTGCAAGACGCTCCGGAGGAATATCGATATTCTGCATTTGTGCAGGCTGGTGGGAAATATTACGTAGGCACTCGCCAACATGGCATTATTGTATATGATGAAAACTGGCAATTGCTTGAGCATATTTATCCTAGGTCTATAGAGAAAGGTCCCTTGACTGACGGATTGATAAATGTGTTGCGGGTGGATTCAGAAGGTTGTCTTTGGAGCGTGATTGTAGGTATATGTATCAACAAATATAATCCTCAGACCAAGGAAGTGAAAACTTATAAGCTTTCTTCTACATCTCTCATTAATAAAGAGATCAGGGATATCATAGAGTTGGATAAGGACTATATGTTGATTGGTACTTTCAATGGTCTGTTTAGGTTACATAAGGATAATATGGAGGAGGTGATAGTAGAAAAAGGGGAAATCGGAGAAGAAGGAGGTCTGAGTTATTATTCCATATATTCTTTGTTTAAGGATAGGCAAGGAATAGTGTGGGTCGGTACATATGCCGGTGGTGTGAACTACAGTCACAGCTATAATCAGCGTTTCAGATTCTTTGCTCCTTCCCATTTGGCAGGGAGCTTCAGGATGGCAAAAGAAGATGATGATAATAATATCTGGTTCGCGACAGAAGGTAACGGCTTGCTGCGTCATCGTCCGGAAACAGGCCAGGTGGAATCCTTCTGGCTGAATGAAAACAAGCATCACAATGATAATATTATTAAATCGATTTGTATATCCGGTGATACAATCATGTGTGGTAATCAACGGGGAGAAGTCTATAATTATTCGATAAAGAAAAGTAAATTTACATTACTGCGGAAATACGATAATACAAATATATTGTATATCTTCAAAGATTCTAGAGAACATTGGTGGATATCTGTACAGGATCAGGGCGTTTTCTGTCTGGATATGGAATCCGTACAATTTCCATGCTCGAATTATATTGATGAAATAGATCCCGGAATATTGGTGTTTGCCACCCAGAAGAATGGATTGTATATCTATGATCTGAATACAGGACAAAAGAAACAGATAAGCGCGGCAGATTTGGGAGTTCCTGCAGATAAATCGCTTAGTATAACTTCTTTTTGCCGGGATTCGGAGCATAACCTATGGATGACGACTGAGAGACAGGGGCTCTTGTCTGTAGACAAACATTGGAAATTGCGAAAGCAACATTTGTCGCATACCAAGGTTCATTCGGATAAACTTTATTTTGTTGCAAAACAGAATGAAGAGAGGTTATGGGTAATTGGTGCACATAAGTTGTATTTGTTCACTCCCAAAGAAAACCAATTACATACTTTTGATAACAACAACGGTTTGCGTCTGACCGATATGGATGCTTCCAGTCTGATAGATTCAGCCAATCGTTTTTGGATATTGGGTAATACCGGATATGTAATGGTAGATAACCGGAATTTTATGTTGAATGATACGCCGGCCTCTGTGATTCTTACTACGTTGCGTATTAATAATAAATTGCAAAGACCTTGTGATGGTTCTGTGTTAGATAAATGCTTGGCTGAGACATCTGTGTTATGCTTAAAACACAATCAGACAAACATTTCGATAGCCTATGCGAGTGATAACCATATATATGGTAATAGCGACCGGTTCTTTTATAAGATGGATGGAGTAGATCCGGATTGGGTGGATGCGGGTAATCGTCGTGAAGTATTCTATAGTAATCTTGCTCCCGGTAACTACCTTTTAAGGATCAAAGCACTTAATAATGATGGAACGATAGGACCGGAAACTCATTTGAAAATTGAAGTGCTTCCCCCTTTATGGGCGCGTTGGTGGGCATTTGTTATTTATGCTGCTATTATTTTCTACATATTGCAACGCTATATTGCCTATAAGCAAAGGAAACAACGGTTAGAGCACGAACTGTATCTCAAACAAATAGAAAAGGATAAATCTGAGGAGTTTAACCGGGAATTGCAGACTTTTTTTACGCAAGTGGCGCATGAATTCAGGACTCCGTTAACTTTGATTCTGAATCCTTTGGACGAGATACAGAAAAAGATAATACATGTTTCCGGAGTAAAAGAAGACTTGCTGTTAATCCGTCGTAATGCCAAACGATTACTTACGTTGGTAAATGACCTGATGGATTTGAGGAAGATAGAGAATGGGAATGGGGAACTGGAACTATCTTCTTTTAATTTTAATGATTTTATTCAGGAGATTTACTACTCTTTTCAGGTTACTGCCCGGCAAAGAGATATAGCATTGCAGCTTTCTCTACCAGAGACGCCTATATTAGCTACATTTGATAAGGACGCATTAGAGAAAGTGTTTTTTAATTTATTATCCAATGCTCTGAAGTTTACTCCGGAGGGGGGAACTGTCATTTTGGCTGTTTCCCTGATTGAAGGAGAGAAACCGCAAATACATGTTGAAGTGAAAGACACCGGAGTCGGCATATCCAATGAGGATATAAACAAGATATTCAAGCCTTTTGCACTGTCTCATCAGGATTTGCATGGACAGATGGGAGGTAGTGGAGTCGGCCTGACCATAGCAAGAGCTATTGTAGAAAAACATCAGGGAACTATATCGGTCAGACGCAGGGAACCGCATGGTACTTGTTTTTCTATTGATTTGCCGTGGAGATATGATAAATGTTATGAAGTGGCGGTTCAAGACACATTAGATGAGAGTGAAGATGCAGTAGACGATGCTTCTTCTTTTAAAGTTACTTCGATTTCTGAGACGATTTTGTTGGTAGATGATAATATTGAAATTCTGACTTATCTTCAGAAAGAATTGTCGAGAAACTTTAAAGTTGTTACAGCTCAGAATGGACGTGAAGCACTGGAGGTATTAGGCAAAAAAAATGTGTCATTAGTAGTGAGTGATGTCATGATGCCTGAGATGGATGGCATGGAATTATGTATGTATATTAAAGAGAACCCTTCTCTTTGCCATCTTCCTGTCATATTGCTGACTGCAAAATCCATGACGATATATGTTGAAGAAGGCTTCCAGGCCGGTGCAGATGACTATCTTGTGAAACCTTTCAAAGTCTCTACCCTGATAGTCCGTATTAATAATATTCTGAGCGGTCGGAAGAAATTGAAGGAGATTTATGGAAAACAACTCTCTTTAAAGAGTATAGGCATCGAATTGGAACCTGCAGATAAATCTTTTGCTGAACAATATGAGGCAGTAGTGAAGACACATCTTTCTAATCCTGAGTTGGATGTGGAAATGTTATGTAAGGAAATGGGAGTGAGCAGGGCTAAGTTATATCGTAAGGTAAAGGCTATTACTAATCTTTCTCCGGCAGAGTTGATTCGTAATATCCGTTTGGAATGTGCTGCTGAAATGCTTCGTACTTCTCAACAGACAGCAACGGAAATTGCTTATCAAACAGGATTTGGCAGTTATAATCATTTTGGTGATTATTTTAAGAGTGTTTATGGTGTTTCTCCTAAAGTATATAAGGAGAAGTATAAGAACACTTAATTTATTCGTTTACAGAGTCGATTGTAAAGATCTGGAAATGTATATTTAGGGATAATAAGGTCGTCTAAAAATAAACTGCACCTCACAATTTTGAACTGCCCCAAAAAGTTAGATACGAAACTTTAGGAGCAGTTCTGTTAAAAAGATAATATCATTTGATTCTTTAGCGATGTGAAATAGATAATGCTTACCAATTATCTGTACGGAATAGGCAAGTCGGTAAGCCGTCCTTATTATAAAGATTTCCGTCTGGATTATTTTCCCAGTTATAGCGTACGGCAACAGGATTAGGGACTTTCGGACTCCAAATAACAATTCGGTTATTTTTGAGTTCTCCCAGTGCCCAGTGAAATTTTTTGTCTTCTCCTGCGATGGCAAAACCTTGCAGACATCCATATCGGCTACGTATTTCTAAACCGGAACCTGTATTTTTGAATGTAATTATGATTTTGTCACCATTGATTTCCATCCGTTCAAACATGGGGCTTTCACTGACAATATCTGAATATCCGTACTCGTAATGTAACACTTGTAATGCTGCTCTCATACCTACCTCTTGTTTGTTGCGGGGATGAAGGTCATAGGGGTCTCCCAAGTCACTGGTTACGATGAGATGGGTTCCAGGAACTGCCAAAACTTTACTTTGAGCATCTCGCATTTCCGCCCAAAGTGGTTTCTTGTTGATAGAATCGAAGTTGGGAAGCTGGATGATATAAAACGGTAATTCTGAATTCCAGCGGTTACGCCAATCTCCAATCATACATGTGAGCCAATCGGTATAAGGTTCTGCATTTCCTACATTATTTTCTCCCTGATACCAGAGAACTCCCTTAATGGAGAAGGATAGCAGCGGATGGATCATTGCATTGTATACCAATGATGGATAATCATTACGCTTTGCTTCCTTATTTTTTCGTGTAAGGTATTCTGTAGGGGGGAATAGTTTCTCATTTTTGTTATATCGATCGAGTCGTTTTTGTGGCAGTGTATTGGCAGCTTCCAGACTTGTCCAGGTTTCCACGATTGTACCGCCCCATGATGAATTTATAATACCAATAGGTATGTTTGTTTCCTCATAAACCTTTTTAGCAAAGAAATAAGCAACTCCGGAGAAACGGCCTACGTTTTCAGGTGAACATACGAGCCATGTTGCGCTGATTGTATCTTTAGGGGATAATTCCATGCGGCGAGGTATGTTTAAAGTTCGGATTTGCGGATAATTGGCATTCTTTTTCTCCACTTCCGCATTAGTGACGTTATTTACTACCCATTGCATGTTAGATTGTCCGCTACATAACCATACATCTCCGATAAGAATATCCTTGATGCTTATTGGGTTTTCTTTTCCGATGATTTGTAGTTGGTAGGGGCCGCCAGTTTCCAGAGCTTTCAGATTCACTTCCCAGTATCCCTTGCTGTCGGCTTTTACTGTTTGTTTTTGCTCTGCGAATAAGATTTGTATTTTCTCCTTTGGATCAGCCTGCCCCCATATATGAATAGGTTGGTTCCTTTGTAGTACCATTCCATCAGAATAGATGGCTGGTAATGTTACTTTAGCTTGTACGCTTAAAGAAATAAATAGAAAAATAAATAATAAATGTTTCATAGTGAATTGTTTTTGTGCGAAAATAAGCGAATACTATAACATATACAATAGGTATACAGATAAAATTGTCGGAAACGATTTCGTATTTCATATTTTAGATAAACATCTTATATATAGTTTTTTAATGTAAAATTGAATTTGCAAACGTTCCCGATGATTTCATACATAAACACAAACCAGACTTAAGTAAATGTCTATATTTGTGACGTATTACTTAATTTAATATTAATCAAAATATCACTTAAAACCAATAAATAGATTTATGAGAAGATTTTGTCTGACACTTACATTTTTGAGTGCATTCCTGAGTTTTAGTATAGCTCAGAAACAATATCAGTTAAAGTCACCGAATGGGAAGCTTGAATTAAGTATCGAAGCCGGTGATAAAATTTGTTATTCCTTAAAACATGAAAATACTGCGATTATTGTCTCTTCGCCTATTTCTATGTCATTAAGCAATAATAAAATATTAGGCGTGAAGTCTAAAGTTAAGAATGTACGTAGGCGTGTGGTTGATGAGAATATCACTACTGCCATCTACAAACGGAGTGAGATAAGAAATCGTTGTAATGAGCTGTCTCTTACTTTCAGGGACGGATTCCAATTAGAATTCAGAGCCTATGATGAAGGAGTTGCATATCGCTTCATCGTTACGGAAAATAAACCTTTTAATGTAATAGCTGAAGAAGCTACATTTAATTTTGACGATGATTATATGACGTATATTCCCTATGTGAGAGGAGGAAAGAATAAAAAGGTGGAAGCCCAGTTCTTTAATTCTTTTGAGAATGTCTATACACATGTCAATCTAAGTGAAATGGGTACTAATCAATTGGCTTTTACTCCGGTTGTTGTGGAATTGAAAGATGGAAAGAAGCTTTGTATTGCAGAATCAGACGTGGAGAGTTATCCCGGCATGTTTGTTCGCAATGCGAATCAGTCTAATTCTTTGAAAGGTGTTTTTGCTCCGTATCCGAAAGAAATGGTACAAGGTGGGCATAACAAATTGCAAAAGCTGGTTATTGCAAGAGAAGATTATATTGCGAAGTGTTCCGGCAGACGAAGTTTTCCCTGGCGCATTGCTATTGTATCTTCTGATGATAAAGAACTCCTTGATAATGATATGGTTTATAAACTGGCAGCTCCTTCTCGCTTAGAAGATACGTCATGGATTAAGCCTGGAAAGGTGGCTTGGGAATGGTGGAACAGTTGTGGGTTGTCCGGTGTGGATTTCAAAGCTGGCGTGAACAATGTTACCTATAAAGCATATATTGATTTTGCTTCTAAGCATGGTATTGAGTACGTGATTTTGGATGAGGGTTGGGCTGTAAATTTAAAAGCTGATTTATTTCAGGTTGTGCCGGAAATAGATTTGAAAGAGTTGGTTGCTTATGCTGATTCTAAACATGTAGGGCTGATCTTGTGGGCCGGTTACTATGCTTTTGAACGTGATTTGGAAAGAATCTGCAAGCATTATTCAGAATTGGGCATTAAGGGCTTCAAGGTAGACTTCATGGACCGTGACGATCAGGCAATGGTTGATTTTCACTATCGTGGGGCTGAGATAGCTGCAAAATACCATTTAATGTTAGATTATCATGGCACTTATAAACCGACAGGAATGAATCGTACTTATCCGAATGTAATTAATTTTGAAGGCGTACATGGCTTGGAACAGTTGAAGTTCTCTGGCAGTGAGAAGGTGGATCAGGTTACCTATGATGTGACTATGCCTTTTATTCGTATGATAGCGGGACCTGTAGATTATACCCAGGGTGCAATGAAAAATGGCAATAAACGTAATTTTCGCGCTGTTAATGAAGAACCTATGAGTATGGGAACTCGTTGCCGCCAGCTGGCTGAATATGTAATATTCGAGGCTCCGCTATCCATGTTGTGTGATAGTCCTGTTCTCTATGAACGTGAATCTGAGTGTACCTCTTATATTTCAGATATTCCGACAGTATGGGATGAAACAAAAGCCTTGAATGGAAAAATAGGAGAATATATCTCAATGGCTCGTCGTAAAGGAGATGTTTGGTATGTGGGAGCGCTGACCAATTGGAAAAAGCGTACAATGGAATTTGATTTGTCATTTCTGGGTGAAGGGGAATGGACAATTGAACTTTATAAAGATGGTATAAATGCAGATAAGATAGCTTCTGATTATCGGAAGTCTGTTATCTTTGTTCCCCAAAATTGTAAACTAACGGTGAATTTGGCAGAAGGGGGCGGATGTGCAATGAAAATTTATAAAAAGTAATAGAGAAATACTTATGAAGGAGAAATTTTTAGGTTGGATTTTATTTCTGATAACGATCTGTAATGGCCAGTACGTTGGTGCTCAGGAGTTACTGACGAATGTATATGGTAGACAATACACTTTTTTGAATGGGAAGTGGAATGCTATTATTGATCCTTATCAGCAAGGTCGGCGAACCTCTATCTATAAGAACAGACCTTTAAGAAATAAGGCTGATTTTAAAGAGTATGAGTTCGAAGGAGGGCTACGTTTGAATGTGCCTTCCGACTGGAATTCGCAGCTTCCAGAACTTAAATATTATGAAGGTACGGTGTGGTATGCCCGTAAATTTGAGGTGAGTAAAAATCAGGATGAGAACCTGTTTCTCTACTTTGGAGCTGTGAGTTACCGTTGCCGGGTCTATCTGAATGGAAAAGAGATAGGTAGTCATGAAGGTGGATTTACGCCGTTTCAGTTCAATATCACTGATTTGGTAAAAGCAGGAGAAAACTTTCTGGCTGTGGAAGTGAATAATACTCGGACGGTAGATGCAATTCCTGCGCTGTCATTTGACTGGTGGAATTATGGCGGCATAACGCGTGATGTGATGTTAGTACGTACTCCTAAAGTATATATCAGCAATTACTTTATACAACTGGATAAATACAAGCCAGATTATATTCATGCAACCTTACAACTGTCAGAGCAGAAAGCGGGCCAGAAAGTGAGAATTGAAATTCCTGAACTGAAAATCGCATCTGAAGTGCAGACTGACGGACAAGGAATGGCGAAAATATCTTTCTGTGCTAAGAAACTGGAACGTTGGTCGCCCCAAAAACCAAAACTTTACCAAGTCACAGTTTCCACTGCAACGGACCATGTGAAAGAGAATATAGGTTTTCGTAATCTTAGTGTGAAAGGGACGAAGATTTATTTGAATGACACTCCGGTCTTTATGAAAGGAATCAGTTTCCATGAAGAGGTAGCGCAACGCCAGGGAAGAGCATTTTCAGAGCAGGATGCTGTAGCATTACTTTCTGAAGCAAAGGAGTTGGGTGCTAATTTAGTGCGTCTAGCGCATTATCCACAAAATGAATATATCGTTCGTCTAGCTGAAAAGATGGGTATTATGTTGTGGGAAGAAATTCCTATTTGGCAAGGAATTGATTTTAAAAATGCCGAGACGCGTATGAAGGCGCAAAAAATGTATACGGAAATGGTTATGCGTGACAGGAACAGGTGTGCCTTAACCTTCTGGGGAGTTGCCAATGAAACAGCTCCTTCCGAAGCCCGCAATGCCTTTCTGAAGAGTCTTGTCGAACACTGTCACGAGATGGATACTACTCGTCTGATAACAGCAGCTTTCGATCTGCCGAAGCTGAATCCTGAAACGAAGGCTTTTGAAATGAATGATTCTTTTATCGAAGAGTTGGATGTGGTATCAATTAATAAATATATGGGGTGGTATCATGCCTGGCCCTCAGATCCTTCGGAAGTACGTTGGAATGTGGCTCTCGGTAAACCGTTGATTTTCTCTGAATTTGGTGGTGAAGCCCTTTACGGGCAATCGGGGGATTCTACTCTAACAAGTTCATGGAGCGAAGAATATCAGGAAAAGCTGTTCAGAGATAATTTGGAGATGTTCAGCCGTGTGGAAAATTTGGCTGGTATTTCTCCTTGGATACTATTTGATTTCCGTTCTCCGTATCGTTTTCATCCTACGAATCAGGAAGGTTGGAACCGGAAAGGGCTTATTTCTGATCAGGGATTCAGGAAAAAGGCTTGGTATGTGATGAAAGAATTCTATAATAATAAGTGATAATATGAAAAAGAATAGTCTTTTGTGTGCAATAATTCTAGGGATTATGGCAACTTCCTTGTCTGCTCAGACAAGGAAGAAGGATTATACCCATCAAGTAGATTCTGTACTGAATCTTATGACTTTGGAAGAAAAAGTCGGGCAAATGATTCAGTATTCCAATAATAAGCTTCTGACCGGACCTTCTCTTGACAGTCGTAATCATACGGAAGAAATCAAACGTGGTGAGGTAGGTTCTATTTTTAATATATTGACTGTAGAGCGTGCAAGGCAATATCAGGATTTGGCTATGCAGTCCCGTTTGAGGATTCCGTTGATTTTTGGTTTGGATGTTGTACATGGGATGAGGACTATTTTCCCGATACCGATGGCTGAAGCTGCCAGTTTTAATCTGGAATTGATAAAAAAAATAGCCAGTGTGGCGGCGGAGGAGACTTCTGCCCATGGGATTCACTGGACGTTTGCCCCCATGGTTGATATCTCCAGGGATGCCCGTTGGGGGCGTTCGATGGAAGGAGCTGGTGAAGACCCTTGGTATGGTAGTCAGGTGGCAAAGGCTCGTGTAGAAGGTTTTCAGGGTATCAATTATAATGATAGAAACACAGTGCTTGCTTGTGCGAAGCATTTTGCTGCTTATGGAGCGGCGGTAGCAGGTAAAGATTATGCCGAAGCTGATATCTCGGAACATACACTTCAACAAGTATATTTACCACCATTCCGGGCTGCAGTAGAAGCCGGAGTGGGCACTTTTATGAATGCTTTTAATGAGATAAACGGTATTCCGGCAACTGCCCATAAGCCTCTTTTAAGGGATGTTTTGAAGGGAGAATGGGGATTCACAGGCTTTGTAGTCAGTGACTGGGGTTCTGTTAGTGAGATTGCCAAACACCGGATGGCAAAAGACAATAAAGATGCAGGACGTCTGGCTGCTATTGCAGGTTGTGACATGGATATGCATTCTATGACTTATGCCAGGCATCTGGTAGATTTAGTGAAAGAGGGCGCTGTAGACATTACTTTGATTGATGATGCTGTAAAACGTATCTTAACGGTAAAATTCGAATTGGGCTTGTTTGATGACCCTTATCGTTATAATTATCGTGAGAAGGAAATCGGAGACAAGAAAGTGAATGCGGTTCACAGGAAAGTAGCCCGTGAAGCTGGAGCCGGTTCAATCGTCCTGCTGAAAAATCAGAATGTTCTGCCTATTGCGTCAACCGTACGTAATATAGCTTTAATCGGTCCCTTGAATAAGGCTAATAAGGATATGCTGGGGAATTGGTCTGCCATTGGCAAGGCAGAAGAGGTGATTTCTGTTTTTGATGGTTTGAAAGCTGCTTTTTCCAAGGCTAAGGTTACCTATATAGAAGGTTATGATTTGGAAACGAATGAATTGAAACCATTACCGGATCTTTCTGGTTATGATGTGCTTATTGTATCGGTAGGAGAGCGTGCCATGGATTCCGGAGAAGCGAAATCGAAAGTTGATATTAGTGTCAATGCCAATCAGCAGTTGATGGTGAAACAAATAAAAGAAAAGGCCGGGAAACCTGTTGTAACTTTGGTTATGGGTGGTCGTCCGTTGATTTTCTCCGATATGGAACCTTATACCGATGCCATTCTTGTGACTTGGTGGTTAGGTACGGAAGCTGGTAATTCTATAGCAGATGTGCTTACTGGTAGCTATAATCCGTCTGGTAAATTGCCAATGACATTTCCCCGTCATGTAGGTCAGTGTCCGATATATTACAATCATAAAAGTACAGGTCGTGCTTGGACACCAAACAATCCGTGGGTAAGCGGTTATATGGATGAGAGTGTGAAACCTGCTTATGCATTCGGATATGGTTTGAGCTATACAACTTTTGAAATTGCTGCTCCTGTGATATCAAAAAAAGAATATAGGTCAGGAGAGTCAGTGGTCGTGACTACTTTTGTTAAGAATACGGGAAAGTATACGGGCAAAGAAACCGTCCAGCTTTATTTGCAGGACGTTGCCAGTTCCGTGACCCGTCCGGTTCTTGAATTGTGTGGAATCCGGCAAATAGAATTGTTACCCGGAGAAACCCGGAAGATTGAATTTACTCTGTCAGAACAGGAACTGGGGTTCTTTAATGCAGATAGACAGTTCGTAACAGAGCCGGGTAGCTTTAAACTTTTTGTCGGGAACAGTTCGGATAATTTGAAAGTTACAGAATTTGAACTTATAGAGAAATAAATGGCATCACATATGATACGCTATGTTTTTGTACTTTTACTTTTCATTTTCATTTTTACTTTGGGATTGAAAGCCGATGATTTATCCATCATCAGGCAGAAGTATATAGAAAGTATATTGTATAAAAACAAATCAGAACAGCAGCTAATACGGCTGATGTGTCAGACTTCGCATGAAAAGATCGTCGGTGATCAGATGGTTGTAGAATTGATGGAACGTTGCCCGATAGAAGTCGGGTACGTTCGTCAATTATTATCAGACTTGAGTGAGGAGGGTAGTTGGAGTGACCTTGATTTTACTAATAGCAAGGCTGCCAGCTGGCTTCCGCGGATTCATGCAGCCCGTGTGCTTGAGCTGACTAAAGTTTATAGTAATCCGGAGCATGATTTTTATAAATCGGCTGAGGTTGCAGAGGCTATCCATAAAGCCATAGGCTATTGGTTTCGAATGAAGCCGATAGCTGCCAATTGGTGGTATAATGAAATTGGTATACCTAAAGTACTGGGAGCTGTGTTTATCTTATTTGAAGATCAATTGTCGACGGAAGAAAAGAAACACGCTATAGAAGTGATGAGTCAGGCAAAGATAGGGATGACAGCTCAAAATAAGGTTTGGTTAGCCGGCAATGTGTTGGTGAAAGGTTTGTTGCTGAATGACCTTCAACTAGTGTGGAAAGCAAGGAATGCTATAAACGATGAGATCAAGATGGCTTATGGTAAATCAGAAGGAATTAAGGTTGATTATAGTTTTCATCAACATGGACCTCAACAGCAGGTCGGGAATTATGGTGCAGCTTATTTGGCTACTATGAGTTTCTGGGCATATATTCTTGATGACACTTCGTTGGCATTGGATGAGGAGCGTTTTCAGATTATAACTAACTATACTAATGAAGGTGTACGGAGAATTCTGTGGAAAAACAAGATGGATGTAAATAATCTCGGAAGACAGCTTTACAAGCAGGCACAGCGAAACAAAGCTTTTTCGAGTTTGTTCTCTGCCAATATGTTGGCGCAGGTGAATAGTAAAGACAGTAATACCTATCAGCTCTTGATTGATGAAAACCTTGGTAATACTCCAACTTCGTTGTTAGGGCAGTATCATTTCTGGAAATCAGATATGACAATCCATCGTTGTCCCACTTGGATGGCATCTGTGAGGATGGCATCGGACAGGGTGATTGGTACAGAGTCGGGCACTGATAATGTAAAGGGGTATTATCTGGCAGACGGTGCTCTCTATACTTATGTGGATGGTGATGAGTATACGGATGTATTTCCTTGTTGGGATTGGCGTAAAGTGCCTGGTGTAACTTGCTATCAAGAAGATAAGGCTGTCCATGTGATGGGATGGCTTGAAAAGCAAAATAAAGGTTCGTTCGTAGGAAATGTGAATGATGGCGTTATTGGTCTTACCTCGATGGATTTAGTAAGGGATGGGCTTTATGCTAGAAAAACATGGATTTTTACACCGGATTATATCTTGTGTTTAGGAGCGGGCATTCGTTCGGATAGCAGTTATCAGGTGAATACTTCTGTAGAGCAGGCTGTGCTGAGAGATGATTTACTACATCTGCATAAAGGGAAGTGGGAGGTTGTGAAGGATTTGAATTTTTCTTGTGAGAATCCCCAGCGCTTCTTTCATCGTCAGACCGGATATATTTTACTGGAAGGTAAAGGGCGTATATTTTCTGAACAGCGTACGAATTTCTGGAATGATATCATGAAGATATATCCTAAAAGTGAATTGCAGACAAAAGATGTATTTACTATCTATATAGATCATGGGATTCTTCCACAAAATGATTCATATCAGTACATAATATTGCCGGCTACCACTCCTAAGCAAGTACAACGCTTTGATTTATCTTCATTCAAAATAATCAGTAATACTAGTCAATGTCAGGCTGTCCAACTGGATCAAGATACATATTTACTTGCATTGTATGAAGCCGGAAGTATTTCCTTGTCCGGTAAACTAAAGTTTGAAAGCAATAAAAAGGGGCTTTTTATTCTGCATACTTATAAGAAGGGGTGGAAGGTATATGCTTCGGATCCAACTCAGACAGAAGCATTTATGGAGGTGACATTTAATGGAGACAAGAGAGAAATCAAATTGCCTGAAGGCGAATATAAGGGAACTGTTGCCATATTCTCCGAATAATCTGTTGAATGAGTCATGGTAATGAAGAAAATCTTGGTGAGATAGAGATCACACGAAAATGAAGCTGATGAGAATGTTAAATGAAAAAAAGTTGCAGTGATAAAACACTGCAACCTTTTTTTCTTTATTTCTTTGTTAGTGATTTACAACGGAATATATTCCACAAACGCCTCCATTGCTTCGTAAGATGCCAGACCAAGGCTATCATACAATGCAGCAGTACCACGGTTACGGTCTTCGCTGCGTTGCCAGAACAGACGTTCGTCGTTGCCCAAAAACGGTGCACTTTCCATCTGAGACTGGTGTTTCAGGATAGAATTGCGTTTGGCGCGGAGTTCTTCAGGACTGATAGGCACTGCCATTTCAATGTTCTCAATTTCCCATTCAGCCCATGCACCGCGATACATCCAGATGCGGCAGTCTTTCAGCCATTTTGCACCTTCTTCTTTTTCCAGGTCGATAGCTGCAAATACGGCATCGGTGCAGACACGGTGTGTGCCGTGCGGGTCGGCAAGGTCGCCGGCAACGAATATTTGGTGAGGTTTCACTTCACGCAACAGGTTACGTACGATTTCCACATCAGCTTCAGTCAGCGGACCTTTCTGAATACGACCGGTTTCATAGAACGGCAGATCAAGGAAATGACAATGATCCAGTGGGATGTTATTGTATGTACAGGCGGTGCGTGCTTCACCACGACGTATCAAACCTTTAATGGTAAGAATATCGCGTGTGTCGATGTCACCGTCTTTTTTCTCTTTCAGGAACTTACGGATCTCTGCATACTTGTCGGTAATCACTTTGTCTTCGCTGTTATTGAAGATTTGATTGAAACCGTTGATAAAGTGCAGAAAACGGATTACTTCTTCGTCGCCTACGGCAATGTTACCGGAGGTTTCGTAAGCCACGTGTACATCATGCTTTTGCTCTACCAGACGACGGATGGTGCCTCCCATAGAGATAACGTCGTCATCGGGATGCGGAGAGAATACAACGACCCGTTTCGGATACGGTTTTGCGCGTTCGGGACGATAAGTATCGTCTGCATTCGGTTTGCCACCCGGCCAGCCGGTAATGGTATGTTGCAGATCGTTGAATATTTTGATATTTACATTATATGCAGAACCGAACAGAGCCAACAATTCACTTAAACCGTTTTCATTGTAATCCTTATTGGTAAGTTTCAGGATAGGCTTTCCTGTCAGTTGGCACAACCATACGATGGCACTGCGGATCAGTTTGTCGTTCCATTCACATGAAGTCACTAACCACGGACGGTGGATACGCGTCAGGTTGCCAGCTGCGGAAAGGTCGATAACTACATGGGCATTGTTGTGCGTTTGCAGGTAAGATGCCGGAATAGTATCTGTTACTGTACCTTCTACACACTCTTTCACCATTTTGGCCTTATCATCACCCCATGCCATCAAGAAGATTTTCTTGGCTGCCAGAATGGTGGATACACCCATTGTGATAGAGCTGATCGGTGTGCTTTCAATGCTCCCGAACATTTTGGACGCCTCGTTGCGTGAGTCATTGTCCAGCAAAATGAGGCGGGTAGTGGAGTTCAGACGGGAACCCGGTTCGTTGAAACCGATATTACCTACACGGCCGATACCGAGTAATACGGCATCCAGCCCGCCAAAGCTTTCGATGCGCTGCTCGTACAAACGACAATATTCGAAGATCGTATCTTTGGGGATAGTACCGTCCGGACTGAAAATATTCTGCTTGTCGATGTCTACATGATCAAGAAACATCTCTTTCAGGGCATTCAGATTGCTGTTGATAGCATCTGCTGTGAGCGGATAATATTCGTAAAGGTTGAATATGATGACATTGCGGAAACTCAGACCTTCTTCTTTATGCATCCGGATAAGGGCTGAATATACATTGCGGGGAGAATTACCGCCCGGCAACGCCAATACGCAAAAACGTCCGGCTTTTTGTTTGTCGCGAATCAGTTGGGCTATTTCGCAGGCAATGTGGTTTGCACCTTCCTCGGCTGATTCGTAGATGTCAGCGGGGATTTTTTCCAGTCGGGTCAATACTGACCTTTCAAATGCATTCTCAGGTCTGTAATACCTGGGGGAGACTCTGTTGAGAGTGATTTGAGAACTAAGATTGGTTTTCATAACTTATTTAGTATTAATAAATTGATTAAAGCTTGTCGCTTCTAAGATTTAACAAATATACGAAAAACAATGTTCACTTATGTAAGTGGTGGGGTTGTTTTTCGGAACAAGGTGTTTTTTGCCGCACTGTTTCGGGGTACAAATGTAGGCACTTTTTAGCAACAAAGCACTCACTCCTTTTAGGTATTTTCTTTAAAAAGCCTAAAAAAGGTGTTGAGGTGGGGCTTTTTGTCATGCTTGGGGGACAGCTTCCTGTGTGGGGAGCATGACAGCTTCCTCTCACAATGCGTGAGAGCCTGCTGTCACAACGCATGAGAGCCTCCTGTCACACATCGTGAGAGGAGGCTCTCACTGGCTATGAGAAAATCAGCCTCTTCTTTTCTTATCCCAGCGGGTCGTCTTCTATTCCGCCGTCGCCGCCGCTGCCACTGCCGGGAGTTTCCTCGGCAGGCTGGCCTACCACGAAGTTGTTGTCCATCACCACCGTGCGGGGTTCCTTCAGCAGTTGGCTGCTGTTGGCTCCTATCTGTGTGCAGAGCTTCACTTGCCATACGGAGCCTTCTTCGGCGGAGGCGGGCATCACGAAGCCCACCTGTGTGGGGGTGTTGGGGAAGAGGCGTGTGGCGGGGATGAATACCGGGGTTACGCCCTGCTTGTCCTGACGGGTGAGCGTGATGCCTGCGTTGGCTTCGGCGGGCCCGCCCACCTTGAGGTTACGGCCTTTGATGATGCAGGCTTCGCCGGCTGCCACGGGGACGCTGTTGCCACGGGTGGCTGCATCGGGGTGCTGGGCATCCTGTGCGCTGACCACGGAGAAGAGTTGCGGGCCGGTTTTTGCTTTGTCTATTTCCAGGTCCAGTTCGGCTTCGGTGAGGAACTGGCGCATGAGGTCGCTCATGGCGTAGCTGATGCCGAGTTTCAACTTCGAACGGTCGGGGGCGGCGCTGAGTTCGCTGTCCAGCAGGGAGCCGGAGACGGTGGTGTGATAATAGCCCAGCGGGGTGGTGATGCCGAAGCCGTTGGAGAGGTACCAGGCGGCGAGTTCCAGGGTTTTGCGGGTGAGCATTTCCACTTCGCTCTGATTCTGATGGCCGTGCGTGGCGGCCACTTCCTTGGCGAGGTCGGCCAGGGTGAGGGTGCGTTGCGACTTCACGGTGAGGTAGTAGTCGTTCTTTATGTCTTTGGTAAGCAGGTTTTCACGTGCTTTGAGTACGAGCTTGGCTCGTTGAGAGGTCTTTGCCATTGTTACTTTTGATGGTTTAGAGGGTGAATAATTATTGTTGTTGATAACTGCTATTGTAACTGCCGGGTTCCAGCTTGTCGTTGTCGGAGCCTTTGTAGCTATAGTATATTTTTGACCAGGTGGTGGAGCCCCAGGTCTTCCAGTTGGTGATGGCCTCTTCGCTGCTCATGGTGCTGTGGTAGAGGAAGAGGAATTTGGTAGCGGGGGTGTTATCAAAAGCATTGTTGTATACACTAATGCTTTTGTCACCGGACAGGGCTACTTTTTCTAAGGGACAAGACCAAAATGCTATATCTCCAATCGCTTCCAGCCCTTCTGATAGTGTGACTGATGTCAGGCCGCTACCAGAGAAAGCCTGACTTCCCCAAGTCCTAACCGAGGCCGGAATGGTGATGTTCGTCAAACTTTTACAATCACTGAATACGAATTCTCCAATCGCTTCCAGCCCTTCTGATAGTGTGACTGATGTCAGGCCGCTACCAGAGAAAGCCTGACTTTCCAAAGTCCTAACCGAGGCCGGAATGGTGATGTTCGTCAAACTCTTACAATCACTGAATACGAATTCTCCAATCGCTTCCAGCCCTTCCGATAGCGTGACTGATGTCAGGCCGCTACCAGAGAAAGCCTGATTTCCCCAAGTCCTAACTGAGGCCGGAATGGTGACACTCATTAAACTCTTACAATCACTGAATGCCACTTCTCCAATCGCTTCTAGCCCTTCCGATAGCGTGACTGATATCAGGCCACTTTCAGAAAAAAGCCACTCCCCCCAAGTCTTAACCGAGGCCGGAACGGTGATGTTCGTCAAACTCTTATTTCGAAAGAAAGCCGAGTCTCCAATTCTTGTCAGCCCCTCTGATAGCGTGACTGATGTCAGACCGCTTTCGCCGAAAGCACAATCCCCGATAGTGACTACCCCCGTTAAGTCTGCACTGATTAAATTGTTGCATCCCTTGAAAGCGTCATTCGGTATTTCTTCCCCTGCAGGAAATTTGATACCTCTGATTTTTCCGCTGTTCACGTATGTTTTCAGTGTGGCGTAGTCCGCATCATTCAGTGTCCCGGTGATGATTACTTTATTATACTTCCAGCTGTCATTATCTATTCCTTGGTTTTTCAGCAGGTTTTCAAGGCCGCCTTCACTGCTATTGTCTATCGTAATCTCGTTCATCTGAATCTCCGTGGCGGCATCGTTGCTGCCGCTCCATTCCTCTACGGTGGCGGAGATGCCGGTGATGCCGGTGCGGTTCAGGCTCAGGATGTAGGTGTGGTTCTGTCCGGCGGCGGTGGTTATCTTTTGCGTGGCGGTGTAGGTATAGTCCGTTCCATTCATGTTGACGGTGATGGCGGGCGTTAGTGCCTGTTCCGGTATCAGCAGGGTGCAATACTCCTGGGTGGCGGTGTTTGGTTGGCAGAGAGTGATGGTATTGGAGGTGCTGCCATTGCCTGCCTTGCCCTCATTCTCATCTCCTGCGGTGGTATTCACGGTTCCTTGTGTATATACTCCCGATACTTTTACGCTGATGCTGGTCAGTTCATCGGCAGTCATGTCCGAACCCGGTTGTAACTTCACGGTCAGCTTTGCCAGAGCGTGTTCCAGCAGGATGCTGGCAGGGATATTGGGAGCGGTGACCGTGCTGCGATAGTAGAGGCGGTCTTCCTTCAGGTAATAGTTTGCCTCACTGGCTGTGGTTGAGGGAGTCGTGGGTAGAATGATGGTGGCGTTTTTGGCGCTATAGATGAGCAGGGTGTGCTCTGTGGTGCTGCTCTGCCAATAGAGGTCGTCTACGCTGTTCCACTCGTTTTCTGCGCTACTGTAAGTCAGGGTAGTCGTCTTGGTGATGTTTCCGCAGGTAAGTTTGGCTGTCAACTGTTGTCCGTCGGTGAAGTCGCTTCCGGTTGCTCCCCGGGTGGTGATATTGTTCAGTGGCAAGGCATTGACGTTGGTGGATGAGTTATTGTTATCCTTGTCTTTGTCGCACGAGGCGATAAGTAGCATTGCCGACAGGCAGAGGACGGCTGCGGACAAGTGGCGGTATAGGGTTGTCTTCATTGGGATGAGGGATTATTTAACGGTGAATTTAGTGATGGCTCCGGAGACGGTAGTGACCGATGGAAAGGGTGAATAACAGAATCCTGCAACATTAACACCAAGCTCTTCCGCTTCCTTCCCGAAAGTTTCTCCGGGCAGCAGATATCCGGTATGCACTTTGCTGTTATTCCATAGCTTGATGTTCTTTCTGTTGGTGCTTCCGGCGGCATTGGATTCCTTGGCGCCAATCACTGTTACTTTGTCGCTTCCCGCGGTCACCTCTATCCGTGCCAGCAGGTGGATAAAGCCGAGGGGAATGGCGGCGGATTTTGAGGGCATCACTTCGGTTGCATTCCGGGTCATCAGATAATCGTATGAAGCGATGTTATCAGCTTTGTATTCATCTGGCAAGGTGATGATGGGTGGCATTGCATTTTCCTTCTCTTCAGCCGTCAGCCGTGGGCTGTAGGCGGTGAAGCTGTGCTTCGTGGTGCTGTTCTGCCAGCGCAAGCCGTCGCCAGCGGAGACGTTCCCTGAGGCATTTATTGCCTGCCAGGAACCGCCGGTGTACTTATAGTCCGCCATCTTCCGGAGAGATGGACTGCCCTCCACGGTCATGATGACGGTCATGGTGGTGCCATCGGTGGTGAGGTCTTTGGCGGCGCGGGTGCCGGCTTGTATGTCGGCGTCGGTCAGGGTGAGGGCGCCGAAGTGGATGGGCTGTCCGGTGAGGTCGTCGGCGTCGGGGGTGACGGGGACGGCTGCGAGGCTGTCGTCGGTGCCGCAAGCGTTGAGCAGGGCGGTGGCTGCTGTGAGCAGCAGGGCGGTGCTTGCCGTAAGCAGCAAGGAGTGCCGCAGGTTGAGTAATGCTTTTCTTGTTCTCATATCATTGTTACTTTTATGCATTGTTTCCATTCGGTTCGTTCGGTGGAAATGCTGCTCTGACATGAGACGGGGAAAACGGAAAGCGTCCCGGCATCCGGCTGCACGAAGAAGGGCAGGCGGGTGGCGGGACGTGAAAAATAAAGGCAGGTATAGCTACTTAATATGTTCAGCCAGTTTATCCGGACTTTGCCGAACATCCCAGACCGCATGAATATAAATGATATCGTTACTTAACTCATATATTAGTGTATAATACGCATCGGCAACCAAAGCGCGTATTCCCGGTCCCAACTTAGGCTCTTGCCTTCCCGCTAAAGGGAAATTCAGAAGCTTGTCGGACGTTGCGAGAATATTACCACAAATGCGTGCAGCGGTTCTATCACTGAATTGTAAATAATAAGTACGTATAGCATCCAAATCTTTCTCTGCAGTGAATGACCAGATTATCTTCATACATTACCGTATTTTTTCTTCATGTCTTCCTGAGTGTAGCACCTCCCGCTTTTTATATCTTGGCGACTTAGCTCTAAATGTTCTTGCATTTCATTCATCGTATATTGACAGGGAGGTTCGCTCACTACATGATTGCAAGATTCCTCTTCCTGGCGGGCATAGCCTTTCACACGGCTACGTAACCCTCTCAATAAATGAATAGCTTCACTCATCAGTTCATCGTTATCGAGCAAAGCGCTTACTTCGCTTATCAAAGATGTTCTTAGTTCCATTGTTCTCATAATCCGTTTCCTCCTATCTGTTTTTACTCTATTGTAGCAATACAACGATGCAAAGATAACAAAAGTTCCCGTAAGGCGTTGTGAGGTATTCCCTTTATTTTCCGTTTCCCAGTCTGTCAAAGAGCGTTTCGTTAGTGACTAATCACTGTTTTTGTTCCACCCCCGTTGCGAAGCAGGCGGTGCCGGACTTGACGCATGGCGTCCGGGGCGGAGAGGGGGGAGAGATTAGGGGTGGGCAGGGACTACCATGTCGGCATTGCCGTTATCATCACCACTACCGGCATCCCATGAATCAATCGTGAACTGTATCAGTTCTATGCCTACCTTATTGGCTTTGAGGGTGAATTCGTACTTTTTGCCACCCACCATAGCAAGTGAACCATCACCGCTGACACTCAGCTTATAGATATAAGGAGTAGCGTCCAAAGCGGTCAATGTGACGAAATCGTCGCCATTTGTGAATGTAGTGCCTGGCATCACGATGGCATAGAATACATTGCCAGTCCGGTAGGGATTGACGGTTGTCAGGGCGGAAGGGACGCCTTGCTCGCTTGCCGCTTTACATGTACCGGTTTTCAGGTCGAATTCCCCTTTAGCCTTTATGCCGTTGGGGGCATTAATTACCATGTCCATAGCAGCCAGTTCCTCACTTGTCATATCATTGCCTCTAGTGATGGTCACCTTTATTAGGCTCATCTTATGTTCCAGCACCATAGGCAAAGCGTCTGTACGTGCTTTCACCGGGGCGGTGCTTTTCCAAAGGAAGTCTACGGCTTTGTAGTTAGCGCCATCGAGTTGGTCTGCCTTCAGTTCAAATTCGATAGTGGTGTTGGTCTGGCTCATAGCTCCGTCGTAAGGCGAGTAGGCATACAGCGTATGATACTGCGACGTGTTCTGCCAGTAGATAGCATCGCCTGACCATGAACCGCTACCGTATGTATACTTCACATTATTATACTTATCCAGGCTTCCCAAAGCGCCTTTAGCATTATCATCCTGCGGCTCTCCCATATAGATGCCGATACTGTTTCCCGCTTCAAAACTCGCATCGTCTTCAATAGTGACACGTGTCTGTGTCGCTGTCAGTCCGAAGTCCAGACTAATCGGCTTCGTGATGTCCACCACTTCCGGTTCGTCGCTGTTGCCGCATGCGCCCAGGGCGAAAATAGCGGTCGTCATGGCCGTAGCCATCAAAATCTTACTTGCTCTCATATCTTTTACTTGTTTAAATAGTTTATATACATTATATACATTATCAATCACCTTATACTTAATATTTAATATTTATCTCCATCCCCGCATCTCCTTCACTCTCTCCTCCTTCCTGCCACTGGCCGATGCTCACGGTCATGGAGGCTTCCGTGCGGTTCACGGTGACGGCCAGGGTATAGCTCTTTCCGCTTTCGAACACCCCGTTCTTATCCGTTGCTTTCAGGGTGTAGTTCTGGGTGCCGATGGAGTCTCCTGCCGTCCATTGGTCGTTGAGGGAGCGGGTCTGCGTGGCGTGGCTTGTCTGCCCGATTCCTGCGGAGAGGCTCACGGCTACCCGGTCGCCGCTGTCCGTGTCCGGTGCGTTTTCGTCGTTTGTGCAGCCCGTCAATAGTGCGAGGACTGCAAGAATGCTTAGATACTTCATATACTCGGTATTGATTGTTTTTATTCGTTGTCTGCGTCCATATCCGTCTCTGTGCCTGTGGTCCAGTCGTTGATACTTCCGGTGATGCCTGCCTCTTCGATGCTCTGGTCCAGCGACAGGTTGCCGCTCAGGACGAAGGCGTCCGTGCCGCTTCCCGCTTCGAAGTTGTTGAAGCCTGCCAGCAGGCGGGTGAGGTCGTAGGTTTCGGTCTGCGGTTCTCCCTCGGCGTAGTGCAGGGTGAGGGTGAGCAGTTGCTGCGTGTAGGGTGAGATTCCCAGCAGGAGGTGGCAGCCAGTAACGGGCTTCGCCTCCTGCGCTCCAGGTCTGTATGTTGCCGTGGGTATGCCCGTAATTCCACATACCGTAACTGCCGTCGGCGGCTATGGAAAGTTTCTTACCTATATATATTTCGGTTCCGAGGTTGGGGGCAAGGGTTGCCCACGAAAGGAAGTTGGTGGTGAGAGCGACACGGGAAGTCGTTTTTTGTGCATTCAAGGGGAGAAGGTATCCTGCTATACAGGATAACATCAGTAGTTTTACCAATTTTACTGATTCATTGTCGTTATATTGAGATGATATATTCAGAGATAATAAGCTCGTGTTCCGGAAGTTATTCGGGGAATTGGAGGGAGGTAATGTCTGTTTTATCGTGTGCATAAATAGTAGGTTTTATAGGGTGTCCATTAAACGTTCGTTTAAAAGGCATTTTACTGCCATTTTTCTAATCTTTGATAAGACTATGAGCCTGATAACTGACAGTTAGAAGGATATAATAGTAAAAAAAGTTACTGATATTTATACTTGGTGTATAAAATATTGCTATATTTGCACGTCCTTTAAACGAACGTTTAATTGTACAGGCGTGTATAGGTAATTGTTTGTTTTACAGCCTGCTTTCGGTTTCGTAAGGAAGTAACTTGATGAATGGATAGTTGGTTGATTTGTAATATTTTAAGTGTTTTGCTGGTGGAAATATATATCTTTATGCAAATTCTCTTCCTAAAGAATAGGATATTCATTACTTATTTAATGTGGATCAGCAGGTGAATTTAGTTCATGTTTAAGCGGATATGAATCAGTTACGAGCTTTGCCGTAAGCCTCCTAATAAAACTTTCTTCCCCTATCTTTGTTCTTTCCGTTGGAATAGACTACATTTGTCTCACTTCTTGTGTATGAACCCCAAAACAGGAGCAATTATGGAAAATGTGAAAAGAATTCCCTATGGCGTCTCCAACTTCGTGGAAGTGGTGGAGCAGAATCAATATTATGTAGACAAGACTATGTACCTGCCTTTGTTGGAAGACCAACCCGACAGTCTCTTTTTTATCCGTCCCCGCCGTTTTGGTAAAAGTATCTTTCTGAGTATGCTCAGGGCATACTACGACATCTCCCAGAAAGAAATGTTCCAGAAGCGTTTCGGGAACCTTTGGGTAGGAGAGCACCCCACGCCCCTGCAAGGAACGTTCCAAATACTCTATATGGATTTCTCACGGGTGGGAGGACTGGACAGATCGCTCGCCGAGAACTTTGACGACTATTGCTGTGGCGGCTTGGACGATTTCGCTTCCATTTATGAGCCTTATTATTACCTCGGTTTCCAGCAGGAGATGAAGGAACAGTACGGCTCCACCAACAAGCTGAATCTTCTGGAACGGAAGTCACGTCAATACGGCGCCAAACTCTATCTTATCGTCGATGAATATGACAACTTCACCAATATGGTACTCAACGAACAAGGAGAAGGTATTTATCATGCCTTGACGCATGCCAGCGGTTTCTATCGGGAAGTGTTCAAGAAGTTCAAAGGAATGTTCAAGCGTATCTTCATGACCGGTGTCAGTCCCGTCACTCTGGACGACCTGACCAGCGGATTCAATATCGGCTGGAATATCAGCACCAAACATCAGTTCAATATGATGCTGGGCTTCAGCGAGACGGACGTGCGCACGA
The DNA here is from genome assembly GCF_003471885.1 of Bacteroides sp. AM16-24. Classification (NCBI taxonomy): domain Bacteria; kingdom Pseudomonadati; phylum Bacteroidota; class Bacteroidia; order Bacteroidales; family Bacteroidaceae; genus Bacteroides; species Bacteroides sp. AM16-24. Next base: position 415,292 of record NZ_QRKI01000001.1, read on the forward strand.
TGCTTCAATATTATAAGGAGGCGGGAAAACTACCGGAAGAGGCGGACGTGGAAACGATGATTCAGGAGATGAAACCGTGGTATGACAATTACTGTTTCGCAGAAGAGAGTCTGGAACGTGACCCGAAGATGTTCAATTGTGACATGGTGCTTTACTATTTGCGCAACTATATAGATTTAGGTAAGTCTCCCAAGGAGATGATAGACCCCAATACCCGTACGGATTACAGCAAGATGAAGAAACTCATCCGTCTGGACAAGTTGGACGGCAACCGCAAGGGTGTATTACGCAAAATAACGGAAGAGGGGCAGATTGTAGCCACCTTGGTAAATACTTTCCCTGCCACCGAAATAGCTAATCCGGAAATATTCCCCAGCCTGCTCTTCTATTATGGTATGCTGACTATTACCGCTACACGTGGGAATTATGTAGTATTGAGTATTCCCAACAACAATGTACGGAAGCAATATTATGAGTTTTTGTTAGAGGAGTACCAGGACAAACGCCATATTAACCTGAATGATCTGGGCCTGATGTATTATGAAATGGCCTACGACGGTCATTGGCGTGAGTCGCTCGAGTTTATTGCCCACGCCTACAAAGCGAATTCCTCCGTGCGGAGCGCCATTGAGGGCGAACGTAACATTCAGGGGTTCTTTACCGCTTATCTCAGTGTGAACGCTTACTATCTGACTGCTCCGGAAGTAGAACTGAATCATGGTTATTGCGATCTGTTCCTGATGCCGGATCTGCTGCACTATGACGTGAAGCATAGTTATATTGTGGAATTGAAATATCTTTCCTCAAAGGATTCAAGTGCGAAAGCGGAAGCGCAATGGCAGGAAGCCGTGGATCAGATAAAAGGATATGCCGCTGCGCCGAAGGTTCGCCAATTGATACAGAACACAGAATTGCATTGCATTGTGATGCAATTCCGGGGTTGCGAACTGGAGCGGATGGAGGAAGTCTGAGTGCGAGGTTATAATTTGCAATAGACTATTCCACAAAGAAAGTCGTGGAAGCCGTATTCCCTGCGTCATCTACGGCCGTCAACGAATGCTTCCCCGGTTTGGGTTGCAGGGAGATTTTATGAAAGTCCTGCGTTTGAGTCAGATAACTGTTGTCGAGATGCCAATAGATGGTGGTGCCGGGGTTACTGTGCGCCAGTTCGACGGTGATGAAACCTTTGCTTCCATCCATCTGCCGGGATAATACAATCCGTGCATTCATGGGCGGGTAGATGAACTGCATTGGTTGGAGGGCATCTTCTCCGCAACCCGGCTTGAAGGGAGGAAGCGGACTGTATTCCGGATGATGTTGTCTGTAATACCATTCCCAGACGGGCGGCAAAGTGAACCAGGATTTCTGGATGGTAGGTTCCAGATTAGCACAATTCTCATAGATACGGTGAGTCTCATCGGCTGAGAGAGTGATGAGGTGATGATAAGGGCAAGCTTCCGTCTTTAATCCGGCGGGAAGAATCAATAAGGTGTCTGTTTCTTCGCAAAATCGGCCTTTCAGATGTCCGGATTTCCGGCATACTTCAGCCTTAACAAAGACATTCTCCGGACGTTTGAACCATTGTGTAGGAGGAAGCAGGCTGAATATGTCAAACAGAACCGGGCCGGCTGTCCGTGCTCCTACAAGACCGGGTTTACCTTCTCCGGTAGCATTACCCACCCATACACCTACGGCATAGTGAGGGGTGACGCCTACAGCCCAAGCATCGCGGAATCCATGACTCGTTCCGGTCTTCCATGCGATGGGATGCATGGAAGGGATGGATTTCCAGTCTATTTCTTCGGGACGGTTCACCTCGGTTAGAGCATTGAATGTTTGCCATACGGCTCCCGGTTGAAAAACGTCCGTTGTCTTTGCAGAAGTGACTGCCTCGGAATTTTCCGAATCTTCAGTATCTGAAAGTAGTAAACTACATTCCGTTTGTGGAAGTTGCAATAAACTCCGTCCCATGTGTGCGTATGTATTGGTTACATCCCATAGGGTGGCTTCCGCTCCGCCTAAGATAAGTGATAAACCATAATGGGAGGCGGGGCGGTTGATTGTCTTCAAACCTATTTGCCTCAGGAAAGTGTGAAACTTGGGAACACCATATTTTTGCAGCATCGTTACTGCCGGAATGTTTAGTGAACGAGCAAGTGCTTCTGAAGCAGGAACAGCACCTTCGAACTGCAAACTGAAGTTTTGAGGTGTAAAGCCATTAATATTAATGGGTATATCAGGCAGTAGTGTATGAGGTAGCAGGCTGCCTTCCTGCAACATGGCATAATATAGAAATGGTTTCAGAATACTTCCCGTACTTCTGGGTGCCTGAATTACATCTACCTGGTTACCGCTTTGTTTCCGTTCGAAGTTTACATTGCCGCAATAAGCTACCACCTGATTGGTCCGGATATCAATCACCAGAATAGCCAGGTTGCGTATATCACTCCGGTTAAATTCATTACTCCAACGTTCGGCTGCATTCTCTATCTGGCTTTGAATACCTCTGTCGATGGTTGATACGGAATATTTCCCATTCCGTTCCTGATAGAAGCGACTGACCAGGTGAGGAGCTATTTGAGGGAGAGGATGAGGCTCATCGGGTAGTGGTTCGCTGATGGCCAGTTCGTAAGTGGAACTATCTATAATCTTTCGCTCACGCAGTTGTTTCAGTAGACGATTTCTTTTATTGAGCAGTGATTGTCGTGATTTGGAAAGGTGAATCATGGCGGGTGCGTTTGGAAGTACCGCCAGCATAGCTGCTTCCGCCCAGGAAAGTTCTTCGGCCGAATGTCCGAAATATCGCCAGGCGGCGGCATCGAGTCCTACTACATTTCCTCCGAAAGGAGCGTGTGAAACGTACATGGACAAGATTTTCTCTTTTGAAGCACGAAATTCAAGTCGGGTAGCCAAGATCATTTCTATGAACTTTTCTCCAAAAGTACGCGATTCGTTTCTTGCCAGACGGATCGTTTGCATGGTGAGGGTACTTCCTCCACTTACAATGCGCTTATTCTTTAGGTTTTGGTAGGCGGCTCTGCCCGTGGAGACAGGATTGACTCCCCAATGGTGATAGAAATGCCTGTCTTCGAAAGTGATGAGACATTGCTTTACTTTCTCCGGAGTAGTGGTCCGGGGCGGAAAACGCCATTGACCGTCGGATGCAATGCGTGCGCCCAGTAATTCACCGTTCCGGTCAGTGACAACGGTGGAGTAGGGCACATGGAAAAGTTGCCGGGGGAGGCAAAAGATATAGGCTATCACCAGAATTGTAATAAGTATGAGTATTACTTTTCTGGTGATAGACAGTTGTTTGAAGTACTTTATAATCTTAGCTCCCATGAAACGAACTTAACGGCTGACGGTCGTTCTTCCTGCCTTGGTTCGTGCCTGTGCCGAACCGTCATACATGGCTTCGCACTGGATAGCCGGCAGAATGAAATTACCTGCATACGTAGCTTGCAGTCTTATGGTGAACTTTTTCAGCTCGCTGCGACGCAAGTCGAAATAGGTCAATATACGGTCGTCACGAATATCCTGGTAGGTATACTCACGGGTAGGCGTCACTTCCGGAGTCATCAACCGGTCGTTGTAAATCTCCCAACCTGACGGCAGGATATGTGTTAATGCCAAATTGCTGTAAGCAGTGGTTCCACTGATATTACCTACAGTAATGACTGCCATAAAGTCTGTTCCTTGCTTGATATCATCTATGGATATCGTCGCTCCGTTCATATCCGTATATTTTACGTCCAGGCGGAGGTTATTGGATATTGCGGGCAACGTATCATTGAGTAACTGTGTACGTGTAATGAGATCCACACTTAATGCGCCTTTACCTTCATTCTCTACTATAATATTCCCCGAAGCCGGTGAAGTGGACAGTTCCTTTGCAAATACAGCCTTGGCTGATTTCACTACGGGTTGCTGCTTTCCATTCCATGTCCAGGTGAAGTCCAGAGTACCTGAAAGCTTTTCAGCCAGGCGTCCCATTGCCATCAATGAGAAAGCAGTGGACTGTGTACTAAACCAATTCTCTTCGGCCAGATTCTTGGATACCTTTTTCGCCTGTTGCAATGCCGCCTGGTCGCGGTTCATCAGGAGTAAAGTTTCCAATATCATAGCTTCGTCACGATCATACGAACCATAGATGTAGTTCTGTGAAGAATAGGGGGCAATGGTGGTTTCCGCCTTAAATACCAATTCTTCAGCCGGTTTCATCTTACCCGTCAGGGCATAAGCGGCTGCCAGTCTCCATTTGGCTTGCAGAGACAGGTTAGTTTGTTCTTTCATACGGTTCATGGCACCCTGCTCAGGTGCACCGGCTAATGCCAGTGTGTACAACCTATATGCCTGTTGCACTTCCGTTTGCCAGTGACCCCAACTGTCATCCTGATCCGGCATCCGCCAGTTCTGGGCAGCAGCACGTTGGAAACGTTTCCACTTATTCAGCACATTCGAGTTGACAGCGTAGCCTTTCTCCTGTGCCAATACAAGGAACATACCCGCATAAGAAGTAATCCACTCATCAGCGTTGGCATTCCCCGGCCAGTAAACAAAACCGCCATTCGGAAGCTGGCGTGCATAGAGTTGTCGTATCGCTTCCTGTACGTTGACCTTAATCTTTTGAGCTTCTTCCTCATCCACAGCTTTAAACTGGCTGACGAACAACAGCGGCAGAGCCTTGGAAGTCAGTTGTTCCGTGCAATGATGTTGATAATTGTACAGGTAGTCGAACCTGCGGCTGATATCTACCGAAGGAATACGTGAAACTTCCAGCAATATACGGCTGCTTGCTGGAGAAGCACCATTCAATGCATAAGGAAGTGTTACACTTTCTCCTTTTTCCACCCATTGACTGTTACGGAAGGTCACTGCCGGATTCGGATTCCGGACTTCGATTTCAATGGTCTCTTTCGCCTGCTGACTGCCACCGCTGGCAGTGATATGTATCGTTGCTTTTCCTGTTTTACTTCCGGTCTTTATCTTAAAGTAAACGAGTTGGTCACCCGGTTGACTGAAAGTAATGGATTGTTTATTTGGATCGATTACTTGCACACCTCCACCTGAAGCCTGGATGGATACCGATACATTCTTCACTTCCTTCTCCATGGCAAAGACATTTACCGGGACAGTAATCTCTTCTTGTGTGCTCAGCACACGGGGCAGTGTGGACAACAACATCAACGGTGTCCGCACGAAAGAAGTCTTTTCCGCTTTTCCATAAGCTCCGTCTTGCCCCGCTACCACCATCGTACGTACAGAACCTACGTACATCGGTAGTTTCAGCGTGTGCGTCTTCTGTTTTCCTTTATCCAGATAGAACGGACCGATAAATTTCACTACCGGCTTGAAGCGGTTCGCTTTTGCATCGGCCGGTTTCAGTGTTTCGTCACCGCCCGTACTGAACAATGAACTGTAGCGTCCGGCAGATGCTCCGAGTACATCGTCATACATATCCCAGGTGCGGATGCCCAATGCTTCGCGGGCATAGAATTCATTCCACGGATCGGGAGTCTTGAAATTAGTCAGGTCGAGTAATCCGTCGTCTACAATGGCCAATGTGTATGTCATCTGCTTGCCGCTTTTTTCACTGACGGTAACGGTGAAGTCCGTTTCCGGCCGCAACACTTCCGGCATTTTAATTTGCGGTTGCAATATAGTTTGTTTATTAGTCACCAATACCGGAACTACACCGTACATACGTATCGGCAAATCGTTCACTGTCTGTGCATGAGGCTGCAACAGGCTGATGTGCAGGTAAACATTCGGCGCCATTTCCGGAGTCACTTTGAAAGAATACTTTGTATCTCCATTGTTGGAAACTTCAATCCATTCACGTTGCAGAACGGTTGAACCGTTTTCCAGGGCTACCAGTGCACGTCCTCCCGCAGCGGCAGGAATGATAGCAGTTACCGTTTCACCTATTTCATACGAGTCTTTATCCAGAGAGAAAGCAAGCATTTTAATGCCGCTGGGGTCTGTCTTGCTTGAACGTCCGCGCCAATCCGGCCAGTCTATATAAACAGTTCCACCGGTGGCATGCCCACTTTCCTTATCTTTCACATAAACCAGGTAGCGTCCCCAGTCCGGATAATTTACCCGGAATTTGAAGGTTGCCTTTCCGCCTGTAGTCTGTATATTGCCACTGGCTACGGGAGTGATGGAGCTACTGTTGACGTATGTTCCGAATGATTCGTCCCGGTTTTCCCACCACCAGCTCCAGGAGATGCGGTAAATCTTATATTCCAGATTGGAGCGGTTCACTACTTGTCCTTCTGCATTTACGGTGACAATGTCGAATACATGATCTTGGTCTGTCTCGATGTATTTTCCTTTCGGCTGGTTCAGATTAATACCCACATAAGATGAGAATGGAGAGAACGGAATGCTTTGCGTGTAAATACTGGCATCTCCTCCCGGTTCGAATACACGGCTGGTTAAGGTTGCATTCAGCATTCCCGGAGCATTGGTGGCAGCCGGAAGTTTCAACATAAAGTTGGCTTTTCCTTCCGCATCCAATGTTCCGTCGAATACATCGTTTTTCACAGTTGTAAATTCGGTAGCCGGATTATTGAATATGTATTGCCCGTAGTTCTTAAATTGCGTATTTACTTTTGACAGGGACATTTCCACTTTGGTTTTCAACCGTGAAGCTGTGGCGCCTGTCAGCCATGTGGAAGTAAGCATTACGGGCATCTCTTTGGCGGAGGCTTGTATCACTTTCTCCGGCAGTTTCAGATTAATTTTCAGGCGGTTTGGCTTCACTGTTTCTATGCGGAGGCTTTTGTGGAAAGCGGTTCCACCTACTTTGACGTAAGCATTCCATAATCCCGTCGGGTCTTCGGGGCGTGTCGGCAGGTCAAATGTGTAGAAACCGTTTACACCTTGCGTAGAGATCATTTTGGTATAGAATTGTCCTCTCGGATTATACAATTCCAATGCTACGGGGTGTTTATCCGGAATCCTTTTTTCACGGTCTTCCATAATAAAGCTTACATGCAGCGTATCTCCCGGTCGCCATACCCCTCTTTCGCCATAGACGAATCCCTTCAATCCTTTCTGAATGTCTTTTCCGCCTACATCGAACCGGCTGACAGATTGTTCTTCGCCATCTGCCACACGAACGTAAGCTTTCTGCTTCTCTACTTCGGTTACCACAATGAAAGGAACACCTTGCGGAGTGATTTCCGTAAATCCTTCACTATTCGTTTCACCGGTTCCGATGACTTGCAACTGGAAGTTGTAAACAGTTACTTTAGCTTTCTCCATCGGTTTGGTATCCAGGATATTGCTTACGGCAATCCATAGCTTGTTCAGTGAATTCCGTTTTACAATCATTCCTATATTGGAGGCAAATACGTTGCACGATGCTGCCCGGTCAGAGTCCATATAGTAGGAGGGATGGCAAGGATTGTTACGTTCCCGCCAGTTATACTGACTCCAGTCCATCTTTATGTTACCATTATAGTAGAAATAAGTTTCCGGTGTATCCCATTCTGCTTCATTTTCTTCGAAAGTACTATTTCCGCTGACTTTTGTCAATCCCTCTGAAGCAGTATTGTCTGCAAAGCTCATCACTTGTTTTTCTGTCCCGCTGCAAGGATAAGCAGAGTATTCTTGCCGGAAAGAAAGTATGACACGGTAGATAGCACCCGGTTCCTGCCGAATCAGTCCGGCAAGGTCTATTGAATAGTCTTCCCATCGGTGTACGTCTTTTGTGCTGTCCTTACTCAGCCACAATGTGTTTTGGTAAACCAATCGTCCGGAACGGCGCAGTTCACTGGCGGATGAGAGCGTATTGGTCTGCATGAACATCAGTACATTGTTTTCAAAAATACGGATCACGCTTAAATCTACCGCATAGAGATTGACTGCCCGGAACGGGATGATCAAACTTTTGGAGTCGGGCAGGATAGCGGCTGATGTAGACATACTCACTTGTGGTTTCAGATTCAGTTCGCTGAATGCGATGGAGTGTGACTTTCCGAGCGATTTATCTCGGCTGTTTTTCACTCCTTCATGTATCTTCAAAGTCAGTTTGCTCAGTTGATTGGCTTCAAAGTAGATGTATACTTTATTATTCTCCACTTGAAATATAGAAGATGATACTTCGGGGATTTCAATCAATCCGTTCAGGTCTTGTGTGGTAGAAACAGGATCGGAGAATACTATTTCAATTCCATTTTCCGGTTCGTCAATGCGTTTGGCAGAGAGGAAACGGAAATCATTCTTGGCAGGGATCAGTACGTTTTCTGCCAGTTTGCGGTCGATTCCTGCAGGACTGCCATTGGCGGTGATTTCCAACTGATAGTCTTCCGCTTCGCGGATGACACCGGCTATTTCAAACTGATAGCGTGTCGAATGATCTGTCGGAGTGATACTGGCCGGATAGCTTTGGCCGTTTCCACTTTTGGCAGAGAGCATTTCCTCAACTGCTTCTTTGGGAGTGGCATCACTGAAACGTACTTCGCCTTTCAGCGTCACCAGGTCGCCATGGCTATCTATGTCGATGGTTGTCAGCGGTTCAACATATAGTGTGAAATTGGGCTCCTGTACTCTGAAAGAGAATTTGAATTCTTTCAGGCGACTGTCCACTTCTACAAACCGACCTAATTGGAATGTACCTTCATAGAATTCTCCCGGCTTTAAAGTTCCTGGCTCAGGAACGAATTCAATCGTATTGTTGCTGACCCAATAGGCTTTACCCTTCAGAGATGGGGAGAAACTGAATGGATTTTCTTTCAGTTCATTGTTCAAATCTACCATAGGCTGATCTTGTGTCAGTTCTATGCGTATATTCGAAGTTTGCGAGATAACTCCTCCCGTATATGCATTCACAAAAGGTGCATACTCGGCAGAAGGAACAATATCCTTTTTGCTGTTTGCGCAAGAGGAAAAAACTGCGATAGTCAGTAACAGAAAGAATAGCTTGTCAGCTATACGGTGTTTAGTTCTCATTCGTTCCATAATCTAATTGAAAAAGCGTCCGCATCTTTCCATGCGGGAAATTTTTGTCTGAATTCTCTCAGTACAGAGAGGTCGAGAGTTGCGGTGGCGGTTCCTTCTTCATAGTCGGGCACGCTGGCAAGCAAATCGCCCTTTGGCGAATAAATGACACTGCCGCCACTATATGGTATTTGATTTCCATCCGTACCAATGCGATTGACGCCGCAAACATAACTAATATTTTCGAGTGCACGGGCTTGCAACAAAATATCCCACACCCGACGGCGGGGAACGGGCCAGTTGGCAACGTATATCAGAAGATCATATTCATTATTTACGTTCCGGCTCCATACCGGGAAGCGAAGGTCATAGCAGACCAGCAGCAGTATATTCCACCCTCGGTAGGAGATGACAGGGCGTTGGCTACCCGCTGTAAAATGTTCTGTTTCCTGCCCCATGCGAAAGAGGTGTCGTTTATCGTAATAATAAGCTTCTCCTTCGGGAGTCAGAAAAAAAGCACGGTTGTAGCAAGGGGTGACTGGGAGAGAGGCGTTACTTTCATCACAGGCTATGTAACTGCCCGTAATAGCCAATTGGAATTCTGCCGCCCATTGACGCAGGGTTGAGATTGTTTCACCAGATACCGGTTCAGCCAACCTCCGGCTGTCCATACTGAAACCGGTAGAGAAAGTTTCGGGCAAGACAACAATCTCCGCTTCTCCACGGAGCTTTATCAGCTTTTCCCGGAGCAAGCGGAGATTTTCTTGTTTATCTTCCCAAACAATATTTGTCTGTAATAGAGTTACGCGCATACTATAAAAAATCAGTTTTAATCCTATCCATTGAAGGAAGAAAATTCTTCCCCCTACCAAGCCCGTGTCAAGTCCGTACCAAATCCGTAGTCTTAGACACGGAGCAAACACGGACTTGATATGGTTCGGGTCATATCCGTATAATTTGCGTAATCCTGCAGTTGAAACTTAAATGTTTCCTAAAGCAAAGTTTTCCGGGTTCTTTCCTTTGAAATCTTTATAATAGAGCTTTACCTCGCGCATATCCTTTTCGATATCTCCCGACGGCATGATCGCCTTTGTCGCAGAAATCGTTTTGGTGGTATAATCAATACCTATCATTACAATAGGCACTTGCGCTTTCAATGCAATAAAATAAAATCCTTTTTTCCAATTCGGATTTGCCTTACGGGTGCCTTCCGGTGTAATGGCAAGCTGGAATTTCTTGCTTCTGGCGAATCTTGCCGCCATCTGGTCTACTAATGATGTTTTACGTCCCCGATCCACCGGTATGCCACCCACGGCTTTGAATATTAGTCCCAGCGGAAAGAAGAACCATTCTTTTTTCATCATGAAGCAGGTTTTCCGCCCGATAGCTCCGTAAAATAGTTTGCCGATAAATAAATCCCAATTAGATGTATGAGGTGCTGCAGTTATCACACATTTATCATAATCCGGCACCGTCACGTTTGTCTTCCATCCCAAAATGCGATAGTAGATAAAGCTATATATTGCTTTTTTCATTCCCGGTGCTTACTTCAGATTACCGATAGCGTCAATAATTGCGTCTACTTCCTTATTGAAGTCTTCGCGGAATTTCTTGTAGAAACCTTTTACATTTCCCGGCTCGGTATGGCTGATGCGGCTGATAAATTCATCTTGCATACTTAGGATTTTACCCATCAGTTCGTCAGCTTTTGCTTTATCGGTTCCGGGTACGTATAAGCTATTTACCAAACACTCCATGAACAGTTCACCTGCGATATAATTGACGTTTTTCTTAAGTTCTCTTCTACTTGCCATAATCTTTACGTTTTAAGTGAATAAATTGAAATATTTCCGGTAAAGATAAGTACTTTCCACGGTATAAACCAACATTTCATATTTTTTTTGATGTGCGCTTCCTTTCATAATTCAGAAAAAAACACGAAATTTGCGACGCTTTTGAACGAAACTTTACTAACACCTTTAAATAATTAGATAAAATGACAAAAAGTGCATTGCAAATTGCAAGGGCTGCTTATCAGCCCAAACTTCCGAAAGCGCTGAAGGGTGCCGTTAAGGCGGTAGCTGGAGCAGCTACTCAATCTGTAGCCGATCAGGAAGCTATCCAAAAATTGTTCCCTAATACGTACGGAATGCCTTTGATCAAGTTTGAGGCTACTGACGAAGTGGTTAACTTCCCTGCTATGAATGTGGGCGTTATCCTTTCCGGTGGTCAGGCTCCCGGCGGTCACAATGTGATTTCCGGTATTTTCGACGGTATCAAGAATTTGAATAAAGACAGTAAGTTATATGGTTTCATCCTTGGCCCCGGCGGTTTGGTAGATCATAACTATATGGAGCTGACTTCAGACATCATTGACGAATACCGTAACACAGGTGGTTTCGATATCATCGGTTCCGGTCGTACCAAATTGGAGAAAGAAGACCAGTTTGAAAAAGGTCTGGAAATCCTGAAGCAACTTGATATCAAAGCATTGGTTATTATCGGTGGTGACGACTCAAACACGAATGCCTGCGTACTGGCTGAATATTATGCAGCTAAGAAGTGTGGAGTACAGGTAATCGGTTGTCCGAAGACTATCGACGGTGACTTGAAGAACGAAATGATTGAAACTTCTTTCGGTTTCGACACTGCTTGTAAGGTTTACTCTGAAGTTATCGGTAACATTCAACGCGACTGTAACTCTGCTCGTAAATACTGGCATTTCATCAAGTTGATGGGACGTTCTGCTTCTCACATCGCACTGGAATGTGCTTTGCAGGTGCAACCTAACGTTTGTATCGTATCAGAAGAAGTTGAGGCAAAAGATATGTCTTTGGACGATGTCGTAACTTACATTGCACAGGTAGTAGCCAACCGTGCTGCTCAAGGCAACAACTTCGGTACAGTTTTGATTCCTGAAGGTCTGATTGAGTTTATCCCGGCTATGAAACGTCTGATCGCTGAGTTGAACGACTTCCTTGCTGCCAATGCTGAGGAATTCTCTCAGATTAAGAAGTCACACCAACGTGATTATATCATCCGCAAACTGTCTCCGGAAAATGCCGCTATCTATGCCAGCCTGCCCGAAGGCGTTGCACGTCAGCTGACGCTGGATCGCGACCCGCACGGAAACGTACAGGTATCTCTGATTGAAACAGAAAAACTGTTGTCGGAAATGGTGGCTACTAAGCTCGCTGCATGGAAAGAAGAAGGTAAATTTGTTGGTAAGTTCGCTTCTCAACATCACTTCTTCGGTTATGAAGGCCGTTGCGCTGCTCCGTCTAACTACGATGCTGACTATTGCTACTCACTGGGTTATACAGCTGCTTCTCTGATTGCTAACGGCAAGACTGGTTATATGTCTTCTGTACGCAACACTACAGCTCCTGCTGACCAATGGATTGCAGGTGGTGTGCCCATCACGATGATGATGAACATGGAACGCCGTCACGGTGAAATGAAACCGGTTATCCAGAAAGCTCTGGTGAAACTGGATGGTGCTCCATTCAAGGCATTTGCTGCTCAGCGCGATCAGTGGGCTATCACTACAGACTATGTATATCCGGGACCGATTCAGTACTTCGGACCTACAGAAGTTTGTGACCAGCCGACAAAGACTTTGCAGTTAGAGCAAGCTAAATAAATCAGCAAGCTAACGAAAAGTGAATAAGAAGAACGCAAATTACATGAATTACACAAATTTGAATAATCTATTTGCGTAATTTGTGTGATTTGCGTTCTATTTTAACTAATGCATGGCAACTAAAACTAATTCTACACCTCGTCGGAAAATAACTTCCCGTTCTGCTGTACCTGCTGCACGCCGCGGTAAGAAAAAGAGCAAAGAACGTATCATGCCCACATGGTTGCGTACTATACTTGCTGTTGGGATTATTGCTGTGTTTTCTGCCGGGTTTTATTGGTTTTTCATTCGCCCGTATGCTTATCGCTGGAAGCCTTGTTATGGTCAGAAAGGATATGGTGTCTGTATGCCCTGTGACTATGAAGTGCATGGCATTGATATCTCCCATTATCAAGGTAGTATAGATTGGGTACAACTGACATCTAATAAAACAACCAAATTTCCTATCCATTTTGTCTTTATGAAAGCCACTGAGGGTGGTGACCATGCTGACGATACTTTCCCGTTCAATTTTGATCAGGCACATCGTTATGGTTTTATCCGTGGGGCTTACCATTTCTTTTCTCCCAAAACAGATCCCCATAAGCAAGCTGATTTCTTTATCCGTACGGTTCAGCTTATTCCCGGTGATCTCCCCCCTGTACTTGATGTCGAAACTATTGGTAAAAGTACGCCCCATGATCTGAAGATTGCCGTTAAAACCTGGCTCGACCGTGTAGAGTCGCATTATGGTGTGAAACCTATTCTTTATACTTCCTATAAATTTAAAAGCCGCTATCTTAATGATTCGGTATTCAATACGTATCCCTACTGGATTGCTCATTATTACGTAGATTCCGTCAAGTACGAAGGTCCCTGGCACTTCTGGCAACATACTGATGTAGGCAATGTTCCGGGCATTAAGGAAGAAGTTGACTTGAACGTATTTAATGGCTCATTGGAACAATTGCAGGCTCTCACTTTACAAAAATAATTTGGTTGAAAGTTCTCTCTTTTTATATCTGATGTTTTTTAGCCTTTTTTCCCCGTGTAAACGATAAGATTGCCATAGTTGTTTGTTTTAATCATGAGGTATTAACGGGTTTTACATAAGGTATGATTCTGTTTTCTCTTAAGGAACATCCTGTTCACTCTTAGGAATAATTGGATGTCAACCTTGCTTGATCGGCCTGTTAACCAAGGTTGACAGGCCGATCAAGCAAGGTTGACAGGCCTGTTGACCAAGGTTAACACCCAATAGGACTTACTATGAAGTTGTAAAAAGAGTAGGGCAAAGTCAAATGCTTCCTTGTCTGTTGTCTGATTGTGTAGATATGAATCAGACGGTGCTTCATAGTAGAACACAAATTACGCAAATAAAGTGCTGCGCTACTGGATGAGTAAGTGCTAAAGTTTGAACTTTACTGCTGCCCAACGATTTTTCTCCTGATGGTGTACAAATTGCAATCCATTACGTTCAGCTTCTGCCTGAATCAATGGAATGTCATCTACATAAAAACCGCTCATATACAGTTCTGAGCCCGGATGCATGCAGCGCACATATTGTTTCATGTCATTTAGCAGAATATTACGGTTGATGTTGGCAATAATCACATCAAACGGACCTAAATCTTTCAAGGAAGATGCATCCCCTTGTGACACGGCGATATTGTCTACATGGTTCAGTTCAATATTTTCAAGGGAATTGCGTACACACCATTCATCAATATCGATAGCGGTGCAAGGTGCAGCACCACGCATGCGGGCAAGAATGGCAAGGATAGAAGTACCGCACCCCATATCGAGTAAAGACTTTCCTTGCAGGTCACTGTCCAGCAGTTCACCGATGATGAGACTGGTAGTTTCGTGGTGACCCGTACCGAAAGCCATTTGCGGATTGATTACGATGTCATATTCAGTTTGGGGAACATCGTGGTGGAAAGTACTGTGAATGACGCAACGGTCACCAATAACAATCGGTTGAAAGAAATTCTTTTCCCATTCCTCGTTCCAGTCTTTGTCTTCAGCTTCTGTAAAAGTATATTCAATTTTTGTATCCGGTAGGGGGAATTCAGCAATAGTTGTTTTTACAGTTGTCTCATCATACAAATCCTTTTGTATGTAGGCAGCAATACCGTCTTCTTGTTCTACAAAACTCTCAAAACCTGCATCACCCAGAATGGCGGCAAGCACATCGTTCACTGTTTCAGTGCAAGGGGAAGTGCGGAAAGTAAATTCTAAATATTTCATTGGAATACAATATATTGTTAAATACAAAGAGGGTTCCGATGAGGTGAACCGGTTTCTTTGTATATTTGTTTATTAGTTGCAAAGATAATGCAAATCGAATGCAGAACTTTCATGCTTGCATGAAAAAGTTATGTTGAGGTGCAGCTTATCTTCTTTAAAGATAGGGTATTTAGGGAAATCCCTATAATCATTTGGGGAAATTCTCCTGCAGACGGTAATTCCCATCGCTATCTTTGTGACGTGATAAAATAGATAAATGTAAACCAATAAACCACACCCATATGAAAAAGATTGTTTTTTTATCGCTTTTTGCCTTGTGCCTCCCTTGGATGGTTTCGGCGCAGAGCATAGATGACGACCTTTACTACACTCCTTCTAAGAGTAAGAAGGAAAAGAAACAGGAGAAGAAAAGAACATCTGCTCCGGCTGAAGAGATTGTAGTAAAGTCGAATGCACCGACTACGGTTTATACGTCGCCGGGGAATACTACGGTTGTAGTTCAGGATCGTAAAGGAAATACACGTGATGTAGATGAGTATAATCGCCGCTATGATTCACGTGAGAATGACTTCGTAATGGAGGACGATACCTTATATATCAAAGAAAAAGCTGTGCCCGATCCGGAAGGGGAATGGGTAAACGGCTTCGATGGTTCGGAAGATGATTATGAATATGCTATGCGTATCGTACGTTTCCGTAATCCTCGTTATGCAATAAGTATCAGTAGTCCATACTATTGGGATGTCGTTTACGGTCTGGATACATGGAACTGGAACGTGTATACTGATGGAATGTATGCTTATGCTTTCCCAACTTTCTCTAACCGTTTGTGGTGGGATTGGCGTTATAACTCCTATGGATGGGGAGGCTATCCTTATTATGGTTGGGGAGGTTACTCACCTTATTATAGTTACGGCGGCTGGTCCTATGGTTGGGGCGGCTTCTACGGCGGCTGGAGTTGGGGATGGGGACACCATCACCATCATTACTATCCTGGAGGCGGTTGGTATCCCGGCGGCGGTGGACACTGGGGAGGTGGCCATTGGAATAGCGGTAGCATATATACGAACAGACGCCATGATGGAACACGTTATTCCAACGGAAATCGTGTTTCTACTGCACAAGGAACTACACGCCGGAGTTCTGTAACGAATGGTGGACAAACCGTACGTCGTTCTTCGGATGCTACTTCTGTAAGACGCAGTACCGGTACTTCAGGTAGTACAACTCGCAGAGTGGTAGGTACTCGTTCAGGAAGTGAACGTCCGGGAATGAATACCCGAAGAGATGCTGCTTCTTCACGGAGATCGACTTATACTCGTCCCAGCAGTACGCGCAATAATTCATATAATAGTAATGTGGAAAGTGTTCGTAATAGTGGAGGAACTTCTACCCGTTCTTCTTCTGTAGGAACTACACGTCGTAGTAGCACTTCTACATCGACTTATAATAGAGGTAGCTCGACTAATCCTACCAGAAGCTACTCTAATGATTATAGCAGACGTTCTAACAACAATAGTAGTACTACTCGTTCTTATAACAGTAGTCGTTCTTCTTCAAGCAGTAGTTACTCTTCCGGTAGTAGCTCACGTTCAAGCAGCTATTCATCCGGTAGCAGTGGTGGAGGCTCTTCCAGTCGCTCAAGTGGTGGTTCCACTAGAAGAAGATAACTATATGGAGTGTTTACCATAAAAAAGAAATGAGTATGAAAAAGAAATCAACGATAATAGCTTTGGCTGTGCTCGTAGCAACAAGTGTGAGCGCACAGACTGTATATGATGCAGCAAATATAATAAGTAAAGATTTGAATGGAACCGCCCGCTTTGTAGGTATGGGTGGTGCGATGGGAGCTTTGGGTGGTGATATTTCTACTATTGGAACAAATCCTGCCGGTATTGGTATCTATCGCAGTAATGATGCAATGGTTTCATTTGGCTTTTCCAGTATGGGAGTCGAGAGTAAGCTAGGAAGTAATACATTTAATAGTGATAAAAACCGTTGGAATTTTGACAATGCAGGTTTTGTGTTCTCTACGAAGCTCGGGAATGTAACGACCTTGCGTTATGTCAACTTTGGATTTAACTATCATAAAGCAAAATCATTCAATCGGACAATGACGATGGGAGGGCAATATGGTTTGTCGCAGACAGACTTGATGGCAAGCCAGGCAAATCAGATGTATGGTGCAGGAATGGATCTTCAACAGTTGACAGAAAAAAACATTCTTCCGTATGATCAAGACAGAGTTGGCTGGTTAGGTGCTTTAGGATGGGATGCCCGTTTATTTGAAACAGATGACGATCCTAATAATCCTTATTATAGCTTAGGTATTAGCCCTTATGCTACTTATAAGTCTGTAGAAAGAGGGGGAGTGGATCAATATGATTTTAATATAGCTTTTAACTTTAATGATCGCTTTTATTTTGGCGTTACCATCGGAGCATACGATGTAAATTATCGTAAGTCTTATTTCTATGGCGAAGATATGGGAGGAGGTAATGACTATAGTATTAGCAGTGAAAACCGTATCAATGGTGCAGGTTGGGATGCTAAGTTCGGTTTTATTCTTCGTCCTATGGAAGACTCGCCTTTGCGCCTTGGATTAGCCATCCATACGCCAACCTTTTACAAACTGACTTATACTACCAGAGCAGCTATACAATCGAATATTTGGTATGTGAATAATGAAACAGGTGAAGAGTTTCAGGAACATCTCTCTTATGATACTTATTATGAATTGAATAATAAGGATATGAAGAGCGAGTTTGAATTGCGTACTCCGTGGACATATAATTTAAGTATAGGTTATACTGTGGGAAGTAATTTGGCTTTAGGTGCCGAATATGAGTATCAGGATTATTCGAAAATGGCTTTCTATTATCCGGAAGGTGATAAAATGGAGTATGAGAGTGAAGAAGCAAAAATTAATAATAAAGGAGTGAGTACTTTCCGTATTGGTGCTGAATATAAGGTAATCCCGGAATTTGCTCTTCGTTTGGGCTACAACTATAGCTCTGCTGCATTTAAGAATGATGCGGTTAAGACACTTCCTTATAATTCATTGAATGTAGATACTGACTTTGCAAATACGAAATCACTGAGTAATTATACATTAGGTATCGGTTATAGAGGTTCTTCATTCTATGCTGATTTGGCTTATAAGTATTCTACTCAGAAAGCTGATTTTTATCCGTTTGCTTTGCCCGGTAATAATGGTAATTATGATGTACCGGCAGTAACGAAAGTAACAAACTCTCGTAGTCAGGTGCTATTTACTTTAGGTATGCGTTTCTAAACGAACAACAATATAAAGCAAATAACCTTTCATTGCAAATACCTTGTGTATTAAACCCAAGTCCCCGGAAACGATTGCAGCGCTCCGGGGACTTCTTTTAAAAAATGCTTGAATAATAGTGCTTTGCAAGGAATTAATAGGCTATTTTATCTTCCTTATCAGCCCATGCTTCAAAAGCTTTGATGGCTTCGTTGTGTAGCAATACTTCTGAGGGTAGTTTGCGATCGGCAGGTTTTAGAGCGATCTCATCATAAATGAAAGAGTCATCAAAACCTATATTTTTGGCATCAGTCTTATTGTTTCCGTAATACATTCTCTCCAGTCGTGCCCAGTAGATAGCGCCGAGGCACATGGGACAGGGTTCGCAGGAAGTATAAATTTCGCATCCGCTGAGGTTGAAAGTACCCAACTTTGTGGCTGCTGCACGAATAGCACTGACTTCAGCATGTGCCGTAGGGTCACACGAGGCTGTTACGCGGTTCGTTCCGGTAGCTATAATTTCTCCATCTTTGGCAATCACAGCACCAAAAGGGCCGCCACCATTAGCGACATTCTCCGTAGAGAGTTCAATCGCTTTTCTCATTAATTCTTCTTTGGTCATAATGAAATGATTATTTTTTAGTGTTACTGACAAAGATAACAATGTTTTTTATATTCTCCAAGATTGTGAACCTGATTACAGGAGACAACTAAAATCATCTCCTGAAATGAAAAAGAACGTCCCCTGAAACAATTTACCAATACCAACCTATGCCTATAGAAGCCGGGTAGAGTTCAGGGCCTTTGTTCTTTTCAAACAAGGAAGTTAGTGCAAAACGGGCATTGAATCCCAGGCAACCGTAACCGGCTTGCAACAACAGGTTCATTCCAAGTGGATGGGTGTTCAGTTTATCGCTCAAAGTGTGTTTCTTATTATCATATTTAGCTCTGGATTTAACTCCCACACGCCATTCTATTTCCGGACCGGCTGCAATGAAAGCACGGCGGCTGCCAAATTTGGTTTGCCACTCCAGGCTGACAGGGAGGCGGAAAGCCCAATAGCGCAGCCAACTCTTTTGATAATCTACATCGTCGGCTTGTCGGCAAACAGTGATGCCATCGACTTTTTCGAAACCATAGTTATCATCTAATTTGTAGACGATGCGTGCAAGTCCGAGAGTCGTAGTTAATCCCCAATGATTGTCTCGTGTAATAGCTACGCCGGTATTGAACAGATTAATTCCCCATTCCCAAGACTTAGAGCCAAGTTGCGGTACTTTGGCAGAATATTGGAACGTGCTGCTTGCCAGTTTGTTGAAACCGAAGTAAATAGCAGGGTAGTGCGGATCAAAGCGATAGTAGCCTTTCTTTTTCTTCACGAAAGGTACGGAAACTGTGGTGGTTCGCTCAATGCTGCGTCCGTCCAGATACACACCTTCAAATACCTGAGTATTTTCTATGGTGTCATTTTCAGCTTTCGCTTCATACATTTTTACTTTGATTTTACCATCACGTTCTTTAATAACCACCTTCCGTCCGTTGAGGTAGAGGGTTGTGTCTTGCGGGATGCTTTCTTGTGCCACGACTGTCATTGAAGCCATGATCAGAAATAAAAAGAGTATTCGTTTCATAAGATTTATTATTTGTGATTTATAATTTTCAATATTAGTCTTTACTGAATATCAGTGTAACAAGGTCATCGCTGTCTATTTCTCCTTCGATATAGATAAGCGTAGCTTCGCCTTTCTTTCCGAGCCGGAACAATATGAATCGATTGGTTTTGTCTTTTACCGGAGGCAGCTGATAGTATCCCGATTGAATACGTCCATCTGTGATTACCTCTTTGATCTTTTTGGCATATTCCCGATCGGCTTCCAGGCAACGGTAAATGTCAGGTAATGCTTTTTCAGCTTTCGACAGCTTTAGGCTTTGGTAATGGGTTATGTCCCATGTTTTGGATAACATCTTCGATAATTCCACATAAGTGGCCCCTTTCTCGTTACCGTATTTCTGAAATACGGAAGCTATTTGTAGCCCCTTTTGGGCGTACATACCGGTGCTGAGTAGAAACAGCAGGCAGCATAGCAGGGTACGAATGAGCTTTTTCATAATCATATCTATTGATTTTTATTATTCAAACATCAGGTCAAGTACTTCATCTTCCGTAGTCCGCATATCGCGGAAAGCGGCAAGGGCTTGTTCACGTACAAGGTTCTCATCGGTGTATTGTTTACCGTCAATGATGACATAGTTATCCGGAGTGGCATGAAGATAACGTTGTGTACCTGCAATACCGATAAGTAATAATAGTCCGGCAGCTATTCCCCCGGTCATATAAATGAAGCGTCGATGGAAAGAGAGTTTTTTAGCAGGGATGCTTTCTTTCCGGAATGCTTTTGCTTCCTGGTCCAAGCAGGCAAACAGGGGACGGTATACTTGTAGGGATTCCGGTATATTCTCTTGTGTGAAGAAACGGCGCAGTTCGCGTTCCTCGTTACATGAGGTCTGTCCCTCAAAATAGCGATCTATTAATTCTTCTATCTTCATGCTTGTTTCCTCCTTATTTTTTCTTGTATGGTTTGCATGTAAATTTCCCTCACTTTCTTCCGTGCTCTCGACAGGTTACTCCGGATAGCCTCCGGATTACAACCTGTGATGTCGGCAATTTCTTCTGTTTCGTACTCTTCGATATCCTTCATCCGCATGATGGTACGCTGCAAGGCAGGCAGTGAATTGATAATCTCGTGCATCAGACGGATTTCGTCTTTTATCTCAAGCAGCCGTTCCGGTGTTCCGCTGGGGGTGGCATCTTGCACATATTCCAATGGTACATTGGTTATATGTTTAGTACGCCACATATCCATACAGAGATTATGTGTCATGGTCATGGCGAATGCTTCGATACTTCGGTACTGTTCCAGTTCAAGCCTTTTATTCCATAGCTTGAGTAGGACTTCCTGTACGGCATCTTCTGCATCGTCCGGACTTTCGGTCAGCTTCCGCGCATAATTCAATAGCTTATTGCGGAGGGGTAGAACGGATATTTTAAATTGTTTGAGTTCCATTTACATAACTAAGACGAACGTGTAAGACGAACGTGACATCAAAAATAAAAAAAAGTGTTGCGCAAAGCAATTTTTTATTTTGCTTTGGCAACACCTACTTTTTTGAGAGAATATGAACTACTGCTTAATGATCTTTTTGGTGTGTCGTTCACTATTCAAAGATTGGTTGGCAAGACAAAACTAAGGATTTGAAACTGGAGGGTAAAAGAAAAAGGATGAACTCATGACTGAATTCTGAAAACTGTTAGAATAATAAAAATGGCCTGTAATTTCTTAAAAGAGACTACAGGCCATAATATACAATCTGTATATTTAATAGAGAACCTATTGATTAATATCCGTAATTCTGTGGATTTGGATCTGCCGGTTCCAGTCGGTCTATATGTTTTTGTGGAATCGGACGGAAACGATGGAAGGGTTGGATGTTTTCTGCAGCAAGTGCACTGCGTTCTTTTATTCTTGCTACAAAGAAGTCGGCTCCGTTACGTACTAATTGTTCGAAACGGTGTAATTCACCTTCCATTTCGCGGCCATATTCATCCAGGAAGAATATAAGCTTCTGATCATCGTCCATTGTGCTCAGGAAATCCGCTGTTACTTTCATATCTTCTACTGTGGATTTACTTATATTAGCTATGTTACCACCATCATATTTGTAGAAGTTTGGAGTTTTCTCTTCACCTTCCTTCCATGCAGCGCGCTCACGTACTATATTCAGTGCAGCAGCAGAATTGGTATAGTCTCCTTTTAAGGCAAAAGCTTCGGCTAACATGATATATGTTTCCGCCAAACGATAACAGAAATAGTCCCGATAACCGGATTGATCGTTGGCAGATGTACGCCGGCTATCCAGATACTTAATCAGACTGGGATAAGTATTACGAATACCATCACGATCGCTTCTTTCATTCAGACCTGGGCGATTGATTGATTGCATTGGAATATACCAGTATGGTTCTATGGCGCGGGCAAAAGCCAATTTTTCTGACTTGGTTCCTTTAGAAAAACGTTTGTCGACATCTTCCATTGAAAAGACGATAGCTGTGTCACCGATAGCATAGCGCTGATTACCGACCGTTTCTCCGATACTAGCAGGGTCGAAATTGCCTGTTGCATTAGAAAATGTTGTCCAAGTAACATTAGGTGCCTGATTACAATAGTATACCCAGATGTGTGATTTATAAAGTCTTGAGTCTATCAGTTTACCATGCTTATTGCTTGAATAATACTGTGGTCCATATAATCCGTTGTCTTCATACAGGAAAGGAGTTGGAGAAGCTCTTCTCCAGGGTCTACCTGTAATCAAATCACGTCCGATACCGTTACTTGTTCCCCATTTAACACTTTCAGTGCCGTTTCCGTTTGCAGTGGTCATAGGCATGCCTTCTGCCTGGGTGGTAAACATCATATGAAGCCAGTTACCTCCTGTATTTACATCTGTTGCCAGTTGATTGTTATAAAAGTGATCTGTGGAGAATTGGATATTGAACAATATCTCAGAACCAGCATAATCATCGGGAGTCGGACCTCCGGTTTTGGGATTGTATCTCCAGAGGTCGGAATAATCAGAGGCTAATTCATGTAGACTGCCGCTTCCGGATTCGCTACCAAAATGACATACGGCACTTGCGTATTTAATTGCTTTATCCAGATCTGTACTTTCTGCACCACGGTCTTCGTTCATATGGCTATCCGATTGACTTCCTGCCCACTTCTGGCTATAACGGAACATGTATGCTTTGGCTAATAAATGTCCGGCAGCTCCTTTGCTGACACGTCCGTAATCACCTGTCACTTTACCTTCAGCATCTGCCCACGGTAACAGATTATAAGCATCTGTAGCATCTTGGATGATTTGTGCCCAAATCTCTTTCTGCGGAGCACGTGTAAAATTGAAGGTCGGTTTATCTATAGGTTGCAAAAGTAACGGACAGTCACCATAGTGCACTACCAGTACGGAGTAATAATAAGCACGCAGAAATTTCAGCTCACCTTCGCGTATGCTTTTTATATCTTCTTTCATATCTTTGTTTGAAGCGATGTACTGTAATCCCAGATTGGCACGTGCCACACCGTTATAACAATCCGTCCAAAAAGAGGAGAAAGTTTCATTAGAAGGGTTCATTGTAGATGTGTAGAGAGCAAAATCAGTACCGCCATCCCCACCAATGGTATACATATCCGTACCAATCTCCTGGAAAATGATACCCGAAGGCGTATTGGAGGTGGAAAACATGCCGCGTCCATTTTGGTAACATGATGCTACAAGAGTTTCTATGCCATCGGCTGTTTCATAGTAACTATAGTCTGTATTATAGCCTTTTTCGTCTAAGAAGTCAGAGCAGGCAGCTAAACAGAAACCTAATGCTCCAATAATAAATGTATGTTTGATATGAGTTTTCATTTTTATGAATTTTAATGGATTAGAAGGTCAAATTTATACCGAAGATATAATTCTTCATCGTAATTGGGTCACTGTATTCTTCTTGCTTGCGATCCCATGTTCGTCCAGCTTTGACGGAGCCTTCCGGATCATTGTTAGGATAGCTTGTAAAGGTAAACGGGTTTTGTATTTGCACATAAAAGCGTGCTCTTTCCAGTCCTAAATATTTAATGATACTTTTAGGAAGGCTATATCCCAAAGTGATGTCTGAAATACGAACAAAGTCTCCTTTGTTATACCAGTAGGCTTGTCTGTTAGCTTGATCGGCATCTCCTTTGGTTGGTTTTCTAAACTGGGTTTGAGTATTTTCTGGTGTCCAGTAATTAGCATAGCGAGTATTCATACGACCGTCATGTCCTACGCCCGGATCACAGTAAATGGTATGCCCGAACATGCCATACATGAAGATGTAAAGATCGAAATCTTTGTATCGGAATGTATTTCCCATACCTGCTGTCCATTTAGGCATTTTTTGTCCTCGAATAGTGCGATCCTTAGAGTCTATTTTATAATTACCGTCTAAATCAACGAAACGCAGGTCGCCCGGTTTATAAGAATGCCCATTAGCATTGAATTTTGCCATTTCTTCCATATCTTCTTTAGAGTATCCCCACACATATTTGGTATTTACATAGTCATAATAGGTATCTACTGGATGACCGACAAACCACATATTGGCAATATCTTCCTGTAATCCGCTGGCCAGTTTTACAATTTTCTCTTTATTCGTAGCAAACTGTAGTGAGGTGGTCCAATTGAAATTCTTATTTTGGAAATTTACTGTTTCCAGTGTAAACTCAAAACCTGTGTTTTCTGTTTCGCCTACATTTTCCGTGATACTTCCAAAGCCTGATACTTCAGGGAGAGCACGTGGCATCAGTAAGTCATAAGTGTTCTGTTTGTACCACTCAACACTACCGGAGATGCGTCCATTGAACAGACCGAAATCCAAGCCGATATTGTACTGTCCGGTAGTTTCCCAAGTCAATGCTTTGTTGGAAAGTGAACTTGGTGCATAACCTATGACTCCCGTATTTCCCCAAGTGTAACGGCTACTGGTGATTTTACCAATCGTTTCGTATGGGCTAACGGCAGAGTTACCAGTCTTGCCATAACCGAAACGCAATTTCAGATTACTGATACTACTAAGATTATCCTTAATGAATGCTTCGTCAGAAATGCGCCATGCTAATGCTACGGATGGGAAAGCTACCCATTTGTGACCTTCTGCCAAACGTGAAGAGCCATCATAGCGTAGAGAAGCTGTCAACATGTAACGGTTATCTTTAAAACCATAGATGGCACGTCCCATCCATGACATCATGGTCCATTGAGTAAAACCACTGGTGACACCTTGTGTTGTGGCACTTCCCAGATTATAGTAGAGTTGAGATTCAAGAGGAATACCTACACCACTGGCAGTGAGAGGTTCTTGTGTGAATTTTTGTGTGGACTGTACTGCTGTCAAATTCAAACTGTGCTGACCAAATGTTTTTGAGTATGCAAGGATATGTTCCAATGTCCAACCCCTGTCAAAAGTTGCTTTTTGTTCAGCTTTGGCATTACCAAATCCTTGTGAGGTTGATGCTTTGGCATAAAACGTCTGTTCTTGTCCACTATAATAGTCGGTACCAAAGTTTACTCGGTAAGACAAACCGTTATCTAATTTTATCATGGCATAGATAGTGGCATCGATGCGATTCCTTTTGGTACGACCTTCTGTTCCGCTAAAATCATAAAAGGGATTCCACAACATACCTTCTCCCGTGGGGTGGGGGACAAGACCCAATGCAGGGTCACCATCTTGGGTTACATCTCCTCCTACACCATAGTCACCGCTACCACCAGGAGAATAGTACGGAGTGCCTAATGGATTCCAGTTACCACCCACTCCGGTACCATTGAAGTATTCCCAGTATGCAAAATTGCTGGTGGCTCCCATAGTGATATATTTACCTAAATTTTGGTCCAAATTCATGCGTAGGGTATAACGTTTCCGATAGGAGCGGGGAGTGATACCATTATTGTCCATGAACGAACCGGAAATAAAGACTTTGGTATCTTTACTTCCACCTCGTATGCTGATATTATGATTCTGTGAAATAGCTTCATCGCGCATACCAGCACCCTGCCAATCAAAGGTGCGTAACATAGAAGGGTTATATGAACCACCTTCCCAAGCACGCTTGACAGATTCCAGAACGTAGCCCGAAATATCGCGAGAACCTATATATTCTAATTTTTGGTCATATTCCCAACTGGGGGTCATAGAAGGATAGGTACAACTAGGGTCTATACTGTAACCGCCCTCACCATCATAAATGTAATTACGGTCAGCCTCACGTAAATATTCCAGATATTCTGCTCCATTTCGCACACGACGATATTCATCTACTTTACTGATGGTTAGATAGCCATTGTATTCTACATTGACTTTGCCAGTTTCACCCTTTTTAGTAGTTACTAATATGACACCATTTGCACCACGGGCACCATAGATAGCGGTTGCTGAAGCATCCTTCAAAACTTCAATGGATGCGACGTCTGAGGGATTTAAGATATCTGACCCCCCATTGACGGGTACACCATCGATGACGAATAGCGGTTCGTTGCTGGCGGAGATAGAGCGGTTACCACGGATACGAATCATTGGAGTATCGTTCAGACCTCCTCCTGCTACCATGACACCGGCTGCTTTACCGCGCAAAGCTTCCTGAATATTAGTAGGTGCTGTTGCCATCAAATTTTCAGCTTTTACTTGGGTAATGGCACCGGTCAGGTCACGTTTCTTGGCGGTACCATAACCTACTACTACTACTTCATCTAAAGTCTCAGTATCTTCTTTTAAGGTAATGTTCAAGTTTTTTTGTCCGGCAATGTCCAGGGTTTGTGACTGGTAACCGATGAAAGATACCCGAAGTTGCCCCTTGGAGGAAACGTTTAGGGAGAAGTTACCATCAATGTCCGTAATGGTACCATTGCTGGTCCCCACTTCTGTTACATTTGCTCCAATAACGGCTTCACCGAAACTATCTTTCACTGTACCTTTAACGGTATTACTTTGTGCAATGGCCCATATTGGTATGAAGCTAAGCAGGAGTAATAGTGTCGATAACTTAAAATAATAAGTAGTGCTTTTCATTATTACTATTAATTAATGGGTTAATAAAAAATGTTTTTTGTTTTCTGGGAACAAAGGTATGTAATGTATCGGAAGTGGGTGTCATATTACTATTGCAGAAAGATTAAGTGATGTTGCGTTTATCATTGAAGGTGTAACATAAAACTTATTTGATGTAACACACTGTTGTATTTGCAAAGTCGTAATATCACTGAATGTATCTGTAACGCTCTTCTTTGTCGGGGGTAGGATAGGCTTTTATCTTTGTCTCATAGACTAACAAATTAATTTTGCTATATTATGAAAGTATCATTAAAAACTAAGATTATTGGCTTGTTGCTTGGATTGGCTTTAACGCCTATATTAAAGGCGGCGGACAAGTTTGTTACTTTTAATCAGGAAGGGGGAACACTGGCATTGACCACTACCCAACAACCGAATTTCAGTATTTTATGCGCTGATGAAGAGCATAAGGGGGTATTAATGGCTGTGCGTAATTTGCAAGAGGATTTCTTTCGAGCGACGAATACTCGTCCTTATTTGAAGATAGGTGCAAAAAAGCAAGTTGATGAAGGAGCGCAAAAATTACGTATCCTTATAGGTTCTTTTGATAAATCGCCGTTGATAAAACAATTAGTGAAGGCGAAAAAATTGGATGTTCGTGAGTTGAAAGGTAGAAATGAAAAGTTTATTATTACCACTGTAACAAATCCGATAGAAGGGGTGGAAGGCGAAGTCTTACTGATTGCAGGCAGTGACAAAAGAGGTACAATTTATGGTATTTATGAGTTATCGTGCCAGATTGGTATATCTCCATGGTATTGGTGGGCAGATGTTCCGGTAGAGTCGCATAAAGAGATTTATATAAAGAAAGGTGTATATACCGATGGAGAGCCGGTTGTACAATATCGTGGTATTTTTATCAATGATGAGTGGCCTTGTATGGGTGGATGGACTACGGAACGTTATGGAGGATTTAATAGTAAAATGTATAAGCATGTATACGAATTACTTCTCCGTCTAAAAGCAAATTTTCTGTGGCCTGCCATGTGGAGTGCTGCTTTTTATGCAGATGATCCCATGAACAGTCCATTAGCTGATGAGATGGGGATCATAATCGGTACTTCTCATCATGAGCCTATGGCACGTAATCATCAGGAATATGCTCGCAATCGTAAAGTGTATGGAGCTTGGAACTATCAAACGAATAAAAAAGGCATTGATCGTTTCTTTCGTGAAGGCATAGAACGTATGAAAGGCAAAGAAGAAGTGGTAACTATTGCTATGCGTGGTGACGGTGATGCACCTATGGGACCTGATACGGATACAAAGTTACTGGAAAACATAGTAAAAGAGCAACGTCGTATTATAACAGAAGTTACGGGTAAACCAGCGTCTAAGACACCACAATTGTGGGCTCTCTACAGTGAGGTTCTGGAATATTACGATCAGGGAATGCAAATACCTGATGATGTGATGATTCTTTTATGTGATGATAACTGGGGCGATGTGCGTCGTCTGCCTGAACCGGGCGCCAAGCGTCATCCTGGTGGTTATGGAATGTACTATCATGTAGATTTACATGGTGCTCCGCGTGCTTATCAGTGGCTGAATATGACACAGATTCAGCATATGTGGGAACAATTATACCTTACTTATACATACGGTGTGGATAAGATGTGGATATTGAATGTGGGTGATTTGAAACCGAATGAATTCCCTACAGACTTCTTTCTGAAAATGGCATGGAATCCTAATGCATTCGATGCAGGTAATCTGATGGATTATACAAGAGAATTCTGTCGTCAGCAATTTGGCGATGAACATGCTGATGAAGCTGCACGGATTTTAAATCTTCATTGTAAATATTGTGCTCGTGTAACGGCAGAGATGTTAGATCACGAAACTTACAATTTACAAAGCGGTGAGTTTAAAGCAGTAACTGATGAATTTCTTGCATTGGAAGCACATGCTGTTCGTCAGTTTACTCTGTTGCCGGAAAATATGCACGATGTTTATAAAGAACTGATATTGTTTCCCGTACAAGCTATGGCGAATCTTTATGAAATGTACTACGCTGTAGCTATGAATCGGCAGTTAGCTATGGAAAATGACTTGCGTGCCAATGCTTGGGCAGACCGTGCAGAATATTGCTTTCGCAGAGATGCGGAATTATGTGACGATTATAATCATAATATTGCGGGTGGCAAATGGAAGCATATGATGGATCAAACGCATATTGGTTACACTTCTTGGGATGAACCGAAGGGAGGAAACATAATGCCGAAAGTAATCCGTGTGGATGCTTCCCTGGACAAGGCTATAAAAATGGGGGGATATGAGTATGAAGAGAATAATGGAGTTGTTGTAATGGAGGCAGAACGCTTTGCTAGGTCTGTACAGAAGTCGGGGACACAATGGACTGTTATACCGGATATGGGACGCACACTTTCCGGACTTTCTCTAATGCCATATACCGAATCAGTTTCTGGCGCATCACTAATATACCAAATGCGGTTGAAATCAGACTTGTCCGGTGTATGTGTACGTTTAATATTAGATAGCACCTTGCCTTTTATTAAAGGTGGGCATAGCTATGCTATTAGTTTAGATGATGGGGTGGAACAGATTGTAAACTACAATTCAGATTTAACCTGGGCTAATTGCTATTCGAAAATGTATCCTGCGGGAGCAGCACGGATCATAGAATCCAAAGTTACTTTTCCTGATGTAACTTTAAAAGCCGGAGTGCATACTCTGACCATTCGTCCTCTCAGCCCAGCCATAGTGTTACATAAGATAATAGTAGATTGTGGAGGTGGTATGTCCGGTAGGCTTAATCTGATGGAAAGCCCACGGACAAGAACCATAAAATAGACTTATATGTGAAAGATGCCATCTTTTATATCATAAGTTGGCATCTCTTGTTGCATAAGTTGGCATCTTTTACATCATAAGATGCCATCTTTTGTTTTATCCTGTCCTATATGTTGTTCCATATATTCTGATGGGGATGCACCAAACATTTCACGGAATGCCGTGGCGAAGTAAGTGGGATGCGTGAATCCTGTTAGTGTAGCAACTTCTGTTATGCTATGTCGCTTTTCGGCTAATAGAGTAGCAGCTTGCTTCAAGCGTAAGTTGCGGATGAGTTGTTGTGTAGTTTGATTTGTGAGTTCTTTGAGTTTGCGATGCAGGTGCACACGGCTGATGCCTACTTCTGTACTGATCATCTCTACTGTTAATGCCGGGTTACTTAAATTTTCATTGATAACGCGCATGACGCGCTCCATAAGTCGATCATTAGGTGATTTTATTTCAGGAATTGAAATTTGTTCCTCTTGATTCTGGCGACCACTGAAAGCATTACGTAATTGTTCACGGTTACGAATCAGATTTAGAACGGTTTTTCTTAACAGTCCAATGCTGAAAGGTTTCATCAGATAGGCATCGGCTCCGGTATCCAGTCCTTCTAAGTTGTCTTCTTCGCGGGTGCGGGCGGTGAGAAGGATAATGGGTAGATAGTTGATGTTAATATTCTGCCGTATTTTACGACAGAGTGTCAGCCCATCCATTTCAGGCATCATCACATCACTGATTATAAGATCAGGTGTATGTGATAGTATTAACGCTAATGCTTCTTTTCCATTACTGCATTCAGCCATGTAAAAGTCGTTGCCCAACTCACGGCAGATATAATGACGAATTTCTTCATCGTCTTCTACAACGAGCACATGGTGACGGCTGCGAACACGTTTTATTTCATCTTCTTCACTCTCATAGGGTAGAGGAGAAACTGCTAGTATTGGTTCTATTGTGGAAGTTTCTATTATACCATTGGTGGAGGTTGATTCTTCCATTTCTTCTTTTTTCAGATGTTCGTTTCCTAATGGCAATCGTATGATAAATCGGGAGCCTGCATATCCTTCTCCATTATCTTCTACACGAATGCTTCCATAATGTAATTCCACTAAAGAACGTGTCAGATGGAGTCCAATACCAGTTCCGACATTTGAATTGTTCTGGCTATTGCGTATTTGATAGAATCGCTCAAATATATGTTCTCGTTCCGCGGGAGCAATACCAATACCACTATCTGCAACTGTAAGTTCAACATATCGGTGCAGAGGTGCTTTATCTGGAAGACTGGTGTCTTCTCCTGTGTTGAGACTGACCTTCACTTTTCCGTTTTCAGGTGTGAATTTGCAAGCGTTCGACAATAGATTTAAGATGACTTTATCAAAATTCTTAGGGTCTATCCACATTTCTATTTCAGGAGTGGAAGTCTGGAACTCCAGTTCAAGTTTCTTTATTCTTGTCTGTTGTTCAAAGGCCTCTAATATATCGCGGGTGAAGCTTACTATTTCAGCCTTTTTAAATATGAGGGACATCTGTCCTTTATCTATCTTACGGATATCCATTAATTGATTTACCAATTGCAGGATGCGTTCGGCATTCCGTTGTATAGTAGCGTAGAGTTTTCTGCATTCTACATCTTTATCTTTTGCTATCAACTGTTGTAAAGGGCTGATGATAAGTGACATTGGTGTCCGAATTTCATGAGAAATATTGATGAAGAATTGCAGCTTGGCTTCATTAATCTGTTCTGCATGGATGTGTTGCAACATCTTTTGATGCATGTGGTAGCGATGTCGTACCTGCATCACAATAAATCCAATTACTGACAATATTAATAGAGTATATATTAATTTTGCCCAACCTGATACCCACCATGCCGGATCTATCTGGATGATAATTTCTTTCTCTTCTGAATAAGCTGTATAGTCTTTAGCTTTCATCCTGAAATGGTAAGTCCCAGGTGCCAGATCACTGAAAGAGACTCTGTTGACACCTGGCGCTAATGCTACCCAGTTTGCTCCGTTCATAGAATAAAGGTAAGTAATGCGCTCTGGATTATAGAATTCCATAGCTGTAAATTCAATGCTGAACGAGTTGTCTTTATGGCATAGATGAAATTTGTTAGTTTTCTGCACTGCTGTTTCTATGACTTCATGCTTGCCGGATTGTGTTCCCTTCTTTACAGCTTTGTTATGGATGTAGAAATCAGCAATTTTTATTTCTGGCTGTTTTACTTCTGCAGTGATTTCTGCCGGGCGGAAATAAGTGATGCCATTGATCCCTCCAAAAATAAGATAATCCTCTTTGCCCTTGCAGGCAGCATTTTGACTGAATTCGTTTCCTTGTAGTCCATTTCCTGCATAGTAGTTGGCAAAATCGCCCGTTTCCAGGTTCATGTTTGTGATGCCATAGTTGGTACTAATCCATAATCCATGTTGTCTGTCACTCTGTATGGCACAAATGGTATTATTGGGTAAGCCGTCGTGTGTGGTATAGGTCTTAGAGTTTCCATTTTTACCATCTATATGGATGAGGCCTTTGGTAGTACCTGCCCAGATATCTCCTCGTTCATCTTCAAAAAGGGTCAAAACTATGCTCCCTCCGAATATTCTGTTTTTCTTGTAAGTTGAAGTGAAGCTCATTGTAGATATGTCCAGACATCCCAAACCGTCGTATGTACCGATATATAATTTACCATTGCTGGTGCATAGCAGTGAGGATACCCAACGATTGTGAAGTGCGTTATAGTTTTCCTGATATTCTTTTCCACTTTCAAAAGTATCACATCTGTTTATTTTTCCGGTCTTTAAATCCATATAGAAGACACCTCCGCCCATAACGGCTATCCACAACCGTTCTCCATTTTTGTCTGATACCAAATGCGATATGTTTTTTATTTCATTTTGATTATGATCCTGCAGTTTATAATAGTGACATATACCTGTTTTCGGATTCATTTCTGCCAGCCCTTCTAAGGGTGAAGCTAACCATAATCTGCCATCTGCAGTTTGATGGATGTAATTGATGGTTGATGGTACAGACTGGGCGTTTTCCTTGTGCTCAAAGTGCAGGGAAAGTTTGCTTTCTTCTTTTATGCCATATATGCCGTCATTGGCAGTCCCAAGCCATAAGGTACCTTCACTATCTTTGCATACAGCCTTTATACAGTTTGAGCCTATCTTATTTGTTGTCAGTGATTTGTACCCCATATACTTGAATTGATTTGTTGTAGCCGGAAGCAGCATCACTCCTTTGGCATTGATGCCCAACCATAAGTTTCCTGCTTTATCCTTGGTAATGGCACGTACGTCAGCTTTACTGAAATCGAAAGTACTGAAGCTAAATTCACTTTCTTTTATTTTCTGTGTGTGTGTATCGTATACTTTAATTCCATAACCTATGGTACCGATATAAACTTTCCCTTGTTCGGTAGCACATATTGTATTAATAGGCAGATTGGTAGGAGTAGGACAAATGATGGGGATAAATGTGTCTTCTTGTTGGTTGTAGATGAACATCCCTTTGTTTATATTACTGGCATAAATATTTCCTTTTTCATCTTGGCAAATGGAAGTGACTATATTCCAAGCATTTTCTTTTCCAATGAAGTAGTGGTATATCTGGTTTAATGTGTCGATGCGGTATAAACCTTTACCTTCTGTAGATACCCACAGGTTACCTGTCTGATCTTCAAATAGGTATGTGATGAAAAAACTGGGAACTGGTAATTGTGCTTCTTTAATGACAGGTTCCGTTCCTTCTAATTTTAATGAATAAACACCATGTCCGGAAGTTCCTATTAATAGGTCTCCATTTTTGCGTTCTAATATCGTACTGATATGTGCGCTCATGTTTTCTCCTGTTTGATAGAAGATAGGTATTTCTTTAAAGAGATCTGTTGCAGGATTATAGAGTTGTAGTCCACGTTGAGTACCTACTAAAAAGTGTCCTTTGCTATCTTCAAAGAGAGTCCGTACGTTATTATCTACTAAGGAACTGTCATTCCCTTCTTTGTGTTTATATATACTGAACTTAGCACCGTCATAACGGTTTAGACCGTCATCGGTAGCTATCCATATGACTCCGTCTTTAGCTTGATATATCTGATTGATATTGCTGTTCGATAGTTCGCGGTCTACTGTGAATAATTTCTCTGATTGACTGTATCCGTATGTTGCGAAGAAAAGAAATAAGATGGATAATAGCGTTTTCATGATTATGTTGGGGTTAGCAATTGTGATACAAAAGTAATTGAAAACAGATATTCTCGCAAACATATATATGGGAAAAAGCCCCTTATAAAGCATGGATGTAACGTCTGGCAAATGATGTGTTACATTTCATGCGATAATTTGAGGGATAGTGTATAATATAAAAAAAGAGGTTACCAAAAATGGCAACCTCTTTCCATAAAAATATAAAAAGGATTATTTCTTGAAGTAACGGTTGTAGAGTCCTTCGAAACCTTTACCGTGGCGAGCTTCATCTTTAGCCATTTCATGAACAGTGTCATGGATAGCATCCAGATTCAAAGCTTTTGCGCGAGTAGCAATACGCTTCTTGTCTTCGCAAGCACCAGATTCGGCATTCATTCTCTTTTCGAGGTTAGTTTTGGTATCCCATACACAGTCACCCAACAGTTCAGCAAATTTAGAAGCGTGTTCTGCTTCTTCCCAAGCATAACGTTTGAAAGCTTCAGCTACTTCGGGGTAACCTTCGCGGTCAGCCTGACGGCTCATAGCCAAGTACATACCAACTTCTGTACATTCGCCCATGAAGTGATTGTTCAAGTCTTTGATCATTTCGTCATCACAACCTTTAGCTACACCGATTACATGTTCGTCAGCAAAAGAAAGAGGACCATCTTCTGTCGTTTCTACAACTTCTACGAACTTGCTTGCAGGAGCTTTACACAACGGGCATTTCTCAGGAGCGGCATCACCTTCATATACGTAACCGCATACAGTACATCTAAATTTTTTCATTTTCTTTTTGATTTAATTGAATTAGTTATTCGTTTGTTCTTATAATAAAACGTTAGTCTTCTTTACATTGTTTACAGATTCCTTTGTAATAATAGTGGATTTCCTGCACTTTGTGTCCATCTATATCTGTATCTACCACTTGTCTTACAGTGTCATTGCACGCCAGATCATAAACTTTACCACAGCGTTTGCACAGGAAATGTGCATGTGGAGTAGTGTCGGCATCATAACATGTGTTACGCTCATCAATGGTCAGCGTCTGTGCAGCTCCTTGTTCGCTCAAAATTTTCAGTGTGTTGTAAACTGTTGTTTTTGAGAGCGTCGGTATAGTAGGAGATAGTGCTGTATAAATCTCGTCTACCGTCGGATGTGTGCGGTGCTCCATAAGATATTTCATGATGGCAATGCGCTGCACCGAAGGTTTGATATTATGTCCTTGCAATCGTTCTACTACTATTTCCATATTTTCTTAATTCAAACTTGTAATAATTACATTTTTATTTCGCTTGCAAAGATAAAGACTTCTTTGAATTTTCCAAAAGATTTCTAATCTTTTTTTGTTGTCTTGTTGTTAATAGTAGTTCTATTTTTAATTAATAGGTTGGTAAGGGAGCTCTATCCAGAACTCGGAACCTTTATTCACTTCAGAATGTATTCCGACAGTGGCATTCATCTTTTCAGCTATCATCTGGCAGATAGACAAGCCGAGTCCTGTGCCTTGCTTGAAGTTGTCCAGCTTTACAAAACGCTGAAAAATGGTTTGTTGTTTATCGGAGGAAATACCACAACCTGTATCCCGTACATAGAAACGGATTTTTCCGTCTTGGGGAGGATGATAACCAATGGTAATGCTTCCTTGATTGGTGTATTTGATAGCATTGGAGAAGTAATTTCCAAGTACTTGCATCAGACGGTTCTTTTCAGTATGGATATAGCATTTCTTCATGCCGAATTCTGTTACACACTTCACGTTTGCCGGCATTCTGAAACGGAAAGCATCCTCAAGTTTACGGATACAGCTGTTTACGTCTACATCGGTGTAGCAGAAGTCCAGTAAACCGGCTTCTATTCTTGACAAATCAAGGATGTCGTTTATGAGTTGTAATAACAGGTAATTGTTATCTTCTATAATTCTGATGTATTCATGATTTTCCGGTGTGTCTGTTGTCTCAGCAAGAATACTGGAAAAACCAACAATTGCATTGAGAGGAGTACGTATCTCATGGCTCATGTTGGCAAGAAAAGCAGACTTTAACCGGTCGGATTCTTCAGCACGTTCCTTAGCTTGAATGAGTTCCTTTTTATGTCTTTGGGAATGGATATAGTAGAAAATATACAGAGCGATGAGTAGGACTATAAATAAGCCTGTCATCCAGATATAAGTTTTATATTGTTGATAGAAAGTAGGAGGCTGAAAGAAATAAACCGCATCTTTCGGATATAAGTTTTCGGGAATTTTACACCACTTCAGATCGGCGAAGTTGAGATAGGTTTGTGGAATTCCACCATTTTGATAAGGAATGGAAGAGGCGGCTTCGCCTGATAAAATACGACCGATTAAAGACATTACTGTGTTTGTGAAATCATGGATGGAGATATAATGCCCGCCTACATATAAGTTTTCTTGGAGGTTTAAATCGGCTAATGTGAATACCGGAACTTCCAGGAAGCTGGGAAGTATTTTTTTAAGGTGATCCGATAAATAATAATTCTTATTGCTTCCATATTGTCGGAGCCAGGCATAATAGATGACCCCGGTCGTTTTTTTGTAGCTGGTAAGTGTGTCCAGTAATTCTTCAGTGCTTATTTGTTCAGAGGATAAAAGCTCCAGTTGCAGATTGGGAAAATCTTTTTGCATTACCTCTTTTATTGCCTGACGAGTAACAACGCTGATATAGCGATTATCGGAAATGAAAGCGATTCGTTTGACTTCCGGTTGAAGTTGCCGGATGAGTTCAAGAGTTTGCTTGATGTAATATGGCTGTTCCAGTACAGTGATATTGTAGTTTTTATTGAATTCCTCAATGGGAATACTGTTTTCTTCTGTGAGAGGAATCTTACTTAATAATGTTTGCAGGTCGGCTGGAACCCTTTTGCGGGAATAACAAAGAATAACAGGGATGTCTTTCCAGGGGCCATCGAAAATAGGTGCGCTGACCAACCATCCCGGGTCGCCAACAATTATGACTGCTTTTGGTGGATAGGATATGTCTGTAATATATTAGCTTGAGCTTGTCTGACCTCTTCTTCGCTTTTTAATACCGGGACCGTGAGAAAATAATTGTGTAGCTCTATGTTTTTATTATAGGGAAAACGTTTTTGGATTTCATTCAGAAAACCATGTATCCAAGCTTCTTCGGCATTGACGGAGCTAAGAAATAACACGTATTCTTTTTCTTTAGCAGAAACGGAAAGGCATTCGACTAATAATATTAGTGAAAGTAGCCATTTATGGAGTGAACTATGGAGCTTCATGAGTTTTGTATAACGTGCTTTAAAATGTGGCTAAAAGTACAAATAATCCGGGATATACGAAGTGAAAGAAATGATTATTTTGTGTTTGTGGATAAATAACTGTATTTTTGCCGTCAAATTTTATAAATGACATCCTTATGAATTACGGATATGTAAAGGTAGCGGCGGCTGTGCCCCGTGTGAAGGTGGCGGACTGCAAGTTCAATGCCGGAGAAATAGAAAAGGAGATAATCATAGCTGAAGGAAAAGGTGTGCAAATCATAGCCTTTCCGGAACTGTGTGTCACAGGATATACATGCGGCGATCTGTTTGCTCAGCAACTGCTGCTTGAAGAAGCAGAAATGGGGCTGATACATATTATAAGTAATACACGACAGCTGGACATAATAGCTATACTTGGTATGCCGATAGCGATGAATGGTGTATTGCTGAATGCAGCCGTCGTAATTCAGAAAGGAAAAGTGCTGGGTGTGGTACCTAAGACTTATCTTCCTAATTACAAGGAATTTTACGAGAAACGCTGGTTTACATCTGCTGTTGATGTTAGTGAGACTAGTGTACGCCTTTGCGGCCAACTGGTTCCCATGGGAGCCAATTTACTGTTTGAGATGGCAGATACGACATTCGGCATTGAAATCTGTGAAGATCTGTGGGCACCTATTCCGCCCAGTTCCTCACTGGCATTGCAAGGTGCTGAGATACTGTTTAATCTTTCTGCTGATAATGAGGGAATTGGAAAGCATAATTATTTGCGCTCTCTGATTAGTCAGCAATCGGCACGTTGTATTGCCGGTTATGTATTCTGTTCGTGTGGCTTCGGAGAATCCACTACTGACGTAGTGTTTGCCGGAAACGGTTTGATTTATGAAAATGGCAGCTTAATAGAATATAGTAAACGCTTCTCTTTTGAGGGGCAAGTTGTTATCGGTGAGATTGATGTGGAACATTTGCGTATAGAAAGGCGTGTAAACACAACGTTTGCTACCTGTCGGGCACATTGTGCACCGGAGGAAGCAGTACGTGTTTCTACGGAATATGTGAATAGTAAAGAACTGAACCTGACACGACGTTTCGATCCGCATCCGTTTGTACCGCAAGGAACTGCATTGAATGAGCGTTGTGAAGAAATATTTTCGATACAGGTTTCCGGTCTGGCACAACGTCTGGTGCATACGTGCGCTAAAAGTGCGGTGGTTGGTATTTCCGGTGGATTGGATTCTACTTTGGCACTGCTGGTATGTGTAAAGACCTTTGATAAATTGGGATGGTCCCGCAAAGACATTATCGGTGTGACGATGCCGGGTTTTGGCACCACTGACCGTACGCATACAAATGCGGTGGATTTAATGAACTCTTTGGGAATTACCGTGCGTGAGGTCAGCATCAAAGAAGCTTGTATTCAGCATTTCAAAGATATAGATCACGACATCAATGTACACGATGTGGTCTATGAAAACGCCCAGGCTCGCGAGCGCACACAGATATTAATGGATATTGCCAACCAAACTTGGGGAATGGTGATAGGTACGGGTGACCTTTCAGAATTAGCGCTGGGATGGGCAACTTATAATGGCGACCATATGTCCATGTATGGTGTGAATGGAAGTGTTCCTAAGACATTGGTCAAGCATTTGGTGAAGTGGGTGGCTGAGAATGATATGGATGCAGCTTCTCGTGCAACGCTACTGGACATTGTCGATACTCCGATAAGTCCGGAACTTATTCCGGCAGATGAAAATGGGAATATCAAACAAATCACGGAAGACTTGGTTGGTCCGTATGAATTGCATGATTTTTTCTTGTACTATTTCCTGCGTTGTGGTTTCCGCCCTTCCAAGATATTTTTTCTTGCAGCGCGTACGTTTAAGGATATGTATGATGAAGAGACCATTAAGAAGTGGTTGCAAGTATTCTTCCGCCGTTTCTTCAATCAGCAATTCAAACGCTCTTGTTTGCCGGACGGACCTAAGGTAGGTAGCATTTCTATCAGTCCACGTGGTGACTGGCGTATGCCGAGTGATGCATCATCAGAAATGTGGTTGAGGGAAGTGGAAAGTTTGTAGTGATGATATAATTTATTGATTATCAATAAATAGCATTTACATGTAATTTACCCCATAATGTAAAAGCATTTACCGCAGGATGTAACGACCTTTACCGCCTATTGTAACGGCTTTTACCTCGGCATGTAACGGCCTTTACCTCGGCATGTAACGATCTTTACTTCAGCATGTAAATGGAGTTACCGTGTGGAGTATACAATAAAGGAGTTATTATCTGCTGGAAGGCTGGTAATATTTACGGTAGATCGATTGAAATTCCTTGCTGTTGCAGAAGGTTTGTAACCATGAATTAAGACTGTCTAATAAAACAGGCGACTGTTTGCTGACTCCCCAAGAATAGAATTGTGTGAAACTGATATCTGTATTGATATCTATTTGCGGAAAACTATCTGAAACGATACGGGCAATACTTTCATCGCATACGGCATAGTCAATGTCACCATGGGCTACAAGAGCTATCAATTGTTCCGAACCGTATTTGTCTATTTCCTTAATATATATGGTATCTCCAATCTCGTTTCCCAGATTATGGATACGCAGGATGGATGGTGATCCTTTCACTACGTGCAAGGTTTTTCCAGCTAAGTCCAATTGACTTTTAACGAATATGGAATCAGTGGGGGAAGTAGCTTTTCTTTGTACGAGAATCTGTTTGTTCAGCACAATCGGAGTCGTAAGTAATAAGGAATCTTTCAATTCACTGGTAGCCAGAATGCCGTAAGCAATGACATCAAACTCTCCATCTGCCAGTCCTTTGAGTCGTTTATCGAAACTCATTTCCGGAGTGATAGCAGCTTTCCAGCCATGATCACGTGCAAAAGCTTCTATTAATTCATAGTGGAAACCGGATAAGGTATCTCCATCTACGTAAAAGCTGATGGAATTATACTCCGTAGCAGCGCGGATAATTTTCTCTGTAGCTATTTCTGCATAATCACGAGGATGTCCATGCTTCTTCTCTTTCTTTAAAAAGAAAGTAGTAATACAAGCAGCTATGATCCCCATTGCTACATATTTCAGAATATTGGCTTTCGATATTTTCATAAGGAAAGAGTTTTAATCGTAGAAGTTCCACGAAACACCGATTCTGAGAAGGCTCGGATTAATGGGGTAATGTGGTACAAGGAAAGAGTTACGTGTACCCATACCCTGATTTACGTGAGAATACATAGCGAAGAGGCGGGTACGCTTCAGATGCAGGTTGGCATAGACATTCACTATCGGATAGCCGCCGATTTCTACCTGGTCATTTTCCGGTTGCAAATGGAACTGCTGAATGGAAGGCGTGTAAGCCGGTGCATTGTATTTGGTAAAGTATCGCACATCAGCACCCAGTTGCACGGTAAGTACCTTTTTAGCTAACTTGGTTAGGAGATACAAATTAGAATATACTGAAATTTGTGGCAGAGGCAGAACCGTTTCATTACTTGACTTCTGCCAGGTTACTTCATTATCTAAATGGAAAATACCTGCACGGAAATTTTGCTTCAGAGTGGCCGAAAGTATTTGTATGTTACCGCTATTCTGTTCAGGTACGGCCTTTTGGTTGAGATAGGTGTAATTCTTTACATTTTCTACTCCGGCACGAAGATTGGTTCCCCAACGGTCAATATTCAATTCGCCCTCTACGCGGGTACGGAATTCTTTCTCCATGTTGTCATTATCCCAAACGTGCAGGTTGGAGTGATAATGGCGCATATAGAAAGAAGGCAATGTGTTTTTCACGAAGCCTCGTATTATCAGGTTTACCGTATCTTTCCAAAGACGGAAATTCAAATCCATATTTCCATTTACGCGGAATTGTCCCATTGCTTTGTCCATAATACCAACTTCACCGTCTATAGAATAGTGTAGAGTTTTACCTTGTCGTTTAGCCAATTCACCACCCACATAGATTTCTTGTTCGGTGAAACGGTCTACTGTCATAGAGTCTGCATTCATCAAGTCGTAGCGACTGAATTTATGGGATATATAGCCGGTAAGTCCGGCTTTAGCATATCGATTGAAACCTTCCAGCAAGGCTATGCCAAAGATATTCTTTACGCTAAATGCTGTGGTAGAGTCACGACTGACTCCTTGTTTGTTATAGTAAGCGTTTTCGTCTGGTGTAGACACGGATTGATATTTGTGACGCGCCCGTTCTATCTTAAAGGTGTGGATGAAACTTGTGACCGGAACAAATTCTTCGACAAAGTTAGTATCTTCCGGAAGAGCATGGTTGCTATTGAGACTGTCCAAACTGAGATTATCTCCCATTGCGAGATTATTAGCCGGGAGGCTGTCGGTAGCTAAACTGTGGGTAGCTAAACTGTCAGTAGCTAAGCTGTCGGCAGGTGCAATACTGGAAGCAATAGATGTCGTTGGTGCTGCAGGGGAAAAACGCTGTTGGACACTGTTATTCTGGGCTTCTTCTTTCAATACTCTTCGTTTGAAACCTAATCGGTAACGTTGCGTAAGGTAGACATAGAAATCTTTATTACGGTTTGAGGTCTGTTCCATCTTCACAGGAATGGTGGTGGAACTATATTCTTTCTTACCTTCTGCCATTGTATCAGGCCGGGTAATGTAACCGTCATTTGCTATACCACCGTTTTCGTTCATTTTCATGAAGAAGTTGTTATAAACTGCCTGTATTTGATAGCGTTCACCAATGTAACTTCCGAATAAGCCGGCATTGAAATGTGAAGTGGATTGATTGGCATAATAACCACGTCCGTATAAATAATCAAAATTAAAGCCGAATGCTAACCGTTTGTTTACATTGACAGAGAAATAAGACTTAAACCGTTCTTCACCATTAATTTTATTACCGGCTTTATAGTAAGTCAGATTGGTATAGGGTACATTACTATTAGTGAAAAACACTTGATCGGGACGAACAAAGAAACTAGAGTATGGTGCCATGAAGAGGGTCGGTTCATCGTCTTGGCGATTAAAGAAAATACGGGAGAGACGAGGTGAACCCAGATTACCCAGGAAGTTATATTCTCCAGTCATACCGCCTACCAGATTCGTATTTTGGAAATTCAGAGCAAGCGTATCTGCAGGAACAATGGTCCGGTTTCCTAAAGTTTCGCTTAATTGCCACATATAAAGCTTAGGCGGGATGCTTTGAACATCAGTGCCGGTATCCAGACTGTCCGGCTGTGTTGATGGGTCGACCTGATTTCCATAGCGGTCACGGTTGTCCAGCGTATTGAATGGCTGCTGTGCCTGTACTGCCAGCAATCCCAATACGAATAGAAGTATGTATGTTAGTAGAATTCGTCTCATAATTAGGCGCAAAGATACAATAAAAAATTATTCGCTTGCGGAATTCAGCCTTTTTTGCCTATTTTTACAAACATACCGTCTTATAAGCGAATCTAATTGTGAGGAGTCTTATGTCTTTGATTGTATAAAATAAGCCCTTGCAAAAAATGATTGCAAGGGCTGACTTTTATTATAAGGGTCAATGGAATTATACCTCTTTAATCAATTCCATACCTTTTTTAATCGCTTCTTCGTTCATCGGTATCAAGTGATGATGGCGTTCGGGCAAGGTCTTCTTCAAGCCTCTGAGTACACTATCCAGTGTAACCATCGGTTTCAATTTCAGCAATCCCCCCAGTACGATCATGTTGAATGCTTTGGCATTATTCATTTCATTGGCTGCATCCATTGCGTCGATACGATACACTTTGATATCCTTACGCGTCGGCGGGTTGATGATACCATATCCGTCGTAAATCAGGATACCGCCCGTCTTTACCTTACTTTCGAATTTCTCCAGTGAGGGCTGGTTCAGAATGATGGCAGCATCGTACTTGCTCAGGATAGGAGAGGAGATTTTCTCATCGCTTACGATCACCGTAACGTTAGCTGTACCGCCACGTTGTTCCGGTCCGTAAGCGGGCATCCAGCTCACTTCCTTATTTTCCATCAGTCCCGAGTATGCCAAAATCTTTCCCATGGACAATACACCTTGTCCACCGAAGCCTGCTATAATGATTTCTTCTTTCATTGTTCTTAGTCTTTTAGCATGTGATTATTTATCTTTCAAGTCACCCAGCGGATAGAACGGGAACATGTGCTCTTCCATCCATTTGTTAGATTGCGCAGGTGTCTGTTTCCAGCCGGAGTTACAAGTAGAAACGATTTCTACCAGGTTGGAGCCTTTGCCTGCCAGGGAGTTCTCAAATGCTTTGCGGATGGCTTTCTTTGCTTTGCGGATAGCACTGACTGTTTGTACACTTTGGCGGGTAACGTAAGCGGTTCCTTCCAGTTGTGCGGCGATATCTGCCATTTTCAGCGGATAACCGTGCAAATGAACATCACGTCCGTAAGGGCTGGTAGAAGTCTTCATGCCGACTAGGGTAGTAGGAGCCATCTGTCCCCCTGTCATACCATAAATGGCGTTGTTGATGAAGATTATGGTGATGTTCTCACCGCGGTTCAGTGCATGGATTGTTTCTGCCGTACCGATACATGCCAGGTCACCGTCTCCCTGGTAAGTGAATACCAGTCTGTCCGGCCACAGGCGCTTGATAGCAGTGGCAAGAGCGGGTGCACGTCCGTGTGCAGCTTCCTGCCAGTCAATATCCAGATAGTTATAGATGAACACGGCACATCCCACGGGGGAGATACCTACTGCTTTGTCTTCCATGCCCATTTCTTCGATTACTTCGGCTATCAGCTTGTGTACCACACCGTGGCTGCATCCCGGACAGTAGTGCATGGGATTATCGTTCATCAGAGTCGGTTTCTTATAAACCAGATTCTCAGGCTTGATAATATCTTCTTTTGTCATAATCACTTCTCCTTATCTGTTGGTGAACCGTATAAAAAACTCCATCAGCTTAACGAATATTGCTGCGCCACAAACGTAGATGAACAGTTTGAAGTCATCCTTTGCAACGAAATATACGATGATAGCTGCCAAGGCAAGTATCATAAA
This sequence comes from Bacteroides sp. AM16-24, assembly GCF_003471885.1. NCBI lineage: Bacteria > Pseudomonadati > Bacteroidota > Bacteroidia > Bacteroidales > Bacteroidaceae > Bacteroides > Bacteroides sp. AM16-24. The sequence continues at coordinate 459,334 of NZ_QRKI01000001.1, forward strand.
GAGTATATTCAATACGCTTCTTATCTTATCAGGGTTCATTTCTCAATTAATTTTTCTTTCAGTGCACTTACAATCTCTTCCGGATCGGGTACGATACCGCCGAGACGTCCGAAGTGTTCTACTTTTACTTTACCATTCACAGCGAGGCGTACATCTTCAACCATCTGTCCCGCATTCAATTCGGTAACCAGCATGCCTTTCACTTTTTCAGCGTATGCTGCAATGGCTTTTGTGGGGAAGGGCCAAAGGGTAATGGGGCGCAGTATGCCGACTTTGATACCTTCTTCGCGTGCAAGTTCCATTGCTTTTTGTCCGATACGGGCCATAGAACCGAAGGCGATAATCAGGTAATCGGCATCTTCACAATTGATTTCTTCGAAACGTACTTCGTTTTCTTCAATCAGTTTGTATTTAGCCTGGAAGCGGATGTTATTCTTTTCCATCTCTTCCGGTTTCAGTTCCAGAGAAGTAATGATATTGGGCTTGCGTCCGTTTACTCTACCGGTAGTAGCCCACGGGCATTGCTCGATAACTTCTGCATCTGTGCGGCGGGGCTTTTGCGGAGGCAATACAACCTTTTCCATCATCTGGCCGATAACACCATCAGCAAGGATAATAGCCGGGTTGCGATATTTGAAGGCAAGATCAAAGGCCAATCCGACGAAGTCAGCCATTTCCTGTACAGAAGCGGGAGCCAAAGTAATCAGACGGTAGTCACCATGACCTCCACCCTTAACAGTCTGGAAGTAGTCTGCCTGACTGGGTTGGATTGTTCCCAATCCGGGACCGCCACGCATTACATTTACAATCAAACAGGGTAATTCGGCACCTGCCAAGTAGGATATACCTTCCTGTTTCAGACTGACACCGGGGCTGGAAGATGATGTCAACACCATTTTCCCACTTCCGGCACCGCCGTACACCATATTAATAGCTGCCACTTCACTTTCTGCCTGTAGCACCACCATACCGGTAGTTTCCCAGGGTTTCAGTTCGGCAAGAGTTTCCAATACTTCCGATTGCGGAGTAATAGGATAACCGAAGTATCCGTCCGCTCCGCAACGGATAGCTGCGTGGGCGATGGCTTCGTTTCCTTTCATTAATACAACTTCTTCTGCCATATTCTACTGATTTACAGATTTATTCAACTTTTACTTTATAAACAGAGATACATCCGTCCGGGCAAACCTGGGCGCACGACGCACAGCCGTTGCAGGTATCTTCCAGTATTTGGTGGGCATAGTTATACCCTTTTACGTTCACCTCTTTGGTGAGGGCTATTACATGCAGAGGACAGGCTACCACGCATAGATTGCAGCCTTTGCACCGTTCGGTGTCCACTACGATTGCTCCTTTAATCTTTGCCATAATTTACGTTACTTTTATATGTTATTGATTGTACATATCCTTATTGAAGAAATTCAGGATATCCATTGCCATACGATAGGCTTCGCGGGCAGGGCTGTCGGGATTAAGGTCGATAGCATACTGGTAGTTGTTCAAAGCCAGCTGCCAGTTACCTTGTTTGCGATAGGCATTTCCCAGGAGATAAAAAGCTTCGTCCCGGTCGGTAGAGTCGGTGATCAGATATTCATCGAGCTGCCGGATAGCTTCTGCTACATCTCCTTGATTGATAAGCTCTTTGATAGTTTTCAGTTGCTCCATATCGTATTGAGTTCCGGATTATTGGAATACAAAGATAGTTTTTATTTAGAGACAACGAATAAGTATTCTGTGAAAAATAAGAAAAATGGGGAAATAAAAAGCCCGAAGTTGAATGAAATTCTGTCAGAATGTCACAACTTCGGGCTCGTATGATATAAAATATGGTTTTGTTACTTTACAAGTTTTCCATTTATATAGAGATTTTTGAACGTAACGTCTTTAGCTCCTTTTATGTCATTTCCATCTTTGGCAACATTATTAAAGTGGGAGTCTTCAACACTGATATTGTACACATGATCATTGTCGTCGAGACCGATAATGAGGACACCAAGCTTGCTTTTCTCGCAAGTCACATTCTTCAGATGAACGTTGCGGACAGTAGGAGTGAAACCACGGTTACAGTTCTCACGATTCTCGTATTGAAGGTTGATGCGCAGCACGGCTTCGCGACACTGTCCTACGGTGACATTACGTACGAATACATTTTCAATCAGTCCGCCACGGCAGGTGCTGGTCTTGATGCGGATAACACGGTCGAGGTCTGGACTATCCATCTTGCAGTTTTCTACATACAAGTTGCGATATCCACCGGAGATTTCGCTACCGATGACTACACCTCCATGTCCTTTCTTCATATAACAGCCGCGTACAATGATGTTTTCGCTGGGGATACCCCATTTGCGTCCATCCTGGTTACGTCCGGACTTGATAGCAATACAGTCATCTCCGGTATCGAAAGTACAGTTCTCTATCAATACATTTTTGCAGGATTCAGGGTCGCAGCCATCGCCATTGGGACCGCGATTATAAACGTATACACCGCGTACAGTGAGACTTTCGCAGAATAACGGGTGAATAACCCAGAAAGGAGAATTCAATAAAGTTACATCTTCTATCAGCACTGTATTACATGAGTATAGGTTGATGAGTTGCGGACGTAATCCGTCTTCAGGTGTCATTACGCGTTTATAAATAGGAGTGGAGGTTTCACCGTACATCAACAGGCGTTCCCGCCCTCCGTTGCGTTGTGCCACCATGCCCTCTTTCCAGCCATAGCGGGGAGCGCCACACATAGGCCACCAGGTTTCGTTGGAGCCTTGTCCGTCGATAGTCCCTTTGCCGGTGATGGCGATATTTGTCTCACCGTATGCATAAATCAACGGGTGGGCATTATAGCAGTCTATTCCTTCCCAGCGGGTGATAACTCCGGGGAAGTAGAGGCTCTGATCGGTTGAAAATCTCAATACGGCTCCTTCTTCTACATGAAAGTTGACGTTACTTTTCAGTGTGATGGGACCTGTGTAGAATGTACCTTTGGGAACTACAACCGTGCCACCGCCATTCAGGCAACATGTTACGATAGCCTGGTTGATTGCCTCATGGCAGGGAGCATCCGGGGTGTCGGGTTTGGCACCGAAGTCCGTAATGAGATACGTCTGTTTTGGGAAAGATGTTTTCTTGATTTGTTTTTCAATCTTTGCACTCTCCTTGAAAGCCTTATCGAAATCTATCGAGTTGGCTGTTGCCAATGTGGTCGAGAGAAGCAGGGAAATAATTCCGAGTACTTTTTTCATGCGTTTCCAGTTTTACTTTTAATGGTTATTAGATATGTGGGCAAAAGTACGGAAAGTGACTCTATTAGAGGGAAGAGTTTTTGGCATAAAATGTGTAAAATTTGATGTGTTTATGCTTCTCAGCTCTGAAGAAGGTGTATAAACTAAAAACACTTGCAAGTATCGGTTCCCGCACCTGCAAGTGTAATTTCAAATTGGGATGATTATCTAACCGGTATCTTCTCAATACGTTTCTGATGACGTCCCCCCTCAAACTGTGTGCTGAAGAATTCTCTCATAATCATATCAGCTTCTTCGGTGCTGATGAAGCGTCCCGGCATGACGAGTACGTTGGCATCATTATGCTGGCGAGCCAGATGAGCTATTTCCGCTGTCCAGCAAAGTGCGGCACGGATGCCCTGATGTTTGTTCAGTGTCATGCTGATACCTTCACCACTTCCGCAGATAGCAATACCCGGGTAACACTCTCCGGCTTCAACGGCCAATGCCAGGGGATGAGCAAAATCTGCATAGTCGCAGCTCTCCGTTGTATAGGTTCCGAAGTCTTTGTATTCCCATCCTTTAGTTTCCAACCACCCCTTGACGTATTGTTTCAATTCAAATCCGGCGTGGTCGGAACAAATTCCAATTGTTTTCATTTTCTGTTGTAGTATGATTGATTTACAGGCTCTATAATGGGATATCAGGTGAAAAATATTTCGCCCCTACAAGCCTGTTACAACCTGTAGGGGCGAATAGTCATTCGCCCGGTATGCACCCAGAGCTTTTTATAACATTGCTTTTACTTGCTTATAAACATTCTCAGCAGTAAAACCTAACTTCTGATCCAGTACTTTGTAAGGAGCTGAGAAACCGAAAGATTCCAATCCCCAAACTTTACCGTGAGCACCTACCAAACCTTGCAGGTTTACAGGCAGACCGGCTGTCAGACCGAAGACTTTTGCGTCAGCAGGGATGACACCTTCCTGATATCCCGGAGCCTGGCTGCGGAACAGACCTTCGGAAGGAGCAGATACGATACGTACTTTTACACCGTCTTTGCGCAATAATTCGGTTCCTGCCACCAGTGTAGATACTTCTGAACCTGAAGCTACCAATACTACATCCGGGTTTTCATCAGAACCTGCTACGATGTAAGCACCCTTAGCAGCCTGAGAATAGTCGTTTCCAGCAGGCAACATAGCGATATCTTGGCGAGAGAAGATCAAGCCGGTCGGAGTAGTAGTATTCTCCATAGCCAGTTTCCATGCAATTGTTGTTTCTTCTGCATCTGCCGGACGGAGAACCAACATAGAATTGTGTCCTTTATGGTTTTTCAGTTTTTCCATCAGGCGGATCTGAGCTTCCTGTTCTACCGGTTCATGAGTAGGACCGTCTTCACCTACACGGAATGCATCGTGTGTCCAGATGAACTTCACGGGAACTTCCATCAGTGCAGCCATACGTACGGCAGGTTTCATGTAGTCAGAGAATACGAAGAACGTTCCACAAGCCGGAATCACACCACCATGCAGTGCCATACCGATACAACAGCAAGCCATTGTCAACTCGGCAACGCCAGCCTGGAAGAATGCACCGCTGAAATCACCTTTCTTGAAAGCATGGGTCTTTTTCAGAAAGCCGTCTGTCTTATCTGAGTTTGAAAGGTCAGCGGAAGCAACGATCATGTTTTCTACTTGAGTAGCAAGAGCACCCAATACGGTAGCTGATGCAGCACGTGTAGCAGCACCTGCTTTTTGCTCGATAGCTGCCCAGTTTACTTCAGGAGCCTTACCAGAGAAGAACAGGTCAAGTTTTGCAGCCTTTTCAGGATTAGCCTTTGCCCATTCTGATTTAGCAGCATATTTCTTAGCCATAATTTCCTTCAGTTCGGCAGCACGCTTTGCGTACAGTTCCTTCACTTCGGGGAAGATTACGAATGGATTCGTCGGATCACCACCCAGGTTCTTGATGGTATTTACATAAGCATCACCACCTAGAGGAGCACCGTGAGTCGCACAGTTAGCTTCGTAACTGCTACCATCTGCCTTGCGTGCACCCTTACCCATTACAGTATGACCGATAATCAGGGTCGGACGTTCGTTTTCTGCTTTCGCTTCGTTCAAAGCGCCACGGATAGCGTCGGGATCATTACCGTTGATCTTGATCACCTTCCAGCCCCAAGCTTCGTATTTCTTGGCAGTATCTTCGATGGTTACGTCTTTGGTTTCAGTAGAAAGCTGGATGTCGTTGGCATCATAGAACATGATGAGGTTATCCAGTCCCAGTGCACCTGCGATACGGCCTGCACCCTGAGAAATTTCTTCCTGTACACCACCGTCCGAAATATAAGCGTAGATGGTTTGCTGCATCACTTCTTCGAAACGGGCTTTCATGAATTTAGCTGCGATAGCTGCACCCACTGCAAAAGTATGACCTTGACCGAGCGGGCCGGAAGTGTTTTCAATACCACGCATGATGTCGCGTTCAGGGTGTCCCGGAGTGGGGCTGTCCCATTGGCGGAATTCCTTCAGTTCATCCAGTGTGAATTTGCCTGCCAATGCCAACTGAGAGTAGAGCATCGGTGACATGTGGCCCGGGTCCAGGAAGAAGCGGTCACGACCTTCCCATGCTGGATTTTCGGGATCATACACCAGAAACTCAGAGAAGAGTACATTCACAAAATCGGCACCACCCATGGCACCGCCTGGGTGACCGGAATTAGCTTTCTCAACCATAGAAGCAGCGAGGATACGGATATTATCCGCTGCACGGTTCATAAGTTTGTTGTCGTTCATATTGATATTTATTTGATTTGAATACTATAATAAAGCAGGTTGAAGTGTCACTTGTTAATTTTAACAGCGACAAAGATAACTCTTTATGCGTAATTCGCAACATAGAAAGAGCCTCTTTTTTTGCGGTACTTCCACCTGCTTCTTGTTTAAAATACAATAAGTCTTTTCGACTGATTTACTGTAACTCTATAGTAACAATAGACTTGGCTGGTAGTTTTATCTTCAGTACGCCTTTATTGATTTTTACCTCTTTGAACGGAGCTAATTTTATATTATTAGGGTTCTCAAAAGAGTTGTAATCCGTCAGGTTGGCAGAAGTTAAGATTTCACCAACGGCTTTCTTAGCCTTTACATCCGGCAGGTTGATAGTAACTTCCTGTGCATTGTCGGCATCAATATTAGACATTGAGATATGTATCTTGCCGTCCTTGTCTTTAGAAGCTGTGGCACTTACCATAGGTACTTTGCGATTATCGCGTACATCCATGATCTCGCAGTTCAGATCGAGTGGGAGGTAAGTGGCATCCTGGTGTACATTGTACATCTTGAATACATAATAAGTGGGAGTCAGCACCATATCTTTACCTTTTGTCAGGATCATGGATTGCAATACATTTACTATCTGGGCAATATTTGCCATTTTCAGACGGTCGGTGTATTTGTGGAAGATATCGAAGCTAAGAGAGGCGACGAAAGCGTCACGCAATGTATTTTGCTGGTAAAGATGTCCTGGGATAGTGCCGGGTTCTTCATCCCACCAGGTACCCCACTCATCGAGCATGAGGGCTACGCGCTTTTTAGGATCATATTCGTCCATGATGGCGCAGTGCTTTTTGATAACGTCTTCTATCTCACGGCACTTACCCATTGTCCAGTAATAGTCGTCTTTGTCGAACTTAGTGGCTGCTCCCTTACTTCCGCTCCAGCCGGTTACGGTGTAATAATGGAGAGAGAGTCCGTTCATACGTCCACCTACGCGGTCCATTAGAACTTTAGTCCAGTTATAATCGTAATCGCTGGCACCACTGGCAATCTTAAATAGATGGTTGCCGTCGTAGTTGCGGCAGTAAGTGGAGTAGCGGCGATATAAATCAGCATAATATTCAGGACGCATGCTTCCGCCGCAGCCCCAGCTTTCGTTACCTACACCGAGGTATTTCACTTTCCATGCTTTGTCACGACCGTTCTGGCGGCGAAGTCTTGCCATCGGAGAGTCTCCTTCGGAAGTCATGTATTCTACCCATTTTGCCAGTTCTTCTACAGTGCCACTACCCACGTTTCCACTGATATAAGGTTCAGTACCCAGCATTTCGCAGAGGTTGAGGAACTCATGTGTACCGAAACTGTTGTCTTCAATTGTGCCTCCCCAGTTATTGTTTACCATTTTGGGGCGGTTCTCTTTCGGACCGATACCGTCCATCCAGTGATATTCATCGGCAAAACAGCCACCCGGCCAGCGAAGTACGGGAATCTGGAGTTCTTTCAATGCATTGAATACATCGGTACGATAACCTTTGATATTGGGAATATCCGAATTTTCTCCTACCCAAAGTCCACCATAGATACAGGTACCCAGATGTTCGGCAAACTGGCCATAAATTTCTTTGGGAATAACTTGTGTGCCTTGGTCGGCATGAAGCGTGATCGTTGCATTTTTTTGTGCGGACAGCGATACGGATGCAGCTAAAAGAACGCTGCTGAATAATAGTTTGTTTCTCATAATGGTTATTAGTTATATGATGTTGGTAATGTTATTTAGTATAAATCATGGCTCCACCCATCGGTTGTATTTCGATGGTAAGGATACCTTTTTTGTTGATGGCGCCTTGTGAAAGACTGGCAGTGCGGGCTTCGTTATCATGGATGATGGATACTTGCTGATTCATCAACCACGGTAAAGACAAATTCAGTTTTATGGATTGCTCGGTGGCGTTGGTGGCGGCAATGTACCATTGATTACCGTATCGACGGGCTATAACGCAATATTTGCCGGGATAGCCGTCAATGAAGCGCGTTTCATCCCACACGGTAGGTACTTTCTTCATGAAATCGAGAATAAACTCCGGTTGCTCCGTCAGGTTATTGGGAGTGATGCCGAAGTGCTGGATACCTGACTGGTAGAGAACAGATGTAGCAATCTGGAAGGCATCGGTTGTTTTACGAAGTGTACCGCTGACTCCATCTTTGGAGAAATGTTTGTTGAAAAATACACCGCCGAAGTCCATAGCTGAAACTGCATTGCGGATGAAAGGGTACAATGTGCTTCGTTGAGCTTCTTTGTCGGCATGATATTGCCCGAATACCAGATTCTCAGATACTAATGCCGCTTCACTGCTCATATGATTCGGATACATGCGTTCCCAGCCGCGCGGCAAGGTACAACCGTGGAATACAACAGCGATTCCATATTGGTTGGCATCGGTCAGTATGTCTTCGTAGAGTTTCATGGTGGCTTGTTTATCACCGCCAAAGAAATCTACCTTAATGCCTTTTACACCCAGGGCTTTCATCCAGGCCATTTCTTTCTGGCGGGCTGGTGCACTGTCTAAACGATGTTTTGGACCTTGCGGAGCGTCATTACAGCTTCCGTTGGAGTTGTACCAGAGAAGAACATCCACTCCCTTTGACTGGGCGTAGGCAATGAGCGAGGGCATATTCTCATAACCGATTTGTTTGTCCCATAATGCATCAATAAGGATATATTCGTATCCCATGGCAGCTGCAAGATCAATAAAAGTCTGCTGATCCTTATAATTACAACTGGCATCTTGCCAGAGTATCCAGCTCCAGGTAGAACGACCGGGTTGATATACCTGTGTCGGTTCATAGAATGGGCGTACATTGTCGTAGGCAGAGGTAGTCTCAACAATCGGTTTCAAGGTCTCACCTACGGTAATGGTTTTCCAGGATGTCAGGGAGGGGATAGATGCTGCAATGGTTGCATCACCTACACCACCATTCTCCGCTTTTTCCGGAAAAGCAATGGTGTACAAGCCGTCTTGAGTCCCTTCACTGAGCTTTGTTCCTGCATAATGGCTGCTTACACCGGTCTCGGAAATTAACACCCATCCGTCATTACCTACATGAAAGAGAGCCGGAAATGTATAGCCCAGTTTGTAACGTGAAGGCGTACCAATAGCCTCATCCAGTGTATATTCTTCTTCATAGCTTGGTTTAGTACCCATCCATCCGTCTCCCGCAGGAGCTTGGGGAGTAATGAAAGTTGTGGTGTATGAAGGAAAATCGAATCCGGTTGTTTCTTTCTCAATGATGCAGTGTGTATGCTTGGGAGAGGAAATCCGATAGGCTTGTGCAATATCATTGTTGCTTACCCGGAAGATAACTTGTAAAGTATCCCCCTTTTCATTCAGATAGTTGCACACCAACTCATTGGCTTGGTAGTGTACACGGCTTACCTTTGCATGCGGCATTGTGTAAGTCTCATCAATCGTACGTACCTGATGCCCCAGCTGTTTCAGTCTTGCGGAGAAATCTCCGATGCTGGTTTTCAATCCCAACGGAGAAGGCTCCAGGAATATTTTATTGTTATAATGAACGGAATAAACGGGACTTCCGTCCTTTAACTCCACATTTACTTTTAATGCACCGTCCGGTCCTTGCACTTCCTGTGCTGTTAGGGCACTTGAAATAGCCAGGAGGGCGGAGAGTAAAACAATCTTCTTCATGTTCTTTTGCTTTATGATATGTTTCTGACTGAGCTTATTTTATTTGAGTAAGCGGACTTCATAAATAGCAGGTGTCCACTCTGTTCCGTCGGGGCTGAAGCGTATCGGATAGCTGCCTGCACTTAACTTTTGGGGTAAAGAATAGCAGAGCGTTATAAAACCCTCTTTATCAGGTTTGCTGATCGTAGGGCTAACGGTCAGTTTTTCATTGTTAAGAAGGATGGCTATCTTGTTATGATCCTCTTTCCGTACACTGATCATAAGCTGGGCGGCTTCCTCTTTTACTTTGAGGTTATAGCTAAACCAACCTTTGGCACGCCGGAAGTGACGGTCTTTATTGATTCCAGTTTCTGCCTGTTCATATAGAATACCATGATCCGATTCAGGCTGTTGTTCACCGGGGAAAATGAGATCTACAGTCTGGTTGGCAAGTTCCATTGCTTTACGCTCGCTCAATGCCACTTCTTTGCGGATACTTTCCACTTCAGCTTCGGTTACCTGATGGAAATAAACGGCATAACGGGAATCGTGAAGACGGAAGAAAGGAATTAATTTCAGCGCTTCTTTCTGTGCCGGATAGACGCTACCGGTATAGGTAAATGCAACCAAGTCATCGTTTATCCTGCGGAGTGATTGAGGCAGAGATGCGGCGGAACCTATCAGCATCGGTATTTCTTGCATGGAAATCTGTTTGCCATGGGCAATGTGTCCGCCACGGCTGTCATCTGCATAGAGCCCGTCCATATTCTCTGTCCCTGTGGGGCTGGCAAGTACGATGGGGCCATACATGAACGCATAGAAATTTTCCCGATCCGGTATTTGCTCCAAGGTAACCTGCAGGGGCATATTCAGTGTGATTTCATCTCCGGCTTTCCATTTGCGGTGAATGGTCAAGTACTCTCCCGGTTGGGCATTCGTTTCCTGTACTTTTCCATTAACGGAAACGCTGGCGTCTTTAGCCCAGGAGGGGTAACGGAGTTTGAGGCTGAATGCTTTCTTCTTGCTCTTTTCCACGCGGAAGCGGATTTGCTCTTCGTCGGGGAAACGGGTTTCCTGTACCAGGGTTATCTTTTTCTCTTTCCAGGTCAGACGGGAGGGGATGAAGAGGTTTACATACAGCGTATCCTTTGCATGGGCGTAAATAAACTCTCCGTATTTGGTGTGATTCTCCAATCCGGAACCGACGCAACACCACATGGATGTTTCCGGCTGCGAATAAACGCGGTAGTGTCCCGGACGCATAGGGGTGAAGTAAACAAATCCGCCCTTTTCGGGCTGTTGCGAGGCAAGAATATGGTTATATAAGGCACGTTCGTAATAATCGGCAAAACGAATGTCGGGAGAAGTTTGGTAAAGCATCTTCGTCAGGCGAAGCATGTTGTAAGTATTGCAGGTCTCCGGACCTTGCACATCATTGAGCATGGATGTGAAGTTGTCTGCCGGATGAAAGTGCTCGCGTACACTGTTGCCGCCGATGCAGACGGAACGATGGTTTACCACGGTGTTCCAGAAGAAGCGGGCGGCGTGATCCCATTCGGAAGCATGATTCCAGTCTTTATCATCTTGTGCGAGGTCGGCGATACGTTTGTAGCCGATAACCTTTGGTATCTGTGTGTTGGCATGCATGCCTGTCAGGCGGTCTTCATCCTTCATGAGAGGGTCCAGAATCACTTTATGGGAGAAACGGCGTGCCAGTTCCAGGTATTTCTTGTCACCTGTGATTGCGGCTACATCGGCAAATGTTTCGTTCAGTCCGCCATGTTCGCTGCGGAGCATGTCTTGCATTTGCTGGTCGGTGAGTCCGGCGGTGATGTCTATCATCCAGTCGGTGAGGGCAATTAGCATTTCACGGGCAAGGTCGCTTCCGGCGTAGAGGTAAGCGTCACGAAGTCCGGCATAAGTCTTGTGTATATTGTATAAGGGCACCCATTTGCTGTTGAGGTCAAAACCTCCGGCACGGATGTTCCCTTCTTTAATTTCTTTCCAAAGTTGTAGGCTTCCGGGCGTTCCTCCGATGAAGCCGGTGCCTACTGCTTGCTGTGCACGATGTAGTTCGGCGAGCATATAGTTCAGCCGATTGTATACGGCAGTGTCTCCGGTAGCAGCATACATCATGGAGAGTGCGGAAATGTAATGTCCGCCGATGTGTCCGTCCAGTCCGGTATTTTCCCAGTTGGTATAACTTGGCGCTTTGGGCGTCAGTCCGGCTTCGCGCAGGAAAGGGGCGAGCAGGCGGTCGGGCTCCATGGCCATGATGTAATGCAGGTCAGTCTGTTGAGCTTGCAGGAAGGGGCTTTCCAACAACTTAACGTCTTGCAAAGGGAAATAGGAAACTTTTTGTTGGGTTTGAGCTTTCCCGGTCAGGAGAAAACAAAAAAGGAACAGGTAAGTAATAAGGATCGATTTCATATTATATTATATTTGAGGTATAGGGATTATTTGCTTACTGACGACAATGTTTCGTCAGAGCTGACGATAATGCTTCGTTAGGGCGGGCGATGATGCCTTGCCTGAGCGGGCAACGGTACTTTGTCTGATTCAATGCATTGTCCGAGCTTGTAGAACGAATGTATGGGGAGTTGCTTCGGTGCCAACAGCACCCACGTGGCAGCCGAAGCTTCTCCCTCTACTATTACATTCGTTTATTCCTTGAAGTAGGAATTACTTTTTGAATTTCACTGCCGCTTCTTCGATGGGCAGTGCTGCCTTGTAGTTTTCGATGTATGCGTTAAAACCTGCTACATCCTCGGCTGTAGGCGTTATCTCAACACCTGCATCCCCACCAAACACCTGCTCGTCCAGGAAAGCGTCGAGAGGTTGCTTCTTTTCGTTGTTCACAAGGAATGAGCCCAGCAACGCAATACCCCAGGCACCACCTTCACCGGCCGTTTCCATTACGGAAATGGGTGAGTTCAGTGCTGCTGCAAGTACTCTCTGGCCCACATTTTTAGTCTTGAACAAACCTCCGTGTCCTGTGATTCTGTCAACTTTCACCTTTTCTTCTTTGAAAAGAATGTCATTACCAATCTTGAGGACACCGACAGAAGCGTACAAGTGCGTCCGCATGAAGTTCGCAAGGCTGAACTTGTCATTGGCCGAACGTACAAACATCGGTCTTCCATCTGCAAATCCTGTTACAGGTTCGCCTGAAATGTAATTGAATGAAATGAGACCGCCACAATCCGCATTGCCTGTCAGGGCATGGTTGTAGAGTTTTCCATATACTTCGTTCATATCTACAGGTATACCCAGCAGTTCCTGGTATTCCTTGAACAGGTTGATCCATGCATTGAGGTCGGACGTACAGTTGTTGCAATGTACCATGGCTACGGGACTTCCATCGGGAGTAGTAACCATATCGATCATTTCGTAGGGCTTTGACAGATCTTTCTCCAATACAATCATGGAGAACGAAGAGGTACCTGCCGATACGTTTCCTGTACGCTGCTTCACGGCATTGGTTGCCACCATACCGGTACCGGCATCTCCTTCGGGCGGGCAAACCGGTATTCCGGCTTTCAAATGACCAGACACGTCGAGCATCTTAGCGCCTTCCGGTGTCAGGAAACCTGCATTTTCACCGGCGGGCAATGCTTTGGGAAGAATATCCAGCAACTTCCAGTCGTATCCCTTCGGAGCGATTAACTCGTCGAACTTAGCCACCATTTCAGCGGAGTAGTTCTTGGTAACCGGATCTATAGGGAGCATACCCGATGCATCGCCGATGCCCAATACTTTTTGACCTGTTATCTGCCAATGGATAAAACCTGCAAGTGTTGTCAGATAATCGATATCTTTCACATGTTCTTCGTTGTCCAGAATAGCCTGATACAAGTGAGAAATGCTCCAACGCAGAGGAATATTATAAACGAACAGCTCTGATAAAGCAGCTGCAGCCGCACCCGTATTGGTGTTTCTCCAAGTACGGAAGGGTACGAGAATCTCTTCTTTATCATTGAATGCCATATAGCCATGCATCATGGCGCTGACACCGATTGCCGCCAAGGTTTCTATCTCTATATCATACAGGCTCTTCACGTTTGAACGAAGGTCGGCGTAACAATCTTGCAGTCCATACCAGATGGCCTCAACGCTATATGTCCAAAGTCCGTCCACCAACTGGTTCTCCCAGGTGTGACTTCCTTGAGCGATAGGCTTGTTTTCCTGGTCAATCAAAACAGCCTTGATTCGGGTGGAGCCGAATTCTATGCCAAGAATGGCTTTACCTGCTTCGATGGTTGATTTTGCGTCTGGTTTCATAATTAACAAAGCGCTTTGTTCAACATGTAATATACTTCATTCATGCGCAGTTCTTTCTTGAACTCGCTGATAGTTGTATTTTCATCGATAACTACCATTTCGATACCTGCCATTTCTGCATAATCTTCCCAATATTCTACTGTCAAGTCGTAAGAGAAGCTGGTGTGGTGAGTACCACCTGCCAGAATCCATGCAGCAGCACCTACTTCAAGGTTCGGCATCGGAATCCACAATGCGCTGGCAACGGGAAGTTTGGGCAGCGGTTTGCTCTTGATACATTCCACCTTGTTCACGATGAGGCGGAAACGGTTGCCCAAGTCAACGATAGTAGCGGCTACCCCTTCACCTTGCTTGCTGGTGAATACAAGACGTGCTGTTTCGCTATCGATACCAATGGCAAGACGGTGTACTTCCAGTTTCGGTTTTGCTTCGGCAATCAGCGGGCAAACTTCCAGCATGTGTGCCTGGAGGATAGCGCTCTTTTCACCGTCGAAGTGCAGTGTGTAATCTTCCAGGAAGGAGCAGCCTTTCGGCATACCTTGGCTCATAAACCAAGTGGTACGATACAAAGCGGCAGTTTTCCAGTCACCTTCCGCACCGAAACCATACCCTTCTTCCATCAGACGTTGAGAAGCCAATCCCGGAATCTGATCAAAGTCACCGAGGTCGTTGAAGTTGGTAGTAAATGCTTTTGCACCTGTGTCTTTCAGGATACGACGGAGAGCGATTTCTGCTTTTGCAGAGTTCCAAACTTTGGTATAAGCTTCAGTTCCGGTCTTTTCCAGTTCAGGAGCATGGTCGTATTCTTTGAAGTAAGTATCTACCATTGCCTGTACATCTTTGTCTTCCACTGCATTGTAGTACTTCATCAGATCGTTTACCGGACAGTAGTCTACGTGGTAACCCAAAACTTGTTCAGCGGATACCTTGTCACCATCAGTAACAGCAACGTTGTTCATCTGGTCACCGAAGCGGATAATCAGCATATCCTGAGCGTCAGCCCATCCGGCGCAAACACGCATCCATGTTGCAATCTGGCCTTGTGCTTTTTCATCTTGCCAATGGCCTACCACTACCTTACGGTTTTTACGCATACGGGTTACAATGTGGCCGAATTCACGGTCACCATGAGCAGACTGGTTCAAGTTCATAAAGTCCATATCCATGGTATCCCAAGGAATTTCTTTGTTGAACTGAGTATGGAAGTGCAGCAACGGCTTCTTCAGTTCCTGCAAACCGTGAATCCACATCTTGGCAGGAGAGAAAGTGTGCATCCAAGTGATAACACCGATACATTTCTCATCATTGTTAGCAGCTTTGAAAGCCTCAGTAACTTCTTTAGAAGAGTTTACCGTACCTTTATACACCACCTTTACCGGCAATTTGCCGCTGGCGTTCAATCCGGCTACCATTTCATTACTGTGTGCGTCTACTGCGATAACTGCGTCACCTCCGTACAGGAGCTGTGCTCCGGTTACGAACCATACTTCATATTGATCAAATGCGTTCATAATTCTTTAATTTTTAGTTGTTAATTTTTAATTGTCGATTGTTTACTGTCCATAGTAAGCGTTAGGCCCATGCTTGCGGTTGAAATGCTTTTCTACCAACAGCGGATTCATGGTCAGTTTCGGATTGACGGCATAAGCAATGCTTGCCATCTTGGCCACTTGTTCCATTACCACTGCGTTGTGTACAGCATCGTGCGCATCTTTTCCCCAAGAGAAGGGGCCGTGATTCTTTACCAGTACTCCCGGTGTGTGTACAGGGTTCAGCCCTTCAAAGCGCTTTACGATTACATTTCCGGTTTCCATTTCATACGCTCCTTCCACTTCTTCCTTTGTCATATCTGCCGTGCAAGGTATGGCATCGTGGAAGTAATCTGCGTGTGTCGTTCCGATATTCGGAATGTCACATCCGGCTTGCGCCCAGGCAGTAGCGTAAGTAGAGTGGGTGTGTACCACACCACCGATTTCAGGGAAAGCCTTGTAGAGTACCACGTGCGTCGGTGTGTCTGAAGACGGTTTCAATTGTCCTTCTACAACTTTGCCATCGAGGTCAACCACCACCATATCTTCCGCCTTCATGTCGTCATAATTTACACCACTGGGTTTGATGACTACCAGCCCCGTTTCACGGTCGATAGCCGATACATTTCCCCAGGTGAAGATAACCAGTCCATGCTTCACCAGTTCAAGGTTGGCATGGAATACCTTTTCTTTCAGTTCTTCCAGCATAATTTATAATTTAAAATTCGGTGCCTTGCGGTATGCCTTCTCATTGAATTTGTATAAGGCAGCTCCGCGTTTGGAACCTGTTTTATCAATCTTATCTGTTTTTTCAATGTAGTCCATTTCGGCTATCCGTTTACGGAAGTTACGCTTGTCTATCTGTTCACCGTAAATAGCTTCGTAGAGGCTTTGCAGTTGAGACAGCGTGAATAACTTCGGTAACAGGTTGAAGCCGATAGGCTCTGTGGATGCTTTCTGTTGCATCAATTCCCGTGCCTGTTTCACCATTTGCGGATGGTCGAAGATCAAAGGCGGTAATTCATTGATGTTTACCCAGTAGGCATTATGCTGGTGCACCAGTTCGCGGTCGTACTCGTTGATGTTGATCAGTGCATAGTAGGCAATGGAGATAACACGTTCTCCCGGGTCACGTTCAACTTCACCGAACGACCCAACTTGCTCCATATATACATTTTCCAAACCGGTGAGTTCCGCTAGTACACGTTTGGCAGCATCATCCACACTTTCACCTTGTTGTACGAATCCACCCATCAGAGACCATTCACCCATTGCCGGCTGAAAGTTTCGTTTCAGTAACAGCAGGTTCAGTTCTCCTTCGTTGAAACCGAAGATGATGCAGTCGATACCAACGTAAAAGGTCGGATTTGAACTATAATAGTTGTTTGTCATATATCTTTGAACTACGAGCTACAAGCTACAAGTGGGCTGCGCTATCATGCCGGATGGCACTCGTAGCCCGTAGCTTGTAACTATTTTACCAGAAATAGATATAGAAAGCGGCAGTGATACCCAGGATAATAACCGTATGGATAATATCCCAATGGTTCCAGCTGGCGCGTGTCTCTGCCAATTGTGCCGGAGTAGAGGTACCGAATACCAATCCCCGTATTTTTTCTTCAGTCGGTGCTTCTGTTGCCAAGCTTACTACAATCACTACAATGATGCAGAACAGGAACATCCATCCGCAGAAGAACAACCAGTTCATATCATAGAACAGATATTTGAATGTACCGCCAGCTACATCTCCTGCATTACTGTAATATACTTTTGCTCCCAGACGTGTCAAACCGATTACCATACCGGCGATCAATCCCCACATACCACCTTGTGCAGAAGTACGTTTCCAGCAGATACCCAACAGGAAGGCTGCGGCGATACCCGGTGCCAATACAGACTGTACGTCTTGCAAGTAAGTATAAAGCACATCACCTACGCTACGCATGATAGGTATCCACAAAATACCCAGAATTACAATCACTACAGTTGCCATCTGACCGATAACCACCAGTTTCTTTTCAGAAGTTTTCGGTTTGAAGCGTTTGTAGAAGTCAATTGTAAACAGCATGGCAGATGAGTTGAACAAAGATGCCAACGAACTCATCAAAGCTGCAAGGATACCGCAAACCACCAAACCTTTCACACCAGCCGGTAACAACTTGGCTACCAGTGTCGGGAAAGCTGCATCGGCATTGGCGCTACCATTGGCCAACATCGGCAAGAAACCTTCACCGCCTGCACCGAGGTACTTCTGATGAAGTGCAAAAGCAATCATACCCGGAATCAAGAACAAGAATACAGGTAACAATTTCAGATAAGCTCCGAAGATAGTACCGCGGCGTGCTTCTTTCTGGTTCTTACCTGAAAGCACACGTTGTACGATGAACTGGTCAGTACACCAGTACCAGAAACCGATGATAGCTGATCCGATTAGTGCTCCCAACCAAGGGAAGTTCGGGTCACTGTTACTACGGATTAATTCCGTCATGGTGTTGCCCTGATCATTAACTGTTACCGCACCACAAATTCTCATCATTTCGTCCCATCCACCCAGTTCTTTGAAACCGAGCACAAGGATAATCAGCGAACCTAACAATAAAATCGGTGTCTGCAATACAGAAGTATAAAGTACCGACTTCATACCACCGAAGATCGTATATAATGCAGTGATCAAAACCAGACCGATAGCTGCAATCCAGAAGAAGTCGATTCCCCAGAGTTCTTCAATGCCGAATACCTGTTGGAATACCAAACCACCGGCATATACTGTAACTGCTACCTTAGTCAATACATAACTGATTAAGGAGATTACGGATAATATAGTACGGGATTGCGGGTTATAACGACGTTCCAAGAATTCCGGCATCGTATATACCATACTTCTTGAATAGAAAGGTACGAATACCCATCCTAAAATAAGAATCATCCATCCCTGAATTTCCCAGTGTGCCATAGCCATACCACTGGATGCACCGGCGCCTGCCAGTCCGATCAAGTGTTCCGAACCGATGTTTGATGCAAAAATAGATGCACCAATCGCAATCCATGTAGCGTCACGTCCACCCAGAAAATAATCCGCTGAGTCATTTTGTTTCTGTTTGACAACCCAAACAATAATACCAATCAGAGCTAAAGCAAAGGCTCCAATTACGATCCAATCTAATGCTTCCACAATTCTAATATTTAAAAGTTAACTATTATTTCTCTACTGAGAATTTGAAAATACATTCGCTGTTGTAAGTTTGTCCTGGTTCCAATACCACGCTGGGCCATTCCGGCTTATTAGGACTGTCGG
This sequence comes from Bacteroides sp. AM16-24, assembly GCF_003471885.1. Classification (NCBI taxonomy): domain Bacteria; kingdom Pseudomonadati; phylum Bacteroidota; class Bacteroidia; order Bacteroidales; family Bacteroidaceae; genus Bacteroides; species Bacteroides sp. AM16-24. The sequence goes on from NZ_QRKI01000001.1 coordinate 478,120, forward strand.
GATAGTGCTGTGTTTCCAGGCATACGGAAGCACGTTGATTATAAGTAATGCCTTTTTTGCCTATTACAGTTCCGTCCAGGAAGTTGCCGGTATAAACTTGTATACCCGGTTCGTTGGTATATACTTCCAGAGTGATGCCGCTTTCAGGTGAAGTCAGTTTTGCAGCTAATTGAGCAATGTCTCCATTCGTATTCAGTACCCAGTTGTGGTCATAGCCATTTCCGTTTTTCAACTGAACGAAATCGAAGTTTGTGATGTCTTGTCCTATTGTTTTAGGAGTAGTAAAGTCCATCGGGGTATCTTTCACAGTTACAATTTCTCCAGTGGTCATGAAAGTACTATCCACTGGAGTGTAGTTGTCTGCATTTACATATAAGATATGATCTGTTGCAGCTTTTGAAGGATTACCGGATAAGTTGAAGTAAGAGTGGTTGGTCATGTTGATGACTGTCTTCTTATCTGTAGTAGCGCTATACTTTATATCTATAGCGTTGTCATCAGTCAGTTTGAAAAGAACTTTAGCTGTTACGTTACCGGGGAAGTTTTCATCTCCGTCCGGTGAAATACGGGTCAGTTCCAGTGTAGTTTCGTCAATCGGGTTGGCTTCATATACTTGGTATTGCCAGCCTTTAGGACCGCCATGCAAGCAATGTCCGAAGTTGTTTTGCGGTAATTGGATAGTGTCTCCGTCCAGTACGATTCTTCCCTGGTTGATGCGGTTTGCATAACGACCGATGGAAGCGCCGAAGTCACTTGGGATATTTACATAATCGGCAATGCTGTCGAAGCCCAGAACAACGTCCTGCATATTCCCGTTTTTGTCGGGAACCATAATAGAAACGATACGTCCTCCGAAGTTAGTGATGCATACTTCCATGCCCGACTTGTTCTTCAAGGTGTAAAGATCTGTTTTGGCATTGTTCACTTCTGTTTGGAAATTCACCGGATTCAGACCGGACAAAGTCAACTCCTGAGCTGGCTTGTTATTGCACGCAGATAACATCAGTGCGGCAATTCCTGCAAGTAGAAAACTGTTTTTCATGGTTCTATTTTTAATGTAAATGAGATAATTATCTGATTTTGGGTGTAAAAGTAACACTTTATTTGAATGTACTTACTACACTTGTATATGTTTTGCAACATAAATGTAAAAAAGTGTGTCGGCAGAAAGGGAGTTGACAAAGGAATGAAGGAAAAGTTGAAGTGGAAACAAAGGTACAAGGTTATGCGGAATAGTTTTTATAGCCCCGTTAACGGAGTCAGAGGTTGTCCGGCTCCTGTTAGATACATATCACAGAGGGATCAACCCCTTAGTTGCTCCGTATCAGCCCCGCATAAAGGTACTTCTAACCGAATTTGGTACGGAGTTGGTACGGACCGGGTATTTTCCATCCTCGGCCTTGATATCTTTCATCCCTCTGTCAGTTTGTCTCTTGATCAACTCATTTGTTTCTCGATTTATTTGCGTGTTTGGGATTGACCCGTATCCACAGGTTATTGACAAACTTTTCAAAAAACTCATTTTATTTACAGCCAAAGCCGCTTAGGATTGGCTAATTTCTAACGAACTATTGATTAGCTTGACAATCAAGTTATTTATATTCTACACTTGTCAAAAGAGATAGAATTGCAGTGCGCAACTCTCTAACTGTTTTTTTCGTGATTCATCAATTCGCTGGGTTTCATGCTAAATTGTTTGCTGAAGCAGCGGGCGAAGTATTTCGGATCATTAAAACCTACTTCATAAGCTATTTCAGAAATACTCATTCGTTTGGTTTCCCTGTTTTTAAGCAGTAGCTCCCTTGCGGTATTCAATCGGTAATTGCGTATGAATTGTCCGGCGGATTGCCCGACGAGGCTTTGAAGTTTTTTATTCAGCAAACTTCTACTGACTCCGACAGCTTCACTGAAATCGTTTATTTCGAAATAGGGGTTTTTATAGTGTTCTTTTATAACCTCCATTACCTGATTGATGAATTTCTTGTCTCTGGAATCTTCTTCTATATTTAGTATCTCTATGTCCATGTCTGTTCTGAATTTCCGTTGATAACGTTTGCGATTCTCCAGAATGTTTGTGATGCGGGTTAGTAAAAGAGTTTCATCAAAGGGTTTTAGTAGGTATTCATCTACGCCTATGCGGTAACTTTCCAGCCGGGTTTCCGATGAGGTTTTTGCGGTTAGCATCAGGAAGGGAATATGTGAGATGGCAAATGTTTCCTTGACCCGGCGTGATAGTTCTATGCCATCCATGACGGGCATCATGAGGTCGCTGATAATAAAATCTACAGGTTGACTGTTTAATACATCAAGGGCTTCTGCGCCGTTTGTGGCTTCAAGCACCTGATAATAGTCACGGAGAATGGAGCGGATATATCCTCTCATGTCCGCGTTATCTTCCACAATGAGAATGGTCAGGCTGCTTTGTTCCTTGTGCGATTCATCCTTTTCTGTGGCAACGGTTGGGGAAATGTTATTTTCAATAACGAGTTGATGGTTTATACCTTCTTCTTTGGAAAGTGGAAGCAGGATTCGGAAAGAGCAACCGGTCGCACGGTTATTGCGAACGCAAATTTTTCCATCATGCATCATCACAATGCGTTTACAGAGATAGAGGCCGATTCCTGTGCCTGTCTGACCGTATACGGGATATTGGGCCTGTTTCCGGGATTGGTAGAAACGGTCGAATATTTGTGTGATATCTTGTTCGGGAATTCCCGTTCCGGTGTCGCTGACACAGAGATAGAGCGACTCTTCTTTATTGTTTTTAGCCGGAAGGGTGGCTATATATAGGGATATGCTTCCGTCATCCGGTGTGAACTTTATGGCATTGCTCAGCAGATTGGTAATGACCTTGTGCATGGCTTCTTTATCGAAAAATATTTCAGGATTTTTCATGTGAAAGTAGTGTCTTATTGTTATATTCCGCTCTTTGGCGAATACTTCAAAAGGAGTAAGTAATGAATATATGAAACTGAGGAAATCACCTTTTGCCTTGACGATATTCAGTTTACCCGATTCTACTTTCCGGAAGTCCATCAATTGGTTGACAAGGGATAGCAGGTACTTGGAATTGCGTTCTACAAAGTTTAATTGTTCTATCACTTGTGGATTATAACTTAACTTCAAGGCACGTTCGATAGGACCTATAATTAAAGTTATCGGTGTTCGGAATTCGTGGGTTATATTGGTGAAAAAGGCTATCTTGTCCAGTGTCAGTTCTTGTATTTTGCGTGCCATGTGGCTTAATTGTGTTTTCTGCCGGGTGATTTTTTCGTTTTGCTGTGTCAGCATCCTGTTTTGTCGGGAGAGTTCTTCTGTTTGATTTTCTAGTAATAGTTTTTGTTGTTCCAGTTGGTAGGTGCGCTCTTCTACAGTGCGGTGCAGTAATTCCCGTTGCTGTTTGAAGTTGCGTATGCGCCATTGGTATATCTGCCATGTGATGAGTACTGCAAAAACTACAAGCAGCAGGATGAATAAAGTGGTTTTATAGAAGTAGGGCAGGATAGTGATTCTTAACTCTGCCATATTTTCTGTTCCATCTTTTCTGTCAGGGGCATATTTTACTTGTAAGGTATAGGTGCCCGGACGTAAGTTGGTATAGCTTGCAAAACGCCTGTTCCCGGTCGTTTGCACCCATTTGTCTTCAAATCCAAGTAGACGGTAACTGTAGGTCGCTGTATTATCAGGTTCAAAATTTAAGGCGGAGAATTCCAGTGAGAAAGATTTCTCTTTCTCATGAATCTTTATTTCTTGGGTAACGGCAATGTCCTTAGGCAGGTATTTATTGCCTGGCAGTATATTTTCATTTCCGATTTTTAACTGTGTAAAACGTATGTTTGCGGGTTGCGCAGGGACGGCAGGCAAGTCTTTTTCGATGGCTGTCAGTCCTGCTACGTTGCCGAAGTAGAGTGTGCCATCTGAAGAACGGCATGAAGCATTCCAGTAGAATTGTGCATCCGGCAGACCGTCTTGTCTGGTGTAATTGATGAAGCGGTTCTCGCTTGGGTGAAAGCAGGAAAGTCCGTTATTGGTTCCGATCCAGATTTTTCCATAGGTGTCTTCTTCTAGGCTTCGTACATTGTTGTTGATTAAACCTTGCTCCATATTATAAGAAGTGAATTTTTCTTTGCCTTGTTCATCAACCGTTCGTTTATATATGCCATATCCGTTGCTGCCTAACCATAATGTTCCGTCTTTGGTTTCGCAGAAACAACTGATTTTCTCTATCAGACCGGATTGAGGATTATCTAGTTTGTAGTTTAAGTGGCGATATTGGAATTCTCCTTTCTCTGATTGGGGAGACCGGGAATTAAGATCTATGATGTATACACCCTCCGTAGAGCCTATCCATAGTTTGTTCTCTTTATCGATAAGGGCACCGAGGCATCCGCGGATGTTTTCCGCCTGTCGGTTGGCGAAGGGAGAGATGAACTTTTGGGTTGCCATGTCATAGAAAAAAAGTCCCCGATTGGCACCTGCCCACATACCGTTATTGACAGGATCATAAATAAGCACTGATATGAAGAACAATGGAAATCCTGTTTCCGGATGAGTGTTTATGACTTGAAGGGGGGAGTTTGCTACTTTAGGATTCACTATGTTGATTCCACCGCCCCAAGTACCTATCCATAATCGGTCTTGGTTGTCGTTGGTCAGACAACTGACTGAGTTGTGGCTTATTTCACCACGTTCATACCTGTAGTGGATAAACTTTCGGGTTCCTTTCTTTTTCAGATTTAGTCCTCCTTCTACGGTACCTACCCAAAGATTGCTTTCTTTGTCTTCATAAATGACATTAACCGGGTTTTCGGACAGGCTTGAAGGATTCTCTTTATCATGCCGGTAATTGTGTATAGTCAGGCGTTTCGGGGTCAATTGATTGATTCCTCCGCTTTCAGTACCGAACCAGATGTGCTGTCCGTATACTCTTATGCAGTTGATAAAGTTACTGTTCAGTGGGTTGCCTCCATTTGAACTATATATAAGGCGTTCGAAGCTGTCGGTGATGGGATTGTAAATATTTACTCCGCGTAAAGTTCCTGCAATCAGCTGTTTGCTGTCGGTTATGGCAAGAGCTGTAAGATAATTCTGCGATAATGAATGGGGGTCGTTTGGAATGTTTTCATACAGTTTTCTTGTGTCGTTGTTTTTGTTATAACGAAACAGGCCTATATGTGTGGCTATCCAAATTTCATTTTCCTTGGCCAACATGTCTTTAAAATATATATCAGGCCAGAAGGTCAATTGTTCTGATATAGTTTTTTTTTCTAACTTCCCTTGGTCAGTCGGGATGATTTTATAAATAGTGCCATTGATGCCCGCCCATATCTTGCCGTCTTCATCAATATCTTTTAATGTAAGGTCCGGTTCGGATAGTTCGGGCAAATCCAGGGTGGATAATGTGTCGATATCTCCCTTTGCATTAAAGGTTATCCGGTGGAGGGCATTGTTACATTGCAACCAGATGTAGCCTTGCGAATCGAGGATGACGGTATGGGCAGGTTGGTTTATCAATCGGGACAGAACTCCCCGGGGGGCAGCAGGCACGACTGATTGCAGGGTGGATAAGTCGATGATATCTGTACCTCCTTCGGATACAATCCAAAGTCGCTGAAAGCTGTCTTCATATACATTGCGGATAAAGTTGCTTTTGAGTTTGCTGTGAGGAGTATTGGTGTTGAAATTAATAAATTCATACCCATCATAGCGTGACAGACCGCCACCGGCAGTGGATATCCATAAAAAGCCATAGGTATCTTTATAGATATCATCTATGAAATTATGTGGTAATCCGTTGTCCATAGTGATGTAAGAGACATTGTACCGATCTGCAAAGTGTTCTTGAGCTTGCAGGGATACTGACATTATTAGACAACTATATATAATAAGGTGTATAAAAGGGTGATTTTTCATACTGTTTTGTGTTATTAGAGCAAAGTTAGAAGATTATCTGTTATTGCTAAAATATAGAATATACTTTTTGTTGAAACTAGTTTATTGTCCACCTGAAATATTCGTTTGTCCACCTTTTACTAGCAGGTAGGGCGTATATTTGCAATATAATTCTTAGTTATTGAATATTATGAAAAACTTGTTGCGAATAGCTGTATTGTTAGTGAACAGCCTGTTTGTTGGCTGCACTCCTCCTGTGTTTACCCCTGCCGCTTCGCCCAATCCGTGGGCAGATGATTACTCTTCACTATCTTCCATGGAGAATTACCGTTCGTGGGGAACTTACAATGTACATGATCCGTCTTGCCGTAAGATAGGCGATTATTATTACATGTATTCCACGGATGCCATTTTCCGTGAAAACCGTAAAGAAGCAAAAGAAAAGGGAGTTCCCTTGGGATTTATACAAATGCGACGTTCCAAAGACCTGGTGAATTGGGAGTTCCTTGGTTGGGCGTTTCCTGAAATTCCGCAGGAAGCGGTAGAGTGGGTGCGTGCCCATGCCGGAGGGCACGGGGCTACAAATATTTGGGCTCCCTATATTGTTCCTTATAATAATAGATATAGATTGTATTATTGCGTATCGGCTTTCGGGCGGAAAACATCCTATATCGGATTGGCTGAATCTGATTCTCCCGAAGGTCCCTGGAAGTTGGCAGGCTGTGTGGTTAAAACAGACGATACGACAGCCATGAATGCCATTGATCCCAGCATCACTGTAGACCCTTCAAGCGGTAAGTGGTGGATGCATTACGGCTCATACTTCGGTGGTCTGTATTGTGTGGAACTGAATCCGGAAACCGGTCTTCCTATGCTGGATGGTGACAGGGGGCATCTGGTAGCCCGTCGCGCCAATTATAAAAAGGATAATCTGGAAGCTCCGGAAATTATCTATAATCCGGATTTGAAAGAATACTATCTGTTTGTATCATACGATCCATTGATGACAACCTATAATGTACGTGTGGGACGTTCAGACAAAGCGGAAGGGCCGTTCATTGATTACTTCGGAAAAGAGCTGAAAGATACGACGAATAACTTTCCTATCCTGACAGCTCCTTACCGTTTCAAGAACCATCCGGGTTGGGCGGGCACAGCGCATTGTGCTGTATTCACTTCAGATGACGGACAATATTTCATGGCTCATCAGGGACGCTTGTCACCGCAAAACCAGATGATGGATCTCCATGTGCGACAAGTCTTTTTTACTAAAGACGGATGGCCTGTCGTATCGCCTGAACGTTATGCTGGTAGTAATCCCCGGGAGTTCTCTGCGGCAGATTTAGTGGGCGAGTGGGAAATTATCCGTGTACAGGAACCTCTGTATGAACGCAAACTGGAAGCCGGACAGATATTGTGGGGTGAAGGTGAACTACAAGATGAAGAATGGAACATGTCCCACCTCTTATATCTGGAGAAAGATGGAAAGTTAGGAGAAGATCAAGGAACCTGGGATTTTGCCAAAGAAGACCAATCCTTACAACTGACACTCAATGGAGAAGTGGTGAAGAACCTGATTGTGTTTGCAGGGCACGACTGGGAGAATGAAACGGAAACTGTCCTCTTTACCGGTCTGGATAGTCGTGGGCGCTCCGTATGGGGAAAAAGAACTAAATAACCAATTATAATTTTTATTTTGAAACCATGAAAAGATACACTGGATTATTAGCGGCGCTGACCCTTACCGCAGGTATGGCGCTTCAGGCACAAACCAATGAGTTTGTGATACAAACCAAGAAACTGGGCGCAGAGATTCAGCCTACTATGTATGGGTTGTTCTTTGAGGATATCAACTATGCCGCTGACGGCGGACTTTATGCCGAGTTAGTGAAGAACCGTTCGTTTGAGTTTCCACAACATCTGATGGGATGGAAAACCTTTGGTAATGTAACGCTTCAAGATGACGGTCCTTTTGAAAGGAATCCGCACTATGTCCGTTTGGCTGACCCGGGGCATCCGCATAAGCATACGGGATTGGATAATGAAGGTTTCTTCGGTATCGGTGTAAAAGCAGGAGAGGAGTACCGCTTCTCTGTATGGGCACGTTTGCCCCAAGGCAGAACATCCGAAAAAATCCGTATTGAACTTGTAGATACTAAATCTATGGGTGAACACCATGCTTTTGCTACTGAGACATTGACGATTGATTCAAAAGAATGGAAAAAGTATCAGGTTATCCTAAAACCGGGTGTAACTGATCCGAAGGCGACTCTTCGTATTTTCCTGGCATCAAAGGGTACGGTTGATTTGGAACATGTCTCTCTTTTCCCGGTCGATACCTGGAAAGGACATGAGAATGGTTTGCGTAAAGACCTTGCGCAAGCTTTGGCTGATATCAAGCCGGGTGTGTTCCGCTTCCCCGGTGGATGTATTGTAGAAGGAACAGATTTAGCTACACGCTATGACTGGAAGAAGTCTGTAGGTCCGGTAGAGAACCGTCCGTTGAATGAGAACCGTTGGGAATATACTTTCCCGCATCGTTTCTATCCCGATTATTTCCAAAGCTACGGATTGGGATTCTTTGAATTCTTCCAGCTTTCGGAGGAAATAGGAGCAGAGCCGCTTCCTGTGTTGAGTTGTGGTCTGTCTTGCCAGTTCCAGAATTCTGATGCAGAGGCACATGTGGCTGTTTGCGATTTGGATAGCTATGTGCAGGATGCTCTTGATCTGATTGAATTTGCCAATGGTGATGTGACAACAAAGTGGGGAAAACTTCGTGCAGATATGGGACACCCTGCACCGTTCAACCTGAAGTTCATTGGTATTGGTAACGAACAATGGGGACCGGAATATCCTGAACATCTCGAACCATTTATTAAAGCTATCCGTAAAGCTTATCCCGATATCAAGATTATCGGAAGTTCGGGGCCTGATTCTGAAGGAAAGCAGTTTGAATATTTGTGGCCGGAAATGAAGCGTTTGAAAGTGGATCTGGTGGATGAACATTTCTATCGTCCTGAGAACTGGTTCCTGAATCAGGGAACACGTTATGATAACTATGACCGTAAAGGTCCGAAAGTATTCGCCGGTGAATATGCTTGTCATGGTAAAGGTAAGAAGTGGAACCATTTCAATGCTGCCTTGCTTGAAGCTGCTTTTATGACGGGATTGGAACGTAATGCCGATATTGTACACATGGCTACTTATGCTCCTCTGTTTGCTCATGTAGAAGGATGGCAATGGCGTCCAGATATGATCTGGTTTGATAATCTGAACTCGGTACGTACTGTAAGTTACTATGTTCAGCAACTCTACGGGCACCATAAAGGCACCAACGTACTTTCCCTTACTATGGATAAAAAGCCTGTAGCAGGTACTGAGGGACAGAATGGCTTGTTTGCAAGTGCTGTTTATGATAAGGATAAAAAAGAGATTATAGTGAAAGTGGCCAATACTTCCGATAAAGCTCAGCCCTTATCATTGAAGTTTGAAGGATTGAAGAAGCAAGATGTATTGTTTGACGGTCGTTGTATAAAGCTTCGTTCAGCTGATCCCAATAAAGATAATACGATTGAACAGCCATCTGCTATTCAGCCCCAGGAAATTCCGGTTTCTATTGACGGACAGGTACTGGAGGTAGAGCTCGAACCCAATACATTTGCTGTCTACATTTTTAAGAAAGGATGAAATTAATGAATAAAGTTAGGTTAGGCTAGTTAATTAGCTTATTTGAAAAAGGCTGAAAAGAGAAGGGCGTCTCCCCGTAATGGGAAGACGCCCTTTTAAATTGAGTTGGATGTTTTTAAACTAATCTGCGAGCACCATCGCTGATGACTACATCATAAACTTTAGGGCTTCTGCCGAATTTTTCTTTAAACTTATCCTTGGCATTCTGGATGAATGTATCATACAACTCCTCTTTCACCAGGTTGATAGTACAACCACCGAAGCCACCGCCCATAACGCGTGAACCTGTTACACCACAGTCGAATGCAAGATCATTCAGGAAGTCGAGCTCTTCGCAGCTAACTTCGTAAAGTTTGCTCATACCATGATGTGTCTCATACATTTTCTGACCTACCGTTTCGTAATCACCTTTTTCCAAAGCATCACAAACATCGAGTACGCGTTGGATTTCTTCGATTACATACTCTGCACGCATGAAGTCTTCTTCGCTGATTTCAGCTTTTGACTCTTGCAACATCTCCATTGTACAGTCGCGCAGGAATTCTACGTGCGGATGTTTTTTCTGGATAGCAGCAACGGCAGCTTCGCAACTCTGACGACGCTTGTTGTATGCAGAAGAAGCCAATTCGTGTTTAACTACAGAGTCTACCAATACCAGACGATAGCCTTTCGGATCGAATGGGAAGTATTGATACTCCAGTGAACGGCAGTCCAGACGGATAAGGCTGCCTTGCTTGCCAAATACGGAAGCGAACTGGTCCATAATACCACAGTTTACACCGCAATAGTTATGCTCAGTTGCCTGACCTACTTTAGCCAGTTCAAACTTGTCTATCTTGTTGTCACCGAACAGATCGTTCAATGCATACGCATACGTACTCTCCAAAGCGGCAGAGGAAGACATACCTGCACCCAAAGGCACATCACCGGAGAAAGCTGTATTGAAGCCCTTTACATCAACGCCACGCTTAATCATCTCACGACATACACCGAAGATATATCTTGCCCAGCTTGCACGGGGAGCGTCTTCTTCTTTCAAACCGAATTCCACATAATCCTTCAGATCGATGGAATAAGCTTTTACAATGTCTGTGCCATTCGGTTTAATTTCAGCAATCATGCCTTTATCGATTGCTCCGGGGAATACAAAACCACCGTTATAGTCTGTATGCTCACCAATGAGGTTGATGCGTCCCGGAGAAGCATAAACTGCTCCTGTTGTTCCGTCAAAATGCTTGATGAAACGGCTTCTTACGTGTTCTATATCCATAATCTTTTCAAATTTATGAGTGAATAAATTAATTACCTATACCTTTTAATTGCGTTAATCCTCTACTGGGATATCTTTATTTACATTTTTGCAACCTACCAAGCCGTAGAACAGCAGATAAGCAAGAGCTGCGATAATCAACCAGTAGCTGGCCATATAACCTACAGAGTCAGAGATGCTTTGTTGGATCAAAGGCAATACACCACCGCCAACAACCATCATCATAAAGATACCGGATGCTTGTGCTGTATATTTTCCTAATCCTTCTACTGCAAGGTTGAAGATACCACCCCACATTACAGAAGTACAAAGACCACAAAGTACAAGGAACAATGCGCTGACAGGTACTTGTGCCATCATAAATCCTTCACCTACAGTGTAACCGGGCATTGAAACTGTTACATCTTTCGGAGTGAAGATAGCAATCAATACAAAAACAATAGCGGTAGCAGATACAACGATTAACTGTGTACGGCTGGAAACTTTACCACTGATGGCGCTACTTGCAGTACGTCCTACAAGCATTAACAACCAATAAATGGCAGCAATAGCACCACCGATAGCGGCACCGTTCGTCAGAATTCCGGCACCCTTATCACTTGCATCGGCAAGATAGAAGTTCAGTGTACCTGGGATACCGATTTCGATACCTACATAAATGAAGATACCAACTACACCCAGTACAGTGTGGCGGAAGCTCCATGGACTGTGAGAGAATTTTTCTTTCTTAGCTCCACCTTTCTGAAGGTGTGGTTCGGGGATAGCAACAAAAGAGATGATGATAAATGCAGCTACGAAAACACCCATGGCAACGAAGAGGAGAGGAGCAACATCGGACATGGCTGTCTTGGAAGTTACCGTACCAATCAAAGCACCAACGAAAAGAGGAGTCAATGTACCGGACAGAGAATTAAGAGCTCCGCCTGTTTGAATCAACTGGTTACCTTTGTTACCGCCACCACCAAGAAGGTTCAGCATCGGGTTCACCACTGTGTTAAGCATACAAACGCAGAAACCGCAGATGAATGCACCCAGCAGATAGATGACGAAGTTTAACTTGATGACATATTCACCGGAGGCGAATACTTCGACATTTGCTCCGAATAAACTGGAAAGGTATTGTGTGAACAAACCGAGGAATCCCACTGCCATTGCAATCAATGCAGTCTTTTTGTAACCGATCTTAACGAGCATGTTACCGGCAGGAATTCCCATAAACAGATATGCCAGGAAGTTCATCATATTTCCCATCATACCTAAAGTGTTAGAACCTGCATACTCATTTCTCCATATTGTACCGAATGGCGCAGCAAGGTTCGTAACAAAGGAAATCATCGCAAAAATAAAGAACATGGTAATGATAGCGACAAGATTACCGTTCTGTTTTTGTTGTGTCATGGTTTTTAATAAATTATTAGTTTATAAAATTAGGTTAGTTATATTCATTCTTGTACACCGAACTTGTAAATAGTTACTTGTTGGTATTCGTCGCCCGGAAGCAATACTGCCGACGGGAAATGTGGTTTGTTAGGAGTATCGGGGAAACATTGTGCTTCAAAGCAAACGGCACTTCGTGCAGGGAAAGTAGCTCCATGTGCGCCGGTAAAGCCGCCCAGCCAGTTTCCTGTGTAGAGTTGCACACCGTTTTCTGTGGTGTATACCTCCATGGTACGTCCGCTCTCCGGTTCTGTATAAGTAGCGGCAAGGCTCAATTCGCCACTCTCAGTTTTATTCAGTACATAGCAATGGTCATAACCTGCACCATTCACTAATTGCTGGAATTTGTCATCAATACGCTCACCTATTGTATGCGGTGTGCGGAAATCCATAGGAGTACCTTCTACCTTCAGGATTTCTCCTGTCGGAATGGACACTTCGTCAATGGGAATATAATGATCAGCGTTGATAGTTATGGTGTGGTTCAGAACCGTAGGGGTGGGATTGGCAATACCTGCCAGATTGAAGAAGCCGTGGTTGGTGAGGTTGACAACAGTTGCCTTGTCTGTGGTAGCTCGGTATTCAATAACCAGTGCATTGGTTTCATCTTCCAGACGATAGGTCATTTCTACTTCCAGATTACCGGGAAAACCCTCTTCGCCATCTGCGGATGTATAGTTGAATACAACAGTCGTCGGATCCGGTTGGACTGCATCCCACACTCTGGCGTGGAAACCTGTAGGTCCACCATGTAGAGAATTCGGTCCATTGTTGATTGTCAGATTGTGCTCTTCACCATAAAGAGTGAATTTTCCTTTGGCTATACGGTTTCCGTAGCGTCCAATAGTAGTGTTGAGGAAAGGTTCGGGGCTGTTGACTACATGGTCTATACTGTCATGTCCCAGAATTACGTTAGCATACTTCCCGTTTTTGTCGGGGACCATAATGGAAAGGATAGCGCATCCGTAGTTAGTTACTGCAACTTCCATTCCCTGAGCATTTTTAAGAATAAATAAATCAGTCTTCTTGTTATTTATATCTTTTTGAAAGTCTTCCTTGTTCAAACCAGACAAGTTACTTTCCGTTGACACGGTGTTTATCATATCCATGGTATAAAATTAAATTTCTTGCAAATAAAAAGAAATTCTTTCGTACTCCCAAGGGTTTATCTTGAAATGTGAAGAACATTTTAGGAAAGTTTAGCGTTTAACATTTACGAGGCGAATTGATATTTTTTGTAAGTTTGTCGCGTTAATCTAAAAAAATGTAACATTTTTATTTAAAGCTCTAACAAAAACTACGAATGTATCCTTTGAAATTTGAGCCTATTCTGAAGCAAACGCTTTGGGGAGGCGACAAGATTATTGCTTTTAAGCAATTGAATGAAACGCTATCCGGAGTAGGCGAAAGCTGGGAAATCTCAGCTGTAGAAGACAATGAGTCTGTTGTTGCCAATGGCCCTGACAAAGGCCTTACACTCCCGGAGATGGTAGGAAAATACCGTCATGAACTTGTCGGTGAAGTGAATTACTCTCGTTTTGGCACAAAGTTTCCCTTGTTAATAAAGTTCATAGATGCCAGATTGGACTTGTCTATTCAGGTACATCCGGGAGATGAACTGGCTAGAAAACGCCATAATTCTTTTGGTAAGAATGAAATGTGGTATGTGGTGTCTGCAGATAAGGGGGCAAAGTTGATTTCCGGTTTCTCTGAGCAGATTACTGCGAAAGAATACAAGGAAAGAGTTTATAACGGAACTTTTGCTGAAGTGCTGCAAACGTGTGATGTAAAACCAGGGGATGTATTCTATGTGCCTGCCGGTCGTGTACATGGTATTGGTGCCGGTGCTTTTGTGGCTGAAATTCAGCAGACTTCGGATATCACTTATCGTATTTTCGATTACAACCGGAAAGACGCAGAAGGTAAATCTCGTGAGTTACACACTACTCAGGCTATCGAAGCCATTAATTTTGCCGATGTGCAGGATGATTTCCGTACCGAATACGATCACTTGAAGAACGAACCGGTAGAATTGGTTGCCAGTCCTTACTTCACTACTTCCATCTATGATATGACGGAGGAAATTACGTGTGACTATTCTGAATTGGATTCATTTGTAATTTTCATTTGTGTAGAAGGTGCATGCCACATTACAGACGACAGTCAGAATGAAATTGCTGTCCGTGCAGGTGAAACGGTGTTGCTGCCTGCAGTTGTACAGGAAGTGACAATTGTTCCGGAAGAAGGTGGCGTGAAGTTGCTTGAAACGTATCTGTAATCTTAGAATTGAATTAAAACAAAAAAGCTGCACTTTGTAAAGTGCAGCTTTTTTGTTTTAATATCTGTTTATCTTTTGGCAGAGAACATCCTCCTGGCTTTTCTCATTAGTTTTACTCCTAGCATCAATCCGTCGAAAACAGCCATGCCTGTATTAAAGGCACGCATGATAGCATTACCTTTATCAGCGGCGGGTGCAAGCGGAGCAAATAATTCTCTTGCCGTATCCGTCATGATTTCTTTCTGTGCATGTAATTTCTTCCGTAATTCTTTTTTTCGTAGTGCAATACTTTCCAGAGTCATGGAAGAAGTATCAGGCATATTATTCATGATGGTATCATTTTTCATTATCATTATCAAAAAACAATCCGGCAATAAAATTCACCATCGGGTTGACGATGAGTTTTTTGCGGAAAGTAATTACTAATAGAACCAGCAGAAGGTGGAAACAGGCGATAATGCTGAAGCTTACCATGAGTCCGCCTACGAGTGGATCTAAAATATAAGCCAGCGCAAACGACAAATAAAACAGTGCCACCATGCCTAAAATAATAACCACTGATAATAATATCAGGGCAGAAAGCAGGATTGAGAGTTTCTCAGTTATTTCCAGTTTAGTATATTCTTTTTGTAGGTTCAGATATTTCTTGAACTCAATGAATAGCTGCTGGAGGTTGTCAATACTTCTATCGTCTGCAAACATCATAGTGGCTCTGTTTTTTTGTAGATTTTGTTTTATTCGGCTGCTTCGCCTTTAATTTCTGCTGCAATCTCGTCTACCAGATTTTCCATTTCGCTACGGTTCAGGCGAATTCCCTTTTTACGGAGGATTTCTGCAATTTTGTGACGAGTGTCTTCTCCTTTTTCGGGAGCAAATAAAATACCGACGGCTGCGCCTACTGCTGCACCGCCCAGAAAAGCTACAAGTACATTTAATCCTTTCATAATGTTCTCCTTTCTATTTTAAAGAGGTTAATACTACAAAACTAACACTTTTCTTTGAATAGTTGTTCACGTAACTTCTTTTTTTTCACCAATCATAAAAAAAACTCCGTCAATTCATATTGGTAGAGCTTTCATTTATTTTATTCCTCATTCTTTTTCCATTCACCCGATAATTCCGGGGTATATAGTTGACGCGAAAGCGGAAAGCGGATTGAAAATCCTGCTACTCGGGAGACGGCGGATGACACATCCGCGTTCGGTATTAAAGTTGAAGAAGGACGATGCGGATTAAACGGCAACCGCGTACTTTCTTGCAAACTTGCAAACTTGCAGGGGGCTCTCACACCCACACACACGTATATGCGTACTTATATAAATATGCGCGATTTTATTGTACGTGCGTACGTGTGTGGGTGTGAGAGCCCCTGCAAGTTTGCAAGTTTTGCAAGTTTTGAGAGCCCCTGTTTTTTTTCCCTATTGGGAAAAAATATTTTTCCAATAGGGAAGTTATTTTCTGTCTTCTGACGAGCGTTACCAGCGTTTAATCTAATTTAACTATAAGAGTAATGTTCGGATTGATTGTTCCGCGTACATTTGTCCTGTTATTCGGAATATTGGCTACATGAAGATACGGAAAAGAAAGATGTTTCTGGCTGTCGGGCTGGTGATGCTTGTACTGGCAGCTTGCAGTAACGTTGACGGTGATTTGGATGCTAAGTGGCAACTTAGGCAATATCAATATGCCGATGGTTCCATGAAACGGCAGGATAGCATTTTCTATAATTTTCAGAAAGGCAGCTTTTCTGCCATCTGTTTGTTGAAAAATGGTAGCTATCAAACGTTTTTTGGGAATTATTCTTTGAAAGGAGATAAAATTTCTATTATTTTGCTGCCTGAAAGTATGGATGACGAAAATTATGCGTTCTATATAGGGTGGGAAAATGGAGAACGGACGTTTACAATGGAAGAACTGACTTCTTCATCTCTGTGCTTGGAATGTGGGGGCACTCGTTATTTATTCCGTAAATATTGAATATAATTTAAGATATTGAGATGGAAATTATTAATAAAAACAATATGATTATGAAAAAATTAGCAATTTTAGGAATGGGATTGTGTATTGCATTGGCATTCTCTTCTTGTAAATCGAGTGAAAGCGCTTATAAAAAAGCATATGAAAAGGCAAAACAACAGGAACTGGCAGAAACCCAGACTACTGAACCTGTGGAAGTCGCTCCGACAGTTACTGCTCCGGTAGAAGCAAGAGTAGTGGAAAGTACTCCGGTTGCAACTGCAGGTGTACGTCAGGAAAAAGTAGAAGTAATATCCGGTGTAGGTGGTTTGAAAGATTACAGTGTGGTTTGTGGTAGTTTTGGTGTGAAAGCTAATGCTGAAAACCTGAAAAACTTCCTGGATAATGAAGGTTACAATGCTGTTGTTGCCTTTAATCCTGATGCAGCTATGTATCGTGTAATTGTCAGTACTTTTAATGACAGAGCTTCTGCTGCCGATGCACGTGATGCTTTCAAGGCTAAATACTCAAACCGTAAGGATTTCCAAAGTTCCTGGTTGTTGTATCGCCTTAAATAATTTGAATTCTTTTTGGTAATTAATAGAAAGGGAAACTCCTCTTTCGAAAACGGGGCAGCAACTGTGAAGTTACTGCCCCTGTTTATTCGTGTCGATTGTGAAAAGTGCTTATAAATATATCATGTAGTTTAAAAGAAGTTATAAAACAGTTAATGGAAACTTTTTAAGATGGAAAAGTTTTTAATTTTGCATCTTACATCTAAGTATAGATACCATATATGGAACAACGATATATTTTAAGTGCGATAGATGCAGCTTTGCAGGCCGGGGCGGACATACTTTCCATCTATAACGATCCGGCATCTGACTTTAAAATAGAGAGAAAAGCGGATAACTCTCCTTTAACAATAGCCGACCGTAAGGCGCATGAGACCATTATCGGTTTTCTATGTCATACTCCTTTTCCTGTTCTGAGTGAAGAAGGCAAACATTTGCCTTATGCGGAACGTTCCGCATGGGATGCTTTGTGGATTGTAGACCCGCTGGACGGTACTAAGGAGTTTATCAAGCGGAACGGGGAGTTTACTGTGAATATAGCATGGGTTCATCATTCTGTACCTGTAGCGGGGGTTATCTATCTCCCGGTGAAACAGGAACTTTATTTTGCGGAAGAACGGCTCGGTGCATATAAGTTGTCCGGTATAACTTCACGTGAAGGCGCTCCGTTGGATGAATTGATGTCAGCTGCCACCCGTCTGCCGGTGATGTCTGAAAGAGACCGGTTTGTGATGGTTGCTTCACGTTCTCATCTGACACCGGAAACAGAAGCTTACATTGAAGAAATGAAACGCTTGCATTCGGATGTGGAGCTCGTGTCCAGTGGCAGTTCCATCAAAATCTGCCTTGTAGCCGAGGGGAAAGCTGATGTGTATCCCCGGTTTGCGCCTACAATGGAATGGGATACGGCAGCAGGACATGCCATTGCACGTGCCGCCGGAATGGAAATTTATCAGGCAGGAAAAGAAGAACCGCTGCGTTACAATAAAGAAGATTTATTGAATCCTTGGTTTGTGGTTGAACCCGGACGAATGAAAATTTAATAAGATACAGTATAATATATGACATTTGAGATAATATTCGTACTTTTAGGACTTTTGGGTATGGTTGTTGCATTAGTTTTGGACAAAATGCGTCCAGGAATGGTGTTGTTTTCCGTTGTAGTCTTGTTCTTGTGTGCAGGTATTCTGAGCCCTAAAGAAATGCTGGAGGGGTTTAGTAATAAAGGAATGATTACCGTAGCCATGTTGTTTTTGGTTAGCGAAGGTATTCGTCAGTCCGGAGCATTGGGACAAGTAATCAAAAAGCTGCTTCCTGTGGGGAAAACAACTGTGTTTAAGGCCCAGTTGCGCATGCTGCCCACTATCTCTTTTATATCTGCTTTTCTTAATAATACTCCTGTTGTTGTAATCTTTGCCCCGATTATCAAACGTTGGGCAGAATCGGTAAAACTACCTGCTACCAAGTTTTTGATCCCTCTTTCGTATGTGACTATTTTGGGCGGTATCTGTACCCTAATAGGAACTTCTACTAATCTGGTAGTACATGGTATGATATTAGAGGCTGGTTATGAAGGCTTCACCATGTTTGAGTTGGGCAAAGTCGGTATCTTCATAGCTATTGCAGGTATTATTTATTTGTTTTTGTTCTCTTCCAAACTTTTGCCTGATGTTCGTACGGATGCGGTAAAATTGGATGACGACCAGGAGGAGGATAGTAGCTTGCATCGGGTTGAAGCAGTGCTTGGCCCCCGTTTTCCGGGTATCAACAAGAAATTGGGTGAATTTAATTTTAAACGTCACTATGGTGCTGCTGTTAAGGAAATCAAGCGAAGCGGGCAGAGCATTACGGAGAATCTGGATAATGAAGTCCTGCGCGATGGCGATACGCTGGTGGTGATGGCAGATGATTCTTTCGTTCAGACTTGGGGAGAATCCTCAGTGTTCGTTCTGTTGGCTAATGGCAAAGACAACGAGCCGGTTCCCGGAAAAGGGAAACGTTGGTTTGCTCTTATTTTGCTGATATTAATGATTGCCGGAGCTACAGTAGGAGAGTTGCCGGTTGTGAAAGAAGCATTTCCGGATATTAAGCTGGATATGTTCTTCTTTGTTTCTGTGACTACTATTATTATGGCATGGACAAAAATCTTCCCGGCGCGTAAATATACCAAATACATTTCTTGGGATATTCTGATAACCATTGCCTGTGCTTTTGCCATTAGTAAGGCGATGGTGAATTCCGGTGTGGCAGATGTGGTGGCAAGTTATATCATCGGCCTGACTGAACATTACGGACCGCAGGTGTTATTAGCTGCCGTGTTTATTATCACGAACTTATTTACTGAGTTAATCACAAATAATGCAGCAGCAGCATTGGCTTTCCCGTTGGCACTTTCCATTTCTTCGCAGATGGGCGTTAGCCCTATGCCTTTCTTTGTGGTAATTTGTATGGCTGCATCTGCCAGTTTCTCCACGCCGATCGGATACCAGACAAATCTGATCGTGCAAGGTATAGGAAACTATAAGTTTACCGATTTCGTTCGCATTGGTTTGCCGTTGAATATTATAGCATTCTTGATATCCATATTCCTGATACCATTAATTTGGCCCTTTTAATTTAGATTATGACAGATAATAATATATATCCGATTTTTGATCGGATGTTGTCGAGACAAGATAAAGAAGAGCTCCTTGGACAACATAGTATGATGATATGGTTTACCGGATTGAGTGGTTCCGGTAAGAGTACAATAGCTATTGCTTTGGAACGTGAATTGCACAAACGCGGATTGCTGTGCCGTATTCTGGACGGGGACAATATCCGTAGCGGCATTAATAATAATTTGGGCTTTACCGAAGCCGACCGTGTAGAGAATATCCGTCGTATAGCGGAAGTCTCTAAACTTTTTATTGATACAGGCATTATTACTATTGCTGCGTTTATAAGTCCTAACAATGATATTCGCGAAATGGCTGCCAATATCATTGGTCAGGAAAATTTTCTTGAAGTCTATGTTAGTACTCCTCTGGCCGAGTGTGAGCGCAGGGACGTGAAAGGCTTGTATGCCAAGGCACGCCGGGGAGAGATTCAAAATTTTACAGGTATTTCTGCTCCGTTTGAGGCTCCTGCCCATCCGGCTTTGACTTTAGACACTTCAGTGCTCAGCCTGGAAGAGTCAGTCAACAAGTTGCTTGACCTTGTTTTATCAAAGATACAGATTAAAAAGTGATTATATAAAAATGGAAGAATATAAATTAAGCCATCTGAAAGAGCTCGAAGCAGAGTCTATTCATATTATCCGTGAAGTGGCTGCGGAATTTGAAAACCCAGTGATGCTTTATAGTATCGGAAAAGACTCTTCGGTGATGGTTCGCCTTGCTGAAAAGGCTTTTTATCCTGGCAAAGTCCCTTTCCCGTTGATGCATATCGATTCAAAATGGAAATTTAAAGAGATGATTCAATTCCGTGACGAATATGCAAAGAAGTATGGGTGGAATTTGATTGTAGAGAGTAATATGGAAGCTTTCCATGCAGGAGTGGGACCATTTACGCATGGCAGTAAAGTACATACGGACCTGATGAAGACAAAAGCTCTGCTGAGTGCTTTGGACAAGTATAAGTTTGATGCAGCTTTTGGCGGTGCACGGCGTGATGAAGAGAAGTCACGTGCAAAGGAGCGTATCTTCTCTTTCCGTGATAAGTTCCACCAGTGGGACCCCAAAAATCAACGTCCTGAATTGTGGGATATTTATAACGCCCGGGTACATAAGGGAGAAAGTATTCGTGTGTTCCCTTTGAGCAATTGGACTGAGCTGGACATTTGGCAATATATCCGTTTGGAAAATATTCCTATTGTTCCGTTGTATTATGCGAAGGAACGTCCTTGTGTTACGATTGATGGTAATCTGATTATGGCGGATGATGATCGTTTGCCTGAAAAGTATCGGGATCAGATAGAAATGAAAATGGTCCGTTTCCGTACGTTAGGCTGTTGGCCGCTGACAGGTGCAGTGGAAAGCAATGCCGATACAATTGAAACGATTGTAGAAGAGATGATGACCACTACCAAGAGCGAGCGTACTACCCGTGTAATCGACTTCGATCAGGAGGCCAGCATGGAGCAGAAAAAACGCGAGGGATACTTTTAGGAATTAAAAATTAAGAATTAAAAATTAAAACCTGAGGATTGGAATCTTAAACCTGGCCTTTAGAACTTTAATGCTTAGGTTTACGAAGATAAAGGTGATAATTAAAAAATAGAAGTGATGGAGAATAACTCTAAACTAAATATCAAGGAGTTTCTGGATAAAGATGAACAGAAAGACTTGCTCCGTTTTCTGACTGCCGGTTCGGTAGATGATGGAAAATCAACGCTGATCGGACGTTTGTTGTTTGATAGTAAGAAATTGTACGAGGACCAGTTGGATGCATTGGAACGCGATAGCAAACGAATGGGAAATGCCGGCGATCATATTGACTATGCGCTGTTGTTGGATGGCCTGAAAGCAGAACGCGAACAGGGTATTACGATTGATGTGGCTTATCGTTATTTCTCTACCAACAACCGTAAATTTATCATTGCCGATACTCCGGGACATGAACAATATACACGTAATATGATTACGGGCGGTTCCACGGCTAATCTGGCTATTATTTTGGTAGATGCCCGTACAGGGGTGATTACACAAACACGTCGTCACTCTTTCCTGGTTTCTTTGTTAGGTATCAAGCATGTGGTGCTTGCTGTCAACAAGATGGACCTGGTAGATTTTTCAGAGGACCGCTTCAATGAAATAGTTAAGGAATATAAGGAATTTATTGCTCCGTTGAACATTCCGGATGTAACTTGTATTCCGCTATCAGCCTTGGATGGTGATAATGTAGTCGTTAAGTCTGAGCGTACTCCGTGGTATGCCGGTATATCCTTGCTCGATTTTCTTGAAACAGTCCATATTGATAATGATCATAATCTGGCAGACTTCCGCTTCCCGGTACAATATGTGTTGCGGCCTAACCTCGATTTTCGTGGCTTCTGTGGTAAAGTAGCTTCAGGAATTGTGCGTAAAGGTGATGAAGTAGTTGCATTGCCTTCCGGTAAGAAATCACGTATTAAGAGCATTGTTACTTATGATGGTGAACTGGATTATGCTTTTCCGCCTCAGTCTGTGACTTTAACGCTGGAAGATGAGATAGACGTATCAAGAGGAGAAATGCTGGTACATCCTGATAACTTGCCGGTTGTCGATCGTAATTTCGAGGCTATGTTGGTATGGATGGATGAAGAACCGATGGATCTTAATAAATCATTTTTTATTAAGCAAACCACTAATCTGAGCCGTTCACGTATCAGTAATATCAAGTATAAGGTAGATGTCAATACGATGGAACAACTGTCGGTCGAGAATGGACAATTAACTACTGATAGCTTGCCCATGCAGTTGAATCAGATAGCGCGTGTTGTGCTGACTACGGCAAAAGAATTATTCTTTGACCCTTATCAAAAGAATAAAGCAACAGGAGCCTTCATTCTGATTGATCCGATAACTAACAATACCAGTGCTGTCGGTATGATTATCGATAGGGTAGAGGATAAAGACATGCATATTTCGGAAGATCTTCCTGTCTTGAATTTACCGAAGCTTGGCATTGCCCCCGAACACTATGAAATCATAGAGAAAGTAGTGAAAGACTTGGAGCGTCAGGGTATTGAAGTGAAAATCATTAAATAATTTACCATTTGTATCGTAAATTGTAAAATTGTAAATGATATGGGTTTACTCGAATTTAATAAACTTCCTATAAATACATTGATTGGAGCCGATTGGAAGACATTTAATGCTATTACGAAAGGACGTGAGATAGATGCAGCATACAAAGGCAAGTATCGCTTGACTAAAGCCGTATGCCGCTTGCTTTCTACTCTGGCTCCTTTACAGAATGGACGTTATGAGAAGCGACTGGCATCTCAACCTTTGGAACATGATCCGGTATTCATCCTTGGCCATTGGCGTAGTGGAACGACCTTTGTGCATAATGTCTTTTCATGCGATAAACATTTTGGTTATAATACTACTTATCAGACCGTATTTCCACATCTGATGATGTGGGGACAGCCTTTCTTTAAAAAGAATATGAGTTGGCTGATGCCCGATAAGCGCCCTACGGATAATATGGAACTTGCTGTAGACCTGCCGCAGGAGGAAGAGTTTGCACTGGCCAATATGATGCCCTATACTTATTATAATTTCTGGTTCCTTCCTAAATATCAGCAGGAATATGCGGATAAATATCTGTTGTTTAATGATATAACAGAGGAGGAATTGAAAGTGTTTGAAGAGGTATTTGTCAAGTTGATTAAGATATCATTGTGGAATACACGTGGAACGCAGTTCTTGAGTAAGAATCCGCCGCATACAGGGCGTGTGAAGGAGCTTGTTAAGATGTTCCCCAATGCGAAGTTTGTTTATCTGATGCGTAATCCTTATACGGTATTTGAAAGTACCCGTAGTTTCTTTACGAATACGATTCAGCCGTTAAAGTTGCAAGACATCAGTAACGAGGAACTGGAAAATAATATCCTTTCTATTTATGCTAAGTTATACCATAAATACGAGGCGGATAAATCGTGCATCCCTGCCGGGAATCTGATTGAAGTTAAATTCGAAGATTTTGAGGCTGATGCTATGGGAATGACCGAAAAGATTTATCATGATTTGTCTATTCCCGGATTTGCAGAGGCACGCAGTGACATCGAGAAGTATGTAGGTGGAAAGAAAGGATATAAGAAGAATAAATATAAATACGATGATCGTACTGTGCAATTGGTACAGGATAACTGGAATTTTGCACTGGATCAGTGGAACTACGATATATAACAATTCACAATTGACAATTGACAATTAAATACCGGATAATCCGAATTGTCAATTGTTAATTGTCAATTATCAATTTTAAAAAGATGATGCAGAAGAAAATTCGTATGTATGGTATGCTATCCGCTTTTTTATATTGCGGGATGGTATCTGCACAGCAGCAACAACAACAGCATACTGTGGAGATGATTCCATTCGGCAATATGGACCAGTGGGTAGATCGCCAGATTAAAGAGTCGGGTATTATCGGTGGCGCATTGAAGAATGTGTATGCTATCGGGCCGACTGCAACTATTCGTGAGAATAAGGCTTATAAGAATATGGGTGGATCACCGTGGGCAACTTCCAATGTGATGGCACGTGTGGCCGGTATTACTAAGACAAATACCTCTGTGTTTCCTGAAAAACGTGATAAAGGTTACTGCGCACGTATGGATACCCGTATGGAGAGTGTAAAGGTATTAGGAATCGTAGATATTACGGTGCTGGCTGCAGGTTCTATGTTTTTGGGTGAAGTACACGAGCCGATTAAGGGAACGAAGAATCCGCAGAAGATGTTGAATTCCGGCATTCCTTTCACGAAGAAGCCGATCGCGGTTCAGTTTGACTATAAAGTTAAGATGTCTGACAGAGAGAAGCGTATCCGCGCTACAGGTTTCAGCCGTATTACGGATGTAGACGGCAAAGATTTTCCGGAAGTGAATTTATTCCTGCAGAAACGCTGGGAAGACAAGGATGGAAATATCTTTGCGAAGCGCATAGGTACAATGGTGGTACGTTATTATAATACCACCGATGACTGGCGTAATAATGTTACTTATTCAATCATGTATGGAGATATAACAGGTGATCCTGCATATAAACCTCATATGATGCGTTTGCAAGTAGAGGAGCGTTATGCTATCAACAGTAAGGGAGAGAGTGTTCCCATCAAGGAAGTAGCATGGGGAACGGAAGAAGATGTTCCGACTCACCTGTTACTACAATTCACTTCCAGTCACGGAGGTGCCTATATCGGTTCTCCTGGTAATTCACTTTGGATTGACAATGTAAAGCTAGTATATTGATACTACATGATGTAATAAATGCTAACAATATTTATTCTCTTGTCAAAGCCTTTTATGCACTTTGTATTAACAACTCTGGGCTCTTTTAAGGAGTTATGAAGGAAAAGCTGTATTATTTCGTATTTTCTAAAAAAAAACTTTGATATTATTAAAAATGTGTCTATTTTTGCAGCATATTTTGTATCGCATGGATACAAAAAAGGTTGAAAATGATGAGGTGTAAAAACTCTAACATGAGAAAGTGTCTAACTACTAAAACAATAGCACAATGTGCGGCGCTCTTTTTATTCTGTTTGATCCCTTTAAGGGGATTTTGTCAAACGGGGGAAAGTACTGTAAATGTTTTAGTGGAAATGGGATTTGAAAATGTGGGGTGGACGGAAGATGACAATGAGCGTGTTTATGTCTTGCAGAATTCTGCATATCGTTTGCAGGGTGTCGGTATAAGCAAAGCGGTGGATGTCATTCAAAAAGTAGGATTACCGGATCAAAAAACATGCCGGATAATCGTTTTAGATAATAATATACCTCAAATTTCTCTTTATTATCACTCTGTGAAGGGGGATACTGTGGCTCAGGCTGAACGCAAGGATTGGAAAGTTACCTATGAACTGGGTGAAGCGTGGCGGGAGGCACGGAAAATAAAGATGAAAAATAGCTCTTTGTTTAAGGTGGATGTGTTGGTATATCCTCAGTTGGCTTTCAGGAATTTGCTTCTTACGCAGATCTATCAGGTGTTGTTTGACCTTAGTCCGGCGGTGGAAGTATCGTTGTGGAAAGGAATGAAGCTGACAGGGCAGTTGAAGATTCCTGTTTATAACGATGGGTATGGAAGCTATGAGGATAAGATTCATCCGGGGCATTTGACAATATCCCAGCGCTTTCGCTTGCCGTATAATGTGTTCGGTAAAGTGACAATGGGATATTTTAATGCTGACCGATATGGCGTGGATGCTGAATTCTTTCATCCTTTTGCGGATGAAAGATTTTCTGTTATGGCGCGGATGGGATGTACAGCTATTGGCTATTGGGATGGCTTTAGATTTCATTATGATCCCAAAATGGGATTGACTTGGACGATAGGTGGAAATTTTTATTGGCCACAGTATAACACATCGTTCAACTTAAAGGTTGAGCAATACTTGAAAGAGGACCGGGGAGTTAAGTTTGAAATGATCCGTCATTTCCGATATTGTTCCATCGGCTTTTATGCAATGAAAGCAAAATGGGCGAAAGCCAACGGGGGATTCCGGTTTCAAGTGGCATTGCCGCCTTATAAGTATAAACGTTATAAAAAATGGCCAAGGATAAATACTTCTGCTAATATGGGACTTGTTTATAATGCTGGTAATGAACGGTATTATTATAAGGAATATAAAGCGGAAGCCAGTGACAATATAATGGAAAAAAATAGTTTTAACCCATATTTTATTAAGTCAGAATTGTTAAATTTTTAATTTATTATTGAGATGAAAAAGATTAAATTCTTAAACGGCATTGGTAGTATGTTTGCTTTTGCCGTAGTCGCTTTAGTAGGCTCTCTTCTTTTTACGTCGTGTGAAAAGGAAGATTTGAACGCGACATTTACAACAGAACCAGCAAAAGCTACCATTAATGTGAATGTAGTAGAATTTCCAAGTGGAGCAGCTGTGTCTGGTGTAACTATCAGTGCAGATAAAGGAGAGGTAAGTGGAATGGTAGTTACATTGAAAGCCGGTGCTGATGGTAGCATTCCTGCTCAGGATGTGGTTATTAGTGCTACTGCTCCTGCCGGTTATGAGGCTATTCAGTCTGTTAAAGTTCACGTGAATGCGTTGAATGCTGGTGGCGTGGCTACATACAATGCTACATTGGTAGCTGTGAAGACTGCTACACCGGAGGAACCTGATCAAATTGTGATTGAAGGTGTGAGAGAAGTAGGTGCTCCTCGCGTAAGCGAATTGCTTAATGCTACCCACAACCATGCTGGTAAGTCTTGGTGGGAAAATGCAAACGATTATATTTTGATTACTAAGATAAGCTATAAGTTGTATAATGAGCAGAAAGCTGCAGCTGCAGGTGAAGTGAAAGATGTTGTTGATGTTACAGAATTCATCAAGAGCTTGAACTATAACGATACAAAAGATTCTGTACTTGAAATGAAGATTTCTGCATGGAGTATCTATCGTGCGTGGTTTGAGGTTTATCCGGTTACCACTACTTATACGATTTCTTATAAAAACAGCAAAGAAGTTTTAGGTACAATCAAGGCTGATGCTCTGAATGGTACTGCTGCACAGTATGAAGAAATGGCTCATCCCAGCCATGCACACGCTTATCAGCATGGTCACGGACATGGCGCAAGTGAAAATGCCGGTGGTGGTATTGTTTTGCCCGATTAATAGAGTGTGTAGGTACGTTTAAATAAGAACAATAAAAAAATATATAAAAATGAAAGCTAAATTCTTAACCTTGTCCATCTTATTGGCTGGTTCTTGTGTATTGGCTAATGCACAAGAAAAGAAAAATTATTATACGAAGAAGGCTTCAGACAACATCTTTGTGGGTGTTGGTATTGGAGGCATGTCTGTTCTGAATGGCGGCTTGAATACTCCGACCATGAACTTCAATCTCCAGATTGGTAAATATATTACTCCGACTTGGGGTGTACGTGGTGAAGTGAGCGGTTTGTGGCAGAGTCTTGACGATCAGGATAATACTTACTTCGATAAGAGTGCAAACAGCGAGTATCACAAATATTGTAAAAAGTTTGGTGAAATCAACTTGGATGCTATGCTCAACCTGACAACTCTGTTCGGTGGTTATAACCCCAATCGTGTGGTAGATTTCTATTTGTTTGCCGGTCCTACAATGAACCTTGCTTCCAAAGGTACGGAATTTACAGGCGGTATGGTAGGTGATGCTTATCAGCTGGCTGAAAATGATGATATTAAGGCTCGCTTTGGCGCAACTGCTGGTTTGGGTTTGGGCTTCAACCTGAACAAAAAACTGGCTTTGAACGTGGAAGGCCGTTTTGGCGTAACTCCATCTATCTTTGGCGATGCAAGCGACTGTCGTAAGGCTGAAGCTACTGCCCGCGTAAATGTAGGTTTGACTTATACATTTGGTGGTAAGAAGTTTGTGAAGGTTTCTGATATTGACGAAGATGCTATCAATGCTGAAATCAACCGCTACAGAAGCGAGTTGGCTCAAGCTCAGGCTGATTTGGCTAATTGCAAGAATTCATTGGCTAACATGAAGCCGGAAGTTAAGGAAGTTGTCAAGGAGATCCAGACAGCCGGTCCTCGTGCTATCTTCTTCAAAATCGGTAGTGCCCGTTTGGATGATTATGGTAAGGTTAATATTCAGTTGGCTGCTAAGATTCTGAAGGCTAATCCTGATAAGAAATACAAAGTTGCAGGTTACTGTGATAAGGCTACAGGTAGTGCAGCATACAACCAGAAACTCTCTGAAAAACGTGCTCAGGTTGTTTACGATGCTTTGATTGCCGAAGGTGTAGACAAAGATCAACTTGAATTCGTCGGATTTGGTGGTACTGAAAATATGTTCAGTAAGAACTATTTGAACCGCGTAGTGATCCTTGAATAATATACTTTGTTAAAACGAGATTCTGAAGAAGGCGCCTGATTTTCCAGACGCCTTCTTTTTAATCTCTGATTGAATTTATCTGCAATGGTGAAGTTTAAGTTGTGCTTTGTTGCTCTGCTTTGTTGTATGTCCTTTTCTGTTTCTGCCCAACTTACGTATGGCACGACGGGATTGTTGCACGCACCTTCTGCTGAAATGCAGCGTGACAAGACGCTTATGATCGGCGGTAATTTCTTGAACAAAGAATTAACTCCCCCCACTTGGTATTATCATACGTACAATTACTTTCTTAATGTAACGATATTTCCCTGGATGGAAGTGGCATATACATGTACGCTTTTCAAAGCGGAAGCATTGGGATTAGGGCCTTATGGTTATAGCGGATTCACCAATCAAGACAGATATTTCTCGCTTCGGCTGAGGGTTTTAAAGGAGGGATGGCTTTGGAAATACATGCCTGCTGTGGTGGTGGGTACTTCTGATCCTTTTACTTCGACAAACAGCGAAATGGCTCCCACGGAAGGCAATGGCTATTACAGCCGTTTCTACGTTGCAGCTACTAAACATATTCCTTTGGGAAAGGAAGAAATAGGAGTGCATCTTTCTTACCTTTACAACAAACGTAAGGATTATAAGTTGAACGGAGTGGCGGCGGGTATCACCTACAATCCCTCTTTTCATCCCCAATTGCGGTTGATTGCGGAGTACGATTCCAAAGATTTTGCTTTTGGCGCCACTTATCAATTGTTCAATTGCCTGCACTTTCAGGTGGAAATGCAGAAGATGCGATACTTCAGTGGCGGAGTGACCGTTAATATTCATCTGAAGTGAACGGAGTATAAAAAAGTATGAAAGGGATGTTTGATGTTATCAAGCCTCCCTTTTTCTGTATTATATATGCAAGATTAACGGTGGATTTCAAATTTTAATCGTAATTTTGTAGCCCATTATGAGTAGAATATTAGCTATTGATTACGGTAGAAAGCGTACGGGAATAGCTGTCAGCGATACATTGCAAATGATTGCTAACGGGCTGACCACTGTGCCTACGCATGAGTTGCTGGCATTCATCCTTGATTATGTAGGAAAAGAACCGGTGGAACGTATTCTTGTAGGCTTGCCTAAACAAATGAATAATGAGGCTTCGGAAAATATGAAACGTATAGAACCTTTCGTTCGTTTGTTGAAGAAAAAGTTACCGGAAATGCCTGTTGAGTATGTTGACGAGCGCTTTACATCCGTTTTGGCACATCGCACTATGCGGGAAGCCGGGCTGAAGAAGAAAGACCGCCAGAATAAAGCTTTGGTGGACGAGATCAGTGCGACTATTATTCTGCAAAGCTATTTGGAAAATAAACGTTTTATATTATAATTAAGGTATATATACTTATATATATTGATTTAGTAATTTGTAACTTAGAGAAAGAATGATTTTACCCATTTATGTATACGGTCAGCCCGTACTGAGGAAAGTGGCGGAAGATGTTGCTCCCGACTATCCAGATTTGAGAGAGTTGATTGCAAATATGTTTGAAACGATGGATAATGCCGAAGGGGTAGGGCTTGCGGCGCCGCAAGTAGGATTGCCCGTTCGCGTTGTAGTAATTGATCTGGATGTATTATCAGAAGACTATCCTGAGTATAAAGGTTTCCGGAAAGCATATATCAACCCCCATATCCTGGAGGTATCTGGTGAAGAGGTATCTATGGAAGAAGGATGCCTGAGCCTTCCGGGCATTCATGAAGCAGTGAAACGTGGTAATAAAATCCATGTAACGTATATGGATGAGGATATGGTGGAGCATGATGAAATTGTCGAGGGCTACCTGGCGCGTGTGATGCAACATGAATTTGACCATTTGGAAGGAAAGATGTTCATTGATCATTTGTCTCCCTTGCGCAAGCAAATGATTAAGGGGAAACTGAATGCGATGCTGAAAGGAAAGGCTCATTGTACGTATAAAGTCAGGACTGTGAAATAAGCTAATCTTATAATAAGGTATAAAAGGCTCAAAAAATATAAAAAGTCTTCCGTTAATCCCGCCAAGTAAATGAAAAGCATTAAATTTGTTTCGTTTACAAGCATTTATAAGACAAGATGATAAAAAAGATACTGACGGCTTTCCTGTTGCTTCCTACGTTGCTGTGTGCGCAGATCAATACGGAGCGAGTGATGACAATCGCACGCAACGCGTTGTATTTTGAAGACTATGTGCTTTCTATCCAGTATTTTAACCAGGTAATTAACGCTAAGCCTTATTTATATGAGCCTTACTTCTTTCGCGGTTTGGCAAAAATCAATTTGGATGATTTTCAAGGTGCGGAAGCGGATTGCGATGCGGCTATCGATCGTAATCCTTTTGTAGTGGGTGCCTATCAGATACGTGGATTGGCCCGTATCCGGCAGAATAATTATAACGGTGCTATTGAAGATTATCAGACAGCTCTGAAATATGATCCGGAGAATCTTGTTCTGTGGCATAATCTTTCTCTTTGCCATATGCAGAAAGAGGATTATGATGCGGCCAAAGAAGATTTGGGGAAACTATTGAAGATAGCTCCCAGGTACACGCGTGCTTATCTGATGCGTGGCGAAGTGTCGTTGAAGCAAAAGGATACAATACAGGCTCTGAATGACTTTGAAACGGCAATCGATATGGACCGTTATGATCCCGATGGATGGAGCGCACGTGCTATTGTTCGTTTGCAACAGGGCAAGTATACAGATGCCGAAAGTGACTTGGATCAGGCCATTCATCTGAGTGCGAAGAATGCCGGTAATTATATCAATCGTGCATTGGCGCGTTTCCATCAGAATAATCTGAGAGGTGCCATGAGTGATTATGACCTGGCATTGGACATCGATCCCAATAACTTCCTGGGGCATTATAACCGTGGTTTGCTTCGTGCACAGGTAGGTGACGATAACCGGGCACTTGAAGACTTTGATTTTGTCCTGAAGGTGGAACCGGATAATATGATGGCAACTTTCAACCGTGGCTTGCTGCGTGCACAGACGGGTGATTATCGTGGTGCTATCAGTGACTATTCGAAGGTGATTGGCGAATATCCTAATTTTATGGCCGGATACTATCAGCGTGCCGAAGCCCGTAAGAAGATCGGTGACCGTAAGGGTGCCGAAGAGGATGAATTCAAAATCATGAAGATGCAGATAGACAAACGTAACGGGGTTACGACAAGTGATAAGGACGTTGCAGACAATAATCAGGATAACGAGGATACGAGCAAGACGCGTAAGAAATCCGATAAGAATATGGAGAATTACCGGAAAATCGTGATTGCTGATGACTCGGAAGAAGACCAGAAATATAAGAGCGACTACCGCGGTCGTGTTCAAGACCGGAACGTAGCCGTTAAGATGGAACCGATGTATGCATTGACATATTATGAGAAATCGAGTGAAGTGAAGCGCATTGTTCATTTCCATAAATATATTGAGGAGTTGAATCATGAGAAACTGTTCCCGAAACCATTGCGTATTACTAATATGGAAGCTCCGTTGACGGAAGAACAGGTGAAATTCCATTTTGCTCTGATCGATACCCATACTTCGGATATCGTATCCAATGATAGGGATGCAAAGAAACGTTTCCTGCGCGGACTTGATTTCTATCTGGTTCAGGACTTCGCCAGTTCTATAGATGACTTTACGCAGTCTATTTTGCTGGATGATAAATTCTTCCCGGCTTACTTCATGCGTTCGTTGGTGCGTTATAAGCAATTGGAATATAAGAAGGCGGAAGCCGGTCTGACCGAAGGTGTTCCCGGAGCTGCTGTTGATAGTAAGAATCAAGCGGAAGTAACTGCCTTGGATTATGATATTGTGAGAAAAGATTTGGATCATGTCATCCAATTGGCACCTGATTTTGTTTATGGGTATTATAATCGTGCCAATGTGCTGTCTCTGTTGAAAGATTACCGTGGAGCATTGGTAGATTATGACAAGGCAATCGAACTGAATAAAGACTTTGCCGAAGCTTATTTCAACCGTGGGCTGACTCATATCTTCCTGGGCAATAACAAGCAGGGTATTACAGACCTGAGTAAAGCAGGAGAATTGGGTATTGTTTCTGCTTACAATATTATTAAGCGGTTTACCAATACTCGTGAATAACATTTTTTTGCTAAAAAATAAAATATCAAAAAGAATTAGCTATTTTTGCGTTCTGAAAATTGAAATATACACAACATTATGATAAAGATTACATTTCCAGACGGCTCCGTACGCGAATATAATGATGGAGTAACGGGACTGCAAATTGCAGAAAGTATCAGCTCTCGCCTGGCACAGGAAGTGCTGGCATGTGGCGTGAACGGTGAGATTTATGATTTGGGGCGTCCTATCAACGAGGATGCTGAGTTTGTTCTCTATAAATGGGAAGACGAGCAAGGTAAGCATGCATTCTGGCATACCAGTGCTCACTTGCTGGCGGAAGCCTTACAGGAATTATATCCGGGCATTCAGTTCGGTATTGGTCCTGCCATTGAAAACGGTTTCTACTATGATGTGGATCCGGGTGAGGCCACTATTAAAGAATCTGACCTTCCGGCTATTGAGGCTAAAATGGCAGAACTGGTAGCAAAGAAAGAAGCTGTTGTGAGAGAAAGTATTTCAAAAGCGGATGCATTGACAAAATTCGGTGATCGTGGAGAAACTTATAAATGTGAATTGATCTCTGAATTGGAGGATGGTCACATTACTACTTATACGCAAGGTGCTTTTACGGATTTGTGCCGTGGCCCGCACTTGATGACTACTGCGCCGATTAAGGCTATCAAATTGATGTCGGTAGCCGGTGCTTACTGGCGTGGACATGAAGACCGCAAGATGATGACGCGTATTTACGGTATCACTTTCCCAAAGAAAAAGATGCTGGATGAATATCTGGTTGTTCTGGAAGAAGCCAAGAAACGTGACCATCGCAAGATCGGTAGGGAAATGGATTTGTTCATGTTCTCTGATACGGTAGGTAAAGGTTTGCCTATGTGGTTGCCGAAAGGTACTGCATTGCGTCTGCGTTTGCAAGAATTCCTGCGCCGTATTCAGGCACGTTACGATTATCAGGAGGTTATTACTCCGCCGATTGGTAACAAGCTGCTGTATATAACTTCCGGTCACTATGCTAAATATGGTAAGGATTCATTCCAGCCTATTCATACACCCGAAGAAGGAGAGGAGTACTTCCTGAAACCGATGAACTGTCCTCACCACTGTATGATTTATAAAAATTCTCCGCGTTCATATAAGGATCTGCCTTTGCGCTTGGCTGAATTCGGTACGGTTTGCCGTTATGAGCAAAGTGGTGAATTGCACGGATTGACACGTGTACGTAGCTTTACACAGGATGATGCACATATTTTCTGCCGTCCCGACCAGGTGAAAGATGAATTCCTGCGCGTGATGGACATTATTTCTATTGTGTTCCGTTCTATGGAATTTGCCAATGTGGAAGCTCAGATTTCCTTGCGTGACAAAGTGAACCGTGAGAAGTACATCGGTAGCGATGAAAACTGGGAAAGAGCTGAGCAGGCTATCATCGAGGCTTGTGAGGAAAAAGGCTTGACTGCCAGAATTGAATATGGTGAGGCTGCTTTCTATGGTCCGAAGTTGGACTTCATGGTAAAAGATGCTATCGGTCGCCGTTGGCAGTTGGGTACCATTCAGGTGGATTATAACTTGCCGGAACGATTTGATCTGGAATATACCGGTGCTGATAACCAAAAACATCGTCCGGTGATGATACACCGTGCACCATTCGGTTCAATGGAGCGTTTCGTAGCTGTGCTTATCGAGCATACGGCAGGTAAGTTCCCATTGTGGCTGACACCTGAGCAGGTGGCTATTTTGCCTATCAGTGAGAAGTTTAATGATTATGCACAGGAAGTGAAAAAGTTCCTGAAGCAATATGATATCCGTGCAATTGTGGATGAACGCAATGAGAAGATAGGACGCAAGATTCGTGATAATGAATTGAAGCGTATTCCTTACATGCTGATTGTGGGTGAAAAAGAAGCAGAAAACAGAGAAGTTTCTGTCCGCAAGCAAGGGGAAGGCGATAAAGGCACTATGAAATTTGAAGAATTTGCTAAAATATTGAACGAAGAAGTTCAGAATATGATAAATAAATGGTAACTTTGCGCCCACTTGTGAAAGCATAGCATAAATAATGTTCTAAAGATAGCTTTTACCTAATATAAAAAATAATAATTTGGGAGTAGTAAATAAGAAACAAACTGGAAATAGAGGTTATTTAATGAAAAATGACAGCTTAAAAGGGCAATACCGGATTAATGAACAAATCCGCGCCAAAGAAGTCCGCATAGTGGGCGATGAAGTAGAACCTAACGTATATCCGATAGCCCAGGCATTGAAGCTTGCCGAAGAGCGTGAGGTGGATCTCGTGGAAATCTCTCCAAACGCACAACCCCCTGTTTGTCGTGTCATCGATTACTCTAAATTTCTTTATCAGTTAAAGAAGCGTCAGAAAGAACAGAAGGCGAAACAGGTGAAGGTAAATGTGAAGGAGATTCGTTTCGGTCCTCAGACTGATGATCACGATTACAACTTCAAGTTGAAGCATGCTAAAGGTTTTTTGGAAGAAGGTGATAAGGTAAAGGCTTATGTGTTCTTTAAAGGTCGTTCCATCTTGTTTAAGGAGCAAGGAGAAGTGTTGCTGCTTCGTTTTGCCAATGACTTGGAAGACTATGCAAAAGTAGATCAGATGCCAGTACTGGAAGGAAAGAGAATGACTATTCAGCTTTCCCCGAAGAAGAAAGAGACGCCAAAGAAGCCTGCTGCACCGAAATCTGCAGATGCTCCGAAAGCAGCTCCGGCTGAATCAGAAGAATAAAAGAAATGAGTAACGCCACAGGTATAGTGCGTTGCCATATAATTTAAATAATTTAAAAATAAGTAAGATGCCAAAGATGAAGACTAACTCCGGTTCTAAAAAGAGATTTACTCTTACCGGAACAGGTAAAATCAAAAGAAAGCACGCTTTTCACAGTCACATTTTGACTAAGAAAACTAAGAAGCAAAAAAGAAACTTGTGCCATTCAACTACAGTTGACGTGACGAACGTAAGCCAAGTTAAGGAACTCTTAGCAATGAAGTAAAAAAGCGTACAAAGTATTTTAAAGTATTAACCGAATGCATTAGCTTTAAGTCCGTTGCGTGAAGTAATGGCGCTAACATTCAAAAATTAGTAAAACTATGCCAAGATCAGTAAATCACGTTGCTTCAAGAGCAAGAAGAAAGAAAATTTTGAAATTAACCAGAGGTTACTTTGGTGCAAGAAAGAACGTATGGACCGTTGCCAAGAATACTTGGGAGAAAGGTTTGACTTATGCGTTCCGCGACCGTAAGAACAAGAAAAGAAACTTCCGCGCTTTGTGGATTCAGCGTATCAACGCTGCAGCTCGTTTGGAAGGTATGTCTTATTCTAAGCTGATGGGTGCTTTGCACAAAGCAGGTATCGAAATCAACCGTAAAGTTTTGGCTGATTTAGCGATGAACCATCCGGAAGCTTTCAAGGCTATCGTAGCTAAAGCAAAGGCTGCTTAAGTTTATTTAGCAAATAGTTTACAAAGTGCTGATTACGAACGAGTAATCGGCACTTTTTGCTTATAGCGAGGAGGATATAATATAAAATGTCCTGTATGGAGGAAACAAAATCATGTTTTTCCTTGTTTCTTTGACAGAAACTTACTACATTTGTTGTAGAAAATATAGCCGCATTGATTGGATCGGGAAACTCATCAAACTATTATGAAATACCGAGACAAGCTTCGCTTCTCGATGGCGGGCCACGCCCTTCGGGGTAACTTTGAGTCGGTGGATTACAAAGAGGACGAGCGCTCAAATCATGTCATTCGGAGTTTCATCACATCATCGGTGCGGCTTTTTTATAAAGGGGAACGGTAATCTTGGTTGGTTACCGTTCCTTTTTCTTTGTACTTTCTACAATCCAAAGATTTCCACTTAGCCTCTATAAAGTGGTGTCGTAACTCAAATATTGTCAATAGCAAATTTATATATTATTAATGAAAGTCGGTTAGGAGACTGCTTTGGGGTAATGATATGCAATAAAAGAACTTTCGTTTCTTTTGCCAGTGTTTGTTGAGTCAAATGCTACATCTCAGTGCTCCCAATGCTACAGCTTAACAGGACAAATGCCACAGGTTGCAGGCTGCGAAGTGTGGAGTTAGAGATGGCGGACTGTGGCATTACGCTTGTATAAGTGTGGGCTTACGGTTGTGCAAGTGTAAGCTGACGGTTATATAAGCGTAAGCTTTTGGAGCCTGCTGCATGAGGGGCTAAAAAACGGAGAAGCAAAAGCTTCCCCGTTTCTATATGGTGCGAAATATAATTCAGTGAAATAGTATCTATAAATGGATAGTACAAAGATACTGTATCAAAAAGGCGATGTCAAGTATTCCACTGATTATTTTGAAAAAAGGCTATTTTTATTGGTTTTGCCGCAGATCTTTCACTCTGACGGCTTTTCCTTCGCTTTGAGGTAATGAACCTTTCTTCACGAGTTTCAATCTGGGAGTAACAAGTATTTCGTCTTTCAGTTGACGGGTAATATCTTTACGTACCTTCTCCAGTTCAATGTAATTATCAGTAGAAAGATCGCTGAGTTCTACCTCTACAATCATTTCGTCCTGGTTGTTTACGGTCTTTAAGGTAATAAGATAGTTGCTACCTAATTGTGGGAACTGTACCAATACTTTTTCAACTTGCATTGGGAAGATATTTACTCCCTTAATGATAAACATATCATCGCTGCGTCCCTTGATACGGTCGATGCGGAGGTGTGTACGGCCGCAAGGACATTTTCCGGGAAGAATACGGGTAAGGTCGCGGGTACGATAACGTATAAGCGGCATCATTTCGCGATCAAGAGTGGTCAATACCAACTCGCCGATTTCTCCATCCGGAACGGGTTCTCCTGTTTCAGGATCAATTATTTCGACAAGGTAGCAATCTTCCCAGAAATGCATGCCGTTTTGTTCCTGACATTCAAAAGCAACGCCGGGGCCATTCATTTCTGTCATACCGAAGCTGTTATAGGCTTTAACACCTAACATGCGTTCGATTTTCTTGCGCTGTTCGTCTGTATGGGGTTCTGCTCCGATAACAAGTGTTTTTAAACTGGTACTTGTCGGATCGATTCCTTCTTCCTGAATAACTTCTGCCAGGCGAATGGCATAACTTGGGATGGCATGGAGTGCGGTAGTCTTGAAATCTGTGATAAACTTGATCTGGCGCTTACTGTTTCCGGCTGCTGCAGGAACAGTCAGCGCGCCCAAGCGTTCAGCACCGTATTGGAAGCCTAATCCTCCGGTAAACATGCCATAGCCCGAACTGTTCTGGAAAACATCTGTTTTGCGTATACCTACAGTGTACAAGCAGCGTGCTACCAGATTGGCCCAAGAATCCAAGTCGTGTTGCGAGTGGACGATGACGGTAGGAGTACCGGTGGTTCCGCTTGATGAATGAATACGCACACCATCTTCTTGCATATTACCTGATACCATGCCGAATGGATAGCAGGCACGCATATCGGATTTCGTGGTAAAAGGTATTTTCCGTATATCATCCAGATTTTGGATGTCGTCAGCTGTGATGTTATGTTCTTGAAATACTTTTTTATAGTACGGTGAGTTAGCCGCAATCTTTATCGTTTTTTTGAGTCGTTGAAGTTGCAATTCTTGCAACTTCTCACGACTCATGGTTTCTATTTCTTCTTCCCAGTATTTGTTATTCATGGCGGTGTATTTTTGAGGGATCTTACATTAATTTCTCAGCAATTTCCTTTCCGGCTGCGAGTGCTTTAAGATTCATTTCCACTATAGCTTCACCTTTACGTTCGAAGATTTCGCAGATACTGGTCTGTATTTTCTCATAATCGATGCCGAGGAATGGAGTGGTGGCTCCCAGTAAAACAATATTTGCTACACGGATGGAACCTATTTCTTTGGCTACTTTGTCTACATTAAGAATGATCTTGTGAGGTAGTTTATCTAATTCCGCTCTTACGTCAGCTTCTGCCGGATAGTTGGGGATATTAATAAACGGTGTTTCGTTGGTCACCAGCCAGCCCTCAGGACTTAAGAAAGGAAGATAACGTAATCCTTCCATCGGTTCAAGTGAAATAATCAGATCGCATTTACCGGAAGGAATAAGATCGGAAGCGATAGGCTGATCGCTTATGCGCAAATTGGATTGTACATCGCCGCCACGTTGGCTCATGCCATGTACTTCCGCCTGTTTCATATATAGTCCGTCTTTAAGGGCGGCTTTACCGATTACAGTGGCGATAGAGAGGATACCTTGTCCGCCTACGCCGGAAAGTATAATATCTTTTTTCATGGTTTTACTTGTTTCGTTTTTTACGTGCTAAGGTTTGAATACATTCTCTGCGTGGAATGATAACGGATACACCGTGATATTCGATTTCTTCACGGATAATCTGCTTCATCTCTTCATAATTCTTTTTCAAGGGAACTACTACACGGATATGTTCGGGGGCTACGCCAATGCCGGCACAGATAGCCTCAATACGTCCTGTTCCGGCCGAATCCTGGCCGCCTGTCATTGCAGTCGTTTCATTGTCTGAAATGACAATGGTAACATTTGCATTCTCATTGACGCAATCCAAAAGTCCTGTCATGCCGGAATGTGTGAAGGTGGAGTCGCCAATCACTGCTACTGCCGGATGAAGTCCGCCATCCGAGGCTCCTTTAGCCATGGTAATAGATGCACCCATATCTACACATGAATTGATAGCATTAAATGGTGCATTGGCTCCTAAAGTATAACAGCCGATATCGCTGAATACTTTATGTGTCGGATATTCTTCTTTCAGAACCTGGGTGAGTGTAGTGTACATATCACGATGGCCACAACCTTCACATAGTGCGGGTGGACGCATTTCTACGAGCGAAGGAATACCAAACTCTGACTTGTTCTCTTTTCCTACAGCACGTGCCACCTTATCCGGATTTAATTCACCGTCTTGTGACAATGTGCCGTCTAAGCGTCCTTTTACTTTTATGCCGATACCAAGATAGCCTTTAAGTTGTTTTTCTACGAAAGGTTGTCCGTCTTCCAATACCAGAATTTCATCACAGGTCTCTACCAATTGCAGGAGCTGTTTCTTAGGCAATGGGTATTGGCCAATTTTCAATACGGGGTATTCGCAACCATCAGGATAGTTTTCCATCAGATAGTTGTAACCGATTCCACATGCTATGATACCTAACTTTTTATTAGGACCATCAGTATACTTATTATAAGAAGAGTTCTCAGATGCTTCAATAAATTCGGCTTGACGTTCTAATAAAAACTTATAGCGCTTGCGGGCGTTACCTGGCAACAAGATGAACTGGCGAGGGTCTTCACTGAATGACATTTGGTTTTGGGGCTGTTGCGTTTTTTGTTCTACACCGGAACGGGAGTGTGCCAGACGGGTGACCATACGCATCAATACCGGTTCGCCAATCTTTTCAGAAAATGCGAATCCATTATAAACCATATCATATGCTTCCTGCTGATTGCTTGGTTCGTACATGGGTATCAATGAGAAATCACCATAAAAACGGCTATCTTGTTCATTCTGTGAGGAATGCATGCTGGGGTCATCCGCAGCTACTACAATTAATCCACCTTTTATACCTGTAACAGCTGAATTGATAAAACAGTCGGCAGCTACGTTCATACCTACATGTTTCATGCAGACTAATGCCCGTTTACCGACAAATGACATACCTAATGCAGCTTCCATGGCTGTCTTCTCATTGGAGGCCCAACGGCTATGGATATTCTGTTCAGCCGTAATAGGCGCCATTTGAATGTATTCTGTAATTTCTGTGGAAGGAGTACCGGGATAGGCGTAAACACCTGAGAGTCCGGCATCTAATGCAGCTTGTGCAATGGCTTCATCGCCAAGTAAGAGTTGCTTGCTCATATCTGATTATTTTAATGTTAGTCATGATTATTAAAAAAGGAAATAATTTGCGTCTTTCACTCGCAAATATAGGCTTTTGCTTTTATTTTATCATGATTTTACTTGAAAATCTTTCTTTCGTTTAAAGCATTCCAATATTTTCTGGCATTTTTCATGTGATCAGCATAATTGGAAGCAAAATTGTGAGTACCTGAGAAATCTTCTTTAGCACACATGTAAATGTAGTCGTGTTTGGCATAGTTCAGTACTGCATCGATACCTATAGGTGAAGGTATACGTATGGGACCCGGAGGCAGGCCTGCATTTAAGTATGTATTGTAGGGTGAGCTGACATTCAAATGTTCATTGGTTATTCTTCTTAAACCAAAGTTTTGGAGGGCAAACTTTATTGTTGGATCTGCCTGTAATGGCATACCTTTGTGTAAACGGTTAATATAGAGTCCGGCAACCATTGGTTTTTCCTCGTTGTTATTGGTTTCCTCTTCAACAATAGAGGCCAGGGTAGAAACTTCTTCCGGCGTCATTCCGATAGATTCAGCTTTAGCCAATCGTTGCTGATTCCAGAATTTCTCATGCTCTTTCTGCATACGCTTGAAAAATTCGTCTACACTCATATCCCAGTAAACTTGGTATGTTTCCGGAATGAATAGGCTGGACATTGTTTCTTTTTTATATCCCATCCGCTTCTGGAATATAGTGTCATTCATTACAGTAGCAATTTCTGTAGAATCGATCATTAACTGCTTGCCAATACTGCGGGCAAGTCTGTCTAAAGTGCGTACGTTGCTAATAGTTAGATTGATAGGTTCCTGATATCCCCGGTATAAACGACTGAAGACATGATACACATTTTCTCCCGGGCGAATGGCATATCGTCCGGTGTGGATAGCCGAATCATAATTGCGCCATCGGGTCATCCAGAGAAAACCTGTGAAACTTTTCGGGTGTCCTTGTATTTTTACTTTATTATATATGGAGTCTATTGTATCGTCTTTGTCGATATAAATATAAGTAGTCTTTTGGGGATGAAATTGTGGGTAGAATATATAATAATAGAATGTTCCGGCACAAGCTACGCCCATAAGGAACAGGATTACCAAGCCTCCTATGAGAATTTTTTTTGTCTTCTTTTTCATCTGTTTCTGAAGTTATTTTAGTCTGGCAAAGGTAAGAAGAATCTATGAAATAAAAAAAGAGATGCATAAGCATCTCTCTTGAAAGAAAATAAAACAGTACCGGCTGAAGACATTCATCATATCATTTCATTTATGAGTAGGGATGACCCGCAGCAACGGTTATTCCTTGCCTATGATTATGACAACCTGATGAGCCTTTGTAAGCAATGCCATCAAGCAGTACATAATAAAAAAGGGGAATAGATAACTATTCCCCAAACCTTTGTACGGTTCAAGACAAAGGCGGTGTCAGATAACATTCAGTATTAACTTACTGAAAGAGAACCGATTTTAGGGACTATCCGTGTGGAATGTATGCGGGTATTGGATTTACCTACAACCTTTTCCAGTTTTAGTTGTTATATAGCATG
This sequence comes from Bacteroides sp. AM16-24, assembly GCF_003471885.1. Lineage (NCBI taxonomy): Bacteria > Pseudomonadati > Bacteroidota > Bacteroidia > Bacteroidales > Bacteroidaceae > Bacteroides > Bacteroides sp. AM16-24. The sequence continues at coordinate 520,284 of NZ_QRKI01000001.1, forward strand.
TAGAAGTAATACTTATTTTTGATAAGTTTGTGCCTCGACTCGTAAGGGTCGGGGCTTTTTCTTTAAATGAAAACCCCGTAGCGGCTCAACTACGGGGCGGTGTCAAACAAAGTCCTTAACTGAGTTTAAGCGATGTTTGGTTAATCATTACGCTAATGTCTTTCAAAGCGTTTTGAAACGTTTGAAATTCGTTCTCAGTAAAGCGAGCCTTTTTCCCGTTAACGGTATAACCGTTTATTCGCTGATACAACCAATTACGGCTTTTACCGAAATACTTTTTTGCAATATAGCTGAAAGAAATAACTTCCGGCAATTCTCCAAGCCTTTCTCGCAAAAGAATTTCATCAACGCGGTCACACCATTTGTTTGTTTCTGTAATAGTGTTATCTATTCCGTTTTTTATTTGGCTGATATACTTCTCCTGTTCGCTTGGAGACATACCGTCTATTCGCTTCTGGCGTTCTTCTTGAAATTGCTTTCTTTCATTTGGCGACATCTTTTTAAAGCGCTCAAATTCTTCTTTCATTTCCGAAGTTGGTAAACAAGCATCAAAATCTATCATATATCTTTTTTTTAAGTCCTCCCCGTAGGGAGGGCGGTTAATTACTCTTTTTCCAGTCTCTTTTTGATTTCATTAACTCTATCGAGTATTTCATTGACATGTTCGTCGTACTCTTTAGAGTTTTGAATCACTTTTAAACCTGTATGGAACTCAAATAACAGTTTGAGATTTTCTAGTTCCTTATTCTAACTCTTCTCTTTCTTCATTTTCCATCATTTAAACATTAAAATTAAGAACTCTTGTTTGACACTATAAATATAATATGCTTTTGCTTATTATGCAAGATTTGGGGGATTACTTTTTCTTTTAGACCTTAATTATATATGCAATTTACATCATCATCATTTGCATTTGATTTCGCAGATTTATAAAGTCTTCAAATATTTTCGGCTGTTTAGTGTATTCTATGACTCGTTGTATAGCTGCATCTGCTTGCGATTGTTTAACTTTCACATAAGAGTTAATAGTTATGTTTGTCTTAATTGAATGCCCTAGACAATACTCTATAATGGGGTAGGGTATTGCGATTTCAGATGCAAACTGTGCAAATGTCTTGCGAGCAGAGTAGAATGTGAGATTACTTTTAATATTTAACTCTTTAGCCAACAGCTTTAGGCAGCTATTGATATAACAACACATGTTTGTATAGGTATAATTATAGCCTAAATCTAAACGTCCGTTTTTCCCTATATACTTATCTATAATATATCTTGCTTCTGGCTGAATGGTTATTCTGGTTATACGGTCTTTTCTCTTATGTGCACCGCTTTTCTGTCTGATATAGTTTATTTCTTTTTGACTAAAGTCTATCTGTACGATGTCGGCAAGGTTAATCCCTCCCAAATAGAATGACAGCAAAAACATATCTTTCGCAAGGGTTAGCCGTTTGCTTTGGCTTGTATCGGCTTTGATTATTTTGCCGAAGTCTGTGATATTCACATCTAAATCTTTAGGTTCGCTGGTGGATAATTTGGTGTATGCGAATGGGTGCTTTTCGCATTTGATAAGACCGTATTTTATTGCTTCGTTCACCCTTGCTTTGATATGGCATAACCGTATCTGTCTATTCCCGTCGCTATATCCTTTTCTTTTCATATATGTGTCAAAGTGTTCTACCGTGATGTTATTCATTATAACGAAGGGAACTTCACCCTCTGCAAGTAGAAAGATGCGCAATGTTTCCTTGTGCATCTTAGCATAGTTTATTCTACCTTCTTTTTCAAACTCTGATATGCGTTTTCTGAAAAATGCAGTAAATGTCGTCGCATCCTGCGTTATCTTATCTTGTTGCGTTAGTATCTGCTTTAATTGCGTTGCTGTGTAGACATCGTAGTTATCTATCTCTCGCATACGTTCATTATACTTTTTGAGTTCAAATAATATGCGTTTGTTCATCATTACCGTATCGCTACGAGCTACGATTTTACCGTCATACCATTGGCATAGGTCGGGTATCTCATAACCTGTTTTGATATACGCCTTTTCTTTCTTTGCTGCAATGCGCACAAAGATAGGGTACATTCCATTTGCAGTTTTTTTGCTGCCAGTACTGTTAATGATAAACTATTAAGTTTTGCGACACCCTTTTAGGACACCCTTTTTGCTTCATGGGTGAAAACAGTGTCGTTTTTTTTTAATAGCATGAGACTATTTGAAGAGAAGAAAAAAGACTGATATTCAGTAAGTTAAATATCAGTCTTCTGAGAGCCGCTAGCCAGACTTGAACTGGCGACCTACGCGTTACGAATGCGTTGCTCTACCAACTGAGCTATAGCGGCAACGGCTTTTTGTTTTACGGGGTGCAAATTTACAGCTTTCTTCGAAACTATGAAATGAAAAGAAGATTTTTTTGAGAAAATTTTTCCTGAAGTTGCTTTCGGGGGTTGTTCTGCCATTTTCCTTTTAAAAAAATTGTTTTATCAATATAAAAAATCCATCTTTGCAGAAACGTATACCAACTTAAGATCTGACAATAATTATGAACCTAAAAATATATTATAGAAATCTTTCATCCCATATTGCATCTAAATGGACGATTCTGGCTGTTGATACCTGTTTGGTTGTGATTTCTATGCTTTTAGCATGCATACTTCAATTGGGAATTTCTTCCATAATATATAAGGTATCATTATATATATGGATGATTCTATTTTCCCTCTTTTGTAATCTGTGTTTTTTTTCTGTTTTCCATACCTATGTTGGAGTTATTCGTTTTTCCTCGTTTGTGGATATTTATAGGGTGTTTATATCTCTTACAATAAGCTATGGCTTATTAGGTATTGGTAATTTTTGTTGGTCGGCTTTTGAATTTGGAGAAACATTACCGAATGGGGTTGTCTTTATAGCATATATTCTCAATTTTACTTTTATGGTATGTCTGCGCATTTTGGTTAAAATGCTGCATGAGGCTTTGTCTTTCGATGATCGGCACTGCGTGAATGTATTTATTTACGGTTTTCGTGGAACGGGAGTTAATATAGCTAAATCTATGCGGGTAAGTAGAAACAATCATTATCGTATATGCGGTTTTATTTCAGATGAACCTTGGATGATAGGTAAGCATACGATGGGATGCAGGGTTTATGCCAATGATAATAGATTGTTTGAGCATTTGAAAAGAAAGAATGTGCAAACGGTTGTTGTGACACCGGATAAGCTGGCGGATTTAGAATCATCCGGTGTAATGGAGCGAATGTTGGCTCAAAATATTCATGTAATGACAGTGCCGCCTTTGAGTAATTGCCTGAATGATGGGGTTATAAAAGATATTCAGATAGAGGACTGGCTTCGTCGTGAACCTATTCAGGCTGATATTCGCAAGATCGCTGCCTATATTGAAGGACATCGGATATTGGTGACAGGGGCTGCCGGTGCAGTAGGACGTGAGATAATTCGCCAGTTAGCAGCATTGAATCCCTACCAGTTGATATTGGTTGATCAGGCTGAATCTCCTTTATATGATGTTCAATTAGAATTATCAGATCACTGGAAAAATCTTGAAGTGAAGGTGCTGGTGGCAGATGTAGCGAATTATAGTCGGATGGAAGCTATATTCAAACAGTATATGCCACAGTTAGTATTCCATACTGCTGCTTATAAAAATATTTCTATGCTAGAAGATTATGTTACCGAGGCGCTGCAGGTTAATGTTTTGGGAACTAAGAATATAGCGGATTTATCGGTTAAATACAAAGCATATAAATGTATGTTAATTTCTACGGATTATGCTCTATCTCCGGTACATGTAATGGGATATAGCAAACGTTTAGCTGAAATTTATATGCAAGGACTTTCACAAAGAATCAGGAGGAAGAAACTTCCTGCTAAATTATGTATTGTTCGTTTTGCAGATGTATATCCGGAGGCTCCCCGTAGCCTGATGACTTTGTCGGAAGCTTGCATGCTGATATTGGAGGTTGGAAATCTCGGAGAGAATGGAGGAATATATGTATTTGAAAAAGAATCGGCATGCGAAACCGAAGCTACATGTTATGAAAGAGTGAGAAAGAGTAAGGAGGATATTGTAGGGGCTGATATGGCATGTAAACAGATTAATTCTTTAGTTGAAAAATGTGAATCATATGAACCACTGACAATAATTAACGAAATGAAAAAAATAATTTCATGTATTGTTGAACATTCGGTAGATGCCTGAACCATTGATAGTAACCGTTTTAATTTCTTTTTCCAAAATTTAGATGTAAAATAAATGAGCGTTATGAAATAATATGCTACCTTTGTGCCCGATTATATTAATTATAGAAATTCTAAAGATTAATCAAATATTTATGCGCAGATTAATAACACTATTCTTTTTAATTTTTATCCTTTCTGGGGTGGCTATGGCACAGCAGATGTCGGATGATCAGGTTATTCAGTACGTAAAGGAAGCACATAAAAGTGGAAGAAGCCAGAAGCAGATAACTACTGATTTGTTGCGTAGAGGAGTGACCAAAGAGCAAGTCAGCAGGATACAACAGAAAATTTCAGAAGATGACGGTGTAAGTAATAAATCCAATGAAATACATTCTCAAACTCGTCAACGCGCTTTAGCCGATGATAAGAGAAGACCGGCTGATGATGATAAGGGAGAGTTGAGGAGAACTACCGATTATTTGGAAGCGGGAATCTCTGATAGAACTTTAGATACGAGGATGGATGGTAATTCTCCTGTAGACAAAACTTCTCAGATATTTGGTCATGATGTATTTACGAATCGAAATTTAACGTTTGAACCGAGCATAAATCTAGCTACTCCGATAGACTATCGTTTAGGACCCGGTGATGAGGTCATTATTGATGTTTGGGGGGCTTCAGAGAATACGATTCGCCAAAGCATTTCACCTGAAGGTACTATTCAGGTGAGTGGTTTGGGGCCTGTTCAGTTAAGTGGAATGACAGTGAAAGGTGCTAATGAATATTTACAACGTGAATTCTCAAAAATATATTCAGGAATATCAGGGAATGAACCTACTTCCCAAATAAAATTGACTTTGGGAGATATCCGGACTATCCAGATTAATATAATGGGTGAAGTTGCCGTTCCGGGCACTTATACGCTATCTTCTTTCTCTTCTGTTTTCCATGCTTTATATCGTGCCGGTGGTATCAATAATATTGGTAGTCTTCGTGGCATTAAGGTGGTACGAAATGGTAAAACTATTGCTGATCTGGATGTTTATGATTACCTTATGAAAGGTAAGATGAAGGACGATATTCGTCTTCAGGAAGGAGATGTGATTATTGTTAATCCTTATGAATCTCTGGTAAAGATAGCAGGTAAGGTAAAACGTCCGATGTTTTATGAAATGAAGCCGACTGAAACAGTGGCTACTATTTTGAGTTATGCCGGTGGCTTTACCGGAGATGCTTACAAGAAAGCGGTACGTATTATTCGTAAAAGTGGTCGGGAACATCAGGTCTATAATGTAGATGAGATGGACTATTCTGTTTTTCGATTGGACGATGGGGATTCTATTTCTATAGATGCGGTTCTGAATCGTTTTGAAAATCGTGTGGAGATTCGTGGGGCTGTTTATCGTTCTGGTTTGTATGAATTGAACGGAACTGTAAATACTGTAAAACAGTTGATAAAGAAGGCTGAAGGTTTAAGAGGCGATGCTTTTTTGAATCGTGTGCTTTTGGATCGTGAGAATGAAGATTTGTCTCATGAAGTAATTGCAATTGATTTAAGTGGTTTACTAAAAGGAACAGCAGCAGATATTCCTTTGCAGAAAAATGATGTTCTATATGTGCCAAGTATTCATGATTTGAAAGAAGAAGAAACTATATCTATTCATGGTGAAGTTGCAAATCCGGGTACATTTCTTTTCTCGAATAAGATGACTATAGAAGATTTATTGATTCAGGCTGGTGGTTTATTGGAAGCTGCTGCAACGATAAAGGTGGATGTTACTCGCCGTATTAAAGATCCTAAGAGCACTTCTTTTAGTAGTGTTTTGGGAAAAACCTATTCATTTGATGTTAAAGATGGTTTAGTTGTAGGTGGGGAAGATAATTTCTATTTGGAACCCTTTGATGAAGTATATGTCCGTAAAAGCCCTGCATATCGTAAGCAACAGAATGTAGTTGTTGCTGGTGAAGTGCTTTTTGGCGGTAATTATGCCTTGGTGAAAAAGAATGAACGTTTATCTGACTTGGTTTCAAAAGCGGGTGGAATAACTCCTGATGCTTATGTAAAAGGAGCACGCCTAATTCGTAAAATGACGGAAGAAGAACGGCGTCGTCAGGCTGACGCTGTTAAGATGGCTCAAATGGGAGAAGGAAAGGACTCTATTTCTGTTGAAAAATTGAATATTTCGGATACTTATACTGTTGGTATCGATTTAGAAAAAGCTATATCTAATCCCGGTAGTGATTTTGATTTGGTTTTGCGTGAGGGAGATGTTCTGTTTATTCCTGAATATATTAATACGGTAAAAATAAGTGGGGCAGTTATGTATCCCAATACTATATTATATAAGCGTGGTGAGAATTTGCGTTATTACATCAACCAGGCAGGTGGTTATGGTAATCTGGCTAAGAAGAAAAAGGCCTATGTTGTATATATGAATGGTACAGTATCTCGTCTGAAGTCTCGCGATAAGAAGGCTATAGAACCGGGGTGTGAGATTATTGTTCCCAGTAGGGAAGAGAGGAAGCGGATGAGTGCTGCTGAAATTTTGGGTATGGGTAGCACGACAGCTTCTATCGCTGCTATGATTGCAACTATGGTTAACCTCTTTAAGTAATAAGCTATGAGCGAAGAAAATAAACTGAATGCCCCCAAAATACAGCCGGAAGAACAGGAAATAGATTTGATTGAGCTTGCTGGAAAGGTGTGGGCAAGTAGAAAATTGGTTTTTAAAGCATGTGGGTGTGCTGTGCTGGTGGGGCTGATTGTGGCATTCAGTATTCCGAAAGAATACTCTACAAGTGTGACACTGGCACCGGAAACAGGTGGTAAATCCGGTGGAAGCAGTATGGGAGCATTGGCAGCTATGGCAGGTATCAATTTGGGGGCTTCTAGTGGTGAAGATGCTCTTTCACCGGAACTTTATCCTGATATTGTAAATTCCACCCCCTTTCTGATTGAACTTTTTGATGTAAAGGTGAAGGATCAGGAAGGCAAGATTGATACGACGCTTTATGCCTACTTGGAAAAGCATCAGCGTGGACCTTGGTGGGGAGCTATTACTTCGGCCCCTTTTAGAGCATTAGGTTGGGTGGTGTCCTTATTTAAAGATAAAGAAGAGGAAAGAGGCGAAACAGCTAAAACCGATCCTTTCAGACTGACTAGGGGAGAAGCTGCAATTGCAGGTGCGTTAAGCGGACGTATTGCAGTATCTGTGGAAAAGAAAACGGGTGTTACGACTTTGTCGGTTACCATGCAAGACCCTTTGATTTCAGCTTCATTGACAGATACGGTAATGCGTTGTCTGCAGAACTATATTACAGATTATCGAACCAATAAGGCACGTCATGATTTGGCTTTTACCGAGAAACTATATAAAGAGGCTAAAGATAATTATACGTCTGCACAATCAAAGTATGCATCTTTTGTTGATGCCAATCAGAATATAATTCTATTAAGTTTTCGTGCTGAGCAGGAGCGTTTGCAGAATGAAATGAATTTGGCATATAATATATATACTCAGGTTGCTCAACAATTACAGATGGCTAAGGCTAAGGTGCAAGAAATTACTCCGGTATATACAGTTGTACAGCCGGCAACGGTGCCTTTACGGCCGGCTAAACCCAATAAAATGATGATTCTCATAGGCTTTGTGTTCTTAGCAGGAGTAGGCAGTGTAGGTTGGATCTTATTTGTGAAGGATTTATTAAAAGGATGGAAAAAGCAAACAACAATATGATGATGGATGAAAATGCGCGTTGCTGGTATATCTTGTATACAGCCCCAAGATTGGAGCGTAAATTGATGCAGCTTTTAACTGTTGCAGGGTTTAAGACTTATTGTCCTATGCAAACAATATATATTAACTGGAATGGGAAAATGAAGGAATTTGTAGTTCCTTTTTTCTCAGGTTGTGTTTTTGTAGAAGGAGATTTGAAGGATATAGCTCCTGTTGTAGCATCTCAGAAAGCCGCTTTTTTAGTGGATACTGATGGCAAAGAACTTTCTATTGTATCAAATAAAGCAAACCTTTTAAGTAAGTTTGCTCAATTGTTGAAGTAATGATGAAGCTGATTTCAGAAGAATTATTGGACGGGGTAACTCATGATGCTCAGGAGAATTCTCGTTTACGAATGAATTATAATTTTCATGAGTCTTTAGATGCACCTATTCACCGTCTTCTTAATGCCATGGAGCCGGGAACTTATCTCCCTCCTCACCGTCATGTAGATAAGGAAGAAACTTATATTGTTCTGCGCGGAAGTCTGATAGCGTTTTTCTATGATGATATGGGCAATGTGACGGAAAAAGTTAATCTGAATCCATCAGCTGGAATGTATGGAGTGGAAATTCCTTCCGGTACCTGGCATAGTATTGTAGTTTTAGAGTCTGGTACTGTTATCTTTGAAATAAAAAGTGGCCCTTATAAGCCACTTCCACCAGAAGATGTTGCGCCATGGGCACCTGCACCTTCCGATGTGGAAGGCGCGGCTATATTTATGAAACGAATGTTGGAGGTCTAGTTTGTACCTTCAAACATTCGACTTCGTGCCAACATGCATGCCCCAACAATACCCGCCTTGTCTTTTAACTTAGAGGCTGTAATGACTGAGTCTTTATTGACGAGGTTTAGAGAATACTTTCGTACTGCTGTTCTGATGGGTTGGGTAATGTAATCTTCAGTCAGAGATAATGTTCCTCCGATTATTACTAATTCGGGATTGAAGATATTTATAAGTCCTGCTATTTGTTTACCTAATTTTTGCCCTATCTCTTCTACAATTTCAATACATAAGAGGTCTTCTTTATTCACCGCAGCTATAATTTCATCCAGTGTTATTGGAGTTTCCATATTTACCCGGTTGGATAAAATAGAATTTTCTCCTTTTAGTATCCGTTCCAGCAGAGTACGATGTAATGCAGATCCGGAAGCTTCTGTTTCCAAACAACCTTTTTTGCCACAATGGCAAATAATCTCATTGTCAAATGTATTCACATGTCCAAACTCTCCGGAAAATCCTGACTTTCCTTTATAAATTTTTCCGTCTATAATGATTCCGATTCCTAATCCCCAGCTGATATTAACAAAAATAATATCTTTCTCTCCTTTTACACATCCTTGCATATATTCTCCGTATGTCATGGCTCGTGTATCATTATCAATCGTTACAGGATAACCGAGTCTTTCACTTAATACATCTGCGAGGGGACGTTCTTCAAAATTAAATTGGCTGAAGCTATATCCTGATTCGGGATTTACTCTTCCCGATACGTTTACATTAATATTCAATATCTTTTCCGTATCTATCGGGAGTTTTTTTATGAAATTGAGAATCAGATTGCAAAGTTCGTTCATTCCCTCTAAGGAGTTTTCAAAATTATAAGGTATATCCATTTTAAGTTCTACCATATCGCCTTTGAAATTTATTAATCCGATATTGATAGAGAATTTCTTTATGTCTACTCCTATGAAATAGCCTGATTTGGGGTTTAGTCCATATAAATTAGGATGTCTTCCTCCGCTTGTTTCCAGTTTGCCATAATCGTTTATGTATCCTTCGTCATACATTTCTCCAATTAGCTTAGTAACTGTAGGAACACTTAAATCTAGTTCTTTTGAAAGATCAGGAATTGTCGAACTACCATTATATATATAATAGGTAATAATCCTTTTTTTAATAAGGGCATTCTTAGACCCTATTTCTATTTCTTTTAAAAACTGCTGATACATATATCTTGTTAATTTCATTATTTACCACAAAGATAATTAATATTTTTATTAACCTCAATCTTTTATAATGGAAAAGAAAGCATTTGTTCTTTTATGATTCAATTCATGCTTAGTATATTAAGCTTTATTCCACCTCATTTTTTATATTTAGTTCGTATTCATTTCTCTTTTTTCTTTATTAAGAGTTAAAAATAAGGCCTTATTTAATTAAATACTAATGAAAATGAGATTTTAATAATAAAATAATTTATTATCTATTGTTTATTTAATAAATATATCTATATTTGCATCGTATTATAAAGAAGAAACGTTTTATAATAATAAAGCTTAAACACAGGATTCAATAGGTTAACATATATAATATACAGAAAGGAATACTATGAAAACAAGTAACCGCAGAGAATTTTTAAAGAAAGTCGCCTTAACAGGAGCTTCCGCTTGGGTAGCTCCTGGACTGCTGGCCACTGAAGCAATGGAGAGCACTTCATTTGCTTCAATACAGAAAAGCGATGTTGATCAGCTTATTATTCCTAAAGAGAATGGTTTAAAGATTACCGGGACTTTTTTGGATGAAATATCACATGATATTCCTCATCAAAATTGGGGCGAAAAAGAATGGAATCAAGATTTCCAGCACATGAGAAATATAGGAATTGATACTGTTATCATGATCCGTTCCGGCTATCGTAAGTTTGTCACCTATCCTTCTAAATATTTATTGGGTAGAGGATGTTATATGCCCTCTGTTGATTTAGTAGACATGTACCTTCGCTTAGCGGAGAAATATCAGATGAAGTTTTATTTGGGTCTGTATGATTCCGGAAAATACTGGGATACGGGTGATTTGTCATGGGAGATTGAAGATAACAAGTATGTGATCGATGAAGTCTGGAAGCAATATGGTGAAAAATATAAGAGTTTTGGTGGCTGGTATATAAGTGGCGAGATCAGTCGTAAAACCAAAGGGGCTATTGATGCTTTTCGTGCAATGGGAAAACAATGTAAGGATGTGTCTGGTGGTTTACCTACTTTTATTTCTCCTTGGATTGATGGAAAGAAGGCTGTGATGGGGACTGATAAGTTAACTAAGGAAGATGCTGTTTCAGTTCAGGAACACGAAAGAGAATGGAATGAAATATTTGATGGAATCCATGAAGTGGTTGATGCATGTGCTTTTCAAGATGGGCACATTGATTATGATGAATTAGATGCTTTCTTTACAGTAAATAAAAAGCTGGCAGATAAATATGGAATGAAATGCTGGACAAATGCGGAGACGTTCGATCGTGATATGCCTATAAATTTCTTGCCGATCAAGTTTGATAAGCTTAGAATGAAATTAGAAGCTGCAAAGAGAGCCGGCTATGATAAAGCCATTACGTTTGAGTTCTCACATTTCATGAGTCCTCAGTCTGCTTATTTACAAGCTGGACATTTATATGATAGGTATAAGGAATACTTTAATATCAAATAATATGAAACGTTTATTGAAATATCTATTTGTTTGTTGCATCTGTATCCTGAATATGAGTGCCATGGCTCAATCTGCTTCTGGCATTAAGGGAAAGGTTATGTGCCAAGGTAAAGGAATATCCAATGTTGTGGTGACGAATGGTTTCGACTGTGTGTTGACAGACACGAAAGGAATGTATAGTTTACCATATCATCGGGATGCACGTTTTGTTTATGTGACGACTCCGGCCGGATATCTACCTCAAAGAGAAGCGAGTCTTCCTCACTATTACAAAAGAATAGACAGTGAAGTGGAAAACTATGATTTTACCTTGATTAAGAATCCTAGGAATGACGATAAACATATCTGTCTGGTACAGTCTGATGTACAAGCTGCCAAAACTAGTGACATTGAGGGGTATATGAAATATTTGAAAGATGTTCGTCAATTTGTAGGTGAACGGCGAAACAGCGATATTTTTGTTTTGGATTGTGGTGATATTGTGGGTAATGCACCGGCTATATTTCCTTCTTATATCCAAGCTTCTAATCTCCTGGAACTTCCTTTCTATCGTGCTGTAGGCAATCATGATATGGAATATGGAGTACGCTCTTATGAACATTCTTACAAGACTTTTGAAGAATATTTCGGACCGATCTATTACTCTTTCAATCGAGGTAAGGCACATTATATTGTATTGAATAACTGCTTCTATATTAATCGTCATTATCGCTATATAGGTTATATTGATGAGCGAACGCTGCAATGGATAGAGAAGGATTTATCTTTCGTACCGAAAGACCATCTGGTTTTTGTTACAATGCATATTCCAAGCAGCTCTACAAAAGAGCTACAGTTTAATGCATTACTTCCTGATGAAACCAGCAATGCCTCCAGCTTATATAATCTTTTAGCCGGATATGATGCGCACATATTCTCCGGACACTCCCATTACAATTGGAACGTTGTGTTTAATGATAAACTCATGGAACATAATACAGCGGCTGTTTGCGGTACTTTCTGGAAAGCCGATATCTGTACAGATGGTACCCCCAGCGGTTACGGAATTTATGAAGTAAATGGTAATAAGGTTACTTGGGGCTATAAGAGTGCGGGATTTCCTATTGATCACCAATTCAGAGGGTATCCGGTCGGTTCTTCAGAAGAATACCCCCAGGATATTATTGCCAATGTTTGGAATTGGGATGAGTTGTGGAAAGTTGAGTGGTATGAGAATGGCAAGTGCATGGGTGAGATGCAACGTTTCGAAGGGTATGATCCTGAAGCAAAGATTATCTGTTCGGATAAAGAACGGGTAGAATATGATTGGATTATGCCTATAAAAACAGAGCATTTATTTAAAGCGACTCCTCATAATAAGAATGCAGTTATCGAGATAGTAGTAACGGATCGTTTCGGACATATATATAAGCAAAATATTAAATAACAATTCTATGAAATCTACAATTAATATAGGGTACCTTGTTTTCCTGTCGATTGTTGCTGCCTTAGGTGGTTTCCTCTTTGGATATGATACAGCTGTCATTTCCGGAACTATTGCTCAGGTGACAGAGTTGTTTAAACTTGATGCCTTACAGCAGGGATGGTATGTAGGATGTGCATTGATAGGCTCCATAGTCGGAGTACTTTTTGCCGGAGTCCTGAGTGATAAATTCGGTCGTAAACTGACTATGGTTATCTCAGCGGTTTTATTTTCTACATCAGCCATTGGATGCGCTTTATGTGCTGATTTTAACCAGTTGGTTGTTTACCGTATAATTGGTGGCATTGGTATTGGTGTTGTTTCTATAATATCTCCACTTTATATTTCAGAGCTTTCTGTTGCCCAGTACAGAGGACGATTGGTTTCTTTATATCAATTGGCCGTGACTGTTGGTTTTTTAGGTGCATATTTAGTGAATTACCAACTACTGGCTTATGCTGAAAGTTGTACTAATCCGGGAACTGGCTGGTTTGATTTAATTTTTGTAACTGAGGTGTGGAGAGGAATGTTAGGAATGGAGACTCTTCCAGCTATACTGTTCTTTATCATCATTTTCTTTATACCGGAAAGTCCCCGCTGGTTGATTTTGAAAGGACAGGATGCCAAGGCTACAAATATTTTGAAGAGAATTTATGTTTCTGCTAAAGATGTAGCATTTCAGGTGAATGAAACGAAATCGGTTTTATCTTCCGAATTAAAATCTGAATGGTCTTTATTGTTGCAACCAGGAATTCTGAAAGCTGTCATCATTGGTGTTTGTATTGCTATATTAGGCCAGTTTATGGGAGTAAATGCTGTTTTGTATTACGGCCCTTCTATCTTCGAGAATGCAGGTTTGTCAGGTGGTGATTCTCTTTTCTATCAGGTTTTGGTAGGATTGGTTAATACTTTAACTACGGTTCTGGCATTAGTCATTATTGATAAAGTCGGCCGTAAAAAGTTAGTTTATTATGGAGTTTCGGGTATGGTCGTTACTTTGTTACTAATAGGATTCTATTTCTTGTTTGGTGAATCCTTAGGTATTTCAAGCATATTCCTGCTTATATTCTTTTTGTCTTATGTATTTTGCTGTGCTGTCTCCATATGTGCAGTGGTATTTGTCCTTCTTTCTGAAATGTATCCTACCAAAGTTCGCGGATTAGCTATGTCTATCGCAGGATTTTCTTTATGGATCGGAACGTATCTTATCGGCCAATTAACCCCCTGGATGCTCCAGAATCTTACCCCCGCCGGAACATTCTTTTTATTTGCCGTCATGTGCGTTCCTTATATGCTTATTGTTTGGAAACTCGTTCCTGAGACTACCGGCAAGTCGCTGGAAGAGATTGAGCGTTACTGGACCAGTTCCAAATAGAAATCGACCTTAATATACATATATAATATAGAGAATTATGGATTTTAAAAAATTAGCTGCTCTTTATAAGGACGAACTGATGGATAATGTTCTTCCTTTCTGGCTAGAACATTCTCAGGATCACGAGTTCGGCGGGTACTTCACTTGCCTGGACCGTCAAGGTAATGTTTTCGATACAGATAAGTTTGTTTGGTTGCAAGGCCGTGAGGTATGGTTGTTTTCAATGCTCTACAATAAGGTAGAGAAACGTCAGGAATGGTTGGATTGTGCCATTCAAGGCGGGGAGTTCTTGAAAAAGTACGGCCACGATGGAAATTACAATTGGTATTTCTCTCTTGACCGTACGGGACGCCCGCTGGTGGATCCTTATAACATTTTCTCATACACTTTTGCAACCATGGCTTTCGGACAACTCAGTCTTGCTACCGGAAATCAGGAATATGCTGATATTGCTAAGAAGACTTTTGAGATCATCCTGTCTAAAGTGGATAATCCGAAGGGTAAGTGGAATAAACTGCATCCCGGTACGCGAGATTTGAAAAACTTCGCTCTCCCGATGATTCTATGTAATCTGGCTTTGGAAATCGAACATTTACTTGATGCTGATTATTTAGAGAAAACCATGGAGGTATGCATCCGTGAAGTTATGGAGGTTTTCTATCGTCCAGAACTGGGAGGTATCATCATTGAAAATGTACAGATTAACGGTGAGCTTTCTGATTCTTTTGAGGGACGCCAGGTGACTCCGGGACATGATATTGAAGCTATGTGGTTTATTATGGATCTTGGAAAACGTCTGCATCGTCCTGAACTGATAGAAAAAGCTAAGAATGTTACCTTGACAATGTTGGAGTATGGCTGGGATAAAGAGTTCGGTGGTATATATTACTTTATGGACCGTAAAGGATATCCTCCTCAACAATTGGAATGGGACCAAAAACTTTGGTGGGTACATATTGAAACATTGATTTCTTTATTGAAAGCTTATCAGCTTACAGGCGATAAGAAATGTTTGGAATGGTTCGAGAAAGTGCATGATTATACCTGGAATCATTTTAAAGATCCGGAATATGCTGAATGGTACGGCTATCTGAATAGGAGAGGAGAAGTGCTGCTACCATTAAAAGGCGGGAAATGGAAAGGATGTTTCCATGTGCCCAGGGGACTGTATCAATGCTGGACAGTTCTGGAAGAAATTATAAAATCAGAATGAAAAATCTAATACTATGAATCGACGAAATTTTCTAACTACTTTAGGCTTGGGGGCTGCTGGTATCATTTTACCGGGAGTCTCGCAAGCAAAGGTTCTACAGGAAGCCATTCAAAATCCAAATATCAAGCCGATATCCGGTTCCTGGTTTGAATTCCAACACCCAGGCGGAAAAGAAGGTGTGTATTGGGATAAAGATTTGAGAAACTTTACTGCAACCCAGTGGCGGGAAAAGATACGTGAAATCCGTGAAACAGGCATGGAATACTTAGTCATGATGAATGTAGCTTCTCATGGTTTTGCATTTTATGATACGGACTTGGCTCCTAAGTTTAAAATGGGATGTGAAGATCCCATAGAAACAGTGCTTTCGGCAGCAGATGAGTTTGGTGTTAAGTTCTTTGTAAGCAATGACTATTGGGCATTGGATCTGGATGCTGTAAAGATGATGACCGACAAAGAGTTGGGCAGGAAGAGAGCCAAATGCATGGAAGAAATTTATGCAAGATATGGACATCATAAAAGTTTCTATGGTTGGTATTTCCCCAATGAATCATGGTTGGATCCTTATTTTGGTGAGTATGTAATTCCATATGTGAATGAATGTGCGCAGATAGCCAAGTCTCTGAATGCGAATTGTGTAAATATCATTGCGCCTTATAATATTAAGGCCGAAAAGTGTGATGACACATTCATTAAACAATTAGAGCAACTCAATGTAGAGATCGTAGCTTATCAAGATGGCGTGGGAGTGGGTGTCACTACATTTAGTCAATCAGCTCGTGCTTTTGAAAATTTAGCTAAAGCGCATCAAAAAGCCGGTCGTTCAAGAATATGGGCCGACATGGAGCTTTTCTACTTTGAACAGACTACTCATGGTAGTTTAATCTCGGCTGATTTTGATAAGAGAATTATTCATCAGATGGAGGCTATATCTCCATTTGTAGATAAGATTCTGGTATATCAATATCTTGGTATAATGAATAAACCCGGTTCGCTGGCTCATGCCGGACTACGTGATGAGTCAGTCAGACTATACAATCAGTACATGGATTGGTATAGAAAGCAGAACTTTAAATAATAACTACTATGAAACGATTAGTTACTATAATAACATTTATACTGGTATTTGCCAATATCTCAGCACAGAACCCGGAATTTGCTCTTCCATCTATCATTAGTGATCATGCGGTGATGCAACGGAATTCTGAAGTGAAGCTTTGGGGATGGTGTCCCAGTGTATGGGACCTGAAGATTGTATGCAGTTGGGCTCCCACAGATACGGTACATGTAAAGTCGGATATGCATTGCGCTTGGGAAGCTTATATACGTACTCCGGAAGCTGCAGGACCTCATAGTATTCGTTTTTACGGTTGGGAGAACAAACTGGAGAGAGAAATAAAAGATATCCTGATGGGTGAAACATGGTTGTGTTCCGGCCAGTCCAATATGGAATATATTATGAGCTATCCGGTTCGTGATGCCGGGGATATCACAAAAGCTTTGGAAAATAAGCAAGTTCGTTTTTTCAAGATATCTAAAGCAACGTCTAAGTATCCGGTAGAACGTATTCAGGGACAATGGGAAATTTGTTCTCCGGAAACTTACAAAGATTTCAGCGCTGTGGCCTTCTTCTTTGGTCAACATTTGAATGAAGCACTGAATGTGCCAGTCGGACTGATTGGATCTTATTGGGGAGGAACAGCAGTAGAACCTTGGATCGATGAATTTACTTTCAGCCATGAAAAGGAGTTGTTTGAGTTATCACAAAAACAACAAGTAGCAGGTTGGTCTCCTACTGCCAACTCATCCATTTACAATGCAATGATTCATCCTATCAAGAATTATACTATTGCAGGCGTCATCTGGTACCAGGGAGAAGCTAATAATGAACGGGCTGCTGACTATGGTCCTCTGTTTGATGGAATGATAAGAGGTTGGAGAAATGAATTTCACCGTTTTTTGCCCTTTTATTTTGTGCAGATTGCTCCATGGAATGGATATGCAGACAGAAATGCTGCTTATTTACGGGAACAGCAGGCAGATGTTGCTGCAACATTACATAACACCGGAATGGTCGTAATCAGCGATCTGGTGAATGATATCTCTGATATCCATCCGGGTCTGAAAAAACAGGTAGGTGTCCGTTTGGCCAATATGGCATTGAAGAAAACTTACCATAGGGAAGAAGTGGAGCCTTGTTCTCCAATGTTAAAGTCTATCCGTATAGAAGGACGCAAAGTTATGGTGGCTACTACTGCTATTAAATTAACGTGTAATGACAAGACCATCCAAAACTTTGAGATAGTGGACCAGGCAGGAAATGTATATCCGGCAGATGCCAAACTAATGAAGAATGGTGAGATTAGCGTTTCTTCCGTAAAAGTAAAAACTCCGGTTGCAGTACGCTATTGTTTTACCAATGATGCGGTTCCCAATTTATTTGATAGTAACGGGTTGCCTTTGGCGCCATTTAGAACAGATAGAAAGAAATGAAAAAATATTTATTGATCCTATTTAGTTCACTATTGTGTCTTTCCTGTTTAGCCCAGACTTCTGATTTGAAGTTTCGTGATGGAAAGTTCAAGATTGTGCAGTTCACTGATCTGCACTGGGTGGAAAGCGATTCTTATAAACAAAAGAATGACAGTACTTATAACTTGATGCGTGAAATTATTCGCTCAGAACGTCCTGATCTTGTGATCCTGACAGGTGATATAGTGGTTTCCTGGAATGCTCTTCGTGGTTGGAAAAGATTGGCTGGCTTGTTCGAGGAAGAAAAAATGCCATTTGCTGTTACGTTCGGGAATCATGATGAAGAAACAGATATGAATAATGCCCAGATTCTTGAATTTTTGCGTACGGTACCCTATAACCTGACTTATGATGCCGAAAATGGAAAATTGTCCGGTTCCGGTAATTGTGTACTTCCTATCCTTTCATCTGATGGAAATTCTGAAAAATGGGTTTTGTATTTGTTCGATTCGCATAATCTTACCCAAGATCGTTCTTTCGGATATTATGACTGGATTAAGCATGATCAGATAGATTGGTATCGTAAGGCAAGTGATCAGTTTACAGTACGTAATAAACACAGATTGCCATCGATGGCGTTTTTCCATATTCCTCTACCCGAACATGAAACGGCCAGATGGGCTTGTCGTGAATTCGGTGAGAAGCAGGAAGGTGTTTGTGCGTCCAACATAAATTCAGGCTTATTGTCCTCTTTTATAGAGAAAAAAGATGTAATAGGAGTATTTGTCGGGCATGATCATAACAATGACTATATGGTTGACTGGAACGGTAATATAGCATTAGCTTATGGACGTAAAACAGGCTATCCGTCTGCTTATAATGAAGTTCTGAGCCGAGGTGCCCGTATCATTAATCTGCATGAAGATGAGGCCAGCTTTGATTCATATATTATTGACCTGAAAGGTACATATTTCCATTACATGTTCGAACAGAAAAATCAAGGAACCAATGTCCCTCGTTTCAGTGGTTCTTTTATACAAGAATATTTAGTTGCTAATTGGGATGATGCACGTTGGGATCGGGAAATGGAAATGTTTAAAGAGGCAGGTATGAAGTATCTGATTTATGCACCTGCACTTCTGACAGATGAGAAAGGAAGAACAACTACTAACTATCCCTCTTCGCTGACAAAGAAAAAACAGCAGAACAAGACACTTGAAAAGTGTTTGCGCAGTGCTCAGAAGAATGGAATAAAAATCTTTATTGGACTGAATTTTAACGATAGATGGTGGAAAGTAGATTATGATGCAGATTGGTTGGTTGGCCAAATGGAAATCGGCAATAAAGTGGCAGATGAACTGGTTGCCTTGTACAAGGAAAAATATCCGAATGCAATGTACGGATGGTATTGGGTTTGGGAAGTTGACAATCTGAACTGTATGACAGCTGAACGGCAGGCTATTCTGGCGAGAGCCTTAAATACAAATTTGGATCATCTTTCAAAGCTCACTCCAGGAATGCCGTTCATGCTTTCTCCATTTATGAATCATAAAGTAGGTGGAAATGCAGAAGAATATGGAAAAATGTGGGAGAATGTTTTTGCACAAACTCACTTCCGATTTGGAGATATTTTTGCTCCGCAAGACTGTGTTGGTGCCGGTGGATTGAATTTAGATAATTTATCGGACTGGTTCTCTAAATTGAAACAAGCTGTCAATACTAAACCGGGATTGAAATTCTGGGGAAATGTTGAAACGTTCGATCAACAATTCTGGGTGAGTGCTCCTCTGACAAGGATAAAGAAGCAGCTGGATATAGTTAATGGTTATGTAAGTAATCTTATCTGTTTTGCTTATAGTCATTATAATAGTCCGTTTGTAGTGAATAAGGGCTATCATCAAGCCTACCTGCAATACTGTAAAGAAGGTAAACTTCCTCAAATAGCTACTCCGCAGGAAGTTATAAGTGCCAGTATGGTAAAGGTAGCTAATGGCATAGAAATTAAGTGGATTCCGGGTAGTCTGGAGTCGGTTGCCGGTTTCAATATTTACAAGAATGGCACGCTCTTAAAGAAACTTCAGATACATGGAAATGACTTCCTGACTTCCTTCATTGATAAGGAAGGTAATGAAGATAATGTATATGAGATATCTACCTATAATGCTATGGATAAAGAATCAGCTAAGCTGAAAGTTGCAAAGTAAAATATAGTTTAATGTAAAGAACCATGAAGAATATAGCCTTTATTGTTTATGTTTTTATAGTTGTTGTGTGGTGTGTAGGATGTACTTCCTCTTCCTTCCAAACAACAGTTCCGTCTGAGGTAACGATGACGCAGGATGAATTGGCTGATAAAATAAGAGGTGGCTGGGCGGCTAAGACCATTGGTTGTACCTATGGTGGACCCGTGGAGTTTCTGCACAACGGTACAATGATTCAAGACTATACCCCTATAAAATGGTCCAAGGACAGAGTCAAGTTCTACTTTGATACTTTTCCCGGTTTATATGATGATTTGTATGTAGACATCATCTTCGTTAATGTGTTCGAACGTTTAGGTCTGGAAGCTCCGGCTGATTCGTTTGCAATCAGCTTTGCTAATGCAGGTTTTCCATTATGGCATGCCAACCAGGTTGCCAAGTATAATATCAAACAAGGTATTATGCCGCCTATGTCCGGTCATTGGTTGAATAATCCCCATGCTGACGATATAGATTATCAGATTGAAGCAGATTTCGCAGGTTTGATGGCACCGGGTATGCCCAATACTGCTTCTGAAATATCTGATAGAGTAGGACATATCTTCACTTACGGTGATGGTTGGTACGGAGGCGTATATGTTGGTGCGTTGTATTCTATGGCTTTTGTTTCCGATGATGTGGAAGTTGTTGTTTCGGAGGCGCTGAAAACAATTCCCGAACAGAGTGATTTCTACCGTTGCATGAAAGATGTGATAGACTGGTATAAGCAGTATCCGAATGACTGGAAACAAACCTGGTTCGAGTGCCAGAAAAGGTGGACATCAGAGGTCGGTTGCCCTGACGGTGTTTTTGCTCCGTTTGATATTGATGCAAAGATTAACAGTGCCTATGTCATAATGGGATTATTGTATGGACAGAAAGATTTCTTTTCCACAATTGACATAGCTGCCCGTTGCGGACAGGATTCGGATTGCAATGCAGCTACAGCTGCCGGTATTTTGGGTACGATGATAGGATATTCTAATATTCCGGAGAATTGGAAAGAGAGTCTTTGTGAAATAGAAGACATACCTTTTGCCTATACAGATGTATCTCTTAATAAACTATCGGAACTGGGCTTGAAACATGCTTTGCAGGTAATAGAAAGAGAAGGTGGTAAAGTAGATAATGGGCAGGTGACTATTAAAGTTCAAAAACCTGTTGCTGTAAAATATGAAAAAGCATTTGAAGGCCATTATCCGGTGGATAAATTGGCTGTCAATACTACTTTACAGGATAATACCGGCTTTGTTTTTGATGGTATAGGTTTCGTTTTGAAAGGATATGTGAAATGTACAGATGAAAACTATGTGGCTCAGGTTGAAATGTGTATTGACGGTAATATGATTGAAACGGCAAATCTGCCGGTTGCCAAAGCATCTTCCATTGATGATAGAAGGGTAGATCTTTTCCATAGATATCAGCTGCAAAATGCAAAACATGAGATCAGTTTTAAATGGTTGAATCCTCATAAAGATGCACACATTTATTTAGGTGAAGCAGTAATCTATTCAGATAAGCAGAATTTTAATTAATAAATATAGAAACAATGAGACAGAACATTCGAGTAATACTATTTGGCCTATTGGCAATGCTGGTTGCGATGCCGGCAGTAACTGCATGTGCTGCTAATGACACTTCCGGTAAGCAAGAAAAAACTGGAAAACCAGTCACAGGTGTAAAGCCTATTACCGGCACATGGATCAATCTGGCATATAAAGATGTGCGTAATAAATATACCAATCCTCAAAACTTTGATAATACAGACCCGAAGTTGTGGGCGGCTAAGGTTCGTGAATTAGCGGCTATGGACATTGAATATTTGGTATTCATGGAGGTAGCTAATGAAGGTAAGGCATATTATCCTTCTAAAATCATGCCTTGGCTGTATGATAAGGGCATGAAAAGTCCTGTAGATGCTATCCTTGATGAAGCAGCAAAACATAACGTAAAAGTATTTATGAGTACCGGTTGGGCAAAAGATCAGGATGATAATCTGCTGGATCCGGCAATCAAAGAACGTCAGTTACAGATTATGGAAGAATTGACCTCTCTTTACAAAAATCATAAGGCTTTTTATGGTTGGTATTTGCCAGTAGAAGATTGTATCTGTCCGATTTTTGCCGAACATGCCGTACAATCGGTTAATACATTGGCTGAAAAGGCACAAACTCTGACGCCAGGCAAGAAAACTTTGATATCTCCTTATGGAATTGGTTTGTCGGAGTTTGATAATCCGGATTTTGAGAAACAGATGGCAAAATTGAAGGTCGATATTATAGCTTATCAGGACGAAGTGGGTTGCGTGCGTGATAAGTTCACACTTCCCCGTTTGAAAAAGAACTGGCAAAGAATGCGTGATATTCACAATCGATTGAATATTGAGATGTGGGCAAATTGCGAAACATTTACGTGGGAAGAAGGTACGAATGACCGTCAGTCCGCTTTGATTCCGGCTGCCTATTCTCGTTTACTGTCTCAGCAGGTAGCTGCATCTGCAGCAGGGGTAGACCGCATTATTTCGTTCATGTTTGGTGGCATCATTGAAGATCCGAAATCTCCTTATCAGTTGGGGCAACCGGTTTGGTCTAATGATATATGCAACAAATATATAGCGTGGAGAAACGGCGATGCTTACTGGAAAATGTTTGAAGCAACTCTATTGGAAAAACTGATGAATACAGCTACTCCTGACATGATTAGTAAATCGGATATGCAAGCCCTGCTGGATGGCAAAGTAGCTGAAGAGAACAGTGAGGACAACCGTTGGGTGAAGTTTGACCAGGGACACCATGAAATAGTGGTGGATTTGCAAAAGAAAACTCCGGTCAAGAATATCATGGTGCGTACATTGAACTATAATCCGGAAGGAATCAATACCCCGCTGAAAGTCTATGTATATACTTCGGAAGATGGAGAAACTTATAGTCTGGCTTCTATCAAAGATGCCCCATATTTTCCGAATAATAAGCATGATGCTTGGATAGACGGGATATTATTTGAAAAGTTGAATGAAAATGCAAGGTATATAAAGGTTGCTTTTGATGCTTCTCAGAAAGTATATATGGATGAATTATTTATTAATCCTACTATCAAATAACAACTAAACAGAGAGTGATAAAGTTTAATTTAATTAATCCAAAAATGAGTCTATGAAAAGATTGCACAAATCGATGAATGGAATTATTGGTGTGCTTTTAATGGCACTAATGTTAGTTCCGAATGGTTTGAAGGCTGAAACTACAGAAATGCTTCAAACGTCTAAAATTACGGGCATTGTAACCGATGATTCGGGTGAACCTGTGATTGGGGTTACAGTTCGTGTGAAAAATGCAACGACGGGAGCTATTACAGATGTAAACGGACGTTACTCGGTAAATGCTTCCAGTAATGCTACTTTAGTTTTTTCTTTTGTGGGTTACAAAACTCAGGAAGTAGCAGTGAAAGGTAAAGCTACTGTAAATGTTACATTACAGGAAGATAGCCACATGTTGGAAGAAACAGTGGTTATCGGTTACGGTAGTGTGCCTAAAAAGGATCTTACGGGATCAATCTCTTCTTTGAAAAGTGATGATTTACTGAAAACGAATCCGACGAGTATTAATCAAGGTTTGCAGGGTAAAATGGCAGGTGTACAAGTTTCACAAGCTGATGGTGCTCCTGGTGCGGGTGTAACTATCCAGATACGTGGTGCCAATTCATTTACTACCAATACAGAACCATTGTATATTTTGGACGGCGTGCCTTTCACGGCAGGTGAAGCTCCCTCGACTGACTTCGGAACGAAATCCAATAATAACCCTCTGAGCTTAATTAGCCCGCAGGATATAGAGTCTATTCAGGTATTGAAGGATGCTTCTGCCACAGCTATCTATGGTTCGCGTGCTGCTAATGGTGTGGTTATTATTACGACTAAGAGTGGTGCTCAGGGTAAGGCAAGAGTTCAGTTCAGTGCTAATTTCAGCATGTCCAAACCTGTAAAACTGATTGATGTTTTAAGTGCGGGCGATTATGCACAGTTCAAGAACGAATGTACTATTTTCGGTTATATGTATGATGGCAAGAATTATGTTGCCGATGAAAGCCTTCCTTATCCTATACCCGGCCATTGGTCAATTAAGAAGGGTACCGATCCTGTGACTGGTGAAGAGATCATTCTTGAGAGAAAATATCTGCCTAGTCCTGATGATTTCCGTAATGGTTTTGACTTGCGTGAAGATGGGAATTTGTTCTATGGCACTAACTGGCAGAAGGAAATTTTCCGTGATGCGTTTAGTCAGGAGTATAGTTTGAATATTTCCGGTGGTGACCAGAAAGGATCTTATATGTATTCTGGCGGTTATCTTGATCAGCAGGGTGTTATTGTGAACTCTTATTATAAGCGCTACAATGTCCGTGCAAATAATAATCGTAAAATCAATGATTATGTGGAGATAGGCAGTAACCTGACTTTCACGAAATCTGAGAATCGTCTGGCACGTACCAATACGGAAAACTATGGTGTGATTGAGTCCGCAATCGCATTTAATCCGACTCGTCCGGTGTTTGACCCGGATGCAGACTCTAAATTCTCAGAAGACTTTGCTTCTGGTTTGGCAAATCCATATCTGAGTGCTCATACAGAGAAGAATGTGCTTGACACTTATGGTATTTATGCTTCTGGTTTTGGCGAAATAACATTTGTGGATTGGCTGAAGTTCCGTCAGAACGTCGGTTATGGTTATACCTATAACGAACGTAGCCAATATTACAATCGCTACACCGGTTCAGGACAAAATCCTACCAATGGTTATGGAAGAAAAGATGATAATGCATACGAAGGTTTTACTTTAGAGTCTTTGCTTACTTTTGAAAAGAAGTTTGGTGTACATGCTTTCAATGTTGTTGCCGGTATGACTTATGAAAAGTCGATGGGAAGAAGCAAATACATGCTTGCCAAGAACTTCCCGAATGACATAACGGAGGATAACGACATGAATGCGGCAGTGGGTGAGAAAGAAATCGGAAGCGGCAGATGGCGTTCACAGTTGATGTCTTATCTGGCTCGTGCCAATTACAATTTGCTGGACCGTTATTTATTCACGGCATCGTTCCGTCGTGATGGTTCCAGCCGTTTCAATCCTCTGAATCGCTGGTCTAACTTCTATTCCGGTGCTATTGCATGGCGTATGTCTGATGAGGCATTTATTAAGAATCTTAATTTCTTTGATAACCTGAAATTGCGTTTCAGTGCCGGTCAGACTGGTAACCAGGGTATTAGTGCCTATGCAACCCGTTCTCGCTTCGAAGCCCAGAATTATCCGTTCGATGGAACGATGAATCCTGGTGCCGGTGAAGATCGTTGGGGAGGACCTGCTGCCGCTAATTTGAAGTGGGAGACAACGAATCAGTTTAACCTTGGTTTGGATGCAGCTTTCTTCAATAATCGTGTAAATCTGGTTGTTGATTTGTATTACAAGAAAACAACGGACTTATTACAGTATCGTTATATTGATATGAGTTCTGGTTTCAATCAAATAGCTTGTAATTATGGCAATGTAACCAATAAAGGTCTTGAAATAACAGCACATGTCATTCCGGTGAAAACCCGCGACTGGATGTGGACATTAGATGCCAATATCTCTTTCAACCGTAATGAAATTGGTGGTTTGAATGCCGATCAGTTCTCTGATGTAGCTTGGGGTATTGAAAGTATGTTCCTGAGAAGAAATGGTCATCCTATTGGTACTTTGTACGGATATGTGGAAGATGGATTCTATGATAATGAGGCTGAAGTACGTGCTGATCCGTATTACAGAGATGCAACTCCTTCTAAAGTAAAATCTATGGTTGGGCAGGTGAAGTATAAGAATCTGGATGACGATCCGGTAATCGATGATCGTGATAAGACGATTATTGGTGATACGAATCCCGATTATCAATATGGTATTACCAGTACATTGAACTGGAAGAAATGGACATTCAGCTTCTTCCTGCAAGGTACACAAGGAAATGATATTTTGAATGTGAACTTGAAGCAGTTTGATGTAGCGGTAGGTTCGGGTAATATGCCTTATTTCGTATTCAATAACCGTTGGACACCGGAAAACAGAGCTGCAGCTAAATGGCCGCGTGCCGATGGCACCTTTACCCGTGCTATGAAAGCTTCCGACCGTTATATTGTAGATGGTTCTTATCTGCGCTGTAAGAATATTAGTTTAAGCTATAATTGGGCTCATCCGGTGAAATTTGTAGAGTCCATTAACATCGTAGCAAGTATAACTAACCTGTTTACTATTTCCGGTTATGAATGGTATGACCCGGATGTAAACGCGTTCGGTAGTGACCCGACTCGTAGAGGTGTGGATATGTCATCATATCCGAGTGCCCGTACATTTAACTTAGGTATTCAATTAGCATTCTAAAAAAGTAAGAATATGAAACTGTTAAAAATATTAAGTTTATGCGCTGCAGGTTTGTTTCTGACCACTTCATGTGACTTGGAAGAGGAAACATTTACCTTTGTTGCAGGTGAAGATGTTGCTGCCGAAGGTTCGTATGATCAGTTGGTGGCAGGTGCTTATCATACTTTGCATTGGCCTTTCACATGGGGTAATTATCATAGTGTGGTGAACTTCGATTGTGATTATCAAACAGGGCCGAGCTGGGCTTTTGGTGATGAAGGTGCCGGTAACTTTTATGATAAAAACTCGACAAAAAACTTCTATCAATATTATTGTACTACTATCCACAGAGCCAATTATCACTATTACTTAGTACAGAAGATAACAGGCGTTACTGAAAAAGAAAAGAATAATGCATTAGGTGAGCTCCGTTTCCTGAAGGCATGGTCTCAGTTCCAGTTAGTTCAGTTCTTTGGTCCTATACCTTTGTATACATATTCCATTGCAGAGGGTAATTCTACCGAATTGCCGCGGTCTTCTGTAAAAGAAGTGTATGAGCATATTATTGAAACACTGAAAGAAGCCGAAGCATTGCTGCTTCCGCGCACCGATGAGGCATTTAAGAAAGGTCACGTATGCCGTGCCACTGCCAAGGCTTTGTTGGCTAAGGTGTATGCTACTATTGGTTCAGCTTCTATGAAGAGCGGACAAGTTACAGTAAAAGGTGGTCCGGGAAGTAAAGTAAATCCTGATGGAACAACCTCCCGTTTGATGCCTGTAGCCATTACTCACAGCAAGAATGTAGTAGCCGGGTATGAAGAGTTTGATTCTCAGGAATATTATCGTCTGGCAAAAGAAAAGGCCGGAGAAGTAATTAATAGTGGCGAGGTTTCATTGGCAAGTAGCCAGAAAGAATTGTGGAGTCCGGCTTATAAGAATGGACCTGAGTTGCTTTTTTGCTTGCAGACAATGGTTGGACAGGGCGACGATTATTACAACTATGTTAGTAAGGATTATTACGGATGGCCCGATCCGGCATACAATGGCGAATGGACTTCCGGTTACTACGTTCAAAGAGACCATTGGTTGCAGACTTTTGACGACTGGGATGATGAGCGTATCACTTGGGGAGTAAAACACCGTGTTCCGTATAACTGGAATAAAACTTATGAAAAAATGGAGTGGTATTTCTACCCCGAACGCGATAGTGTAAAAGTACGTCAGGGCTTACCTCCATACGAAGGATGTCCATATAAGTACGAAACTACGGATGTTGTACGAAACGGTGCCCATGAGTATGGTGCCAAACTTGAAAAATTTACAGCTATAACTGCTGATAATAATGGTAACCGTACAGACTGGAACTGGCCGTATTTGCGTTACGCCGATCTCATTCTCATTTATTGTGAAGCAGAAAATGAGTTGAATGGTCCTACAACGGATGCTTTTGCTAAAATGGAAATGCTGAACAAGCGTAATAACAGTACATTGGTAAGCAAACGTCATGAGAAGAATCCGTTTACAAAAGAGTCGTTCCGTTCATTCGTTCTTGAAGAACGTGCCAAAGAGTTTGCAGCCGAAGGTATCCGCCGCTATGATTTGCTTCGTTGGGGTATTTATCTGCAAGTAATGAATGCCATCGGTACTGTGGATGAAAATGAGATTGTAAAACGTCGTGAAGAGAAGCATTTGTTATTACCGTTCCCGCCCGATGTTGTCAATACGAATCCTTATATCGACAGGAATAATCCAGGGTGGTAATTTTATTTATTAATAACTAATAGATAATGCAATGAAAAATATAATGAACTTCAGAAATATATGTTTGGGTGGAGCGCTGTTATTGGGTTTGTCATTTACGGCTTGTTCGGATGATGACTATAATCCAATGCCTATACAGCTTACCAATGTGACCACCCTTGATGATATGAATACTCCGATTACGGAGGCAGCTATGGGCGATTTTATTGCAATACATGGCACAGGGCTCGATGTACGCAATATTGATTCGATTTTGATTAATGATGTAGCATTGGATATGCTGGAAGTATATACGGAAAGTGATATTCTGTTCCTGAAAATTCCAGTGAAATTACCTAAAGAAGAGACCAACAATATTTATATTTATAATTCTACAGGTCGTCAGGAAATCCCCTTTAAGGCCAATGCGCCAAAACTCCGTCTGGACCGTATGTTTAATGAATATACCAGCCCGGGTGATACCATTATGATTTATGGCGACTTCTTTGAACTCTATGAGATAGATTCTCTCAATGCAGTAGTCGATTTTAATGGTAAAATTTCGAAGGTAATCAGCAGTGGTAATAACTACCTGACTGCCCAAGTGCCTAAGACAGTTGATAAAAACATCAAGGTAAAGGTGAAAGGTACAAAATGGGATGTGGAAGCTACATGTCCGGGACGTTACTATGACCGTGAATTTATAATAATGGACTTTGATGAATTCCTACCCACCAGTATGGCCAATGTGGTTACTGATGAGAAAGATCCTCAACGTTTGAGCGGTAACTTCTTGCGCATTGATGATAAATCTGAATATTCCGGTTGGTGGTATATTGCAGAGAGAGGCGGCATTGCTTATACTGCTGATATGCTGGGGCTTGAAAGCAGCAAAAACTATGTAGTGAAATGTGAGTTCCGTACAGCTAATCAGTTTGTACAGGATAAGATTAAGTTCTGTAATTATCTTTATTGGGCAGCTCCAACCTGCGATTGGGTTGCAACGGATTTCAATGTCCAGAACTTTAATCGTTGGGAAACTATTACATTGCCGTTTACTGTTATTCAGTCCACCGATTATCCGGATAATTACCCGGGATCTTATACCAGCTTCAATATGCGTCTTGAGATAGATCAGAATATTGCCCGCAATTTTGCTTTTGACAATATCCGTATCTATAAAAAAGGTGATTGATGCCGACTGAATGCTATAATCTTCCCAGGAGTATAGTATATCCAGAAGTGAAAATCGTTTTAGGTTCATCCGGTTTAGGTGGTTTTGATATTCTGTTTACCCTACACGGTAACTCCATTTACATGCCGAAGTAAAGGCCGTTACATACTGAGGTAAAGAGCGTTACAATAAGGGGTAAAGGCCGTTACATGCGGCAGTAAATGCTTTTACATCGATATGAAAATGTCGGTAAATGCAATGTCTTGATAAATAGAATCATAGATAAACTACATCTTTGTCGGATGAACCATATTTTGAAATGTAATTTATTAGAATTGAGAAAAACATGAAGATGAAAAAGTGCGCGGCATTCTTAGCCGTGATGTTGATAGGAGCCTGGAGTTTACAGTCTTGTGACAACGGACCTACTAAAGAAGTCTGGTTAGACGAATTCGGACAAGACTCTTGCTATGTTCAGGATTGGGGAATGGTAGAAATTAATCGTTCTGTAGTGCATACACCGCTTACGGTGAATGGAGTGGTTTATGAACGTGGACTTGGTTCCCATTCCATTAGTCGTTTGCTATACGATCTTGGTGGTAAAGCAGTATCAATTTCCGGTTTGGCTGGTGCTGACGACAAGAACTTGTTTGCCGGTAAACTTCAATTCAAGATTCTCGGTGACAAGAAAGAACTCTGGAAGAGTGGTGTCATGAAGAAAGGAGATCCTGTAAAGGAATTCAATGTGAATCTGAAAGGGATCGACAAAGTTTTGCTATTGGTAGAAGAGTGTGGAGATGGTATCATGTACGACCATGCAGACTGGTTGAACGTGAAGATCATTACCCGTGGAGATGTAAAACCGATTCCTGCATGGGCTAAACCGGTTGACAAGGAAAAGTATATCCTGACACCGCCGGCTCCTGAGACACCGGTCATTAATAACCCGTTAGTTTTTGGTGCACGTCCGGGAAATCCGTTCTTGTGGTCGATAATGGCTACTGGTAATCGTCCGATGACGTTTGAAGCTACGGGACTTCCCGAAGGTGTGAAATTGAATCCGGCTAATGGACATATCACAGGTAAAGCTACAACGAAAGGTGAATACAAGGTACAATTGAAGGCTACCAATGATAAAGGTACAGCAGTGAAAGAAGTGACAATCAAAATCGGTGATGAGATTGCTTTAACCCCTTCAATGGGTTGGAATAGCTGGAATTGCTGGGGACTTTCTGTAAACGATAAAAAAGTACGTGATGCTGCCCGTATGATGAATGAAAAACTGCACTCTTACGGTTGGGAATACGTGAATATTGATGATGGATGGGAAGCTGCGGAACGCACTAAACAAGGTGAACTTCTTCCTAATGAAAAATTCCCCAGCTTTAAAGAATTGACAGACTATATTCATGGCTTGGGTCTGAAATTCGGTATTTATTCCTCTCCGGGTGCTACTACTTGTGGTGGTCACTTAGGTAGTTATCAGCATGAAGAAATTGATGCTAAAACCTGGGCCGGTTGGGGTGTAGATTACCTGAAATATGACTATTGCGGTTATTTGGAAATAGAAAAGGATTCTGAAGAAAAAACAATTCAGGAACCGTATATCGTAATGCGTAAAGCATTGGATAAAGTAAATCGTGACATCGTTTATTGTGTAGGTTACGGAGCTCCCAACGTATGGAATTGGGCTGTGGAAGCCGGTGGTAATCAATGGCGTACTACTCGTGATATTACGGATGAATGGAATGTGGTAACAGCTATCGGTACTTTTCAGGATGTGTGTGCTGAATCTACAGCTCCGGGACGGAATAGTGATCCTGATATGTTGGTAGTTGGCAGATTGGGACAAGCCTGGGGTACTAAAGTGCATGATTCTTACCTGACCGCAGATGAACAATATTCTCATATTTCTTTATGGTGTCTTCTTTCTGCTCCTTTGCTGATAGGTTGTGATATGGCGAATATTGATGATTTTACGCTGAATCTGCTCACTAATAATGAAGTGATCTCTGTTAGCCAGGACCCGATGGT
Organism: Bacteroides sp. AM16-24; assembly: GCF_003471885.1. NCBI lineage: Bacteria > Pseudomonadati > Bacteroidota > Bacteroidia > Bacteroidales > Bacteroidaceae > Bacteroides > Bacteroides sp. AM16-24. The sequence goes on from NZ_QRKI01000001.1 coordinate 551,778, forward strand.
GGCTCCTGCTAAGAAAAGGATAGTAGAGAATGGACAAATCTGGTCTAAGAAGTTGCATGATGGTTCCTATGCAGTAGGTTTCTTTCATGTAGATCCTTACTTTATCCTTTGGGATCAGGATGATGCTGAAGCTATGCAAATGCGTGAGTATGACTTTAATTTTGATTTGAAACAGCTCGGTATTGATGGTAAAGCAATGGTTCGCGATTTGTGGAGACAGAAAGATCTGGGAGAAGTTAATGGTAGTTTCCAGACAAAAGTACCTTATCATGGGGTTACTTTCGTGAAGATTACTCCGGCGAAGTAAAAATCTGCAAAATAACAAAAGCATGAAAAAGTTATATCTATCCTTAGCTTTTTTATCGGCTTTCACTTTCCAGGTCTCTGCACAACTGCAGGGCCTGGATGTAGTGAAGGTTCCGGAGGCACAACAGCCTTATTCGGGAGAATATGTCTATATCCCTGATGTAGACGGTTATAAAGCTTTGAAGTGTGATTTTCATACTCATACCATTTTTTCAGATGGAGATGTGAAGCCGGAAAATCGGGTATGGGAGGGCGCTATTCGTGGACTGGATGTGATTGCTATAACGGATCACATTGAATATCGTCCGAACAAATTCATTACGGCTGACCATAATGAGTCTTATAGACGGGCGAAGACAGTAGAGGAGAGTTCTAATCTGGTCGTGATATCGGGTGCTGAAATAACCCGTTCCAAGCCATTGGGACATATCAATGCTCTTTTTTTGAAGGATGCAAATGCTTTGGATGTAGAAGATCCGTTGGTAGCAATTGATAATGCTTTGGAACAAGGTGCTTTCATCATGTGGAATCATCCCGGATGGCCGAATGACACGAGTACTATTTATAAGGTTCATAAAGACCTGATTAAGCAGAAGAAAATACATGGTGTGGAGTTGGTGAATGGCTTTGAGTATTATCCGAAAGCTTTCAACTATTGTAAGGAATATAACCTGACGTATATGGGTAATACTGATATTCATGGTGTATATAAACAGACCTATCGTACTGATAAGCAATATGGTCCGATGACTATAATCTTCGCCAAGGAACGTTCCCATGAAGGGGTGAAAGAAGCATTATTTGCCGGACGCTCTGTGGTGAAATTTGGGGATATTCTGATTGGAGCTGAAAAGAATCTGACTGCTTTGGTAAAGGCTTGCCTGGCATATGAGGTGAAGGAAGTGAATGGTAATCAGGCATTAGTTAAAGTAGTGAATAAATCGACACTGAACTTTGAAATCTTACTGGATAATAAAGCGGGTACTATTTTAGGAAATGCTACAGTTGAATTTAAGGTTCGTTTAAACGACAAAATAAAGTTTACTAATACTTATATTACGGATAATAGTCAGTTGGTGATTAATGTGGCATCTTTGAAATAGTGTATTTTAATGAAAATCGGAATATTATGAAGAAAAGGATTTTGTGTTTTTTGTTTCTTGTGTGTACGTTCATTATTGTTTGTGCTGATGGTGCCGATTCACTGGCCTTGACTCCTCCTATGGGATGGAATAGCTGGAACTGTTTTAGTTGCGATGTCAATGAACAGCAGATACGGGATATGGCAGATCTGATTGTTGCGAATGGTATGAGAGATGCAGGCTATACCTATGTAAACGTTGATGACTGCTGGCAAGTGGGTCGCGATGCGGATGGGAATATTGTGGTTGATTCAGTACGTTTTCCTTCCGGCATAAAGGCATTGGCAGATTATATACATTCCAAAGGATTGAAGTTTGGTATTTATTCTTGTGCAGGATCATTGACTTGTGCCGGACGTCCTGGAAGTCGTGGCTATCAGTTTCAGGATGCCCGTACCTATGCTGAGTGGGGAGTGGATTTCCTGAAGTATGACTGGTGTTTTGATGAGGCTCAAAGTCCTCAGGGAGCTTATCGTACTATGCGTGATGCTTTGAAAGCCAGCGGCCGTCCCATCGTATTCTCTATTTGTGAGTGGGGAAGTAGCAAACCGTGGACATGGGCAAAAGGAGTAGGACATTTGTGGAGAACTACGGGGGATATTATCAATGCTTTTAAAGGTACGGTACACTGGGGAGGATGTAGTGTAGTGGATATTATTGATAAGAATGCAGACTTATATCCTTATGCCGGTCCGGGACATTGGAATGATCCTGATATGCTGCAAGTAGGTAATGGAGTACTCACCCCCGAAGAGAATCGTTCACATTTTACCATGTGGTGTATGTTGGCGGCTCCACTGTTGGCTGGGAATGATTTGCGGACCATGGATAAAGAAACACAGGCTATTCTGATGAATAAAGACGTGATAGCTGTGAATCAGGATAAGTTGGGTATACAAGGACGTCGTTACATGAAAATAGAACAACATGAAATCTGGGTAAAACAGTTGTCTAATGGAGAAGCTGCTGTATGCTTTTTCAATCGTGATGAGCAACCATGGACATTTGAGTATAAGTTTGGAAAAGACAAATCTCACCTTCACTTTGCAGATATCAGACTCTGGGAATTGGAATATGATGTATACGATATCTGGAACAAGAATAAATATCTTGGAACTTCCAGCGATAATTTAAGCTTCAAGGTTCCTGCACATGGCGTTGTATTGGTAAAGTTGGCTCCTAAAAATGAAAAATGAATATAGATATAAATTGATTGATTTTACTTTAAATCTATGAATAGCATGAGTTTTGTATCAAAAAGTTTTTTTAGTTTCTTATTGTTTGTATGGGTGTGTGGAGCAATGATGGCTGAAAGTATTACTTCACCGAATGGAAATCTTCATTTAGATTTTACTGTAAATGCGCAGGGAGAACCGGTATATCAGCTTTTCTATAAAGGCAAGGCTGTAGTGAAACCTTCAAAATTGGGCTTGGAATTGAAAGATGATCCCGGACTGATGAGTAATTTTACATTAACCGGCACTGAGACTTCAACTTTTGATGAAACCTGGAAACCGGTGTGGGGAGAAGTTGCGCAGATTCGTAATCACTATAATGAACTGGCTGTGACTCTGGAACAGAAAGCTCAGAATCGTAATATGATTATTCGTTTCCGGCTTTACAATGATGGTTTAGGATTCCGGTATGAATTTCCATTGCAAAAGAATCTGAACTATTTTATAGTGAAAGAAGAACATACCCAGTTTGCCATGACTGGCGATCATCTTGTCTTTTGGATACCGGGTGACTATGATACACAGGAGTATGACTATACTGAGTCTAAATTATCGGAAATACGTGGTTTAATGGAAAGTGCCGTAACGGTAAATGCTTCACAATTCGTATTTTCTCCTACAGGGGTTCAAACCTCCTTACAGATGAAGACGGATGATGGCATCTATATCAATTTGCATGAAGCTGCTTTGGTCGATTACTCCTGTATGCACCTAAACTTGGACGATAATAATCTGATATTTGAGTCATGGTTGACACCTGATGTCTTGGGTAACAAAGCTTATATGCAAGCTCCTTCTAAAACTCCTTGGCGTACTATTATAGTCAGTGATGATGCACGGGATATTCTGGCTTCAAAACTGACTTTGAATCTAAATGAACCTTGTGCTTATAAGGATGTCTCTTGGATTAAGCCGGTGAAGTATATCGGTGTCTGGTGGGAGATGATTACAGGCATGAAGTCATGGAGCTATACAGATGAGTTGCTTGCTATGAGATTCGGTGAAAACGATTATACAAAGATCAAGCCAAACGGTCGTCATGCTGCCAATAATGAGAATGTGAAAAGATATATCGATTTTGCAGCCGAACATGACATGGATCAGGTCTTGGTGGAAGGTTGGAATGAAGGTTGGGAAAGTTGGGGAGGAAGTTCCAGAGATTTTGTCTTTGACTTTGTTACTCCGTATCCTGATTTTGATGTAAAAATGTTGAATGATTATGCCCGGAGTAAAGGAGTAAGATTGATGATGCATCATGAAACATCGGCTTCCGTTCGTAACTATGAACGTCATTTGGATAAAGCTTATCAATTTATGGCAGATCATGGCTATAATTCCGTGAAAAGTGGATATGTTGGTGATATCATTCCTCGTGGTGAGCATCATTACGGGCAATGGATGAATAATCATTATCTATATGCAGTGAAGAAAGCTGCTGAGTATAAAATCTGTGTAAATGCCCATGAGGCAGTACGTCCTACCGGCTTGTGCCGTACTTATCCGAATCTGATAGGTAATGAATCTGCTCGTGGTACTGAGTTTGAACCTTACGATGGGAATAAACCCTTTCATACTACATTGCTTCCTTTTACCCGTTTAATAGGTGGCCCGATGGATTATACTCCCGGTATTTTTGATATCTGCCTGACATTCCTGAATCGTGAGAATCATGGTCAGATTCATACGACTCTGGCTAAGCAACTGGCTTTGTATGTCACTCTTTACAGTCCGTTGCAGATGGCGGCTGACCTGCCGGAAAGTTACGAACGTCATTTGGATGCTTTCCAATTCATTAAAGATGTTGCTGTTGATTGGGATGACAGTAAATATCTTGAAGCTGAACCGGGCGATTATATAACCGTAGCTCGTAAAGCTAAGGGTACAGGCAATTGGTTTGTGGGTGGCATTACAGATGAAAATGCCCGTGTCTCTACTTTTACCCTTGACTTTCTGGAACCGGGAAAAGAGTATGTAGCAACGCTGTATACTGATGCTAAAGATGCTGATTATGAAAAGAATCCTACTGCCTATCAGATAAAGAAAGGTATTGTAACCAATAAAACTAAAATATCTGTAAAGATGGCACGTAGTGGTGGATTTGCTTTGAGCTTGATTGAGGCTATGGCAGTAGATAAAAAGGCTGTGAAGAAATGGAAGTAAAGTGATGAAAGAAACAATTTCTTTGCAGGAATCTTTTTATCTTTGCATATCCTAATAATTAATATCTAAGTATGAAAATGAAAAGATTAAAACAATGTTTGTTGCTAATTACTATTCTGGGAGGATTATCAATCAGTGAGGCATGTGCTCAAAAGAACAATTTTGCCAATTTAGCTCGTTATGCAAAAGAAAACGCTGCACTTCCCAAGCCCGTAAAGAAAGAGAAAAGAGTTGTCTTCATGGGGAATTCCATTACGGAAGGGTGGGTGAGAACTCATCCGGATTTCTTTAAAACAAATGGCTATATAGGCCGCGGTATCAGTGGACAAACCTCTTACCAATTCTTATTGCGTTTCCGTGAGGATGTTATTAATCTTTCTCCGGCTTTAGTAGTCATAAATGCCGGAACTAATGATGTTGCTGAAAATGTAGGTCCCTACAATGAAGAGTATACATTTGGAAATATTGTTTCTATGGTAGAGTTGGCTAAAGCAAATAAGATAAAAGTGATTTTAACTTCTGTGCTACCGGCAGCAACCTTTAAATGGAGACCGGAAATAAAAGACGTTCCTCAGAAAATTCAATCATTAAATGCCCGTGTAGCAGCGTATGCAAAAGCAAACAAGATTCCTTACGTGAATTATTACCAGGCGATGGTGTTGGATGAAAATGGAGCATTAAATCCTCAATATACGAAAGATGGAGTACATCCGACAAGTGAAGGGTATGATATAATGGAACCAATTATCAAAAAGGCTATCGAAGATATGCTTTAAAAGGATAGATAACTCACAATAAAAACCTCCTTTCTCAATTACCATAACAGGATGAGAAAGGAGGTTTTCTTATTTATCAATTCTACTTATTTATCAGTTCGACAACTCCGGATTAGCAGCTATCGCTTCTCTTGGAATTTGAATTGTATAACGCGAATCATCCTGTTCCAATACATAGGTTCCTCCCTTGAGCACTTTTTCAATACGAGGGCGGGTGGTACGGCGTAAGTCGAACCAGCGATGTCCTTCAAAAGCTAATTCACGTGCACGTTCATCCAGAATCTCCTGTATCAGGGCTTCTTTGGTCATTGCGTTCACGGCAGTTGCTTTTACTGTATATGCTTCCGGCGTATAGCGCTTCTGCATTAACTCCAGCAATCGGGTGCGTGCTTGGGGCAATTTATCCGATTGTGCGGCTGCTTCTGCCGAATTCAGGTACATTTCTCCCACCCGGAAAGAACAACGGAAATCATCTTTTCCGCTCTTTTGGCTGAAGCGATAACCATTCTTGTCGGCAGCTTTAAAATAAGCGTCCAGACGTAAATCGCCTTCTTTGTATAAAGAAGCTAAAGCTTCTGATAGAACAGCAGCCTGTGTGTAGTTAGAAGACATACCGCGTTCTAAGGCAGTAATATTTTCTACAGACTGATAGTTGTTGGGCAGGGTATAAGTTTCTGCATTGAAATCTTCCAATGTATTCTTTTCAGCAAGTATCGCTTCGGCTGCCTGATATGCATTGTCCCATTGTCCCATATATAAATATACACGGGCACGGAGGGCTTTTACAGATAAGGTTGTGAAACGATAAGAAAATTTCTGTTCCCAAGATTCTTTATTAATCAGTTTTTCAGCCTCGTTGATATCTGCAATAACCGCTTCATAAATTTGTGCAACGGTATTCTTCTTCAGAATTTCATTGATATCGCTATTCAGCTTAAGCGGCACGGCTGTCGTCTCTAATGCTCCCGGACGGGTATAGGGCTGACCGTAAAGATTTACCAACAGGAAATGCATGTAAGCACGGAGCAGATAACATTCACCAATCAATTGGTCGATGTCCTCTTCGCTCCCTTCGTTGATGGATTCCCACTCTTCTATGGTATAGTTGACAGTGAACATGATGCTATAGAAGTTCTTCCACTCAAAAGCAGTGGTTTGTCCCGGTGCGCTGAAGTCATCCCAACACTCGATTTTTCCGTAACGATCCTGTTCCCAACTATCGTCTTTCACATACAGTTCATCCGAACGAAAACAGGCGAGTCCTCTGGCATCGGGAACGGTCTTATAAGCTGTGGCAATCAGCGCTCTGTACTCAGCTAAAGTCTGGGGGATCACCTTTCCCGTAGGTTGAATGTCAAGCATATCACAAGCAGTCAGTAATACTACGCTGCTCATCAATAACATTATATATATCTTTCTCATTGTTTTAACTCTCTATAAAATTAAAAATTCAGGTTCAGGCTTAGGGTAACAGACTTCGGAGCCGGGGTTGCATACGCGTTGGACATCGTTTCCGGATCAAGATAATTCTTGTAACTTGAACCGAATACTAATAAGTTACGTCCTTCGATGGCAATTGTAGCGGAAGTCATACCCAATTTGCGGCTAAAATTAGCGGGCAATGTATACCCTAAACGGATGTTTTGCAGTCGCACGTAGTTTAGGTCTCTGATCCAGATATCCAGGTTACGGTATATTTCATTCTGGTTTGAATACCACATGTATTCGTCCAGACGTTCATTCTGGCTCAGCAGAACAGGAAAGATTGTTTCCGTGTTTTCCGGAGTCCATCGGTTCAGGATATCGCGGTTCGTATTACGTCCTTTATCAAAGTCAACGATAGAGTAGGTGGGTTGGCTGCGCACCTTTCCACCGAAGTCGAAACTGAAGTTGACACCCAGTTCAAATGCCTTGTATGTGAAGGTATTATTGAAACCACCGGTATAAGGGCAGTCGGCTGTACCTACATAAGTGTAAAGTTCACGGCGTTCGCGGGCTGTCAGGTCAGTTGCTCCGAATCCCCATTCCTGCAATTTGAAGAATTCCATAGCCGATACGGCTTTTCCGTCTTTATCCTCAAACATCGGATAACCTTCTTCATCCAATCCGGCTGTTTTCAGGGCAAACAAGGCTCCTACAGGATATCCTTCGCGTCCCGGTTCCAAGGCATCTTCGCGCAGTGCTTCTTTCAGTATTTTATTGTTGTTGTATGCGAAGTTGAAGTTGGTGGTCCACATGAAATTCTTGGTGTGGATATTGCGTGTGCTAAGAGCAACCTCAACACCCTGGTTCTGCATACTGGCCCAGTTGACGGTCAACATTTCAAAACCTGTTTCCAGTGGGAGCATTTGGGTTCCAATTAAGTCTACGCCCTTACGATAGTAATAGTCTACGCTCAGATTGATAGCCTGATTCAATACTGCAAAGTCGAATCCGGCGTTTACTGAGTGGGTTTTCTCCCAACGCAGTTTCTTGTTTGGTGCACCGGAAACGTCAATCATATCTTCCGACCCTCCCGGCAGGATATTTTCAATTCTGTAGTTACCCAGCAGGAAAGGAGAGGTGTTTTTGTCAATGTTTCCCTGCAAACCGTAGGATGCACGGACTACCAGATTGTCTATCCATTTGGCATTTGCCATAAAAGGTTCTTGAGAGATACGCCACAAACCACTGACTGAATATAATGGCAGATAACGGTATTTCTTGTCTACACCGAACAGGTCGGAACCGTCAAAACGGATACTTCCGCCCAATGTATAGCGGTTTAGCAAAGAATAAGACAGGGTTGAGAAAGCGGATACGTATGCATTCTCCACATGAGCTTTCTCGTGTAACTTGAAAGCCTGGCTTTCTTCCGGGAAGATAATTGGCTTTGTAGTCAGTGTCTTCCGGTCAAATCCATAACCGGCGCTATACAGCTTTTCCTCCCATGTCTTGCGGATTTCTGTTCCCACCATTACTTCAAATTCATGGATGTCATTGTAGGTATCGCGATATTCTCCCATCGCTTTCCAGGTGAGCTGGGACAGTGAGTTTTCGTTAGCCTTATGGAATCCTCCTTCCGGCAGGTAAGTTACGCCATTATTACGATGATTCTTCTTCTCTGTACGCATCACATAACTTTCTTCTTCAGCGATTTTTTCGATAGAAGTTTTATCCAGTTGCAAACCGAGTTGAGTGGTAATCTTAAAACGGTCGTCAAATCGCAGTTCAGCGTCGAAGATGGATGAAAGGCCGTTAATGCTAGTTTCGTTACTCGTATTTTTCCGTTCTTCGAAGAGGTTAAGACCAAAATCCATATCCGTATCATCTTCTACATCCACATCGTAATTATAGTTGCCATTGGCGTCATAAGGAGTGAAATAAGGATTTGCCAGACGTGAATAATAGATCGGGTTCGTCAGTCCCCGGTCATCCGGCAAATAAGTAGAGTTCTTACGGCGGTTGGCAAACATGGAAGCACCGACTTTCAATATGCTGTTCACCTTATAGCTGGTCTTCATCACTAAATTCAAACGTTCGGCAGAGACATTGGGAATATTACCGTTTTCCTTCATATATCCGAAAGAAGTGTAATAAGTTGCCTTTTCGCTACCACCGGAAAGAGACAAGTTATACTCCTGTGTAAATGCATCACGGAAGAGGATATCACTCCAGTCTGTGTTAGTTGCCTTGAGTCTATTGATTGCACCTTGAGCATTGGAGGACAAAGCGTTCCAACCTCCGTCTTTGAAGTTCTGTAGTTCTCCCAATCCGGAGATAATGCGATATACCTCACCTTTGGTTTCTCTGTAAGGATAGCCGGATTCCAGCAAGTCAAGTTCCAGACCCACTTTTTCTTCCGAATTCAATAGATTCAAGCGGTCTATATTCAACTTAGGAGAATATGTCAGCTTGGAAGAGAAGTTAATAACCGGTTTTCCGACTTTACCTTTCTTTGTGGTAATCACAATCACACCGTTAGCTGCGCGGGCACCATAGATGGCAGTTGCGGCAGCATCTTTCAAAACGGTGATATTATCGATATCGGCAGGATTCAGACCGGCAATGGCGGTTTGTCCTACGTTATCGATATCTTTCAGTACTTCCATACTGGGGATGTTCGTTCCTTCCAATGGAATACCGTCCAATACCCACAAAGGGTCTTGGGTACCGTTCAGCGAAGAGGTACCGCGGATACGGATTTTAGCAGGAGCGCCCGGGGCACCGGATATATTGCTTACGGAAAGTCCGGCAATTTGTCCGGTCAATGCCTGGTCTATGCTCTTGGCTGCACCTACCATCTGGTCCGAGATATCGATTTTTGACACGGCAGCCGTCAGTTTACGGCGTTCCACAGTCTGGTATCCCGTTACAACTACCGCATCAAGCATATGAGCAGAAGGTTGAAGAGTGATATCATATTGTTTTTTGCCCGGAATGAGTTTTATTTCCACTACATCATAGCCAACGTAGCTACAATAAAACCGGGTAATGCCATCCGGAATTGAAATAGAGAATTTACCGTCGATATCCGTAATGACACCAATAGTCGATTGATTGTTCCCGTTTTTCTTCAGATCCTCAGCCGTCACATAGACAGAAGCACCTATGAGAGGCAATTTATCCTCAGAAGAAATTACTACACCCTCTACTTGTCGCTCTGCGGCAAGGGCGTAAGTGAGTGTTCCTATCAGGAATAGGAACACGACAGATAAGCGTCTTTTCATCCGTTAAAATAATAAAATTAATACTTAAATTGAAAACTGGTTTTAAAGTCCCAATGCTGTGTTGATACGAAGAATCATATCTTTATAATGATATTTGGTTGCCACATCCGATGTTCCTAAGCGACTCTGGAGTAAATCCTTGATACGAAGCAATTCTCCTCGTTTCACGGAGATGGCATCTGAGATGCGATTTAGCTGGGAACCGTAAAAATTCAATTCACGGCGGGCACCCATACGATCTGAATCCAGTGTACGATGAGCATGCTCGTCACAACTGCAAAGGGGGATTTGGTTATCCAGCAGGAAGTGGTTATCCATTAATTTTTTGTTGATTTTGACTCCTTCGCTTTCGGCAGCAGCTGTAATCAAGGCATCTACAAAGTTTTTCTGTAAGGCACGTGTCATGACATCAGGTAGTGCGCCTCGCTCCGTGGTTGCGAAGATACTGCGGTGTAAACCGTCCATCAACTCTACGGCTGTGAAAGCCTTTTTGCCATTCACTGCTTCGTTTTCGAGCATACGTACCAAGCGGTTATTGGATAAGAGGTCCCAAAGAATATAAGATTGGGCATTCTTCAATACTTGTGTCGGTGCATTTTCTACTATGCCCAGCGGAGTGTTGCGAAGCAAATAGGTATATTCACCCACTTCTGCGTCGAATAACCACTTCGGGTAAGTCAATACTTCATCAAGTAAGAATTTCAAAGCGGCCTGCTGCTTCTCCTTCTCTACAAAAGTGTAAGTTTTCTGACCGTCACCTACCACTGTATTTTCCATATATATACCCCCTATGTTGGCAAGTACATGGTACAGATAATTATTCCATTGGTTGATCACTGCATAATATAGACGTGAAGCTTCTTCATACGTTTGTCCCTTCTCCCCAGTAGTTGTCCATTTGATAATTTCGGGAACAATCCGTTTCAGGTTTGCAATGCCATATTGGGAAGAACGTACGGCATCATCGCCCAGGTCTTCATTCTGTGCACGGGGATCTACGGCATCACGTACATCCTGCGCCTCACTGTATTTATAAAGACGGTCTGTATGGCGGCTCAGGAAATCATAAAGCAAATCCTTTTCTTCCTCCGGAGTTTCCTTACCATACCAGCGATAACCGTATTCGATGGCAAAAAGATCGTAAGGACCGATATGCGGTGAGAGTGCAGTTATTCCGTCACCGGGTTGTGCCACATAGTTGAAACGGGCATAATCCATGATGGAAGAAGAGGTAGAGTTCATCCGGTCGGTAAATGACTTGGAACGGAGTGAATCCGTGGGAAATGCCCATGACCCCATCATGTTATGACGCAATCCTAAAGAGTGGCCTACTTCATGACAGGCTACAAAACGCATGGCGTCACCCATCAGTTCATCGGATAACTTAATGCCGCGTGCTTCCGGGCGTACAGTACCTGTCTGTACGGTAATCCATTCCTGAAGCATATTCAGTACATTGTGCCACCACATGATGTCCGCTTCCAGAATTTCTCCTGAACGGGGATCCAGAATAGAAGGACCCATAGCATTTGCCTTGGTTGAGGCTGCATAAGTCAGTACGGAATAGTTCACGTCGTCCATGTCTACCGTCATGCTGTCCGTAATATCTTTGGCGATGATGGCGTTCTTGAAACCAGCACGTTCAAAAGCAACCTGCCAGTCTTCGATACCTTGTTTGATATATTTGCGCCAACGATATGGGGTGGAATTCTCTATGTAGAATACAATCGGTTTAGCAGGTTCCACCAACTCACCACGCAGATAGCGCTCGCGATCTTCCGGTTTCGGTTCCAGGCGCCAGCGAGTGATGAACTGTTGTTTGCTAACCCGTTGTTGTCCGTCGCTATAACTAAGCAAAGGATTGGTGAAGTAGCCTACGCGGGCATTATCCAGGCGACCGGTCATCGGGGTTTCCGGCAGTAACATCAGTGACGAACTTACTTCGACAGTTACATAGATGGAAGTCGTTCCTTCAGTCACTTTCGTGGTCAGTTCGGACGTAGCCACCACATTATTCTCGAATGACTTGATTGAGAGGATGCGTGACAAATTCTTGATGGAAGAGGTTCCCAGATTTATATTGGTAAATACATTATTGATGCTTGTCTCTGTACCATCATAAATATCATTCACTTTGATAACCATGGTGGTAGAGTCATTGTTGAATGCCTCGATCTTGAAGCCGGCTATCAATGGAGAAATATAATTATCACGTACCGACTGGCTGATGGCATCTTCGGCAGGAGCGAGAGGAAGAGGGCGGCTTTGACGAATCAGCAATTTGTTTGTTGCCTTATCCAGTTCGAAGCGCACCATCTGGTTTTCATAATTGGTACCGCGGTTCACTCCGGCCTCATTCAGTTCGGAAGGGACACGTTGGAGCTTGTTCACTACCAGCATGTCTCTGCCCAGCAGATTCGTCGGTACCTCAAAATAGTAATCGTTCTTTTTCTGGTACACATTGAACATACCACGGCGAATGGTGCTACCGTCTCCGGTCAGTTTCTCGTACTCGTTTTTTGATTTAACACTGTCGTTAGGTTCACTTTTCTTTTTCTTTCGGAACCATCCCATAGAATTGGGCGTAGAATTTACAGCATGCACTATGACAGGCTCACACATGAAAGCGCCTGTAGCCACTGTAGTCAGCAAAATTGTTTTAAGTTTCATCAGTTATTATCAATTATCATCATGCTCCCCTTTCTACTCATAGAATAGGGGACGGCAAAGATAGTAAAACTATCTATATGAACAGATAGCTGCAATTAGTTTTGACGTTTTTTCTTTTATAACTCAAAGAGTCTTTCAATTATAAAAAAACAGTATCAGTTAGAGTTTATGCTCATTCTTTAACTGATACTGCTAAAAATCTATTTTCAGTTTAAAGTCGGCTTAGTCAAATAAACTCTTGAACTTCTTGAAAATCTTTTCTTTAATAGAAGTATTCGGTTTAAAATTGTCTGAGCCTTCCATTTCTTCAAGTGCTTTTTTCTCATCTTTGTTAAGAGCTTCCGGTACATATACGCTAACATTTACTAATAAATCTCCCGTACCGTATCCGTTCACACTTGGCAGTCCTTTTCCGCGAAGCCGGAGTACTTTACCCGGTTGGGTGCCCGACTCAATCTTTACTTTCACCTTGCCGTCGATGGTGGGTATTTCTACCGCGCCACCTAAAGCAGCTGTCGGGAAGCTGAGAAGCAGGTTGTAAATCAAGTCGTTTTCGTCGCGGATCAGTTCTTTATCCTGTTCTTCCTCTACAAGAATCAACAGGTCACCCGGAACACCATTATGCTTACCGGCATTTCCTTTACCGTTCATAGAAAGCTGCATACCCTCCATTACACCTTTAGGTATATTCACACTTACTACTTCTTCACCGTAAACGATACCTTCTCCGGCACATACCTTACATTTGTTCTTGATGATTTTTCCTTCGCCACCACAAGTAGGGCAGGTAGTACGAGTCTGCATCGTACCGAGGATTGTCTGCTGGTTGCGAATCACCGATCCGCTACCTTTACAGGTCGGACAAGTTTCCGAACCACCGTCACCTTCAGCACCCGAACCATGACAATGGTCGCATGGAACATATTTTTTCAGTTTGAATTTCTTTTCTACACCAGTGGAAATTTCTTTCAGATTCAGTTTCACCTTTACACGTAAGTCCGAACCGCGAAAACGCGCACGTTGCGAACTTCCTCCTCCGAATCCTCCTCCGAAACCGCTGAAACCTCCTCCGAAGCCACCGCTATGTCCACCAAAGATATCTCCGAACATAGAGAAGATATCATCCATAGACATGCCGCCACTGAAGCCACCGAACGGACCACCGTTTCCGGCAGCACCACTCATTCCTGCATGACCGAATTGATCATAACGGGCACGCTTGTCCGCATTGCTTAGTACGTCGTATGCTTCTGCCGCTTCTTTGAATTTTTCTTCCGCCACTTTGTCACCCGGATTCTTGTCAGGATGATATTGAATGGCTTTTTTGCGATAGGCTTTCTTTATTTCCTCTACCGTTGCTGTCTTTTCGACTTCCAGTACTTCGTAGTAATCTCTTTTTTCCATATATATTATGTTATTCTCCTACCACCACTTTGGCATGGCGGATTACTTTGTCGTTTAGCATGTATCCGGTCTGTACACAGTCTAGAATCTTGCCCTTCAAAGCTTTATCCGGTGCGGGAATGACGGCGACTGCTTCGTGGTAATCAGTGTCGAGAGGTTGTTCTTTAGTCTCGATTACTTTTACGCCGTCCTGTGCCAATACAGACATGAACTTGTTATAAATCAATTCCACTCCTTCCTTCACGGCTGCTACGTCTGTGGCAGTTTCCATGTTTTTCAGAGCGCGTTCAAAGTCATCCACGATTGGAAGTATACTGCTGATGGTCTTTTTGCCACCGTTCAGGATCAGCTCAGCTTTTTCTTTCATCGTGCGTTTACGGTAGTTGTCAAACTCGGCAGAAAGGCGCAGATACTTATCTTTCTGGTCCTCTATCACTTTGTTTGCTTCTTCCAGCTCTTTGGCAAGCTTTTCCTCTTCTGTCAGGACAGTTTCGTCCTGTACATCTTCCGTTTGGGATTCTTCATTTTCCGCAGCTTCCTTCTGGGCAGCTTCGGACATTAACTCTTCTTCGTTGATGTTTTCTTTTTCTTTCGGGTCCATATTTCTATTCTTATTATTCTTGTAAAAAGGATTTGTTTTCATTGCTGTCAAGGGTTTAAGTTAGTATAATCGCTGTACCAACAAAAACTTTGCCAAATAGGCAGCTTTGGTCTAAAACGCCGCAAAGGTAATACTTTTATGTCAGATTGACAGCGCATTTCTACGAGTATTCATAGAAAAATGTCTATCTTTGCACCCGCAAAATACAGAGTAATAGGTATTAGGTAGTAAATTGTAAATCGATAAATAGTAAATAAATCAATGATTACAGTCTCGAACGTTTCCGTACAGTTTGGAAAAAGGGTGTTGTTTAATGATGTAAACCTGAAGTTTACAAGTGGTAACTGTTATGGTATTATCGGTGCTAACGGTGCCGGAAAATCTACTTTCCTGCGTGCCATATCCGGTGACTTGGATCCTACAACCGGTTCTATTATGTTGGGTCCGGGCGAACGCCTCTCCGTTTTAAGTCAGGACCACTTCAAGTGGGATGCGCTTACGGTAATGGATACCGTAATGATGGGGCATACCGTTTTGTGGGATATCATGAAGCAACGTGAAGTGCTTTATGCTAAAGAAGATTTCACGGATGAAGATGGCTTGAAAGTTTCTGAATTGGAAGAGAAATTTGCGGAACTGGATGGTTGGAATGCGGAAAGTGATGCTGCCGCTTTGCTGAGTGGGCTGGGCATTAAGGAAGATAAGCATTATTTGTTGATGGGTGATTTGAGTGGTAAGGAGAAAGTACGTGTCATGCTGGCACAGGCACTTTTCGGTAATCCGGATAACTTGTTGCTGGATGAGCCTACCAATGACCTCGATATGGAGACAGTGATGTGGCTGGAAGATTATTTGGCTAACTTTGAACATACGGTGTTGGTTGTAAGTCACGACCGTCACTTCCTCGATTCTGTTTGTACGCATACGGTCGATATCGATTATGGTAAGATCAATCTCTTTGCCGGTAACTATAGTTTCTGGTATGAATCAAGTCAGTTGGCTTTGCGTCAGCAACAGAACCAGAAGGCTAAGGCAGAGGAGAAGAAGAAAGAACTGGAAGAGTTTATCCGCCGCTTTAGTGCCAATGTGGCAAAGAGCAAGCAGACTACCAGCCGTAAGAAGATGTTGGAAAAACTGAATGTAGAAGAAATCAAACCTTCTTCACGTAAATATCCGGGTATTATCTTTACTCCCGAGCGTGAACCGGGTAATCAGATACTGGAGGTTTCCGGACTGACCAAGACACTGGAAGATGGTACAATACTTTTCCGTGATGTTAATTTCAACGTTGAGAAGGGAGACAAGATTGTATTCCTTTCCCGTGATCCCCGTGCCATGACTTCATTCTTCGAAATTATCAATGAAGAAGCGAAACCGGATGCCGGAACTTTCAACTGGGGCGTCACTATTACTACTGCATACCTGCCGTTGGATAATACTAAATATTTCAATACGGACCTGAACTTGGTGGACTGGTTGAGCCAGTTTGGCGAGGGTAATGAAGTGTATATGAAGAGCTTCCTGGGACGTATGCTGTTCTCCGGTGAAGAGGTGCTGAAAAAAGCAAGTGTATTATCGGGAGGTGAAAAGATGCGTTGTATGATTGCCCGTATGCAGTTGCGCAATGCCAACTGTCTGATTCTGGATACTCCTACCAATCACCTTGACTTGGAATCTATCCAGGCATTCAATAATAACCTGAAAACTTATAGAGGTAATATCCTGTTCTCCTCACATGACCATGAGTTTATCCAAACGGTTGCCAACCGTATCATCGAACTGACTCCGAACGGTATTATTGATAAGATGATGGAATATGATGAATATATTACTTCGGATCATATCAAGGAGCTGAGAGCAAAAATGTATAGCTAAGCGAATGAGCAACAAGCTACAAAAAGCTACAAGCGACGAGTGGCGGTGCTATATATCACCCAGAAGGTCTCGTCGCTTGTAGCTTTTTGTAACTTGTTGCTTGTTATATATTGTAACTACTTATAAATCAATTTGTTCTTTCCTTCTCCAAACAGGTTGTCTCCTAAAGTCGTAATCTTGTTCCCTGTAGCTACTACATAACGTAGGTTATCACATCCCATAAATGCGCCGTATTCAATAGCCGTCACTCCGGCAGGTAATTCCAATGTACCACATAAACGTCCGCAGCCGCTGAAAGCACGTTGACCGATACTTTTCAAACCTTTGGGAAGCTGAATACGCAGTAAGTATTTCTTCTGGGTGAATGTATATTCGGGAATAGCTGTGGCGCTACATTTACTAAGATCTGCAGTAACGAGATTAGGCATATAATCCCGGATCAGGATAAAATCAGCTTCATCCAGTTTGCCTTCCACAGTCAGGAAGTTTACATCCTTAGGCTGCAAACCGGCTTCTACCAATTCACTGGCAAGGCTTCCCATCAACCCTATCTGTACAGATACTTCTACAGGCTCACCTTCTATCACGGCAAAGGTGTCCCAATGTTTCTTGCCACGGTAAGAGTCACTGCTACCCAGAGGTACAAAAATAGCCGTAATACTATCTGCCAAGGCTTCAGACATCAGATTGGGAGCAGTCTTTTTTCGTAATTGGCATACTTGCAGATTCGTACACCCCTTGAATGCAGCATCTTCTATATTCTTGATTTTCTCTGAAAGAATAATTTTCCGGAGCGTTGATTTTCCGGTAAAGGTACTGTCATTGGTTTGCTGGCAGAATGCATAAGCAGGTACACAATTTGGTGGATATATATAGAAACGGTCAGGAAAAGTGCCGCTTTTCCCGGCATAAGTATTGATTGACGCATTGGAGATATCCAGTACCTGCAAATTTTTGAATTCATCCCGCAGGTGTTTGAAATCAATAGCGTTCAGTTTTCCGGTCAATGTAAGATGAGTGATGCTGTTGGCTTCATCTTCTGTGAGCATGGATACTAAAGTACCGGGCTTGGCAACGAAAAATGTTTTGTTATTGGCTGGGTTGCCTGTATTTTGTGCAACTGCTACATAAGTACATGCAGCCAGCATTATAGTGGCGAATATTCGTTTTATCTTCATGGCTGTTACATATATGTTTAGACAAATATACGGTTTTTACAGCAAATAGCTTTCTATTTTTAATTTTATAGGTATTTTTGCCGGGGTATTAACATAAAGAAACGAGAGGATATGGAATCAATGAATGAAGATGCAAATACTGTAAAGGAACCGTCAAAACTCGTCACTTATCTGGTTGTTGCAGCAAAGATTATCGTTTATATACTTTTGATGCTGGGATTTACCGGAATGTTGGCAGCTGTTTGCATAAAACCGATCTCTTTTTTTAAGATAAGTGGAATTTTGGAAGAAGTTGTGATGCAGAGTACTTTTCTGGCCGGGAGTTTTTTGGCGGCTTGGACTCTGCTGAAGAATTGGGATCACCTTCCGATTGCGGATTTGGGATTATCCCTGAAAGGGCGTGCTAAAGACATCTTCTGGGGTACATTCGTTGCCCTGGCAATCTATGCTGTCGGATTTGGAATATTATATGCGATGGGAGAAGTTGAAATTGCTGCCGTGCACTTTAGCGCGTACGAATTGCTGCTGTCCTGGATATTAATGTTGCTGGTTGCCCTTACAGAAGAGATTGCATTTCGCGGTTTTGTTCTGAGGCATTTACTGATTGCAGGTGCCAATCGCTTTGTGGCATTGTTTCTTTCTTCTGCATTATTTTCCCTGATGCATATTTTTAATCCCAACTTTTCCCTGATCGCTTTTCTGAATATATTGTTGGCGGGAATTTTAATAGGTTCTACCTATATATATACGCGTAATTTATGGTTTGCCATCGCTCTTCATCTTTTCTGGAATTGGCTGCAAGGTCCGATTCTCGGTTTCGAAGTAAGTGGAGGAAGATTGGGCGGTACTTTATTGTCTTTAGAATTACCGGAAGAGAATATCATCAACGGCGGTACATTCGGTTTCGAAGGCTCCATCCTGTGCACCGCGTTGATGATTATTGCTATTGTGATTACTCTGAGATCAGCTTCAAAGCGATCCGTTTGCGATCCGTGTCCACACTCAATACCCGAACCCGGACATGCTGGTGAATAGATACAATCTCATTCGGATCAGAAACAAAACGGTCGGCAAGTTGTGAAAGATGAACCAAGCCGTTTTCTTTAATGCCTATATCCACGAAAGCGCCGAAGTTGGTTATATTACCTACAATGCCGGGAAGCTCCATACCCTCACGCAAGTCATTGATTGTACGCACATTCTTGTCAAATTCAAAAATCTTGATCGGACCTCGCGGGTCACGTCCCGGTTTGTCCAATTCTTGTAGAATATCCTTCAAAGTAGGCATGCCCACGGTAGGGGTAAGGTACTTTTCAGGTTGGATTTTCAGGCGCAGTTCCTTGCTGGTAATAAGCTCTGCCACGCTGCATCCCAAGTCTTTGGCCATTTGTTCTACTATACAATAGCTCTCCGGGTGGACGGCTGTGTTATCCAAAGGATTTTTGGCTTGCGGGATACGAAGGAAACCGGCACATTGCTCAAAAGCTTTGGCTCCCATACGCGGCACTTTCATCAGTTGTTTACGCGAAGTGAATGCACCATTTTCAGCACGGTAATTTACTATGTTCTGTGCCAGTTGAGGCCCTAAACCCGAAATGTAAGTCAGCAGGTGACTGCTTGCCGTATTTAGGTTTACTCCCACTAGGTTTACACAACTTTCTACGGTCAGGTCCAGTGATTTCTTTAATTTCGTCTGGTCTACATCATGCTGGTATTGACCTACACCGATGGATTTCGGATCGATTTTAACTAATTCAGCCAATGGGTCCATCAGTCGGCGGGCGATGGATACAGCCCCGCGCACTGTGACGTCGTATTCCGGAAATTCATCACGGGCAATCTTGGATGCAGAGTAAATGGAAGCCCCTTGCTCGCTTACAACAAATACCTGAATTTCCTGCCTGAAGGTCTGGTGTTTCAGAAACTCTTCTGTTTCACGACTTGCCGTTCCGTTTCCTACCGCTATGGCTTCTATCTGGTAAGCTTCTACCATCTTTTGTATTTTAGACACAGCCTCTGCGGTTTTGTGTACCGGAGCATGCGGGTAGATGTTCTCATTGTGCAGCAAATTGCCTTGCGCATCCAGACATACCACCTTGCAACCTGTACGGAATCCCGGATCGATGCCCATTACCCGCTTTTGTCCCAATGGAGAAGCAAGTAATAATTGGCGCAGGTTCTGAACGAATACCCGGATGGCTTCTTCATCCGCCTGCTCTTTACTTTGTGCGGCAAATTCCGTTTCGATAGAAGATTTCAGTAAACGCTTATAGGCATCCTGTACGGCTTCCGCTACTTGTTCTCCGCAAGCATTGTTGCTGCGGACGAAACGACGTTCCAGACGTTCCACACACTCTTCATCATCAGGGCTTATGCTGACTTTCAATAGCCCTTCGGCTTCGGCACGGCGAATAGCCAGCAATTGGTGTGAGGTGCATTTTTTCAGGGGTTTACTGAATTCAAAGTAATCCCGGTATTTATCAGCTTCACTCTCTTTTCCTTTCACCACTTTAGCCGTGATGACAGCTTGCCGGGAGAAGGCGAAGCGTACGGTGTTACGTGCCTGTTCGTCTTCACTGACCTGTTCTGCAATGATATCCCGTGCTCCTTTCAATGCATCTTCCGCATCTTTCACTTCTCCTTTGACGTATGCTTCTGCACGCTTCTCCGGATTCGGTTCCCGCTGTAACATCAGTAGAGTTGCCAAGGGTTCCAGACCTTTCTGGCGGGCTACTTCTGCACGCGTACGACGCTTGGGTTTGTAGGGTAGGTAGATATCTTCAAGAATGGTGCTGTCCCATGTTTCATCAATGCGCTTTTGTAGTTCAGGATTCATTTTCCCCTGTTCGTTGATAGTGCTGACGATGGTTTCTTTTCGTTTAGCCAGTTCATTCAGCTTCTCATATTGGGTTTTGATTGCTTCAATTTGCACTTCATCCAATCCTCCGGTAGCTTCTTTACGGTAGCGGCTGATGAAAGGAATAGTAGCTCCGTCTGCCAATAAATCGAGCGTATGGCCGATTTGTTTCTCAGAAATATTGAGGGCGGCAGAGATCATCCGGTGAAATAACTGTATCATGTTGAATCGTTTTTTTGAATAATGGGCGTCAAAGGTACGAAAGAATTATGCTTTTGCAAAGCATTGATCTGGTGTTTCTGCAATAAATATTTTTCTTTTGAAACAAAAAGTCAAGAGATCGTAAGCAAGAAGTTAATGCCTTGTTCCTTGGTGGAATCGATGTTCTCTTCTTTGTTCCCAAAAGGGACCAAGTCCGGGTTTCGGAAGTACCTCGGCCGTACCAACTCCGTATCAAATTCGGTTAGAGGTATCTCTATATGGGGATGATACGGAGCAAATATGGGCTTGAACCCTTTTTACTACGTCTCAGACAGAGTTCTGCTACCAACGAGATTCCTTGTAATTTCCAGATATCTTTGTGTTTCCGTGTCTCTGTGTCCGGAAAGATGAATTTTAAATTGATTTTTACTGCCCGCTGTATTATTATAGTTTAAATTCTGCAACTATTTTTCTGTTCTTATAACTTTATTGTATATTTGCCGAAACAATTCTATATTCACTGAATGGGCTTATTTAGGAAAATAATATATAGCTTTCTGCTTTTCTTACTGATATCCCACATTGGGTTTTCATCAGCCTTTGCGGTGACTGGAGAACACCCGGTATTGATTATCAGTTCATATAATCCGGACGCACGACAAACTTCTGGAAATATTTACGATTTTATGGAAGAATTTGAGCGGCTGGGAGGGGAGGCTCCGATATCTCTGGAAAATATGAACTGCAAAAGTTTCTCCGAAGCTCCTTTATGGAAAAGTAAAATGGAGGAACTTCTTGCTAAATACCAGGGAAAACGTTCGCCTGTACTACTTGTGCTGATTGGTCAGGAGGCTTGGACAGCTTATTTATCACAAGAAGATTCCATACGTGGAAATGTGCCGGTGCTGGCTGCACTGGCAAGCCGTAATGCCATTATTCTTCCGAATGATTCAGTCGATCTGAAAACATGGATGCCTGATGCAGTGGATTTCTTTAATGACTTTCCTAATTCTTTAGTGAAAGCCGGATTCGTTTATGAATATGATGTAGAAGCCAATATTAATCTGATAAAGA
Organism: Bacteroides sp. AM16-24; assembly: GCF_003471885.1. Classification (NCBI taxonomy): domain Bacteria; kingdom Pseudomonadati; phylum Bacteroidota; class Bacteroidia; order Bacteroidales; family Bacteroidaceae; genus Bacteroides; species Bacteroides sp. AM16-24. The sequence goes on from NZ_QRKI01000001.1 coordinate 573,966, forward strand.
AGCTGTATCCGGAAACCAGGAATATTGCTTTTGTTTCCGATAATAGTTATGGTGGTGTTTCTTTGCAAGCACATGTGGTGGAAGAGATGAAAAAACACCCGGAACTGAACCTTATTCTGCTGGACGGACGAACGAATACGATTTATACCATAAGCGATAAATTACATGAATTGCCTCCCAACACAGCATTGTTACTGGGTACCTGGCGCGTAGATATGTATGACGGATACTTTATGCGCAATGCGACTTATACGATGATGGAGGCTGCTGGTGATGTTCCTACTTTTTCTATAACTTCTGTAGGTATAGGCTATTGGGCGGTAGGTGGAGTGATCCCCTCTTACCGGGCATTGGGTAAGGATATGGCGCATCAGGCAGTTCGTTTGTTGCAGGGACCGGACAGCAACCGGGTAGAAGTAGAGGTAATTCCGAATAAGATACAGATGGATAGCAAGATTGTGAAAGATAAGCGTTTGGATCTGTCTTCCATTCATCAGCCTATAGAAATGGTCAATGAAACTCCATCATTTTACGAACAATATAAATATCATATCTGGACTGTTGGTACGGTCTTGGTCGTATTGCTGAGTGGATTGTTTGTTTCTCTGTACTTCTACTATCATACCAAGAAACTGAAAGATGAACTGGAAGAGTCGGAGAGTGCTTTGAGAGAAGCGAAGGACCGTGCTGAAGAATCCAGTCGTTTGAAGAGTGCTTTCCTTGCTAATATGAGCCATGAAATCCGTACTCCGTTGAATGCGATTGTAGGATTCTCCGATGTGTTGGCTTCAGGAGGTATTTCGGTGGATGAACAGCAGGGATATGTCGATATTATTAAAACAAATTCGGACTTGTTGCTTCGCCTGATCAATGATATCCTGGATGTTTCGCGTCTGGAGGCAGATAGGGTTACGTTTACAATTGAGAAGTGTGATGTAGTACCACTGTGTCAGCAGGTATTAGCTTCCGTCAGTCAGGCTCGTAAATCGGAAAATGAGTTTATCTTTGAGTGTGACCGTGAGAGTGTGGATTTGCGGACGGATACCCAGCGTTTGCAACAGGTTATTATAAACTTACTCTCCAATGCCGATAAGTTCACCAGAAATGGTAAGATTACATTGAAGCTGGAAGTAGATGATGAGAAGAGAGTCGCTACTTTCTCTGTATCAGATACCGGTACAGGTATTCCGTTAGAAAAACAGAAACTGGTATTTGAGCGGTTTGAGAAACTGAATGAATATGTGCAAGGTACAGGATTGGGTTTATCTATCTGTAAACTGACTGTAGAGAAGTGGGGAGGAGAGATCTGGGTAGATTCCGGATATACAGATGGAGCAAGATTCGTATTTACACATCCATTTGAGATAGAACAACCAAATAAATAATTACTATGAAGAGATTTTACTTTTTTTTAGGGTGGATATTCTTCCTGACAGGAGCCGTGTTGGCTCAGGATAAAATAGTAAAGCTGAAAATTGTAGAAACCAGCGATATACATGGTAACTATTATCCTTATGACTTTATACTTCGACATGAGGCAGCGGGAAGTCTGGCGCGTGTGTATGAGTTTGTTCAGAAGGAACGTGAGACTTATAAGGATAACCTGCTGTTGTTGGATAATGGAGATATTCTGCAAGGTCAGCCTTGCGCTTACTATTATAATTATATTGATACCATTTCTCCGCATCTGGCTGCCGAAGTGTTGAATTACATGAAGTATAATGCTGGTAACATGGGAAATCATGATGTGGAAACCGGGCGTGCTGTGTTTGATCGTTGGGCAGGTGATTGTAATTTTCCCATTTTAGGCGCCAATATCATTGATACGGTTACAGGGAAAACGCACTTTAAGCCTTATGAAGTATTGGAACGGGATGGTGTTAAGATTGTAGTGCTGGGAATGATTACTCCTGCTATTCCTGTGTGGTTATCGGAAAACTTGTGGAAAGGTCTGCGCTTTGATGATATGGAAGAGACAGCTCGCAAATGGATGAAGATTATCCGTGAAAAAGAGAATCCGGATTTAGTAATCGGAACTTTCCATGCCGGACAAGATGCTTTATTAATGGGAGGTAAATATCGTGAGAATGCTTCACTGGAAGTGGCTCGTAACGTTCCTGGTTTTGATATTGTTTTGATGGGACACGATCATACCCGTGAATTGAAGAAGATTAAAAATGTTGAGGGAGACTCTGTGTTGATTATGGACCCGGCAAGTAAGGGAGGGGTTGTGGCGAATGCAGATGTTACTTTGAAATTGCGTAAGGGAAAAGTAGTCGAGAAACATATCAGCGGAGTGCTGACTGAGATGAAGAACTATACTGCAAACAAGGATTTTATGGCTCGTTTTGCTCCCCAGTTTAGTGATGTTCGGGATTTTGTGTCCAAGAAGATAGGAAGTTTCACTGAAACGATTTCTACACGCCCTGCTTATTTCGGTTCTTCTGCTTTTATTGATTTAATCCATATGTTACAACTTGAAATCACGAATGCAGAAATTTCTTTAGCTGCTCCTCTGTCGTATGATACCGAGATCAGCAAGGGTGATGTGTTTGTAAGCGATATGTTCAATCTGTATAAGTATGAAAATATGCTTTATACTATGAAGTTGTCTGGTAAGGAGATAAAAGATGCATTGGAGATGTCGTATGATTTGTGGACAAACCAGATGAAATCTCCTGATGACCATTTGTTGCTGCTTCGTGAGAAGCGTCGTGAAGGGGCAACGGATCGTGCTTCATTCAAAAACTTCAGCTTCAATTTTGATTCGGCTGCCGGTATCATTTATACGGTGGATGTAACGAAACCCAAGGGGGAAAAGGTGACTATAACCAGTATGGCGGACGGAACTCCTTTCTCTTTGGATAAAATGTATAAAGTAGCACTGAATTCCTACCGCGGTAATGGTGGAGGAGAATTATTGACTAAAGGCTCCGGTATTTCTCAGGATGAATTGAAAGATCGTATCCTGTTCTCTACGGATAAAGATTTGCGTTATTACCTGATGCAATATATAGAGAAGAAGGGTGTGATTGAGCCACATGCGTTGGGACAATGGAAGTTTATTCCGGAAGAATGGGTAGAGCCTGCTGCTAAACAGGATTATGAATACTTGTTTGGAAAAGTGGAAAAATAATCACTATCTTTGCAGTCGCAATTTTTAATAGAATGTAGGGACGTGAATAAAAAGATAAAGAGAATTATAGGGGCTGTATGCTTGTTGGTGCTGTTTGTGGCATATCAGACAAGTATTACAGCCTTTACTCATGTCCATTACGTCAATGGAGTGCTGATTACCCACTCTCATCCATTTCACGGTAAGCACACGCACTCTAAAAGTGAACTTGTCGTTATAGGTCGTTTGTCAACTTTCCAATCTCCGGAGGTTGATCTATATGAAGAACTGCACCCTATGCGGATACTTCTGGCTATGCTGGAAGCGGAAAAATTAACATCCTTGGTAAAGGAAGAATGGGGGCAGGTCGTTTCTCTTCGCGCTCCGCCGGCATTCGCGGCATAATCTTTTATCAAGCTTTCAGCTTGGAAAGCTACCGGTTAATATACCGAAAGGTACTTGTAGGTTGTAGCTCGTAGCTTGTCACTCATATTTTCAATACATACATTTTTGAGCGCAAATTAATGAAAAAACATATACTTGTGCTGGTGCTTGCTATGGCTTGCATCAGCCTCTATGCCGTAAATCCTATAAAGGAAGGCAACATGATTTCCGGTCACGTGATAGTGAAAGGAACAGAAGAAAATATACCCTATGCAACTATATTAATCAAAGAAAGCGGTCAGGGAACAGTCTCTAATGAAGAAGGTCAGTTCGAATTCCGTAAACTTCCTGCCGGGAAATACACGCTTCGCGTATCAGCGGTAGGTTATAAGACGCAGGAAAAAGAGGTAACTGTCAGTAAAGACTTTACTGCAGTCATACATTTCCAGATGCAGGAAGAGAGTTTCATGACGGATGAAGTAGTGGTATCTGCCAACCGTAATGAAGTGAGCCGTAAGGACGCTCCGGTAGTTGTCAATGTGATGAGTGCCAAGCTCTTTGAGATGGTGAATTCTACAGATTTGGCAAAGACGCTGAACTACCAGTCCGGCCTGCGTGTGGAGAACAATTGTCAGAACTGCGGTTTTCCACAAGTACGTATCAATGGTCTGGAAGGTCCTTATTCTCAGATATTAATAAATAGCCGTCCTATCATCAGTGCCCTTAGCGGGGTATATGGACTGGAACAGATTCCTGTGAATATGATAGAGCGTGTGGAGGTAGTGCGTGGTGGTGGTTCTGCTCTGTTCGGAGCGAATGCAGTAGGTGGTACTATCAATATCATTACTAAAGATCCTATCAGTAATTCTTTTCAGGTATCGAGCATGTTTTCGTGCATGGATGGAAAATCGTGGGAACAATATATGGGTGGTAACGTCTCCCTGGTTGCAAAAGATAATTCTTACGGTATTGCCCTGTATGAAAGCTATCGTAATCGTAACCCTTATGATCGTGATGATGATGGTTTCTCCGAACTTGGTAAACTGAATATGAATACTTTCGGTTTCCGTGCTTACTATCGCCCTACACATTTCAGCCGTATCAATCTGGAATATCATACTACTAATGAGTTCCGTCGTGGTGGTAATAAATTTGATCTGCAACCGCATGAATCGGATATTACGGAGCAAACTAAGCATATTATTAATAGTGGTGGTGTCAGCTATGATTTATTCTGGCGTGAATATAAACATAAGATTTCTCTTTATGGTTCTATTCAGCATACGGATAGAAACAGCTATTATGGAGCGCAACAGGACATGAATGCTTATGGTAAGACGGATGATCTGACCTGGATAGCTGGTGGCATGTATGTAGGCAATATGAACAACTGCTTCTTTGCTCCTGCTACTTTTACCGGTGGCCTTGAATATCAGAATAACTCCATGCATGATGTCATGACTGGTTATCATCGTGATATGAAGCAGGATGTACGGATAGCCAGTGCCTTTGTTCAGAATGAATGGAAGATGCGTCAGCTCACTATGCTGATGGGTGCCCGCCTCGATAAGCACAATCTGATAGACAAGTTGATTTTCAGTCCGCGTATCAATTTCCTTTATAAACCGACTGAGGATTTACAGGCGCGTCTGACGTATTCTACCGGTTTCCGTGCACCGCAGGCTTATGATGAAGATTTGCATGTGACAGCTGTAGGTGGTGAAGGCGTTCAGATTAAGTTGGCTGATAACCTCCGTGAAGAGCGTTCCAACAGTTACAGTGGTTCTGTGGACTGGAGTACACATCTCGGACACTGGCAAGCGAATATTTTGCTGGAAGGTTTTTATACTGACCTGCGCCATGTGTTCGTATTGGAAGATATCGGTAAGGATGATAACGGGGATAAAATCAAAGAACGTCGTAACGGTAGTGGTGCACGGGTATATGGTGTCAATCTGGATGCCAAATTGGCTCATGGCAAAGAAGCACAATTCCAGTTGGGATTCACCGCACAACGTAGCCGTTATATGGATGCCGAGGTCTGGACCAAAGTGGATGGTGAAGAATTAACTACCAAGCGCATGATGCGTACCCCGGATTATTATGGCTATTTCACTTTCTCTTCCGCACCATTGAAAAACTTCGATTTCTCTTTGTCAGGCATCTATACCGGAAAGATGATTGTTCCTCACTATGCTCCGGTAGATGCCCCGGAAGGTGCGTTCTGCAATATAGAAAAAGACCGTATGGAGAATACTCCCGATTTCTTTGATCTCAATCTGAAGTTAAATTACACCTTTGTTCTGCGTGATCACATCAAGTTGCAACTTAATGCCGGTGTACAGAATATTTTCAACAGCTTTCAGAAAGACCTGGATAAAGGTGAGTTCCGTGATTCCGGTTATTTTTACGGACCAACGCAGCCAAGGACATTCTTTATCGGCTTTAAAATTATGAATTAGGCTGAGGTCTAAATTTAATATTGCAAGTGTTTGCAAAATTATTGTATGGGCTTATGAATTTATTGCAAGAGCATAATTTCATAAGCCCTTTCTTGTTGAAATGTTCCCTTTTTCTTTTTTTTAGGATATTTCGGACGGTTTTCAGCGAAATATTGCTTAAGTTTGCCACGCAAATAAGAAAGGGAGATGAAAAATATAAAGAACGTAGATATTGCAACTATTCGCCGTTTTCCGGCAATGGATTTTATTGGGAATGATTTTGCCATATTCGACAATATAGGAGATATCCCTTTGTTCGGTTATCCTACACGCCTGAATGCATCCTGTCTGACACTCTGTATGAAAGGGCATTGCAAGATACGCATCAACCTGAAAGAACATGAGCTTACCGAAGGTGTTCTTGTAGTTACTTTGCCCGAACAGATTTTGCAGCAGGTAGAGCGTTCGGATGATTTCACCGGTGTTTTTATAGTTGTCTCCGGACAGTTTATAGATGATGTGCTCCCCACGGTACAGCAGTTATTTCCTCTGTTTTTTATGATTAAAGAGCAGCCCTGTGTGCGCCTCAATCCGGAACAAATGGAGGCTGTGCAGGAGTATTATTCTTTCCTCCAAAAGAAGGTAAAACTGAAAGACAATCCTTTCCGTAAAGAGATTACTCAGGGATTGATACTTTCTCTTTTCTATGAGATATATAGCATCTATCAAGGCAATGAGCCTACTGTCAGAAAAGTAAAAAGTAGGAAAGAGGATCTCTTTGAGCGTTTTGTCCGTGCAATTACAGAATCATACAAACAGGAACGCAGTGTTGCCTATTATGCCGACAAAATGTTCCTGACAGCCAAACATCTTTCTACAGCTGTAAAAGAAGTCAGTGGAAAGACTGCCGGAGAGTGGATAGACAGTCTTGTCATTCTGGAGGCAAAAGCTTTGTTGAAATCTTCCGAAATGAGCATTCAGGAAATCTCCGATGAACTGCATTTTGCCAACCAGTCTTTTTTTGGCAAATATTTCAAGCATCACACCGGAATGTCTCCGAAAGAATATCGTAAGCAATAAGCGTTAACTATTAATTATTAATTTTGCAGTGTGATAGCGCAGCCTTAATACCTAATATTTAATAATTAATATTTGAAATATACCCCCAAAAATAAGAAAACATGGAAAAAAGAGAAATTGACCTTGCTGTTTCCTGCTATGGAAAAGTGAAGGATGTGAAGTATGATGCTGTCATACTTCCCTGGGGCGCAACAGAGCCTCATAACTTACATCTTCCGTATCTCACCGATTGCATTTTGCCCCATGACATTGCTGTAGACGCCGCTACGCTGGCACTGGAACGTTCCGGTGTACGTTGTATGGTGATGCCTCCTGTTCCATTCGGCGCCCACAACCCCGGGCAGCGTGAACTTCCCTTCTGCATACATACCCGTTATGCCACCCAACAGGCTATTCTGGAAGATATTGTCGCTTCTCTTTATGCTCAGGGCATGCGTAAACTGATTATTGTCAGTGGGCATGGGGGGAATAATTTCAAAGGTATGATACGCGACCTTGCCTTTAGCTATCCGGACTTCCTGATTATTGCTACCGACTGGTTTAGCCTTGTTCCCACGAAAGGTTATTTTGAAGCTGAAATAGATGACCATGCCGGTGAACAGGAAACTTCCGTAATGATGCACTATCATCCGGAGCTGGTAAATCTGGATGAGGCAGGTGATGGGGATTCTAAGCCTTTTGCTATTTCCTCGTTGAACGAAAAGGTGGGTTGGGCACCGCGCCATTGGGATAAAGCCACAGTGGATAGCGGAGTAGGAAACCCCAAGAAAGCTACGGCCGAAAAAGGTGAACGCTATGTGAAGCCTATTATCGAAAAGCTTGCCAAGCTCTTCACGGAAGTAGGGCAGGGCGAACTTTACTAAGCGTAGCTTGTCACTTAGTTTAGTTACCTGTCGGTGTCTGCGATACCACACCTGAACGGGGCAAATGCCACACTTGGGCGACCACGAGGTGTGGCATTTGCCTTGCTGAGGTGTGGCAATTTACAGCATGCCCGAGCGTACGCGACTGAGGGTTTCGGGCGTCATCAGCAAATAAGATGCGATATGTGACAATGGTGCCCGTTTGATGACTTCCGGGTGGGTATGCATCAGCATATTGTAGCGTTCGCGTGCTGTTTCGAACCGCCAGGAGTCAGCTTTCACTTGAGATACGATGAGTGAATACTCCAGTATCTTGCGGTAGAACATATTGATTTCCCAAGAGATTTCTGTCAATCTCATGAATTTATCGTAGGGGAGGAGGTATACTGTGCAAGGTTCCAGAGCTTCTGCCATCAGGCGGGTAGGTTCTTGCTTCAATGTACTTTCTATACAGATGATGACACAGCCTTCGTAGGAAAAGTGCTCGGTGACGTCTTTACCGTTTTTGTAATAGAACTGACGCATCATGCCTTTACCCACAAATGCCATGTGGTGGCAGACTTGTCCTTCCTTGAATAGGAGTTCACCCTTTTCCAGCTCTTTGCGGATCAGAATTTCTTCTATCAGTTTTCTACCCTCAGGTGCCATACCCGGATAACGGGAATTCACAGTGGCATTAACTGTTTCTTTTAATAGTGTATCCATAATTGTTCGCTGGTATTAATAACCGTTTCCGGGCACAAAGGTAAGAAAGATTTGATTTAAATCAAACCTTCTGAAATGATTAGTGCTTAGCGACAAACCCCTTTGTTGTCCACTTCATGCTATACCAGCGTCGCACGAAGATGGCTCCCCGGATGTTTTCATCCAACAGAAAGGCAACCCACATACCACAGATGCCCCATTCCAAAGGAATGCCGAAGATGTATCCCAGTCCGACGGCAACGCTCCACTGAACCACCAGTCCGACGTAAAACGGATAGTTGACGTCGCCGGCTGCACGCAAGGCATTCGTGGCAAAAATATTGATAGGTCGTCCGATTTCAAGAATAACGTCGATGATGAGGATAGTAGTGCCCAGTCGGATGATCTCTTCGTTGGAAGTCAGCCAGTGGAAAATAGTGTTTCCAAAGACAGCAAGAACCGTGGAAAGTATGACGGTAATCATTACGGATTTCTTCATCACGTATTTTCCCATGAGGAAGGCGGCATGAGGTTTTCCCTCTCCGATGAGATGACCGATGCAGATGGCACCTCCTTGTGCCATGGCAATGCTGAAGAGGTAGGCGAACATGATAATGTTGACGCAGTAGGTACGGGTGGCCAGTGCCTCTACGCCCAGCATATTGATGAAGAAGGTAATCACTACTTGTGATGAACTGTAAGAGAGCTGTTCTCCGGCGGAAGGTAACCCTACTTTCATCAGGTTCTTTAGTTCTGTCCATGGGAATGGACGGAAATAAGCGATAGGGAAACGGTGGATATGCTTGCGGAACAGGATAATGAATAGCAGCACCATGGAAACTCCGCGGCTGAAAGCTGTGGAAATGGCAGCACCTTCTACGCCAAGTTCCGGGAAGCCGAAGCGACCGAAGATAAGGGAGTAGTTACCTATGATATTAAGTATGTTGACAACGACGGTTACCAGCATTGGATAGATGGCTTTGTTGGCACTACGCAGAGAGGCGGAAAGGGTCAGAGAGATAGCTTGGAAGAAAGCGAAGGCACCCACGATGCGCATATAGTCCATACCGTCTGTCATCAGTTCGGGAGTGAGTCCCATGAGGCGTAGAATCGGTCCGGCACAAGAAAAAAGGAACAAGCTGACAGAGATACCGATCACTATATTTACAAGAATGGATACACCGACTACTTGGACTACTTTCTTCTGCAAACGTGCACCGAGGTATTGGGAACAAAGAACGGAGGTGCCAAGATTGATAACCTCAAATACAAGGAAAGTAAGCATGATGATCTGGTTGACCACTCCTACGGCGGCAACGCTACTGTCTGAGTGGCGGCTCAACATAATAGTATCTACAGCACCCAGCATCATGATGAGCAGGGTCTCTATAAATATAGGGGCAGCGAGTTTGGCAAGTCGCTTTTTTAAGCTTTCCTGATGTATCATTTCGTATGTGTTTGAAATCCGGTGATGAAAAGTCGCGCAAAGGTACGGAATGGGAAGAGAAAAGAGATTGATATAGGTCAAATATTAGTTCTTCGGGGTATATCCTGATACAGTCTCATCAATACCTAATAAATTATTTTTTTAGTCTTTGCTTTTGACTTTTAGTAGATTACACCTTTTCCTGAAAAAAGTCAGAAAAAAATATAATGGAAAGATTTGCATAGTCCAAAAGTTTCCCATACATTTGCACCGCATTTGAGAAACAATGCAGGTTTAAGGAAGTGTGGGTGAGTGGCTGAAACCACCAGTTTGCTAAACTGACGTACGGGTAACTGTACCGGGGGTTCGAATCCCCCCGCTTCCGCAAACAGCCGGTGGATTCGTCTAACGGTTAGGACACATGCCTCTCACGCATGTAATACGAGTTCGATTCTCGTATCCACTACGGAAAATTTTAATGCACTCTTAGCTCAGCTGGTAGAGCAATTGACTCTTAATCAATGGGTCCAGGGTTCGAGTCCCTGAGGGTGTACGAGGAATAGAGCGGTCATTAAATAGATGACCGCTTTTTTTTATGCAATTATTCCTTTTCTCCGGGAAATACTTCCTATCTTTGCAGACTGAAATCAATAAAACGTAAACACATTGGATTGGTTATACAGTTTATTCGTTGAACATTCCGCCCTGCAGGCGGTTGTGGTGCTCTCGCTGATCTCTGCTATTGGTTTGGGACTGGGAAAGATACACATCTGCGGTATATCGTTAGGAGTGACGTTCGTGTTCTTTGCAGGTATCCTTGCCGGGCATTTCGGGCTGTCCATAGACCCGCAGATGCTGAACTATGCGGAGAGCTTCGGTCTGGTGATATTCGTATATGCACTGGGACTGCAGGTAGGTCCGGGCTTCTTCAGTTCGTTCCGTACAGGTGGCGTACAATTGAATATGCTGGCAGTAGGCGTGGTTTTGATCGGTACGCTGATGACACTGCTGGGAAGTTATGGATTGGGAGTCTCTCTGCCGGATATGGTAGGTATCCTTTGCGGAGCAACGACGAATACACCGGCTCTGGGAGCTGCGCAGCAAACGCTGAAACAGATGGGAATCGAAGCGAATACTCCGGCTCTGGGATGTGCGGTGGCATATCCGATAGGAGTAGTGGGAGTTATTCTCGGTATTCTGATGATACGTAAGGCACTGGTACGTAAAGCTGATTTAGAAGTCAAGGAGAAAGACGATGTGAATAAACCCTACATCGTTGCATTTCAGGTACACAATCCGGCAATCTTTAATATGAGTGTGAAGGATATAGCTCAGTTGAGTTATCCTAAGTTTGTGATTTCCCGTTTGTGGCGGGATGGGAATGTCAGCATCCCCACTTCTGAGAAAGTGATTAAGGAAGGCGACCGCTTGCTTGTTATTACTTCAGAAAGAAATGTTCCTGCCTTGACTGTTTTGTTCGGTGAGCAAGAAAACACGGACTGGAACAAGGAAGATATCGACTGGAATGCCATTGATAGCCAGTTGATCTCTCAGCGTATCGTGGTGACACGTCCGGAACTGAATGGAAAAAAACTCGGTTCACTCCATTTACGTAATCATTATGGTATCAATATCAGTCGCGTCTATCGTAGCGGGGTGCTGCTACTGGCTACGGCGGAACTTACCTTGCAATTGGGCGACCGGTTGACAGTGGTGGGTGAGGCCGCTGCCATACAAAATGTGGAAAGAGTTTTGGGAAATGCTGTGAAGAGTTTGAAGGAGCCTAATCTGGTGGCTGTATTCGTGGGTATTATCCTTGGTCTTGCCTTAGGAGCGATACCTATTGCCATCCCCGGTGTCAGCACTCCTGTAAAGCTGGGTCTGGCGGGTGGACCGATAATCGTAGGTATTCTTATCGGTACTTTCGGACCACGCATGCATATGGTGACTTATACAACCCGTAGCGCTAACCTGATGCTCCGTGCCTTGGGTTTGTCACTCTATCTGGCCTGTCTGGGACTGGATGCGGGGGCTCATTTCTTTGATACGGTATTCCGTCCGGAAGGATTGTTGTGGATAGCTATTGGCTGTGCACTAACCGTGGTTCCTGTGTTGATAATGGGAGTCATTGCTTTCCGTTGGATGAAGGTTGATTTCGGTTCGGTAGCCGGAATGCTGTGTGGAAGTATGGCGAATCCAATGGCATTGAACTATGTTAATGATACTATTCCCGGTGATAATCCTTCTGTTTCTTATGCTACGGTTTATCCGTTGTGTATGTTCCTGAGGGTGATTATCGCACAGGTATTGTTGATGTTTTTTTTAACTTAGAGTTGGACTGAAAACACAAGCCCGAATATAATTTGTAGATTGTAATTTGTAATTATTATGAGTAATATTACCCCTGAAAGCATCATGAGCGACTTGCGTTATTTGCAGTTGCTATCACGCAGTTTTCCGACGATTGCGGATGCCAGTACAGAAATTATTAACCTGGAAGCTATTCTGAACCTTCCGAAAGGGACAGAGCATTTCCTGACTGATATTCATGGCGAATATGAAGCATTTCAACATGTGTTGAAGAACGCTTCGGGAGCGGTGAAGCGGAAAGTGAATGAAATCTTCGGGCATACTTTACGTGAGAGTGAAAAGAAAGAAATATGCACCCTGATTTATTATCCTGAAGAAAAGTTGCAGTTGATCAAAGAGCAGGAAGCAGATCTGGATGACTGGTATCTGATTACGCTGAATCAGTTGGTGAAGGTATGCCAGAATGTTTCTTCCAAATATACACGCTCTAAAGTGCGTAAGGCGCTTCCGGCAGAATTCTCGTATATTATTCAGGAGTTGCTGCATGAATCGAGTGTGGAGCCTAACAAGCATGCCTATATCAATGTAATTATCAGCACTATCATTTCCACCAAACGTTCGGATGATTTCATCATTGCAATGTGTAATCTCATTCAGAGGTTGACGATTGACTCTCTGCACATTGTAGGTGATATTTACGACCGTGGTCCGGGAGCACACATCATTATGGATACACTTTGTGATTATCACAATTTTGATATTCAATGGGGAAATCATGATATTCTGTGGATGGGAGCAGCTTCTGGTAATGATGCCTGTATTGCCAATGTGATCCGTATGTCGATGCGTTATGCCAACCTGGCTACACTGGAGGACGGATATGGTATCAACCTGTTGCCACTTGCCACATTTGCCATGGATACGTATGCGGATGATCCCTGCACAATCTTCGCTCCGAAGATGAACTTTGCAGACGGTAATTATAATGAGAAGACTTTACGGTTAATTACGCAGATGCATAAGGCGATTACGGTGATACAGTTCAAGCTGGAAGCAGAGATTATAGACCGTCGTCCGGAGTTCGGTATGCAGAACCGGAAGTTACTGGATAAGATTGATTTTGAGAGAGGCGTCTTTGTATACGAGGGAAAGGAATATCCATTGCGTGACACAAACTTCCCGACCATAGATCCGGCTGATCCATATCGTCTGTCTGATGAGGAACGGGAGCTGATGGATAAAATCCATGCTTCGTTCATGAATAGTGAGAAGTTGAAGAAGCATATGCGTTGCCTGTTTACATATGGAGGAATGTATCTGGTTTGTAACAGTAATTTGCTGTACCATGCTTCTATGCCTTTGAATGAGGATGGTAGTTTCAAACATGTCCGCATTGGAAAGAAGGAGTATTGGGGCAGGAAATTATTGTGTAAGACAGACCTGTTGATACGTACGGCTTACTTCGATGAAGACGGTACGGAGGAGAAGAGTTTTGCATTGGATTATGTGTGGTATATGTGGTGTGGCCCGGATGCTCCATCGTTTGACAAAGATAAGATGGCGACTTTTGAACGCTATTTCATTGAAGACAAAGATTTGTCCAAGGAGACGAAAGGATATTATTATACTCTGCGTAACCGTGCTGATATTTGTGAACGCATTCTTGCGGAGTTTGAGGTTACAGGACCTCATTCACACATTATTAATGGTCATGTGCCCGTGAAGATTATTAAGGGTGAGAAACCGATAAAGGCGGATGGCAAGTTGCTGGTGATTGATGGTGGGTTTTCTAAGGCATATCAGCCGGAAACCGGTATTGCCGGATATACATTGGTGTATCATTCGCATGGCTTGCAGTTAGTGCAACACGAACCGTTTCAAAGCCGCCAGAAAGCTATAGAAGAGGGGCAGGATATCAAGTCTAATACCTTTGTCGTAGAGTTCAATTCACAACGTATGATGGTGAAAGATACGGATAAAGGAAAAGTACTGGTGACGCAGATACAAGACTTGAAGAAACTATTGGTGGCGTATAGGACGGGCTTTATAAAGGAGAAGAATTAGTATTTAAATAACACTACTCCTCCTTCCACAATCACCCCCTTATCATAAGTGCCCCCTTTGGTGTAGTAACGGCTGCTACCATAACCACCTGTTACGAATACACCTAAGCGGTCATTTAGACGGTATTCCAGATTGACACGTGCCTGGAGAGCGTAAAGGCGTGCAGGGAAGCCATAGTCTTTGTTCTTGAAGTTTTCGATATGCTGGAAGCCCAGGTCACCGCTGATAAATAATTGTTTGTATAGAGGAAGCTCAAGACCTGCACGATAAAAGAGAGAGGCTGAAAACTTATCGCTGAAATCCAGATAATGTGTACCACCACCTAAGATGGTATAGAACAGATTGTTCTTGAAACGAGCACCTACATTCAGCTTTGTTGCATTGCCTCCGAAAAGCATTAATTGCACTTTAGTACCCGGATTGGCATTGACCAGACCTAACTGGAAACCGTCGAAACTATTCTTATAATAGTTGACTAATCCAATCTGTACCCCTTTCCCTTTTCCGGCAAAATTGAAAGGGGCTATTTGTGCTCCTGTGAAATGTTCACCTACCACATTACCCAGACCGGATATCTGTAAACCTTGCATGTTTTCCCCTGTGATGTTACCTAAACCGCTGATTTGTACGCCTCGTAGATTTTCGCCTACAATGTTCAGCAAGCCGGAAGCAGTGATACCAATGAAATCTTCGCCTGAAATGTTAGCTAATCCTGCAATATGTGCTCCCGAAGAATTCTCTCCGGCAATGTTCAGGAGACCACCAATGAGAACACCACTGGCATTGTCTTCTACAATATTGGTAAGTCCGGAGAATATAACACCTTGTGCATGATTTCCTGTGATACCGACTAAGCCGGACAAGGATACACCACAGAGATTATCTCCATTCACATTGCTGATACCTGCTATCTGAACACCACACATGCTGCCTCCTACCAGGTTGGCAAGACCTGTAACCTGTACACCGTTCATGTCACGGTATACCACACTACCCAGTAGATTGATACCCACGCCGTTCAGACGGTTCATAGAAGAGAATAGGCCGAGGTTGAAACAAGTACTTCCTACAGTATCAGTCTGTTGTGTGGACATATTCTTCCACAGGGAGAGATTGATGCCGACAGGTTCTCTGTTTTTCTTGGTTGTTTCAGTCGATTTGTTGTCTGTAGCCTGTGCAGAAAGTGTTCCTGCAACTATCAGTAATGCAATAATAGATGGAAATAATCTTCTCATTTGAGATAATACTTTAATAAAGGTCAGTCGGTTAATTACAATCTTATCCCTTCGCTTCCTGATATAAGAATCGTTTAATGGAGCGTTTGGGAGTTTTCTCAAATTCTTCGGGATAGATTTTCATTTTGAATATCTGGCTGTATGCAGGCAGCATGGTGTTTAGCGTGGCACGGTTTTCTTCCATGACGCGTTCTATATCTGCGGTAGTCAGACCGTGTGCAAAGGCATCGTCGAAGTCCGGGTATACCAGTCCGACAAGCTTTTCATTCTGCTGTACGATAATGCTTTCGGCAACGTACGGCATGTTATTCAACTTATCTTCTATTTCTTCGGGGTATATATTTTGTCCACTGGAGCCGAGCAACATATTCTTGCTGCGTCCTTTAATGGTGATATTCCCTTCGGCGTCCATTAGTGCAAGGTCGCCTGTGTGCAGCCAACCGTCAGCGTCGATTGCTTCACGTGTGGCTTCTTCATTTTTATAGTATCCCAGCATAACATTTGGTCCGCGGCATACGATTTCCCCCGGTATATTTTCTGGGTCGGAAGAAAGCACTTTCACTTCCATACGCGGAACCGCTTTACCGCAGGAACCCGGTTTGAAGCGTGACCAGTCTTCGTAACAGATAATCGGACCACATTCTGTCATTCCATAGCCTACCGTGTAGGGGAATTCTATCATGTGAAGGAATTGTTCTACTTCCTGATTGAAAGCGGCACCACCTACGATGACTTCTGCAAAACGTCCGCCGAAAGCGCTGACTACTCCTTCGCGTACAGTTGCTTTAATCTTGTCATTGATGATGGGAACTTTCAATAATAGCTTCAT
Organism: Bacteroides sp. AM16-24; assembly: GCF_003471885.1. NCBI lineage: Bacteria > Pseudomonadati > Bacteroidota > Bacteroidia > Bacteroidales > Bacteroidaceae > Bacteroides > Bacteroides sp. AM16-24. The sequence continues at coordinate 590,397 of NZ_QRKI01000001.1, forward strand.
GGTGGGGGTTTCCAGTTTCGGAAGCACGTTCTTCTTAATGATCTTTTCTATAATGAGCGGTACAGCCACTACAAGATGGGGCTTCACTTCCGAGAATGCCTGGAAAATGATTTTGGGGCTTGGCATGCGGGTTAGGAAGTAGATCTGACATCCTGCAGAGAACTCGTACAGGAATTCGAATGCTAACCCGTACATGTGTGCCATTGGCAACATGGAGATAATTTTGTCTCCGGCTTTTAATGGCAATACTTCGAATGCGAATGCTGTATTGGACCATAGGCTACGGTAGGGCAGCATTACCCCTTTGGAGTAACTCGTCGTTCCGGAAGTATAGTTGATGACTGCCAGTTCTTCGGGCTGATCTTTGTGGTATTCAACGTGTTCTTTACGGAAATTCTTGGGGTATTTCTTGCCGAACAGTTCGTTCAGATGTTCACGGGCGTAATCCAGTTTCTGTGTACGTGAGATGAGAATGGAGAAGTCCGTCATCAGAATGATACCTTCCAGGATAGTCATGGCAGATTCGTTGAGGTTTTCCCATACTTGATCGCCCACAAAGAGTAACTTAGCTTCGGAGTGATTGACAATGTTGTGTACATTGTCCGCTTTGAATTCATGAAGGATAGGAACGGCAACCGCTCCGTAAGTAAGTGTGGCAAGGAAGGTGACTCCCCAGTGTGAACTATTACGTCCACAGATGGCTATCTTATCGCCTTTTTTAATACCGCTTGCTTCGAAGATTAAATGTACTTTCTCTATTTTGCGGGCTACATCTTTGTATTGTAGGGTAGCGCCATTATAATCAGTCAGGGCATCAAGGTCCCAATTCTCTTTAATACTATTCTCAATATAGGCGATAAAGCTTTGTTCCATGATATTATATATTGCACATTTATTTGAAATTTGTGCAAATATAAGGCTTTATCAAAAGAAAGCAAATTTTTAGCTAAAAAAAGCGGGATGTGTATACAATTTAGCCCTGGCATATTAAAATATGACCAGGGCTATTGAAATATTTACGATTTTAAATACCAATGATAGATGCGTTGTACGCCTTCTTCTATTTCTACTTTGTGGTGCCAACCCAGAGAATGTAGTTTTGAAGGGTCGGTCAGTTTACGCATGGTGCCGTCCGGCTTGCTACTATCAAAAGTCAGTTGGCCTTTGTAACCTACAGTAGAAACAATCAGTTCGGCAAGGTTGCGGATGGATATCTCTTTACCTGTACCTATGTTGATGTGGCAGTTACGAATATCTTTATCGCCTGGTTTATAGGTGTCTTTGAAGTCTACATGTTCCATGACGAATACACTGGCATCTGCCATTTCTTCGCTCCAAAGGAATTCGCGAAGCGGTGTACCGGTACCCCAAAGTTTCACTTCATTGTCACTGATACCATATTTAGCAAGAATGGCGAGAATATCCTCTTTGCTATCGGTTCCGTCAATGCCTTCTACGGGACGGAGATCCAGGTCTTTGCGTATGGCATCCCAATCACCTTGTTTCAGACAATGGGCAAGGTGTATCTTGCGGATCATGGCAGGAAGCACATGACTGCGTTCCAGATCGAAATTATCGTTCGGACCATAGAGGTTGGTAGGCATTACAGCAATATAGTTCGTACCGTATTGCAGGTTGAAGCTTTCGCACATTTTCAGTCCGGCAATCTTAGCTATGGCATAGGGTTCATTGGTGTATTCCAGAGGAGAGGTAAGAAGTACTTCTTCTTTCATGGGTTGCTCGGCATCGCGTGGATAGATGCACGTGCTGCCCAGGAAGAGGAGTTTTTTTACATTGTGGCGGAAACTTTCTCCGATGACGTTCTGTTGTATTTGCAGGTTCTTGTAGATGAAATCAGCACGATAGATACTGTTGGCCATGATACCGCCTACGAAAGCGGCAGCAAGGAATACATATTCCGGTTGTTCTTCATCAAAGAATCTACGAACGGCAATGGCGTCCAGTAAGTCGACTTCTTTGTGGGTTTTGCCAATAAGATTGGTATATCCTTTATCTTGCAGGTTCTTCCAGATAGCAGAACCCACCAGACCCCGATGGCCTGCTACATAGATTTTGGCGTTTTTGTCTAACATTATATTTTAGAGTTTTATGTGTTAACTCTCTTGCGATCTCAGATACAGCTTTCTCACAAACTTCATGTCATGCGTTGCCATAATCTTCACGAGATCTTCAAAGCTGGTTTGTCTTGGGTTCCAGCCCAAAAGTGTTTTGGCTTTGGTAGGATCACCCAGCAATTGCTCTACTTCGGAAGGACGGAAGTATTTTGAATCTACTTCTACAATGACTTTGCCTGTCTTCACATCAATGCCTTTTTCCTCGACACCTTCACCTTCCCAGCGCAGTTCTATACCTACTTCCTCAAAAGCGAGTGTGGCAAACTCACGAACAGTATGCATTTCTCCTGTGGCAATCACGAAATCTTCCGGTGTATCATGCTGAAGGATGAGCCACATGCACTCTACATAATCTTTCGCGTATCCCCAGTCACGGCGTGCATCCAGGTTACCTAAATACAATTTATCCTGAAAACCTTGTGCTATGCGTGCAGCAGCCAGCGTAATCTTGCGGGTTACAAATGTCTCGCCTCTGCGTTCACTTTCATGATTGAAAAGAATACCGTTCACAGCAAACATCCCGTAGCTTTCACGGTAGTTCTTGGTAATCCAGAATCCATATTGCTTGGCTACTCCATAGGGGCTGCGGGGGTAGAAAGGTGTTGTCTCCTTCTGGGGAACTTCCTGTACTTTTCCGAAGAGTTCCGAAGTGGATGCCTGGTAAATCTTTGTTTTTTTCTCCATGCCAAGGATGCGGACAGCTTCCAGCATACGAAGTGTACCGATGGCGTCCGCTTCAGCTGTGTATTCCGGTACATCAAAGGATACCTTTACATGACTTTGTGCAGCAAGATTATAGATTTCATCCGGTTGTACTTGCTGAATGATCCGGATGAGCGAACTGCTATCTGTCATATCACCGTAATGCAGGTTGATAGTACGTTTCTGTTTCATGTCGCGCACCCATTCGTCGAAGTACAAGTGTTCGATACGTCCTGTATTGAATGAGGATGAACGGCGGAGAATACCGTGAACTTCATATCCTTTTTGTAATAAGAATTCGGCAAGAAACGAACCGTCCTGACCTGTTATTCCGGAGATTAGAGCTGTTTTCATATTGTAGGCTTCGTTATAAATTGATTTTAAGAGGACAAAATTCGTTGTTTTTTACGAGAAAACAAAACTTTTTTCATTTATATATCTTATCTACTACTAACGCAATCGCTCCGTCTCCCGTCACATTACAGGCAGTACCGAAGCTATCCATCGCAATGTAGAGTGCAATCATCAATGCCTGTGCCGATTCATCGAAACCAAGCATGGACTGCAATATACCCAAAGATGCCATAATAGCACCACCAGGAACTCCGGGAGCCGCTACCATAGTGATTCCCAGCATGAAAATAAAACCGGCAAATAACGGAAAATCAAAAGAAATCCCCTGCATCATCATCAGGGCAAGGGCACATGCGACTATCTTGAGCGTACTTCCGGATAGATGTATCGTAGCACAAAGTGGAATCACAAAACCTGCTATGTCAGATGATACTCCATTCTTTTTTGTCTGTTCCAATGTGACAGGAATAGTGGCAGCAGAAGACTGTGTGCCTAAGGCGGTGAAATAGGCAGGTATCATCCGTCCCAATAATTTAAAGGGATTCTTACGGACGAATAGTGCAGCTATGCAATACTGGAATACTAACAGGAAGATGTGTAGCAGGAAGATCACACCGATTATCTTTATGAAGACCATTAATACGGAGAATACCTGTCCCGAATGTGTCATATTAAGGAATATACCGAATATGTAAATAGGGAGCAATGGCAGAATGACTGCACTGATCATGCGAACAATAATTTCCTGGAAATCGCGTGCAGCATTCTTCAACGTATCGTTTTTCAGTTGAGCAAGCCCAAGTCCTAACATGAAAGCTAATACCAGAGCTGTCATAACATTCATCAGCGGAGGTATGGCAACAGAAAAGAAAGGCAATATGCCTTGCGCTTCACTGACTTCTTCCAGCGGAACTCCGGGTTCTATCAGGTGAGGAAATACTGTTACACCAGTAAAGTAAGACAAGAAACCGGAAAATAAGGTTGCCCCGTAAGCAATCAGTGCTGTAATTAATAATAGTTTTCCGGCACCTTTACCAATATCGGCAATTGCCACTGTCACCAACCCTACAATAATAAGTGGTATGGAGAAGTTCAGGAACTCACTGAAAATACTGTTGAACGTAACGAAAAAGCGTACCATACCTCCGGGAAGAAAATTACCCAAAAGAATGCCCAATGCTATGGCTATTATGATACGCGGCAGTAGTCCGATATGTAGTTTTTTCATAAATCTGTATTTAAGTTTTTCAGGTGAAATGTAGTCATGTTTGCAAAAGTACGATTTTTATTCGAAATTCATACGAACAAATGCCCTTGGCATATTGTTTCCATTTCAATGAAACAATAACAAAAAAATGCAAGTTATGACCAAAAACAAACAAAAGACAGACATCGGCTTAATTGGACTTGCCGTAATGGGGGAGAATCTGGCCTTGAACATGGCAGATAAGGGATGGCACGTATCCGTGTATAATCGGACCGTTCCGGGAGTAGAAGAAGGTGTGGTAGAACGCTTTACCAATGGCCGTGCCAAAGGAAAGACTATTGAAGGATATACTGAAATACCCGATTTTGTGGAGTCCATTTCTACACCGCGCAAAATCATGATGATGGTTCGTGCGGGCAATGCGGTAGATGAGTTGATGGAACAGCTTTTTCCGTATCTTTCTCCGGGAGACATACTAATAGATGGTGGAAATTCAAATTACGAAGATACCAATCGTCGTGTGGCATTGGCTGAACAGAAAGGTTTTCGTTTTGTCGGAGCTGGTGTTTCCGGCGGAGAAGAAGGGGCGCTGAATGGTGCTTCTATTATGCCGGGTGGTTCTGTTACTGCATGGGATGAAGTGAAACCCATTCTGCAAAGTATCGCTGCACGTGCTGCCGATGGTACTCCTTGCTGTGATTGGATTGGTCCGGCTGGTTCGGGACACTTTGTCAAGATGATACATAATGGTATCGAGTATGGCGATATGCAGCTGATTGCCGAAGCCTACTGGGTGATGAAGAATCTATTGCAACTGGATAATGAAGAGATGGCTTCTGTATTTGCTCATTGGAATGAGGGTAAATTGCGCAGTTATCTGATAGAAATCACTGCCAACATTTTACGCCATAAAGATAAGGCAGGTGGATATCTGATTGATAAGATTTTGGATACTGCCGGACAGAAAGGTACTGGTAAATGGTCTGTTATCAATGCTATGGAACTGGGAATGCCCTTGGGACTGATTGCTACGGCTGTTTTTGAGCGTAGCCTTTCGGCACAGAAAAATCTGCGTGAAGCGGCTTCCAAGCAATTCGTTTGCCAGCGTTCACAAGTGGTATATAATAAACCGGAACTGGTGAAGGATATTTATTCGGCCTTGTATGCTTCCAAATTGGTATCTTATGCACAAGGTTTTGCTGTATTGCAAAAGGCATCCGAAACTTTCGGTTGGGATCTCGATCTGGCATCCATTGCCCGTATGTGGCGTGGTGGTTGTATTATTCGTAGCGTATTCTTGAATGATATAGCCGCAGCTTTTGAAGCATCACAGAAGCCGAAGCACTTGCTGCTTGCTCCTTACTTCCGGGAAGAAATTAAAGAATTGCTTTCGGGCTGGAAGCATCTTGTAGCTCATGCAATGAAAGAAGAACTGCCTGTTCCTGCTTTCTCTTCTGCACTGAACTATTTCTATTCACTGGTATCTGCGAAGTTACCTGCCAATATGATTCAGGCACAACGCGATTACTTTGGTGCGCATACTTTCGAACGTACTGATGAACTTCGCGGGCAATTCTTCCATGAGAATTGGACCGGACATGGCGGAGATACAAAATCAGGTACTTATAATGTATAAGCAATGATTAGTGATCACTAATAAAATAGCTAATCAAATAAAATCAAAGTTCTATGAGTAAATTTGTAATGATCATATTCGGCGCTTCGGGTGACCTGACGAAGCGCAAACTTATGCCGGCACTCTACTCTCTTTATAAAGATAATCGGTTGCCGGAAGAGTTTAGCATTTTAGGAATTGGGCGCACAGACTACGCGGATGATACTTACCGTGACTATATATTGAATGAACTGGAACATTTTGTCACTCCCGCTGAAGTAGGGATGAAGGAATTCTGTACTCATTTACATTATCTCAGCATAGATCCTGCCAAAGAAGAAGGGTACGAAATGCTGGGCAAGCGTTTACAGGAAATCACAGGTGAGAAAGCTCCGGATAATTTGCTGTTCTATCTTGCTACGCCTCCTTCACTTTATGGAGTTATTCCCCTGCATCTGAAAAAAGCCGGATTGAATCGTAAGCATACCCGTATCATCGTTGAGAAACCTTTCGGCTACGACCTGAAGTCAGCACAAGAACTAAACAAAATATATGCTTCCGTCTTTGAGGAGCACCAGATTTATCGTATCGATCATTTTCTCGGTAAAGAAACAGCTCAAAATATTCTTGCTTTCCGTTTTGCTAACGGCATCTTCGAACCGCTGTGGAACCGTAATTATATCGATTATGTAGAAGTTACTGCAGTAGAGAATCTGGGTATTGAACAGCGTGGCGGTTTCTATGATGGAACAGGAGCTTTGCGGGATATGGTGCAGAACCATCTTATCCAGTTGGTAGCTCTTACCGCTATGGAACCTCCTGCAGTTTTTACGGCTGACAATTTCCGTAATGAAGTGGTGAAGGTCTATGAATCCTTGAAACCTCTGACGGATGAAGATTTGAATGAACATATAGTCCGCGGGCAATATACGGCTTCCGGTTCTAAAAAGGGCTACCGTGAAGAAAAGAACGTTCCTGCCGACTCGCGCACTGAAACTTACATTGCCATGAAAATCGGTATCGATAACTGGCGCTGGAGTGGTGTACCTTTCTACATCCGCACAGGAAAGCAGATGCCTACGAAGGTGACGGAGATTGTAGTACATTTCCGTGAGACACCGCATCAAATGTTTCATTGCCATGGTGGACACTGTCCGCGGGCTAATAAACTTATCCTTCGTTTGCAACCCAATGAGGGTATCGTACTGAAGTTTGGTATGAAAGTGCCCGGGCCGGGATTCGATGTGAAGCAGGTGATGATGGATTTCAGTTATGACCAATTGGGCGGAAAGGCTACAGGTGATGCTTATGCCCGACTGATAGAAGATTGTATTCAGGGTGATCCGACCCTTTTCACTCGTAGTGATGCTGTCGAAGCTTCCTGGCGTTTCTTCGATCCGGTATTGCGCTATTGGAACGAATATCCGGATGCACCTCTCTATGGCTATCCCGTCGGAACCTGGGGACCTCTGGAGAGTGAAGCTATGATGCACGAACATGGTGCTGACTGGACCAATCCGTGTAAAAACCTAACGAACACTGATCAATATTGTGAGTTATGAAAACTTATATCTATAGTACAGCTGTTGAAACGGCACGAGCTCTTATCAAACACATCATAAGCCTGATGGAGGCAGAGCCGCAAAAGATTTTCCACATAGCATTCAGCGGAGGCAGTACGCCTTCGCTCATGTTCGATTTGTGGGCGGATGAGTTCAAGGATGTCACTCCCTGGTTGCGTATGCGCATCTATTGGGTGGATGAACGTTGTGTACCTGCCGAAGATTCGGAGAGTAATTATGGCACTATGCAGCGTTTGCTACTTGAAAAAGTCCATATGCCGGAAGAATATATTTTTCCTATTGACGGAAACAATCGTCCCGACGATGAGGCGAAGCGTTATTCCAGTGTAGTGCGTTGCCATGCCTCTCTTTGGCATGGATTCCCAGCTCTCGACATCGTGTTGCTCGGTGCAGGCGAAGATGGGCATACCTCGTCTATTTTTCCTGGACAGGAGCATTTACTTTCTTCCTTTCATCCTTATGAGGTGAGTGTGAATCCTTACAACGGTCAGAAGCGTATTGCTATGACCGGCTGTCTGTTATTCAATGCCAAGCAACTGATCTTCTTCGTTACAGGCAAAAATAAGGCTAATGTCGTACAAGATATTCTGGATTCGGGTGATACCGGTCCGGCTGCCTACGTAGCCCATCATGCATGGAATGTAGAAATATTTATGGATGAGCTAGCAAAACCTTAGCCCATCCATAAAAGCAATTATTGAGAGAGTGATCTATTAGTTGGATGTTCCGCTTTCGAGGATGCTGACGATGGAGAACAGTGTGAAACAGATGCCACCTAATCCGGCCAATACACGAGCAGGGACAAAGTAAACATCGTCCAGTGTCGCCATTTCAAACATAAAAGCAGATAAGAAAAGGCAGGTCAGTGCAGTGAGTACTGGAATAAGCGGAATGCGATTCGCCAGTTTGAAGACATTCCGCCAGATAACTGCCAGCAGGATCACTTTACTGGAAATGCTGTAACAAACTAAACCCAGACCTATCATTATATATCCGATGGAGGACTTATCAGGATCAATGTCAGTCAGTATCCAAAGTCCCCAGAGGATACTAAGTGTACCCATTGCCAATACAAGGGCAGGCCACCATTTCCGTTCTGAACCGGCATAAGTGTTCCGTATCTGGCGTGATATGGTAGCTACAAGTGCCACTAAGCTGGTGCATATGCAAGCTAATCCTGCCATAACATGTCCGGCTACGAAATAAGCAATATGAGTGCTGCTTTGTCCTAATAGCCAGAAAGTCCATACCCATGTAATTACAGCAAAGATGACTGCAAGAATAATCAGTGCATCTCCCTGTGCAGATGAGAAAGCTTTTGCCGGTACGGTATGATCCGTTCGTTTTGAGTTTTGCGGGATTAGAGTGAAACGGGTGGATGCAGTGGCAGTGGTAGCTACGCAGGCTGTGATAAATGCTACTCCACAGATGACGTGCCCTGCTACGAAATGGGCGGCAGTAATACCGTCATTTATATAAGTCATTCCGCCAATGAAACATACGATTGCAGCCAGATAGCCTAGGATAGGCAATACGTATTTTGCCGCAGTGCTGTATGTGTGGATGAGTTGCCGAATGATGGTAGCTGCAGTAGCAAACAATGCAATACATATCATTCCTAATGAAAATACTACGGGCCCGGCAACAAATCGGTTTACGTCCGTCCCCATGTCGAGCACAAAGGCTCCGTAGCCAAAACAGAAGAGAGCCATCAGCAGTGGGATAGCCCTGAAAAGGATACTAATACCGTAATTCATAACTATTATCGTTTTTAAGTTTCTCCTTCCAACAGCATTTCTTGTACTTTGTTTTTATTTTTAATATTTATTTATTTCCGGAAGACAATCTCCCGACTCCTTTCAGAACTTTGTAGTCTGTGCTTTTGTTAGTATTTATACTTACTAACAACTTAATATCGGATAATTATGTGTAAGACAAATGTATTTCTAATCACAGTACTTGTGATTATATTCTCAGTAATATCTCAAGAACGTCTAAAAGCTTGTACGCGTGTAGTTTATCAAGGAAGCAAAGATATGGTGATAACAGGTCGTACCATGGACTGGAAGGAAGATACCCGTAGTAATATCTGGATCTTTCCACGAGGCATGGAGCGTAATGGAGAAGTAGGAAAGAACCCGATGCGTTGGAAATCCAAATATGGTAGTGTCGTTACTTCGGCTTATGATATATGCAGCACTGACGGCATGAATGAAAAAGGACTCGTTGCTAATTTATTATGGTTGGCAGAATCGTCTTATCCTCAATGGGATGGTGAAAAACCGGCTTTGTCCATAGCTGCCTGGGTGCAATATATGCTTGATAATTTTGCAACGGTGAATGAAGCGGTTTCCGGAATAGAAAAGAATACCTTCGATGTGGTATCGGATATGATGCCTGACGGTACACGTATGGCTACTCTTCATCTCTCCATTTCGGATGCTACGGGTGATAATGCTATCTTTGAATATATAGATGGAAAGCTGAATGTCCATCATAGCAGGTTCTATCAGGTGATGACCAATTCACCCGTTTTCGACCAGCAACTGGCACTCGATGATTATTGGAAGACTATTGGTGGAACGACTTTCTTACCTGGCACTAACCGGGCTGCCGACCGTTTTGTGAGGGCTTCATTCTATATTAATGCAATTCCTAAGACCGAAGATACACGTACGGCACTGGCCAGTGTTTTTAGCGTGATACGCAATACTTCTGTTCCGTTTGGCATTAGTACTCCTGATCAGCCGAACATATCTTCAACGCGTTGGAGAACGGTTTCCGATCAAAAGGATAAAGTTTATTACTTTGAATCTACTTTATATCCCAATGTATTCTGGGTTGACTTCAAGGATGTGGATTTTTCAGAGAAAGCACCCGTCAAGAAGTTGAACCTCCTTGATGGTAAGACGTATGCGGGAAATACTGCTAAAGAGTTTGTTACTGCCCAGCCTTTCCAATTTTTGGGAATAAAGTGAGTGAAATAGTTGAGATATACAAAAAGCACTTCCTGTCGTTCGCTCACGGAGGAAGTGCTTCACACAAAAACTAAACTAGACTTAACTAAACTATTCTATTGGGGGAAGTTTCACAACTTCCTTTATCTGTTCGATGCAAAGGTAAAAAAACATTTTTTAATATGCAATAGGAAATTATGTTTTGTCGACAGATTCGGATATTTTATCGACAAATGAATGTTATATTCTAACTTCTTTTATCCAGGAATGCTTGAAATACCTGTTTATAACTATCGCTGACGGGGATATACGTTTTATCGAACACAATTCGTCCGCGGTCAATAACTCTTATTTTTTCTTTCTGGACAATATAAGATCTGTGAACCCGCATAAAACGGGAAGCTGGCAATAATTCCTCCATTGATTTCATACTCATAAGAGATAATATTGCCCGAGCACTATCCTCTGTATAAATTTTAACATAATCTTTCAAACCCTCCACATAAAGTATCTTTTTAAGCTCTATTTGCACCAGTTTATAGTCGCTTTTAACAAATATGCTTTCAATTTCTTCTTTGGGCTGCTGCAATAATTCAAACCATTGCACTGCTTTGTTTGCTGCCTGCAAAAAATCTACGTAGGAGATTGGCTTTAACAGATAATCCAGAGCATTCACTTTATAACCGTCGATGGCATATTGCTCAAAAGCAGTACTAAATATGATACGGGTATGCGGATCTACCATTTTAGAGAACTCAAGGCCATTAAGTTCTGGCATTTGTATATCGAGGAAAAGCAAGTCAACTCGCTTCTCCGGTAGCTCTTTCATAGCCTGTACGGCACTGGAATACTTTCCGTCCAATGTCAGGAACGGGGTCTTATTGACGTAGCTTTCCAATAGGTCTAAAGCTAACGGTTCATCGTCTACTATGGCACAAGTCAGGTTCATAATGTTGAATATTTAGGGGTGATAGGGTTATAAAGTGATAATGTGATATTACTTTATCACTCTATCACTCTATAACCCTATCACCAATATTGATTTATATTCTTTCCCGTTGTCACTCACTCCCTGTTTCCATTCATACTGGCCGGGATAGGTCAGTTCTAGACGTTTCCGTACCTGCTCCAGCCCTATACCACTACCACTTTTATCAGCTTGGCTTTTGGGGTGGTAGCTGTTGGCTATTTCACAACATACCTGACCGGGACTTTCGCTGAAATGAATGCGGATAAAGCTGGACTCAGTAGGGGAGATACCATGTTTGAAGGCATTCTCTATGAGGGAGATGAAAATGAGTGGAGCTATTTCCGTACGGCTATCGGCACGGACATCGATTTGGGTCTCTACGGTCACGTTGGAGGCAAGACGGATACGCATCAGCTCGATATAGTTGCGGATGAAATCCATTTCTTTGCCCAAGGCAACGAAATTTTGTTGGTTATCGTAGAGTACATGGCGCAAAAGACGACTCAGCTCCTGGACAGCAGCTTGCGCTTTATCGCTGTCGAAAGCGATAAGGGCATAGATATTATTCAGGGTATTGAGCAGGAAGTGCGGATTCAGTTGATTACGCAAGTTTTTCAATTCAGCTTCCGTACGGCTTTTTTCTGCCTCACGACGGGCAGCTTCCACTTTTATCCAGCGACCGCTCATACGGATAGCAGCTGCCAGACCGACAGTGAGAACCATTGAGAATACGTCGCGCAGAATAAATATCCAACTGGGAGGTCCGGGACGCTTGGGAGGAGTGGACTTCACATAGGTATGGAAGATGAAATCCTGCCAGAAGTGTACACCAATAGCGGTGCAAAGTATAAGCAGGAGGTTCAGTATGATATACTGTTTAATTCGTCCTTCAAACAGAAAGCGGGGAATAAAGAAGCAGTAGTTTATATAAAACACGATAAGGAACGATATCGGCACTGTACTGCCATGACGCAGGTAGTCTATCCAGCTAACCGTGAATCCACTGCGGTTCATCAGCAGAAATGGAAAGGCAAAAACAATGCCCCATCCGATGATATGAATGAGGACTTCTACAATCCGGCGTGTTTTGGGTTCTTGCATAATCATATTACAAAAATAATAATTTTAATGAAAAATGAAGAATGAGGAATGAAGAATTTCCATACAAATATGACTGCGCAGCATAATTCTTCATTCTTCATTTTTCATTCTTCATTTACTCGTATCTGATTGCCTCTATCGGATCCAGATCTGCTGCTTTCTTAGCCGGATACCAGCCAAAGAACACACCAGTGACGGTACAGACTGCGAAGGAGAGGAATACACTCCATGCCTGGATGTAGATGGGCCAGTGGGCTACGTTCTTCACAATGAATGAGGCTCCGCAGCCGATGACGACTCCAATGATGCCACCTGTAATACTAATAAGGATGGCCTCAATCAGGAATTGTGAAAGAATATCCACGCCACGTGCGCCTACGGACATACGCAGACCGATTTCACGCGTACGTTCGGTTACGCTGACATACATAATGTTCATGATACCGATACCACCTACTACCAGAGAAATGCCGGCAATACATGCCAAAAGTGTGGTCATCAAGTCAGTGGTAGAATTCAGCATCGTACTGAGTTCCTGCTGGCTACGGATGGTGAAGTCATCGTCATCATTTTCTTTCAGCTTGTGATTACGGCGCAGGATGGTGGTAATTTCGTCCGTGGCATAATCTGTCATGTCTTCGGAGAGGGCAGAGGCAAAGATACCTTGAAGATAGGTAACTGCCAGCATACGTTTCATTACGGTGGTGTAGGGAGCCAGCACGATTTCATCCTGGTCCATACCCATGGAGTTGTATCCTTTCGCTTTGAGCACACCTACTACACGTAGGGGAACCTGATTGAAACGGATAATATGTCCGATAGGGTCCTGTCCGTTAGGGAAGAGGTTGTCTACAATAGTCTTACCTATGATACAGACTTTTGCTGCATTCTGAATGTCAGCTTCGGTGAACATCTCGCCGCTTTCCACACTTAACTGGCGAATTTCGAGGTATTCGGTACCTACACCATTTACGGAGGCAGGATAGTTATTGTTTCCGGCAATAAGCTGTCCGCTGGACGATACGTTTGGACTGACAGCTGCCAGAAAGTTAGTCTCATCCCGTAATGCTTCATAATCGGTCAGTTTCAAAGTCTGCATGGAAGAAGCATCTTGACGGACACCGCCACGCGTATCACTGCCCGGGTGAATCATGATCATGTTCGACCCCATTTCCGATATCTGTGCCTGGATACTTTTCTTCGAACCCTGTCCGATGGCAAGCATGGTGATGACGGAGGCCACACCAATGATGATACCCAGCATGGTGAGGAAGGCGCGAAGCTTGTTGTTGGCAAGGGCGCGGAGGGCTATTTTGAAAAGGTTTGTTCCGTTCATAATTTATATTTCTTAATCTTCATCATTTTTCGGTAATGCTGCCAGTGCCGCTGCTGCCGATAGAATTTTCGTATTCACCGTGTCTTCCGTCACATGCCCGTCACGCAGACGAATGTTCCGGCTACTGTACTGGGCTATTTCGGGATTATGGGTAACGAATATAATGGTGCGTCCTTCGGCATGTAGTTTTTGGAAAAGAACCAATATCTCAAAAGAAGTACGCGTGTCCAGATTACCTGTTGCCTCATCGGCAAGGATTACCGCAGGGTTGTTTACCAAGGCACGGGCAATGGCTACACGTTGCATCTGTCCACCCGACATCTGGTTCGATTTATGTTCCAGACGGTCGCCCAGCCCTACGGCTTGCAGAGCTTCTATGGCCCGGCGTCTGCGTTCGGCTGCTGAGACAGAAGCATTATACATTAAAGGCAATTCTACATTCTCCACGGCAGTTGTCTTTGCCAGCAAATTATAGCTTTGGAATACGAAACCGATTTTCCGATTTCGTAATATGGCGCGCTGAGGCTTGCTCATGGTACGTACGGATATACCGTCCAGCAAGTATTCTCCACTGGTAGGAGTATCGAGGCAACCCAGGGTATTCAACAGTGTCGATTTACCGGAACCGGACGTACCCATGATGGTGACGAACTCTCCTTCGGCAATGGAAAAGGAGATGCCACGCAGGGCATGCACCGTTTCCTCACCCACTTGGAAATCACGCCGGATGTTTTGCAATTCTATGACTGTTTTACTCATAATATGATTACTTATTATTTTTCTTTTTATTGTTTCCCGGAGGGCCAGGCATGAAAGGACTTCTTTCTCCTCCTTCCTGTCCTTCGGCTACAGCTGCCTGTCCGCTGCCTGTGCTGATTACTGCATCAGCTACGACTTGCGTGTTTTCATTGATGCCACCTGTAATTTCCGTCATAATTCCGTTAGAGATACCGATGCTGACCGGATGTGCGGTAAACGTATCTCCTTCACGGGTCCATACCTTATGCTCTCCTTCGCAGTCCTTGATTACGGCATCCTTGCCTACCAATGGAACTGCCGGTGTAAAGCGTAAAGCCTTTGTTGGAACACTCAGTACTCCTTGTTTATCCAGTGTATAGATTGTAATGTTTGCTGTCAATCTCGGTTTCAATTTCAAATCTGGGTTATGGGCGGAGATCACTACTTCATAAGTTACCACAGTGGTAGATGTAGTGGCACTGCTTGAACTGCTGGTTGCTCCAAGACGGATTTGTGTAACTTTACCTTCGAATACATCATTCGGATAAGCATCTACTGTAAAGCTCACACGTTGTCCTTCTTCTACATCGCCTATGTCAGCTTCATCTACATCGGCCACTACTTGCATTTGTGTCAAGTCCGCAGCAATGGTGAAGAGGGTCGGAGTTTCGAAGCCGGAAGCTACTGTCTGTCCTTCTTCTACATCACGGCTGATAACAACGCCATCGATAGGAGAGGTGATGGTGGCGTACGACAAGTTACGTTCTGCCTTGGCAAGAGATGCCTTACTACTGTCATAGGCGCTTTTGGCTTTCTGGTAGTTGTAGAGGCTTTGCTCGTAATCCGTATCGCTGATGAGTTGCTTCTCGTGCAGACCTTTGTTGCGTTCGTAGTTCTTCTGTTGATATTCATATTCGGCTTTGGCACCATCATAGGTTGCTTTTTGTGAAGCAAGCTCACTTTGCAGGGTCACTTTATCCATTTCGGCAATGAGTTGCCCTTTGGTCACTACCGAATTATAATCTGCATACAGCTTATCAATGATACCACTGACCTGTGTACCTACTTCCACTTCAGTCACCGGTTCAATGGTGCCTGTGGCAGTCACAGAGTTGGAAATGTCGCTACGACTTACGGTAGTCGTCTCGTATACCACTTTCCGTTTTTTGGCTTCTCCGCCAAATGCCCAAATAGCTAGGCCGGCTACAATGATGACTCCGACCGCCATACTGATAATTTTCTTCTTGCTCATATCGTTTCTTTTATTTATCACTAATCACTCTATCACCTTATCATTCTATCACAACCTTATCCCTTCTCCCTGGTAGAATCGCAATAACTGTGCATTCAATATAGCCATATATTTGGCTTGCAATGTTTCCTGTTGCGCATTGAGCAGGTTATTCTTCTCTGTCAGCAGTTCTACTGTATTCTTCATGCCCAGGTTGAACTGCTCTTGAATGAGATCGTAACTTGTCTGTGTACTACGTAGTTTCTCGGCAGCTGCTACATATTGTTGTTGTGCACTATTGGCATCTAACCATAAACTTTCAATAGTCTTGTATAAGGTCTTCTGCTGATCCTGCAAGTCCAGTTCGCTGGTCTGTTTTTGCAGGCGGGCTTTCTGTACCGCACTTTTGGTTTGACGGTTGTTGAAGATAGGAATGCTTACGGTCAGACCTAATGAGTTGTTCCAGTTATTCTTCACCTGTTCGGAGAAGGAGAAATCATTGCCGTTGGCGTTCGTTGTACCGATACCGGCACTGAGGCTCAGTGTAGGGATATATCCTGCTTTGGCAATGCTGATATCCAAATCGGAAGCCTGTACATTCAGCTTGCCCGATTCTATCTCAGGACGGAAAGTGAGAGCAGCTCGATACACATCTGTTTTGGTGGGCAGGGGCGTCAGCACATTTTCATCACCTAAGGCAGGCAGATAGAGATTCATTTCACTTTCACCATCCAACTCCAGAAGTTGTTTCAGTTGTAATTTGTAATCTTGCAAGGTGGCTTGTGCCGTCACTAACTGATATTTATCAGTACTGACCTGTGATTCCAACTGTGCGAGGTCGCTCTTGGCGATACTTCCGGCCTCCAGCAACTGTTGTCCGCGATCACGTTCGGCCTGGCTGACGGCAAGAGTATTCTCATTTACTTTAACAGCTTCGGCAGCGTAGAGTATCTGCACATATATTTGTGCAATGCTCTCTTCGATAGAATTTTCACTTTCGGCTACATTGAGTTCGGCAATGCGGTTGTTCAGCTTCTGTTGCTTGATGGTGTTCAGGCGCTTGCTGCCATTGTAGAGGGTCCAACTGGCATCAATACCATAGCTACCGTTGTACGACGTCTTACTGGTGCTACTGGTGATGTTGTCACCATCGATAATCGTATTCGTCTCGCTGTTGGGGCGGTTCACGATACGTTGGCTGACACTTGCCGACAAACTGGGAAACAGGGCTGCTTTCGCAGTTTTCACATCCACTTCGGCGCTTTCCGCACTGATACGGTTACGCTTCAGGGTGATGTTGTGTTGCAGGGCATAGTCAATGCAGGTTTGCAAGTCCCACTGAGAGGGGAGTGCCGCATCGTCTTGCGATGAAGTACTTTGTACTGTGATTTCCTGCGCTGCAGTGGGAGTCGCATCCTGTGCCTGCAGTGTCGTGCTGCCGACACAGGCGCTTGCCACACTGAGTGTTATCACTGTCAATCTTCTTACGTTTCTCATATCTTCGTTATGCTATATTGTTTTACGATTGCGAAGATACAGTGTCGTAAAATGCCCTGCAAAATAGATAGACGGTTCGGAATTTTTCGACGCCGGAATGCTTTTTTGTGTCGATGACTAACTTTTTGCTCTTTTATTTGTTATTTAAAATATAAAAGTTTTATATTTGTAATGATTATAAATTTTCTATTATGAAAAATACAATCCAGAAAATCTGGCAGTTTTACGTCGATGGATTCCGGAGTATGACGCTCGGGAAAACTCTGTGGCTCATTATTCTGGTGAAACTGTTCATCATGTTTTTCATATTGCGTATATTCTTCTTCCCCAATTATCTGAACTCGTCTGCGGTAGGCGAAGATAAGGAGGAGTATGTGGGTAGGGAACTTATTGACCGTGCTCTTGGTGATTCCCCTTCTTCCACTCCGGATTGACCAGCGCTTAATACTGTAAATTACTTATAACTTCATAATTAATAACTTGATTTCTTATGCTTGAACACATTGACACTTCTCTGATTGACTGGTCGAGGGCGCAATTCGCACTGACCGCCATTTATCACTGGATTTTTGTGCCGCTCACATTGGGGCTGGCAGTCATCATGGGTATCATGGAGACCATGTATTATCGTACGGGGGATGAGTTTTGGAAACGCACCGCCAAGTTTTGGATGAAATTGTTCGGTATCAACTTTGCCGTGGGAGTGGCCACGGGATTGATTCTTGAATTTGAGTTCGGAACCAACTGGAGTAACTACAGCTGGTTTGTGGGCGACATTTTTGGAGCACCACTTGCCATCGAAGGTATTTTGGCTTTCTTTATGGAAGCTACTTTTATTGCAGTCATGTTCTTTGGCTGGGATAAGGTGAGCAAGAAATTCCATCTGGCATCTACCTGGCTGACGGGATTGGGGGCCACAATATCTGCTTGGTGGATACTTGTGGCGAATGCATGGATGCAGAATCCGGTGGGGATGGAATTCAATCCTGATACGGTGAGAAATGAGATGGTAGATTTCTGGGCAGTAGCATTATCACCTACAGCAGTAAATAAGTTTTTCCATACCGTGTTGTCCGGTTGGGTGCTGGGTGCTGTATTTGTGGTAGGTGTTGCCTGCTGGTTCCTGCTGAAGAAACGGGATAAGAAATTTGCATTGTCAAGCATAAAGATTGCTGCCTGGGTAGGTTTGGTTTCGGCTGTGCTTTCTGCATGGACCGGTGATGGGTCGGGTTATCAGGTGGCGCAAACGCAGCCGATGAAGCTGGCAGCAATGGAAGGTTATTACGAGGGGCAGCAAGGGGCCGGATTGGTAGCAATCGGTATGCTGAATCCTGAAAAGAAGACATACGATGACGGACAGGCTCCTTTCCTGTTCAGGATGGAGATACCAAAGATGCTCTCTTTGCTTGCTGAAAGAAAAATGGATGCATTTGTACCCGGTATTACAGACTTGTTGGAGGGTGGATATGAATTGAAAGACGGTACCAAAGCACTTTCCGCAGAAGAGAAGATAGAGCGTGGGAAGACAGCAATTGCTGCATTGGCAGCTTATCGTGATGCCAAGTCGGCAGGTAACGAGGAAGATGCGAAGATAGCGGCCAAAACGTTGAAAGAAAATGTGGCTTATTTCGGCTATGGATATATTAAGGATGTGAATGATCTGGTACCTAATGTACCGTTGACATTCTATGCTTTCCGTGTGATGGTGATGCTGGGTGGTTACTTTATATTGTTCTTTATTGTAATACTGTTCCTGGTATATAAGCGTGATTTGTCGAAGATGAAGTGGATGCATAGGGTTGCATTACTGACCATTCCGTTGGGCTATCTGGCGGGACAAGCCGGATGGGTAGTTGCAGAGTGCGGACGTCAGCCGTGGGCTATACAGGATATGTTGCCTGTGAATGCGGCTATTTCTAAGCTGGATGTGGGTTCCGTACAGACGACATTCTTTATCTTCCTGGTGTTGTTTACTATTATGCTGATAGCAGAAATCGGTATTCTGTTGAAGGCAATAAAGAAAGGACCGGAGAATAATTAATAATTAGAAATTAATAATTAAAAATTAAAGTTCATGTCTTACGTTTTTCTACAACAATATTGGTGGTTCGTGGTATCATTGCTGGGGGCCCTTCTTGTATTCCTGCTGTTTGTGCAGGGAGGTAATTCGCTTATCTTCTGTCTGGGTAAGACGGAAGAACATCGGAAGATGATGGTTAACTCTACAGGGCGGAAATGGGAGTTCACATTTACGACGTTAGTTACGTTTGGCGGTGCATTTTTTGCATCGTTCCCATTGTTCTACAGTACGAGTTTTGGTGGTGCATACTGGTTGTGGATGATTATCCTGTTTAGCTTTGTGTTGCAGGCTGTCAGTTATGAATTCCAGAGCAAGGCGGGTAATCTGCTGGGAAGAAATACATATCGTACTTTCCTGGTGATTAACGGTGTAGTAGGTCCGGTGCTGCTGGGTGGTGCGGTGGCTACGTTCTTTACAGGTTCGGAGTTTTATATCAATAAAGCCAGTATGACGAATACGGTGATGCCTGTTATTAGCCATTGGGCAAATGGCTGGCACGGACTGGATGCATTGGCTAACCCATGGAATGTAGTGTTGGGATTGGCTGTATTCTTCCTTGCACGTATTTTGGGTGCATTGTACTTTATTAATAATATTGATGATAAAGATTTGGTGGCACGTAGCCGTCGTTCCCTGATTGGAAATTCGGTGTTGTTTCTTGTATTCTTTTTGTCATTCGTTATCCGTACACTGTTGGCGGATGGATATGCTGTGAATCCGGAGACGGGAGAAATCTTCATGGAACCTTATAAGTATCTGACGAACTTTATTGAAATGCCGGTGGTGTTGGTGCTTTTTCTTATTGGGGTGGCACTGGTGCTTTTTGGCATTGGGAAGAGTTTGTTGAAGCCTAAATTCGATAAGGGTATTTGGTTTACAGGTATTGGTACGGTGCTTGCTGTGTTGGCATTACTGCTTGTTGCGGGCTACAATCATACGGCTTATTATCCTTCTACAAATGATCTGCAAAGTTCATTGACTTTGGCAAACAGTTGTTCCAGTGAGTTTACATTGAGGGTGATGTTCTATGTTTCTTTCTTGGTTCCATTTGTGCTTGCGTATATCTTCTATGCTTGGAGAAGCATTGATATACATAAGATTAATGAGAAAGAGATGAAGGACGGAGGGCATTCGTACTAAGAGCTTATTGATTCATTTGTTCTATATAAGGGATTGTTTTGTTCAGGACTAATGAATATAACGTTTGCTCTTAGGAATAATGGGATGTTGACCTTGGTTAACAGGCCTGTCAACGTTGGTTGACGGTCCTGTTAACCTACGTTGACAGGCCTGTTGACTACGGTCAACACCCAATAAGACTTACGGTAAAGATGCAAAAAGAGCCGGGCAAATACCTGTTTAGTTGGTTTCTTATTTATAACTAACCTGTTGCATACCAATCAGTCGGTCATACCTCTCTCCAAAAGGCCGGTGATAAACAAGTATCAGATATTCATTCTCCGTTTCATAGAAATTCCCCTCTGCCTGTGCGGTGCTTCCTACTGTACTTCCGGGGGCTACATACAGATACTGGTAATTATATGCTCCCTGCTTCAGCAATCGGGCACACTCATAAGCGTGAGTCTCCGGATTATATTTCAGCAGATTCTCTTCATTAAAATCATCATACGTGAAAGCTCCTTGCAGATAAAACTTTCCCTCTGTAAGCGGATTCTCCCATAACAGAGAGAAATGTACAAAGAAGTAATCTGCTTCCGTATTGTTATCCACCGCTTCATCATACCGTATTACAAAACGTCCATTTTGATCCTGGTCATAACTATAATTGAGTAGACGAGGCAGGTCCGGTTGCAGCGTGACGTGATAGTAAGGGGCATGATAGCGGATACTTTCCACACCTTGTGAGGCATATCGTGTACTCACCATTTCGAAACGGCGATATTCGTTTCCTGCTGGAAATATCAGCGCACGGTTATGTTCGTAGCGTAACTGGTCAGGACCAACGTAAGAAGGTTGAAGATTGGTAACTTCGTTGTCTGTACGATTATCTTGTAAAACGTGCACTTTGATTTCATTCTGAGGGTTACGAATGGGATATCCCTTATGCTGGATACTGAAGCTGACTTGCTGATGGGTCTTGTTACGATCTATCTCTGTATCACTGCTGACTTGTGCTGATATGTTTACCTCTTTCTCCAATATCCGGAAGCAAGTGCTGAAAGCGGGTTTATTCTTGCCCTCTGCATCATCATAAACCACCAGACGATAGTTACCGGAAAGTTTGGGACGTACCTGGTCATTAGGAAGCGTCAGGCGATAGTGTGTATAGGGTAGAGTAGTGTTGACAGAAATATCGTGATCCTCTATCGGATTATCATTGAAACCATCCAGGTATTCTGTTTCGGAAAGATCGGACGGGGTCCAGTCTGCATTGCAATGTGTGAGGACATACTGATAACGATGGTAATCGTGCGTGAGGTGGTCGAATGAGATTTCTACAGTTTCACCTTCACCTAACCGGATGGCGGCAGGAGCCATATAGTCGTTGTTGGCGATGACCTGCACCGTATGTATATGCGGGTTATAAACTTCTGTACGTTGGGCATGTGCTCCACAACAGATAAGTATGCAAATTAAGAACAATGGCAAGGCTTTCTTCATTTCTTTTCTGCTTTTTTTACCGGAGGGAATTTGGGAACTAACTTCATCAACCTTAATATCTGTGACTGCCTGCGCAGGATGTAAGCTGACGGGTGTGCAGAATTAAAGCGTATGGGGTTAGGAAGGGTTGCTGCAATCAATGCACATTGGCCTGCTGTTAGTTTGGCAGCAGTGGTGTGGAACTTGTATTTGGCGGTAGCTTCTGCTCCATAAATACCTTTTCCCATTTCGATAGAGTTAAGATATACTTCCATGATCCGTTCTTTCGACCAACAGAGTTCAATAAGCCAGGTGAAGTAAACTTCAAGTCCTTTTCGCATCCATGAAGATTGGGGCCAAAGAAATACATTTTTTGCTGTCTGCTGGCTGATGGTGCTGGCTCCTCGCTTCCGCTTTCGTGTTTCATTCTCTTTCATAGCTTTTTTTATTTCTATGAAATCGAAACCATTGTGAGTAGCAAAGCGATTGTCTTCCGAAGCGATTACCGCCATCGGCAGGTGAGGAGAGATTTTATCAAAAGAAACCCAACTGTGATGCCAGACCGGTTTTTCGCCTTTAAAAATCTGTTGAGTACTCCGGATAACCATGAGGGGAGTGAAGTAAACGGGAATAAAACGATAGATCACCACTGTGAGAATAGTGGAGATAAAGAAAAAGAGTATCAGATTGCGTAGAATTCGCAAAACCTTCTTCATACTTATTGTCGTGGTTTTTGTTAGTTAGTAACGACAAGCTACGAGCTACGAGTTACAAGCTACAAGTACCTTTCGGACTGATAGCGTAGCAACTTGTAGCTCGTAGCTTTGTAGCTTGTAGCTTATTTTCCTGCTTCTGCGTTCTTAATCATCTGTTCGCTGGCATACATATAGATATCCACACGACGGTTTTGACTGGCTGTCATGCTGTCATCATACTGATTGTAGCCTACGCCTTCCACTTGCTTGAATTGTGCAGGAGAAACGCCGCAATCCTGCAGATAATTCTCTACAGTATATGCACGGTCCTTTGAAACTTTCATATTGGCTTCATACGTACCTACTTTATCTGTATGACCTACGATAGCAATGTCCGTTGTAGGATCTTCTTTCAGGATCTGGGCCAGTTCGCGCAAAGAAGCTTTAGAAGTATTGCTCAATGCTGATGAGTTAAAGCCAAACAGGATGCCTGATTCGAAAGTTACTTTTACAGCAGCAAGTCCGTTGGTATCGGTTACTTTCTCTACCTGTGCACCTTCAATTTTGGCAGCTTCGGCAGCTTTCTTATCCATCTTATGGCCAATGGCAACACCGGCACCTGTACCTACTGCCGCACCTACAGCCGCACCAATAGCTGCGCCCTTACCTTTACCGATAAGTCCGCCAATAATAGCACCGGCTGCTGCGCCTGATCCACCACCAATCACACCGCCTTTTGCGGTATTGTTCATTGTACTGCAACTTCCTAATAATATAGCACCGCTCAATAACAGTACACTAATTTTCATCTTTTTCATAATTTGTTCTTTTAAAAATGTTACTATGTTTGTAATGCAAAGTTAGATATATAACAAATATGTTGATGTTATGTTTAGGTATTTTGTTCTCCTTTTTTAGAGAATTTTTCTTTTTATAAGTATAAACCAGAGTGTGAGGATAAGTCCCTTAGCAATGGTGGTTGCACTTACGGCCCACCATATGGCGTCTACCCCCATTCCCATATGTACCAGAAGCAGGGCTACGGGAATACGCATATAGTTACATGATATACTGATGATGGCTGGCGGAATTGTTCTTCCTAATCCGTAGAATACGCCTTGCATGGTGATTTCCAGCATCATGAAGAGCTGTGAATAACCGTCTATACGCAGGAAATCACCACCTACGCGGAAAGCCTCCGGTTCGGGTACGAAAATGGAAAACACTTCACTTCCAAAGAAAATGAAAAGCAATGAGCATAGGGTACCGAATATGGAGGTCATCCACAGTGTAGTATACCAAGCCCTTTTTACTCTCGATTTTTCTCCGGCAGCATAATTCTGTGCAATGAAGGTACTTAATGCAGTAGAGAATCCTTGCGAAGTATTCCAAGTGATAGCTTCTATTTGTCCTCCGGTAGTGAAAGCCATAAGTCCGATATGTCCTCCTTGTTCCGAAGCCGTACGCGAAAGGAACATATTGACAAAGGCAAACAAGGTATTCAGCGTAGCTACCGGAAGCCCGAGCTTGAATATGCGGCGGGTGTATTTCTTTTTAAGACGGGTAAGAAAAGGGAAGCCTCCCAACAGATTGTCTTTGTACCGTAGCTGATAAATGAAAATACCGAATACAGTAGCTTCGGATAACCATGTGGCAAGGGCTGCACCTACTGTTCCCCAGCCAAAACCGAAGATAAATAGCGGGTCGAGTATGATATTCATTATCAACCCGGTACCACTGATGTAAAAAGGTGTCTTGCTTCGTCCTGCTGCATTGTATATTCCTGTGAAGGCGGCCGATAAAAATACGAAAGGTAATCCTGTTGAGACAATGCGCAGGTAAGTTACGGCATTTTCTGTGATATGCTCTTTCAGTTCGAATATATGCAGGACAGGATTGGCAAACAAAAATAAAAGAGCAGCCCAGCATACAGAAATGAGCAGGGCAATACTGATATTATGTGAAGCGAACTGCCGTGCATCTTGTTCGCTACGAGCCCCGATAGATTGCCCTACGCTGACTTCAGAACCTACTTTATTCAGCAAGGCTATGGAACCAGACATCCAGGTGAGTATACCTACCGCACCGACAGCAGCAACTGCTTCACTGCCTAAACGACCTACCCATGCCATGTCCGTCAGGCTGTATGCCATCTGGATAAAGGAAGTGGCCATAATAGGTATCGCCAGATTAAATAACTGGCGATTGATAGACCCTTTAGTCAGATTCTTTGTTCCTTGCATGATTTACAGTCTGTAAATTTCGGACTGCAAATTTACGGATTATTTGTTAATAATCACACTGCCGGTTGCTTTTCTGTCTATTGAGTTACCAGGAACCTTTTTATAAGTAGCTGTGCCTGGTACTTCTATACTACGGGTAAGGGTGGCTTTCCCGTCAATCAGGTCTATGGCAGCTTTAAATAAGTGTTCATTCGGATCTCCTAAAGGAAACATTTCAATGGGAGATACTGTTTGAGCATCAACGTATGTGAATGCTTCGTCAAGTTGTACATCCGGCGCTATTCCATCAGCATAATCAGTAAAGTCTACTGAATTGTATATTTGACAAACAATAGGGTGTATTTCCCACTTCTTGTCGTTGCTTGTATATTCCAGTGAACCGACGTTTTTACCTACAGTCGTTTCTCCAATTACCACAACATTCATAAAAGGTTTCAATGAGTTGATCACCATTTCCGAAGCGGATGCACTGGAGCTACTTACTAATACATACAGTGTCTTCAGGTTCAGGTTTTTCCCGTTTGATCCGAGCAAACTCTGGTTGGTGTTAAATTGTACCTTTTTATTTTTTTGTTTATCATTGTATTGTAGGTAACCTAATTTACTGCCAACTTGATTTTCCGGTTGGAGAATAGTACATAATAAGATACCGGAAGATAATGCTCCACCATTGTTGTATCGTAAATCCAAGACAAATTCATCCACTCCGTTGAAGTCAGAGCCTGAAAGAGATTTTAAATGGTCGTCGTAAGACGTGTCATCATCGCTTTTCCCTGCAGTGAAATGGTTGTAAAGCAGATAACCTACTTTTTTATTTTTAACAGGACTTTCGATGACGTTCCATGTATACACCGGATCATCTTCAACTTTCCGGGCTGATGCTAAATTTATTTTTTCATTCTGAATCACAAACTTCTTTGTTGCCGGGTCCCATTTGGCTATTGTTAATGAACAGGCCTCACCTCCGGATAATGATGCAAAATTAGCATCTGTAACTGGAGCATCATTGATTTCTGTAATCCAGTCGCCTCGTTGCAATCCGGCATCATCGGCCGGAGAACCTTTCACTACATATAGTACGAGCGCAAGTATATCCTGATGTGTTTTATCAGCATAAATACCCGTAAATTCAAAACCGTATGAATACTCTTCATTTATCGTGCTACGTGTATTTTCTCCTGTGAGTTCTTTGATGTAGGAGAAATATTGATGTTTGCTTCCACGAACTTTCCCGTCTTTATCAGACAATAATGAATAAAAGAAAGTTTCCGGATCATTCGCATAATTCAGCTTGCCGGCTGCCGGTATTTCATTGTACCAATAATAATGTTCGCGCATGGTATCTTCTATCCATGCCTGCGTCTCAGGACGATCACTGTTACCACTTGGATCGTCATCATCCTTGCAGGCACTTAAAGAGAGACAGATAAACAGGAATAATAAAGTTTTGATCTTCATATATGAGTTTGTTTTATAGTAAACGCAAATATATGAATTTATATTCTTTATTAGGTTA
The DNA here is from genome assembly GCF_003471885.1 of Bacteroides sp. AM16-24. Taxonomy (NCBI): domain Bacteria; kingdom Pseudomonadati; phylum Bacteroidota; class Bacteroidia; order Bacteroidales; family Bacteroidaceae; genus Bacteroides; species Bacteroides sp. AM16-24. Next base: position 616,958 of record NZ_QRKI01000001.1, read on the forward strand.
ACTTTCGGTGGATTATCTTTTTATTGAACGTAACTTAATACTCATTAAACTTTTCTGTGGACGAACTTTCCCTCTATCCAGTAAGTAGCATGGTTAGCCTCAAACTTTAGTATAACATAGTTGGGGTCAGTCGGGCCACCGGGAAAATGGTTGATGAACCAGTCTTGCCAAAGTTCTTGTTTGGCATCTGCATCTGTGATAACTTCTACATCACCGGTCATGCAAACGCTGTCTCCCTGGGCATAGAAACATAAACCACCTTTCGGATTCTTTCGAAAATCAACTGTTTTCCATGAGTCGTTTCCGGTTGACATCCAAACGGTTGAAATACCTTCGGCTTTAACCATACTCATTGGTACAGGGCGGGGATATCCCTCTTGGTTAATAGAGGTAAGAACTACTACTTCGCTCTTTTGAAGCATTTCTGCGGCTTTCTTTTCAAGTGTTTCCATCTTTTTAATCTGTTTTGTTAATTGAATGGTGCAAATATAAGTAGCCGGAGATATTCCTTCATTGTATAAAAACGACATTTACGCTTCTACGTAAGTCAGCGTGACTTCTTCTTCCGGCGAAGGAAGGGCCAGAAAAGAGTAGGGGGTATTACCTGACATTCTTTTTATTTCTCTTGAAAGATGGGGGACATCATAGTATCCTGCATGAACAGCAGTAGATAACAGGTTATCGCAGGTAGCACTCCTCAATAAATCTACCGCATTCTTGAATTGCATAATTCTGCTGTATATTTTGGGAGTGTATCCTGTATTCATTTTGAATTTACGTTCGAATTGTCGTTGGCAGAGACAAATATCTTCCACTAATGATTGTACCGGGAGTTTTCCCTGATGACGGTTTATTTGTTCTATGGCAAACGCAATCTGTGGGTCCGTCTGTAGATCATATTTGTATAAAGACTTGATGAATAATTCTTCTATTATCTTTATTCTGTCTCCAAAGTTATCCTCTTCACATAGTCTTTCTGCAAATGAGGCATCGAAGAAGTTAGTTACTTCATCAGCACAGATTCTTTGATTGGTAAGTTCATGCAGGGGTAATTGTATGAAACGTGATAATCCGGAAGGTAGAAAACGGACTCCCAGCATATGAATGGTTTCCGCATAAGCTACCAGTTCCGAGTAACTATTCATCGGTCCAATGAAGTAGGAACGGTAAGGTTTCATGGTTAGCCTGCCATCTACCGTCTGTGTAGCCTCTCCAAGGGTGAAGATAAAATCCGTGCATCCGTCGGGAAGTATGTTGATGCGCATTCCATATTCAGGATTGCCTTTAAATTCCCAATATTTGTCAATATAGGGGGAGAGCAGACTGCATGGTGGGTATTCTTTGTACATAAATTTAGGATGTCATTGCACAAAGGTAATCATTGGCAGGTTATATACCTTATTTTTCCATTTCTTTTTCCGTCATATCTACTTCTCCCTGAAAGTTGATGGACTGGCGGTTTTGCATGTTTACGAATATGGTAGAGGAGCCGTTGCTAAAAATATCGATATCAAAATCGAATTTATCTTCCGTGCTCCGTGCGGTGAATTTGATTTTTGCTGTTCCTTTCTTATCCCAATCCTGTTTATAGTCGGTAAGTGGAGCTTTGAAGTTAAGCCCTTCTCCGCCACCATAAGGAATTGAATAGGCCCTTCCGTAATAAGGTAGATGGGATATGATGGAATCGTTCCTGATTTCTACAGAATATGGAGAAGTCAGCATCACGGACCGTCCCCTTGCAGGAAGTGCCCGGTTCACATCTATTCTATATTTCCCGGATGTGATGAGTTTTTCAACCGCTTGTTTCTTTAGCTCTTTCTTTTCTTTCTTAGTTTGTGCAGAAAGAGTCGGTATACTGATTGCCATAATCAGCAATAAGGAAAAAATAATTCGGATTGCTTTCATACATACTTATATTTTATGGATTATATATATGAGTAACAATCAAATGTACTGATAAAGATAATCAGGTACGTGCTCATTTAATGATATTTAGAATTATTTTACCAGTCGGTAAACAAAAGATGCACCTAATTTGTAGGGTAACCATTCGGCGCTGGCGTTTTTGCCCACATACATTTCTCCGGTAGATTTTATATAACCTTTATATCGGGAATGCTGCCATCCATAGCTTGCGAAGAGGTCTACTGCCCAACGGTCGTTAATTTTAATTTGATAGCCTAAAGTTGCTCCGAAAGACATGCCATTGCCTTTTTGATATTTATCATGATTGATATAATTCCATTTTGTGAATTTAAACAGTCTGTGATAACTGCCATATCCTCCTACATAGAGTCCGTTGAATGCTCCTTTAGGGTAATATCTGCCTTCTACAATTAATTGGCCGAATCTCATAGGGTTGCCCTCGATGCTTTTCCAGGGTGAGTATACGGCATCTCCATTGAATGTCCACTTATCTGCAAGTTTGGTTTCTGCCGACATGTTCACTACACCCATGGCCCAATATAAAGCGTTCCATTTGAGTTTGGTTTGAGCCTGAACGGCAGATAAAGATAGAGTTAAAAGGATCAGCAATAGTAATTTTCTCTTCATGACGAAACAGTTTAGATATAGTTATTTAGTTAAAGTCTTCTTTGTGTTTTAATTTGTAAGGGGCTAACAACCAGATGATTTAGCCTGCTTTGAATAAAAAAAGGAACTTTCAAAGTTCCTTTTTATGTGATCCGCTTGGTATCCGAATTGAGCCTTTTTTTATTGGCGGAATATCAAGCGTTATCTTTT